>CANRSF010000014.1 GCA_947642445.1 uncultured Collinsella sp. | reverse complement strand
ACCGCCTCGCGGTGACATCGTTTTTATGTCAACCTTGGTCTAACAGAGCCTTTTGTTATCCCTCTCCGCCCGCTTGACCAAAATCTTGCCGCAAGCTTGACGAATGCCGGATGCCCAACAGCTTGATTCATTCCATACCAGATTCTATGCAAAAATGCCACTAAAAGGTCGTAGACGGTAGCGGGTGCTAGGCGAGTTGAATGACATAGCTGAACCTTGTTCATTTGCGTTACACTGCCGCTTAGATGGGACAAGCTGACAAGCTCATTTACCTGCTTAAAGACCGATTAGTCGGGGGATTAATAAGAATCGGCCCTCGCTGTACAAAAACTTGCCGCTTGCGTACCAAAAGACAACCTAAAACACAAGGTCGCTCTATTCATAGCGCGGCTTGTATGGTCTTGCGGCTACAGTGTCCATACGGTCGAGTTGAGGAGCGGGCATGGTAAATGATTTGAGCAGTATAGACGACCTCGAACTGATGCCGCTGGGCGGAGGCTATATGGTGCGACGCGAACGCTTGATGAATGAGCTTATCGCCAAGGGCCGAAAGGCCGGCATCGTGGTTCTTTATGCGCCCGATGGGTTTGGGAAGACCTCGGTGCTGCTGCAGTACACCCATGAGGTTAAATGCGACCCGACGCGAGGCCCCGTGCGGATTATCGAGGCCGATCGCGCCACTGGGCGCGAGGTGTTTATGCAGCTCGAGGTGGTTACCGAAGAACTCAAAGACAAACCGCACTCCCTTATCGCGATTGATAATGTGCCAAACCTCGATCAGCACGATACCGAAGACCTCATCGACAGGATTCGCGGCCTGCGCGCTATGGGGGTAGGGGTCTTTATCTCCTGCCGTCCTTCAAATCGTCAACTGATTCATGGGCTGGGCGATTCGGTTAAGATCAATGCGCAGATGCTCAAGGTGCATGCCTATGAGTATTCGGCGTGGGCATCGGCGTTTTCGATCAGCACATCGCTCGACTTTTATCAGCTCACGCAGGGCGTGCCCGAGCTCGTTTCGGCATTGCAGACGGGTCTGTATGGCCAAGGCGACGTAGCCGGTCTGCTCGAAAACGAGATTGTCAACGTATATGGCGCGGCACTTGTCGATCTGGCTTCGCTCGACAATAATGCGCTGTTTTGCGTGGCATGTCTCATGATTTTGATGGGCGAGGGCAATATCGCAGAACTCGAGGCTTGCGGGGTGAGACTATCGATGGTCGACCAGTCCTACTTCGTACGCGACTACCCGATCTTTGGCTTGGACCCCGCCGAGCGGAGTTTTACGTGTCTGGGCACGGAGGATAACGGACGCTTGCGCTTGCGTAAGTTGGTGGCCGAGGTTCGCCCCGAACTTGTTCCGAGGGCGGCCCGGATTTTGCTTAAGGCGGGCCGATGCGATGCGGCGATGGGCCTGGCGGACGCCTTTTTGGACCGTGATGCGGTCCTTGAACTTGCTGGGCAGTATGGGGTCGATCTGGCTCTGACGGGGCACGGGGCCGATATCTGCCGAGCAGCGCTGGGCACGATCGATGCCGAGGATCCGGCTCCAGAGCCAACGCCTGCCGAGGCGCTTGGCGTGTATTTGGCAGCGGTCAGCGTGTCCAATACAAAGCTCGCTCGCTATATGGCATCGGTCATCGAGCGCGGGGGCGAACGGGCGGCCTGCGAAATAGACCCTGTTTCATGGAGAGTGGCCCAGACACTGACGGCTGTTTGCTATGGGGACAACGGGCTTGGGCTTCCTACGAACCTGGCCGTGCCAGAAATCGAGACATCCCATACCGCACTCGATATGTTGTCCGCGCATATCGAGGTCAAGCGCTGCCTGACCGAGCGGGGAGATGACGGCGGCGTTCTACAGCAGCTCAAAACGAGCAAGGCCTACGACTGTGAGCTCGACATCGCGGGGATTGTTATACGGGCCGATAGCATGCTGGTGGAGCTCTTTGACGGGTCGTTTACGGGAACCGACGAGCGCGACGACGAGATGACGGTGGTGCGGGAGGCGCTCGACGTGCGTGGGCTTAAGGCGATGGCTATCTGGGTGCGCATGGTGTTGGCGGCACGGCGGCTCCTTTCCGGCCTGCCGGTAACCGACGACGCGGCGTTCAACGAGCTCGATCGTTTTGCCGTGCGCATGCGCGACAACCAGATTCAGCTGTTTGGCCTGTTGCTAGAAGGCTGGCAGTCGCTGGCAGAGGGACGGCCGGTTAATGCAAAGTTCCGTGCGGTCCAAGTGCTCAAACTTGCCGAGGAGTCGATTGCGTACATGCGCGATAACGCATTGCTGCTGGAGCGCGCGGCGTATCTGCGTAACACCTCGATGGTTTCGGTACGCGAGGAAGCGGAGTTGCTCGATATAAGCCAGACGCAGGTTGGTGGTGCAGAAGCCTGGATGGTGGCGCTGCATTTGGCTTGCGCGGGGCGAGATAGCGATCTTGCGGCCTGGATGTCCATGAATCGCGCGGGGATTCTGGAACCATCGTATCGGCTCTTTGCGCGCCTTGCCATGCATTGTCTGGGCGAGCCGGCGACCAGGATTCGCAAGAAGCTTCCCGTGCGCGAGCTGTCGCGGTACTCGCTGCGCGACGATTTGGAAGGGGAGGGCGAGCGCCTGTTCCAGGCTGGCGAGGTTGAAGCCGTTGATACCATCGACCATATCGAGATTCGCATGTTTGGGGCGTTTCGCGCCGAGCGCGACGGGTTTCCCATCACGGACAAAATGTGGCGCCGCAAGAAGGCGGCGACGCTTGCCGAGCGGCTTGCACTGGGCATGGATGCGCTCGTCGACCGCGAGACGCTGGCAATGGAGTTGTGGCCCCATGCCGAGTTCAATAGCGCCCGCAACAACCTGTACTCGACGATATCGCGCTTGCGGTCGGCTTTGGGACCGACGCCGGATGGCAAGTCGTGTGTGCTCATCCAAAATGAATGCATCGGACTCAACGGCGACTACGTTAAGACCGATGTAAGGCTCTTTGACCAGCTGAGCCGCGAGATCCTGGGAAACCGTATGGGCGCGAGAGGCCCTCACCTGGTTGAGCTTTGTCTTAAGGTTGAGCAGCTCTACGCGGGGCCGCTGTATGTTCCCACCGGTTGCAATCCCACGTTTTTTACGCGCATGCGCCACATTATGCAATCCAAGTACATCGACTGCATGATTAGGGGAGCGAATGCCGCTCTCGAGGAAAATGACCTGCAATCGGCAATTTGGCTCGTTGAATCGGGGCTTCGCCAAGAGACTGCGCGCGAGGACATGGTTCGCTGTGCCATGCGCGTTTACGGTGCGGCGGGACGACGCCGCGATGTTGTCGAGCTATACAGCGGCCACATGCACCACCTGCGAGAGCAGGTTCAAGGCGTGCCTGAGCCCGAGACAAGGCGCCTGTATGAGCGCCTGGTCGAAGGCAGGCTCAAGCGCGTGCTTGTCGAGCGATAAAAAACGGGCGCCCGAATCACTCGGACGCCCACAGGCTACTCGGTATGGCCAGTCGGTTTTAGACGAGCTTGATCTTCTCGATATCCTTGCGCGAGGACTCGCGATACAGCGAGAACTTGCGGCCGATAACCTGAACGACGTCGGCGTGGCAGCGCTCGGCGAGCTCCTCGGCGGCCTCGCGGGCAGAAAGGCTGGAGCCGTCCAGCACGGAGCACTTAACGAGCTCGTGCTTCTCCAGGTAGGCGACCGTCTGCTCGACGGTGCCCTCGTTGACATCGGACTTACCGATGATGATGGCGGGGTTGAGGTGATGGGCCATGCTGCGAAGCTGCTTGACCTGGGCTCCTGTCAGTGCCATGGGTTCTCGCTTTCTATGTATGGGGCGCCCCGCAATGGGGCCTTAATCTACGTGAGCTGTCCCACGATAGCGCAGGAACGGCGTGGTGTGGAGCGCGTTTGCCCAGTTCGCAAAGAATGCGGATGCCGGGCGGGAAGACGATGCAAGCTTTAGATGGGCTACGGGCGGGGTACGGAGACCGGTTCCCAGGCGATAAACGCCCATCGGACTTTGCGGATGTGGTCGAGCATGTAACGTCCCTGCGGTACGCCCTTGGATCCCGGCTCGCCGGCATGGGGGTTCTCGATCATGTGGTGGGCGATATAGTCGCGCAGGCGGTCAATCTTATCCTCGTTGCCATGCTCGAGCATGCGAGAAAAGTCCGCCACGCCCGCCTCAAGACTATCGAAGGTGTCGCGGCGGGGCGATTCAAAATACGTGACCTGCGGCAACGCACCCATCTGAATAAGGATGTTAAAGGCATATACAAATCCGTTGCTGCGGGTAACCGAGACGCCGATGGCGTTCATCAGGTGCAGGTCATAGCGCGGGCTGGAGTTGGCGACCATCGTGACAGCACAACGCCGACGAGCCGTACGATCAAGCTTGGAAAGCGCACCTTTTAGATTGGTCGTCGTAACCGACCGACTGGCAAAGGCAACATCCACCGCTTTCACAACCGGTGCAACCAAATCCCAATCATCATCCCAAGCAAGCTCAAGCGGCGTAATGCGATCCTCGAGCCCATAGTACTTAATACCAGCATCAAGCGTGGCCAACATAGCAGGGGAAAAGTCAGCAGCAATTACAAGATGCCCAGCCCGAGCAAGCGGAATAGCAATCGACCCAGCCCCACATCCCATATCAAGCACCGATTCACCAGGCTTTAACGCCAACAGCTTCATAAAGTCCCGGGCATACGGAGCAGTCTCAAGCGGTCGAAAATGCCGAGCCCGCTTATCCCACTCAAAAGAGTCATCAGCCCGCCGCCGACCAGCTTGCTGGCGCATCCATTCGCCATTCCAATCAGCAGAAAGCAGCTCAGAGCGAATCAAATCATCAGCCACGGGCCAACCTCCTAGCAACAAAAAAGCGGCCCCTCCCAAAAGAAGAGCCGCAACCAGCATATATCAGAAAGAACCGATCCAACGCCAAACCGTCATACCAGCAAAGTAGGGCAGAAGCGAAGCGACTGCCAAAGGGATAGAACCCAGCCGAGGTCCCGTTGTGCGGGAGCCCCGCCGCCGGGCGGCAGACATATAAGGTCGATCGCGAGTTCCGCACGAGCCGGAGAGCACTTAATGTGCTCTCCGTGCGAGTCAGGACTGTCCGAGCAGGCGACCTTATATGTCTGCCGCCCGGCGGCGGGGCTCCTCGCCCGAACCCTCAGCTAGTTTTTCAGCGAGTTCAGCGGTGCCGGGAAGCGTCCACCGCGGTGGGCAAGTACGGTGCCGGCATTGGGGTTCACCGGCATGATGGGCGCACGGCCAAACAGGCCGCCGTACTCGACGCAGTCGCCCACGCCCTTGCCGATAGCGGGAATCACGCGGACGGCCGTGGTCTTGTTGTTGATAACGCCGATGGCCATCTCGTCGGCGATAATGCCGGCGATGGTCTCGACCGGAGTGTCGCCGGGGATGGCGATCATGTCCAGGCCAACGGAGCACACACAGGTCATGGCCTCGAGCTTCTCGAGCGAAAGCGCACCGGCCTCGACGGCGGCGATCATGCCGGCATCCTCGGACACGGGGATAAAGGCGCCGGAGAGACCGCCCACGCTGGAGCTGGCCATGACGCCGCCCTTCTTGACGGCATCGTTGAGCATGGCGAGCGCGCAGGTCGTGCCCGGGCCACCGCAGGTGCCAACACCGATGATCTCGAGGATGCGGGCAACGGAGTCACCGATGGCAGGCGTAGGCGCCAGCGACAGGTCGACGATGCCCTTCTCGACACCCAGGCGACGGGCGGCCTCGCGGCTCATGAGCTCACCGGCACGGGTGATCTTAAAGGCGGTCTGCTTAATCTTCTCGGCGACCTCCATCATCGATGCGGAATCGGGCAGCGTCTCCAGGGCTGCGGCCATAACGCCGGGGCCCGAGACGCCTACGTTGATGACGGCGTCGGCCTCGCCACCGCCGTGGACGGCGCCCGCCATAAACGGGGAGTCCTCGACCATGTTGGCAAAGCAGACAAACTTGGAAGCGCCGACGGAATCCTGGTCGACCGTGAGTTTAGCGGCATCGATGATGGTCTGGGCGGCCATGAGCACGGCATCCATGTTGATACCGGCGCGCAGGCTGGCGACGTTGACGCTGGAGCAGACGCGGCTCGTGGTGGCGAGCGCCTGGGGGATGGACTGGATGACGCGGCGGTCGGCGTCGCCGATGCCCTTCTGGACGAGTGCGGAGAAGCCGCCCAGGTAATCGATGCCGAGCGTCTCGGCCGCGCGGTCGAGGGCATGCGCGATGGGGGTGAGGTCCTCATCCTTGCAGCACGCGGCAATCTGCGCCACCGGGGTGACGGAAACGCGCTTGTTGACGATGGGGATACCGTACTCGCGCTCGAGGTTCTCGGCGGTCTCGACCAGGTGCTCAGCCGTGTGCGTCACGTGGTCGTAGATCTTCGTGCACATGCGGTCGAGGTTCTCGTCACCGCAACCCATGAGCGAAACACCCATGGTGATGGTCCTGATGTCGAGGTTCTGCTCCTCAACCATGCCGCGGGTTTCCGCGATTTCTGCGGGCGTGATCGCCATCCTTGCGCTCCTATCTGCCAAAACGAGCATAGTCTTATCTATTCTAACGTGCCGCACGTGCCAAGTGGCGCGTGCGGCACGTTTTGGTGCTCGGTTGTTTCCGTTGTGTTACTGCCCAAAGACCTCTTCGGCGATACGAGCGCTTTCGGCGGCGTCCTTGGCGTAGTAGTCCGCACCGATCTGCTTGGCGTATTCGGGGGTGAGCACGGCGCCGCCCACGATGATCTTGACGCCCGGGACCTCGGCATGAAGCAGCTTGATGGTCTCCTCCATGGCGACGACCGTGGTGGTCATAAGCGCCGAGAGGCCGACGAGCTTAATGTCGCGCTCCTTGACGGTCTTGAGTACCTCCTGCGGGTCGACGTCGCGGCCTAGGTCAAAGACGGTATAGCCGTAGTTGTCGAGCAGCATTTTGACGATGTTCTTGCCAATATCGTGGATGTCGCCCTTGACGGTGGCCACGCAGATCTTGCCCTTGTCGGCGATCTCGCCGGCGGGCATCAGGCGCTTGATGGTGTCGAAGCCCACGCGCGCGGCCTCGGCCGAGGCCATAAGCTGCGGCAAGAAGAACTTGCCCTGGTCAAAGAGGACGCCGACCTCGTCGAGGGCGGGGATAAAGTGATTGTTGATGAGGTCCATGGCGTCGTGGTCTGCCAGCAGACGCTCGGTCTCGGCAGCGATCTCTCCCTTGCGGCCCGAGACGACCATGTGGCGGATGGGGTCGTCATCGGCGCTTGCGGTGGTGCTTGCGGCAGGCGCGGCATCGCTCGATACTGCTTGAGCTGCTGCCGGGTTAGCGGCGATCTTGTACGGATCGGTCCAGCCGGCGTAGCGCTCGATGTATCCGGTCGAGCGCTCGTCCTCAACGCTCAAGACGCGATAGCTGTAGACGGTATCCATAAAGCGCTTGGAACCTGGGTTCATGATGGGGGCGTCCAGGCCCGCGCCGAAGGCGGCAGCCAAAAAGACCGAGCCCAGCAGCGGGCGGGCGGGCAGACCAAAGCTGATGTTTGACACGCCGAGTGCGCATTTGACGCCCAGACGCTCCTTGCACAGGGACATGGCGCGCAGGATCTGCTCGGCCTGGCGCTGGTTGGTCGAGGCGGTCATGACCAGGCAGTCGATGAGGATGCGGTTCGGTCCGATGCCGTAACGGGCGGCCTCTGCCACGATGCGCTCGGCGATGGCGAAGCGAGCCTCGGCGGTATCGGGAATGCCGCCTTCGTCGAGTGTGAGACCGACGACGTTGGTGCCGTAGTGGGCGACTAGCGGGAAGATCTCATCCATGATTTGCCGTTTGCCATTGACCGAGTTGATGATGGGCTTGCCGGCGTAGCGGCGCACGGCTGCCTCGACGGCTGCGGGGTCGGTGGAGTCGATCTGCAGCGGCAGCAGCGTGGAGCCCTGGAGCTGCTCGGTCGCCTGCTGGATGATCTTGACCTCGTCGATCTCGGGTAGGCCTACGTTGACGTCCAGGATGTCGGCGCCCTGTTCCTGCTGGCTGATGCCCTGGCTCACGACGTAGTCTAGGTCGCCGTCGCGCAGGGCCTGTTGCAGGCGCTTTTTGCCGGTGGGATTGATGCGCTCGCCGATGACGGCGATCTTGTGGCCGTCACAGGGAAGGTCCACGACCGTCTGGGCGCTCGTGACCGACATACTGGGCTTGCGGTGACGTGGGCTGGGCGTGTGGTTGTCGATGAGGGTGCGAAGTGCCGCCATGTGCGTGGGCGTGGTGCCACAGCAGCCACCCACGACGCTCACGCCGTCCTCAATCATGCCGGCGACGGCCTCGGCGTATTCGGGTGCCTGGATGTCAAAGACGGTATTGCCGTCATCGTCCACGCGGGGCAGTCCCGCATTGGCCTGCACCATAACGGGCTTGTCGGTAACGGTGAGCATGCGTGCGGCGAGCCCTCGGAGCTCGGCCGGTCCCTGGCTGCAGTTGATGCCTAAAACGTCGGCGCCGATGGCGTCGAGCGTGACGGCGGCCACCTCGGGACTCGTACCCAGGAACGTGCGACCGTCTTCCTCAAAGGTCATGGTGGCAAAGACGGGCAGGTCGGAGTTCTCGCGGCAGGCGAGGACGGCAGCCTTGATCTCGGCAAGGTCGGTCATGGTCTCGATAATAAAGAGGTCCACGCCCGCGTCGACGCCGGCGCGCACTTCCTCGGCAAAGAGGTCATAGGCCTCGTCGAAGCTCAGGGTGCCCAAGGGGCGAAGCAGTGCGCCGATGGGGCCGATATCGCCGGCGACATAGTGGGCGCCGGCCGCGCGGGCGCAGGCGACGGCGGCGGCAAAGACATCTGCCACGGTGGCGGCGCCGTCGAGCTTGTGGGCGTTGGCGCCAAAGGTGTTGGCGGTGATTACGTCGCAGCCAGCCTCGACGTACTGACGCTGGATATCGGTGATGACCTGAGGCTCCTCAAAGTTGAGCAGCTCGGGCAGGGCGCCGGCCTTCATGCCGGCCGCCTGCAGCATGGTACCCATGCCGCCGTCGAACAGCAGATGCCCCGTGCCCTCGATGGCGGCGCGCAGGCGATCGTCCTTAATGCGAAGGTCGTCGATCGTGCGCGTCTTGTACGTGGCGCCGTTACAACGCGCAGTATTGACGGGCGCTGCCAGCGCGGTACCGTCGGAATCATGGGTGATAAGCGGAGTAAACATCGAGGGCTCCTAATGGCTGGAATAGCAGGTGGTGTGGGCGGCGCGGAAGCGGCAGTGCTCGCGCATGCGGCAGATATTGCAGGTGGGGCGGCTCTGGGCGTCGCGGACCTTGCCATCAAACAGACCGATCACCGCGGTCACGCTCTTGGTGGGCATGAGCAGGCTGGTCGGCGTGACGGTAAGCCCGATGAGCCGCGTGGCGTTGAGCGCAGCCACGATTGAGTGCTGGGCCGTAAGCGGGCAGTCGCCGTAGCCGGGGCTGAAGCGCCAGTTACCGGCGAGTCCGTGTACGGCGGCCGCAGCCTTGACCTGTTGGTCCATCTGCTCGACGGCGGCTTCTACATAGGCAGAGCATGCGGCGTCGAGCACGGCTCCCTCTAGGGGCTGCTGGGCTCCCGTGGTTCGCAGGCGACGCTCGGCGTCCATGCCGAGGGTGCATGCCATGAGTGCGGCAAAGCGGGCATCTTTGAGATGTCGATAGATATCACGACCGCGCAGCTCAACGTTGGTGCCGACCAGACGGATGCAAGGCTCGCCCTGCTCGTCGACGCCCGTGGCATCGACGGCAAACACGCGTCGCACACCACGGGGCTCAATGTCCAGTTCCAAACGTTCAACGACAAGCTCAATACGCTGCGACAGCTCGGGCTCAATCTGCTGGCCGCCGTAGCCCAGATACCGCAGCATCTCGGCACGGTCGACTCGGGGGCGATGGGCAGCATCGATACGGTAGAGCGCCGGCGACGCAAGGTCGGCCGGCACTTCACCAAAAGCTGTATCGATGTGCGGTTTTTCCATTACCCCAGGCGCTCCATAATGGTTGCGGCGATCGCAGGACGATTCATAGTGTACAGGTGCAGACCGTCGGCACCGTGCTCCTTGAGGTCGCAAAGCTGACGGGCGGCATAATCTACACCGGCTGCCTGCAGGCTCTCGGGGTCGTTCTCGTACTTGGCGAGGATCTTGATGACGGGGGAGGGCAGCGACGCGCCGCACATAAAGACCATGCGGCTGATCTGCGACTTGCCCATAAACGGCATGATGCCCGCGGTAATGGGCACGGTGATGCCGGCCTTGTCGGCAAGCTCACGAAAACGGTAGAAGCACTCGTTGTCAAAAAAGAGCTGCGTCACAAAGAAGCTCGCGCCGGCGTCCTGTTTTTGCTTGAGGTATTCGACCGAGAGGTTGAGATCCTCGCAGGCAATGTGACCCTCAGGGTAGGCTGCGGCGCCCACGCAAAAGCCGGCGTCGACGAGCTCGGGGATGAGGTCACGGGCGTAGGCGTAGTCCGAGGCGGGCTTGTCATCCTCAGTCGCGCCAGCGGGCAGGTCGCCGCGCAGGGCTAGCACGTTTTCCACACCGGCCGAGCGATACTCGTCAATCTTGGCGGCGATGCCGGCGTGGGTGCGGCCAACGCAGGTGAGGTGCGCTACCGAGGGCGTATCGAATTCGCTCGTAATCATATGCGCGATGGGGGCGGTGGTGGCACCGTTGCCCGAGCCGCCGGCCGAGCAGGTGACCGAGACAAAGCTCGGCGAAAGCTTGCACAGATTGCCTGCCACTTCGCGAGCCGTATCGAGGGTCAGCTCGCCCTTGGGCGGGAACATCTCAAACGAAACGGGCGCGGTGCCCTGGGATGCTGCCTGCTTAAAAACCTCGTCGACGCGCATATCGTGCTCCTCTAGATACGTAATAGTGTGATGTGTTGTAAGGATTCTACTGCACCACTGTGCCACGGTGGAGTTTCACTCGCTATTTGGGGATACCAATCAAAGATGCCTTGCTATCGGCATTTCCTATAACAGAGCGGTCAATGTAGGATGGGGCTATATTGAATGGTATCTGATGCGAAATACCAGTTAATAAAGCCCCGTCCCAAATTGGCTACCCTTAAACCATGGGGAGAGGTCTGCAATTTATGCAGTTGATTGGCTGTTGAGGGTGGCAACGCCGCCTCGATAGGGTAACCTCAATGATTGGTTTCGCGACGGCAACATAACGGTAATGTCGCGGAAACACGGCGAGTCTAAGCTATGACTCGTTCGTTAGTAATCAACACCGCTTCTCACGCGGTGCCGATACGAAGGGAGTTCCGTATGGCCGAACTTACTGACCGCTTCGGGACCATGGTGTTCTCTGAGGAAGTCATGAAGGACTACCTCCCCAAGGACATTTGGAAGCGCCTTGCTGCAACCCTCGAGGGCGGTGAGCCGCTCGACCTGGATGTGGCCAACGCCGTTGCCCACGCCATGAAGGTCTGGGCCATCTCCAAGGGCGCGACGCACTACGCGCACTGGTTCCAGCCGCTTTCGGGTATTACTTCCGAGAAGCACGACAGCTTCCTGGAGCCCAACCACGACGGCACCGCCATTACCAAGTTTACGGGCAAGAACCTCATCCAGGGCGAGCCCGATGCCTCGAGCTTCCCCAACGGCGGCCTGCGCGCTACCTTCGAGGCCCGTGGCTATACCGCTTGGGACCCCACCAGCCCCGCCTTTATCAAGGACGATGTCCTGTGCATCCCCACGGCTTTCTGCTCCTACACGGGCGAGGCCCTGGACAAGAAGACCCCGCTGCTGCGCTCCATGACCGCGCTCTCGCGTGAGTCCAAGCGCGTTTTGGCGCTGTTTGGCAAGACCCCCAAGAAGGTCGTTCCTTCCGTGGGTGACGAGCAGGAGTACTTCCTGATCAAGAAGGACGCTTACCGCAAGCGCAAGGACCTGGTCATCACCGGCCGCACCCTCTTTGGTGCTGCTCCCTGCAAGGGCCAGGAGCTCGAGGAGCACTACTTTGGCGCTATCCGCCCCACTGTCTCGGCCTATATGAAGGATCTGGACGATGAACTGTGGGCGCTTGGCATTCCCGCCAAGACCAAGCACAACGAGGTTGCTCCCTGCCAGCATGAGCTCGCACCGGTCTATGGCGAGGTCAACGAGGCCATCGACCAGAATCTGGTCATGATGGAGAAGATGAAGCTCATCGCCTCCCGCCACGACTTGGTCTGCCTGCTGCACGAGAAGCCCTTCGAGGGCATCAACGGTTCGGGCAAGCACAACAACTGGTCGCTTGGCACCGAGTCCGAGAATCTGCTCGATCCGGGCGACACCCCGCTCGACAACCTGCAGTTCATCGTCTTCCTCACCGCGGTGATCGAGGCCGTCGATAACTATCAGGAGCTCCTGCGTGCCTCCGTTGCCTCGGCCGGCAACGACCATCGTCTGGGCGCCAACGAGGCTCCTCCGGCGATTATGTCCATCTTCCTGGGCGACCAGCTTACCGAGGTCGTCGAGAAGATCATCGATGGCAAGGCTTCCGTCCATGCCACGCGCGGCGTGCTCGACCTGGGCGCCGATACCCTGCCCAAGCTGATGCAGGACAACACCGACCGCAACCGCACCTCCCCGTTTGCCTTTACCGGCAATAAGTTTGAGTTCCGTGCCTGCGGCTCCGAGCAGAACGTCTCCGACTCCAACCTGGTGCTCGATGCCGCCGTGGCCAAGTCGCTCAAGTCCTTCGCCGACGCGCTTGAGGGTACGCCCGAGGATGAGTTCCAGGACGCCGCGCTCGAGTACTGCAAGAAGGTGCTGACCGATCACCAGCGCATCCTGTTCTCCGGCGATGGCTACTCCGACGAGTGGCCCGTCGAGGCCGAGAAGCGCGGCCTTGCCAACAACAAGACCACGGCCGATGCCCTGCCCGCCTTTGTTTCCGATAAGGCCATTGCGCTCTTTGAGGAGACGGGTGTCCTGACCAAGGCTGAGGCCCAGTGCCGCTACGATTGCAAGCTCGAGAAGTACAACAAGCTCATGAACATCGAGGCCACCACGATGGTTCGCGAGGCGCGTCGTACCTATCGCCCGGTCATTACCGCCTATGCCACCAAGGTCGCTAAGGGCCTTGAGACTATTCGTGCCGCCGGTGCCGAGGCCGCCATGCAGTGCGAGCAGAACACGCTCAACAAGCTCTGCAACGGCATCACCACCATCAACGATTCCATCAAGGCGCTCGATGCCGTGCATCAGAAGGCCGAAGCCCTCGATGGTCAGGAGCAGGCCAATGTGTATGCACACGAGGTCGTTCCCGCTATGGATACGCTGCGCGCCGCCGTGGATGCCATGGAGGAGATCGTCGCCGCCGACTACTGGCCGGTCCCGACCTACGACGACATCCTGTTCTATGTGTAACAGACGCGTTTGATTTTGCGTGCGAAGGGGTCTCGCCTGTGCGAGGCCCCTTCTTTTTTGCCGCTTTGACCTTCTTTGAACTTGCAGCCGAGCAGGCGTTTCACGCGTGGCATCTTAAAAGTTGTAACCTGTTTTGGCATGCGGACGTTTCGGGCGTTTGTTCGTAAAGGGGAGGATTATCCGATGAAGGTATTCGATATCGTGTTTAGCCCGACCGGCGGAACGGAAAAGGCGTCTGGCTACATTGCCAATGCGTTGGAAGGGGAAACCGTTGCTGTAGATCTGACCGATAGCGGGCTTGGTTTTCGCACAGTTGCGATGACAAAAGAGGATGTAGCCGTGGTCGCGGTGCCCTCGTATGGCGGGCGAGTCCCGGCTGTGGCCGCGAAGCGCTTGGGTATGATGCGGGGAAACGGTGCGCAGGCGGTTCTGGTTTGCGTTTACGGAAATCGCGCGTATGAGGACACGCTGGTCGAGCTTGAGGATGCGGCGAAAGATGCGGGCTTTCGGGTGATCGCGGCGGTTTCTGCCATCGCCGAGCATTCTATTGTTCGCCAGTTTGCCGCCGGTCGGCCTGATGCACAGGACGCGGCGCAGCTCGCTGGGTTTGCGGATCAGATTCAGCAAAAGATGTCTGCAGGAGATGCTTCTGAGCCGGCTATTCCGGGTAATCGTCCCTATAAGAAAGCCGGGGGTACCGGTATGGTGCCTAGGGCCACAAAGGAGTGCACCGCCTGCGGGGCTTGCGTCGCAGTGTGTCCCGTTGGCGCTATCGACAAAGACGATCCCAAGTGGGTGGACAAAAAGGCCTGTATCTCTTGCATGCGCTGTGTCGCCGTATGTCCGCGGGGCGCTCGCGCGGTAAATCCCGTCATGCTCTCTGCGGCTACCAAGATGTTGAGCAAAGCCTGCTCTGAGCGAAAAGAATGCGAGCTGTTCATCTAGCGCAAGGGCGTTGAGTACTTTTCGTCTTATAACGGCAAAAAGAACGAACCCGTCGGACCTTACATCCGGCGGGTTCGAACATTTTAAAGTTGGTGCCCCCAGCGGGATGTCCGCGTGCGGCTTCCGCCGCTCGCTTCCGCTGCGTCGCTCCGCTCCTTGCGTGCTGCGCTGGAAAACGCTTGCGCGTTTCCTCAGCTCCGCACCCTGTCGGGTTCGAATCCCGGCGTATGGGTAGCAAAAAGCCCGCTACCGAATTGGTAACGGGCTTCTCAGATTCTGTGGTGCCCCCAGCGGGATTCGAACCCGCGATATCCACCTTGAAAGGGTGGCGTCCTTGGCCGCTAGACGATGGGGACAGCGGGAAAGAGTATAGCAGACTTTTTTGCCGGCGCGTATATCGTTGGTAAACTGGAAAACCACCACACAGGAGCTGACTCTCTATCCCGATATTCAAACATCTCAATCTGTAACATCTGGGCGGGCAAATCGGCTCTATCTGTTACAGATCGAGACAGACGGCGGGCGTCGGGACGAATATCTCAATCTGTAACAGTAAGACGACTTTTAACGGTCTAGATGTTACAGATTGAGACAAACTGCCGTGGCGGGTCAAAACCACCACAAAGGTGCCTGTCCCCTTTGTGGTGGTTGGGTCGTTAGGGGAGGAGCGTCATCGCGGCGTCGTGGGCGGCGTGCTCGTAGGTGTCGTCGAGGGGCTTGAGCGGCAGCAGGGCGGCGGCCTGTGCGTCGCCACGGCGCTCAAGGGCGTGGGCGATGAGCCAGTCGGCGAGCTCGGGGTTCTTGGGTAGTGCCGGTCCGTGTAGGTACGTGCCGATGACGCCCTTGTAGATGAGGCCCTCAAAGCCGTCGTCGCCGTTGTTGCCGGTGCCCGTGACGACGGACGTTCCGAACGGCGTGGCCTCCGCATCGAGCAGGGTGCGGCCGCCGTGGTTCTCAAATCCCACAAAGGGCTCGGGTGCCAGGTCGGTCTTGACGGCGACGTTGCCGATCAGGCGGTCGGAGCCGCGCACGGTTTCGGCGGCAATGACGCCCAGGCCCTCGATGCGATTCTCGCCCATATAGTACGAACGGCCGAGCAGCTGATAGCTGCCGCAGATAGCGAGCAGCGAGCCGCCGTCCTCAACATAGGCTGCGACCTTGTCTTTTTGAGCGAGCAGCTCGTGTGCCACGGCCAGTTGGTCGCGGTCGGAGCCACCGCCCATCATGACGATGTCGGCGTCGGCGAGATCGAGCGACTCGCCCATGCGGACCTCGTCCACACGCACGGGAATGCCGCGCCAGGCGCAGCGGCGCTCGAGGGCAATGACGTTGCCGCCGTCACCATAGAGGTTGAGGGCATCGGGATACAGGTAGACGATGCGCAGGGGGCGCGAGAGCTCGACCGGCGCAATATCGGTGGGGACAGCGCTGCCATTGGCGCGCGTTGCGGCGTGGGAGGCAACCGAGCTCGCATCGGCGCCCTTAAGCTCGTCGAGCTCCTTGACCAGCGGCGGGAAGGCCGTGTAGTTGGCGACTGCGTAGAAGGTGTCATCGGCGGCCTCGTCTGCCACGGCGCCAATTGCCTGCGCGACGTTCGAGATAATCGCGGCATCGATGCCGGCGTACTTGAGGCGTACCTGCATGTCGTGTGCACGCGTGCCTCCGGCAAAGGCGACAAGACCCGGCGTGTCGGCGATGCGCTCAAAGTCGACGTCGTAGATCCACGATACATCGTGGCCGTCGGCATCGTTGTCGTTCAGGAAGAAGGCGCAGAGCCTGCCGCCTGCCGTTTTAATGGACTGAATCTGGCGATCGAAGCCCACGGGATTTTTGGCCAGGTTTGCCTCGACGGTGCGGCCGGCAATGTTCCAGCGGCCCATGCGTCCGCCGGCGGGGACGTAGGCATCGAGCGTGGGCTGCAGGTGCGCCGTATCCACGCCCAACTCATGTGCGGCAAAGAATGCGGCAGCAACGTTGTAGACCATGTACAGACCGTTGTAGCGCGTGGCGATGTGTACGGCAGCCGCGTTGGACGCAGATCCAAAGACCAGGTCAAAATCGTAGCCGTCGCAGCCGAGCTCCACGCCCGTCACGCGACGGACAAGCGCAGGGCGTGCCCAACCGCACGAGGGGCAATGGTAGGCGCCGAGCTGGCCGTATTGCACATAGTCATACTCCAGCGGCGCGTTGCACTGCGAGCAAAAACGCGAGTCGCTAATGCGATCGGACTCGGTGTCCGTGGCGCCGTCGATGCCAAAGGCGATGCTCATATTGGGGACGCGCGCGGCGATCGAGGCGCACAGCGGATCGTCGGCGTTATAGATGAGCGTCGTTGTCGGCGAAAGCTCCAGCGCGTGGGCGATGACGTCCTGGGTGTGGTCGATCTCACCGTAGCGGTCCAGCTGGTCGCGGAACAGGTTGAGCAGCACAAAGTAGGTCGGCTTGAGCTTGGGCAGGACGCGCACCGTGTAGAGCTCGTCGCACTCAAAGACGCCTACGCGCTTGCTGCTGGCGGTTCGCTTAAGGTTGCCACGCGCCTCGAGCAGGGCACCAACCACGCCCGGCTCCATGTTGTTTCCGGCGCGGTTGCATACCACGGTGGCGCCGCTGGCGGCAACGGCATCGGCGATGAGGTTGGAGGTGGTGGTCTTACCGTTGGTGCCGGTGATTACCACGCTGCGGTCGACAAGGCCCGCGAGGTCGCTTAGCAGCTCGGGGTCGATCTTCATGGCGATGCGGCCGGGGAGTACGCCGCCCTGGCGCTTAAGGACGGAGCGCAGCCCCCAGCGGGCGATATCGCTCGAGGTGCAGGCGAGAGATGAGCGGAAGTTCATGAAGCCGTTCCTAACGTGAATGACATGGTCGTGGCGTTTGCGCCGTTAAAAGCCGTAACGGCGCGCAAATTCCTGGGCAAGCTGCGATACGTCTTCGCAAGCGCTGGCCCAGGGGGCAAAGTCGGGAGTATCCGAGATGATGCCGTCGGCCTCCCAAACTGCCTGATGCGAAAGGTCCCAGGGGTCGTGCGGTTCGGGCCGGCAGGGAAGGTACGGCGTCTGATACATGGGGTTCAGCAAAAAGAACGCGCCGCCCTCGCAGCGGTTGGCAAACTCACGCAGCGCGCGTGTCGCCGGGCGCATCTTGTTCGTTTTGAACAGCAAGATCGTGCGGGCGAGCAGGTACCAGGGGGAGTTCTCGAGGGTATCGGCCCCCATCTGCTCCTCGAGCTGGTGGGCCAGGGCAAAAAAGCCGTCCTCGTCTTCTAGGCGAGCGAGGGCGAGTAGCACGGTGCCTGCAGCTCGGGTGGGATAGCCTTCCGCCTTAAGGACGCGGCGGGCGTAGTTGGCGGCAGCACGGTAGCGAGCGCTCGCCATGCACAGCTGCGAGATGGCCTCGAGCGTGTGGAGCCACCCGATAAGAGCCGGCTCGCTTACGGTGAGATCGGCCGCCGTCACGCCGTCTGCCAGCACCTTGTTGGCCCAGTAGTGCGGGGCCTCCATGTCGAACCCGGGCACGCTTTGCTGCAGGTAATCGGTCGTGGTCGCCTCGAGTTTCATCAGGTCGCCCAGACAGGCGTCGACGGGCGTGTCCGCCAAAATGATGGCGAGCAGCTGGGCATCGACGGCCAGCGCGTCGACGCGGACGATCTTGAGCAGCTCATCGCGCGTATCGTCGAACAGGTGGTTGCGCGTCTGTTCAAACTCCTCGTCGCTGCCCATGTCCTCGATGCGATGGAGCTCGTCGAGCAGGTGGCGGTGGACGCCTGCATAGGACAGCAGTGCCTGGGCATGCTCGGTCTGCGCATACTTATGAGGGTTGACGCTCACGTCGTTATGGACAAGCTCGCGTGCTGCATCGGTGAGTTCGGGGTGCGACGCAAGGTAGGCGCGCTCCAGGTAGGCGGGGATGTAGACGCTCGGATCCATTAGAGGTCTCCTCCCTTAAACGGCAGGCCCTGCTCGGCCGCCCGCAGGATGCGCTCGTCAATCTGGGAACGCACGATATCGTTGGTGGCGACCCAGGCGGCAAAGCTGGCGTTGTCGGGGGCGCCCAAGCCCTCTTGCAGTACCGGCGTCGCCTCGGACAGCGCAAGGACAAGCTCGTCGGTGGAGCCCACGCCCACGTTGACGCGGGCATAGACGCCATCGGGAAACTCGGTTTGGAAGTAGAGCGCCTCGGCTGCGTGTGGGCACGAGCGTGCAAGGATGCGCAAGTAGTGCTCGGCACCCTCGTAGTCCAGCTCGCGCCAGGCTGCGCTCATCAGCGCGATGAGCGTCCATGGGTCCAAGTCGCGCTCCGCGTCCTTGGGACGACGGCGCAGCGGCGTGTTGGTGAGATAGGGGACGGAGTGGGCAGAGCGAAAGCGCTTGAGCTCCTCGGCGGGGTATTCGAGCTTAGCCATGGCGAGCATTGCGGTGTGGCGGACGCCGGCCGGATCGTTGGGGGCAAAGTCGAGGCTGCAGTTTGCGGCTTCGAGCGACATGCGATAGCGGCCGCTAATGAGGGCGCGTGACGCAAGGGCGGCAAGCCAGCGCAGGTAGGGACGGCGCATAAGGTCGCCTGCGGCCTCACGCTCGTAGGGGTCCTGCGCCGAGGCGATCTTGAGTGCCAGGTCGTGCTCGACTTCATCGCGCTTGGATACCAAGTACTGTACGTACTCCTCGTTGGAGTTGGCGGTGAGGGCGGTCAGCATGCGCTGGGCATCCCAGTTGGTGGGGTCGAGCGCGGCTGCCTCGCGAAGCATGTTCTCGGCAGCGGCCTCTTCTTGCTCTGCCTGGGTATCGTCAGGGATAAAGGGAATGCGGTAGTCGACAGCCTCGACCACCTTGGCAATGAGGTGCCCGGCGCGGTCGCGGTCGTGCACGATGAGCGGCGCGGGGTTGCGGGTGAATTGTTCCATCAGACGCTCTACGGCGGCACCGTCGGTGAGCGGGATATTGTCGCGGCGCAAGGCCTCAAGAACGAGGCGATGGCAATCCTCTTGAATGGGATCGAATGCCATGGGGCCTCCTTTGCTGCGGTTAGGGTTCAAATGTCTCTATATAAGGTTCTAGTTTACCCGCATGTGGCACACCGGGGGTGCCGCACTTGGACATGCACCTTTGCACCACGAAGACGGATGTCGCACAAATGTCGGCACCTTGGACGACTGAGTGGTATCACGATGCCGCAAACGGTCGATTTTTGGCGGCGAACGGGGCACATTTTGGAGGGCCACAGTCCTGCCCGGGATATGTGGTCAACCTTGATAAAACGTTTGCCCAGCTTGGGAGTATGAATGCCCCACAAGGGTCTTCAGGGATAGAAAAAACGTTTCATCATTGTCGGCTTTAGGTGAATAACTGACCAACCAGAACGGTAGAATAGTGTTTGTCTGAGCGTTGAGACGTTTAGACATCGCGCATTGTCATCGCCGGCAACGCGCAAAACGGTCCTAACGGAGCCAATCGGGTGCTCCGTTATATACGCAAGTCTAAGAGGGGCTTGTTTAGGAGGCACAGTATGGGACGTTTTACCAATCCTCGCGATCTGTACTTTGGTGAGGGCGCTCGCCACGAGGTGAAGAACCTCAAGGGCAAGAAGGCCATCATCGTTTCTGGCGGCAGCTCTATGCGCCGCGGCGGGTTCCTGCAGGACGTTGAGGCCGACCTCAAAGAGGCCGGCATGGAGGTCAAGCTGTTCGAGGGCGTCGAGTCCGATCCGTCCATCGAGACGGTCATGAAGGGCGCCGAGGCCATGCGCGAGTTCGAGCCCGACTGGATTATCGCCATCGGCGGCGGCTCGCCCATCGATGCCGCTAAGGCCATGTGGGTCTTCTACGAGTATCCCGAGGAGTCCTTCGATAACATCATCCAGCCGTTCAGCTTCCCCGAGCTGCGTCAGAAGGCTCACTTCTGCGCCATCTCCTCTACCTCCGGTACCGCTACCGAGGTCACTGCCTTCTCCGTCATTACCGACTACGCCAAGGGCATCAAGTACCCGCTGGCCGACTTCAACATCACCCCTGATGTCGCCATCGTCGACCCCGAGCTCACCTACACCATGCCCGCCAAGCTGTGCGCTCACACCGGCATGGACGCTCTGACCCACTGCATGGAGGCCTACGTTTCCACCTGCGCTTCCATGTTCACCGACGCCAACGCTCTGCACGGCATCCGCGAGATCGTCGAGTGGCTGCCCAAGTCCTATGCTGGCGACCATGAGGCCCGTCAGCACATGCACGAGGCTCAGTGCATCGCCGGTATCGCCTTCTCCTCGGGCCTGCTCGGCATCGTTCACTCCATGGCTCACAAGACCGGTGCTGCCTTCGAGAACGGCCACATCATCCACGGTGCTGCTAACGCCATGTACCTGGGCAAGGTCATCCAGTGGAACTCCAAGGATCCCCGTGCTGCCGAGCGTTATGCTTACGTGGCCAAGGAGATCCTGCACCTTCCCGGCGAGACCAACGAGGAGCTCATCGCTGCGCTCGTCCAGAAGATTCGCGACCTCAACGACCAGCTCAACATTCCGCAGTCCATCAAGGATTACGCGAATGGTGGCGTGAAGGTCGACGCCGAGAACCCGCAGATGGTTTCCGAGGAGGAGTTCCTCGCCAAGCTGCCCGAGATCGCCGCGAACGCCGAGACCGACGCCTGCACGCCCGAGAACCCGCGTGAGACCAAGGCTGCCGACTTCGAGAAGATTCTCAAGGCCTGCTACTACGACACCGACATCGATTTCTAATCGACTCTTGTTATCGTAACGAGGGGCTCCGCACGTATCTGTACGGAGCCCCTTTCTTTTTTATTTTAGAGAATGGGATGGTTATGGCTGCAATTTTCAATAGCCCCAGCAAGTACATCCAGGGCCCGGACGAGCTGGCCAAGCTCGGTTCCTATGTCGAGCCGCTCGGCGCTAAGGCCCTCGTCATCGTGACGCCTTCGGGCAAGAAGCGCGTCGGTGCTAAGATCGAGGGCGGTTTTGCTGAGGCTAAGGCCGAGCTGCTGTTTGAGGACTTTAACGGCGAGTGCTCCAAGGGCGAGGTCGATCGCCTGGTTGCGCTCGCTCGCGACAACGGTTGCGACATCATCGTCGGCGTCGGTGGCGGCAAGATCCTCGACACCGCGAAGGCCGTTGCCTACTACTTGGAGTCCCCGGTTATCATTTGCCCCACCATTGCTTCGACCGATGCCCCGTGTTCGGCGCTTTCGGTGCTCTATACCGATGACGGCCAGTTCGACAAGTACCTCTTCCTTAAGGCAAACCCCAACATTGTCCTGATGGATACGACGGTTATCGCGGCGAGCCCGGTGCGCCTGACGGTTTCCGGAATGGGCGATGCGCTCGCAACCTACTTTGAGGCCCAGGCGACGCACGATGCCGACGGCGGCACTTGCGCTGGCGGCAAGGGCGGAATGGCCGGCCTGGCGCTCGCCAAGCTCTGCTACGAGACGCTTATGGCCGATGGCGTCAAGGCCAAGGTCGCGCTGGAGAAGGGCGCGCTTACGCCTGCCGTTGAGCACATCATTGAGGCCAACACGCTGCTTTCGGGCATTGGCTTTGAGAGCTCAGGCCTTGCTGCTGCTCATGCCATCCACAACGGTTTGACGATGCTGCCCGAGTGCCATGGCATGTATCACGGCGAGAAGGTCGCCTTCGGCACCATCGTCCAGCTGGTACTCGAGGATGCCCCGACCGAGAAGCTCGAGGAAGTCTTGGGCTTCTGCATTGAGCTGGGCCTGCCGGTCACGATGAAGGAACTTGGCGTTGCCGAGGTTACGCGCGAGAAGGCCATGATTGTTGCCGAGGCCGCGTGCGCGCCCGAGGACACCATGTGCAACATGCCGTTTGAGGTGACGCCCGAGATGGTCGCAAACGCCATCCTGGGTGCCGACGCGCTGGGTCATTATTACCTCATGGATGAGTAAAACAAATCTAAGGAGGGGCAAAGCCGACAGACGGCTTTGCCCCTTTTTGCTATGGTGCAAAGCAACCTGTCCCCAATGCACAAGTTGGTGCAGGGGGCAGGTTAGTTTGCACCAATCGTTGTTTGATGAAGGGCGGATTCTCGTATGACGCTTCCCATGGTTTATGGCGGCCCCGGCCGGTATGTTCAGGGGCCGGGCGAGCTTTCGCGTCAGGGTAGGTATTTGTCATGGTTGGGCTGCGCTGCCTATGTCTTGTTTGACCAGGGCACCGAGGATCGACTGTGCAGACAGATTGTCGATGGATTTCTGGACAAAGATCTAAGCGAGCCGTTCTTTAAGATTTACAACGGTCCGTGTACGGAAGAGGCCGTTGTAAAAATGGCTAAGGAAGCCCAGGCTGAGTATTGCGACATGGTGGTGGGTATTGGCGGCGGCAAAATGCTCGATATCGCCAAGGCAGTAGCGTTTTATGCCGAGCTGCCGTTGTGTGTATGCCCCACGGCGGCTTCGATGGACGGTCCGTGCAGTGCGATTTCGGTGCTGTATCACGAGGATGGGTCGTTCGACCGCTATCTGATGCTCGAGAAGAATCCAGACCTAGTCGTGGTCGATACCAACGTGGTCGCGGCGGCCCCGCTGCGTATGACGGTCGCTGGTATGGGCGATGCGCTGGCAACGTACTTCGAGGCGCGTTCGTGCGCCGCGGCGCACGGCGCCAACGAGCATGGTGGAACGCCGGGGCACTTGGCCCTGGTCGCGGCTCGTGCCTGCTATGACACACTCATGGAGTGCGGCGTCGCTGCCAAGCGCGATCTCAAAAAGGGCCGTGTATCGCCGGCGGTTGAGCGCCTGATCGAGTGCAATATTCTGCTCTCGGGCGTCGGCTTTGAGAGCGGTGGCCTAGCGCTTGCCCATGCCATCGCCAACGGCCTGACGATTCTGCCCGAGTGCAAGGCCATGCATGGTGAGGCCGTGGCATTTGGTCTGGTGGTGCAGCTGCGCCTGGAGCGTGCGCCCGAGCTTGATCAGGTGCTCGAGTTTTGCCAGCGCGTTGGTCTGCCGACGACGCTCGAGGAGCTGGGTCTTGGCGAGATTTCCGATGCCGATCTGCAGGGTGTTGCAAATGCGGTCTTTAGAAACGAGCGTAACATGGCCAACGAGCAGGCCAAGGTGACCAAACAAAAGCTCCTGCAGCTCATGTGCGAGGCATAGTTTGGCGCTTGATTGACCTTGTGCAATCGAGACGGCGATAGGCCATGGTCTATTTGCCTCAAAGGTGCTCCGCGTGTAATTTGCCCGAGGCGTGGGCCGATGGCGTATCATAATCTCTTGCTTGTTTGCACTGCTCAGGGAGGGGCCGCGCATGGCGCAGGAACACGATCTGTTTGATGACATTATCGAGATCAGCAAGGGTTTCGACTTTCTTAAAAACCCGCTTGGCGGTGTGACCGATGCACTCGATCCGTCGGCGCCGCAGTGGAATCCTGCCGACTACAAGGAGCGTCCGCGCGGCAACACCATTCCGTGCCTGACCTGCAAAAACGAAAAGAGCGGCTGCACCGCGTGCATGGACGTGTGCCCGGTTAACGCTATCGAGGTCGAGGAAGACGCCATCGAGATCCTCGACTCCTGTCGCAAGTGCGGCCTGTGCGCCGCTGCCTGTCCGACCGAGGCAATCATCTCGCCGCGCCTGGCGCCCAAAAACGTCTACGACGACATTGTCTCGGCGGCTACGAGCCACGAGACCGCCTACGTCACCTGCACGCGCGCCCTTAAGCGCATGCCGCGCGAGAACGAGGTTGTTGTTGCCTGTGTGGGCGATATTACGGCCGAGACCTGGTTTTCGGTACTGGCCGACTATCCCAACGTGAGCGTGTACCTGCCGTTGGGCGTGTGCGATAAATGCCGCAACACCGGTGGCGAGGACATCCTGGGCGAGGCCATTGCTACCGCCGAGGAGTGGGCAGGCACGGGTATGGGCTTGGAGGTCGACCCCAAGAGCCTCAAATGCCATAAGCGCCGCGAGTACGAGCGCAAGGAGTACATGGAAAAGATCGCCCGCACCACGGGCCTGACGGTGACCAAGCTCAACCCGGCAACGGCGGCGCTGGCCTCGGTGACGCAGAAGCTCAAAGCCCATCGCCACCAGATTACCCAGTTGGAGCGTACGCTCAACACCATGTGCGGCACCACGACGACCAAGCGTCGCCGTACGCTCACGCACGGGCGGCAGCTGGTGCTCTCGACGCTGCAAAACCATCCCGAGCTTGCCCAGAACATGCAGGTGAGCACGCCGGAGTGCGATTTTGACAAGTGCACGTCGTGTGGCGAGTGCGTCAACGTTTGTCCCACGTTTGCCTGCGATCTGGTGGGAAGCGGCCGCTTTGCACTGGAATCCACGTATTGCTTGGGCTGTGGTGCCTGCGTCAAGGTGTGCCCCGAGCATGCGCTCAAGTTGGTTGAGCACGACGCGTCCAATCTGGTCGTCGTCGATCCCGAAGCCGAGGAAAAGGCCGCCCAGAAGGCGAAGGCTCACGAAGAAGCTGAGAAGGTCAAGGCCGAAGCAAAGGCCAAGCTCGACAAGATGCTCGATCAGGTGGAGAAGCTCGCGGACTAGCTAAAAGAGCGTAAATGATGGCCGGTGGGACAGGTACTGCCCCACCGGCCAAAAAAGTTGCGGTGGAATAGTTCCTGTTTTGCCCTTAAGCTGGCCATTCTAGGAGCTATTCCACCGCAACTAATAGATGGTTAGTTCATGCTGCTTTGGTGGCCGGTTCGACCGGTACCGTTGCGCGTCACGGTTTCATGGAGTAAAAAGAAGCTGGGAACCTGCTTTGTCTCGGTGTATTCCATAAGGATGCCGTCGGCGTTGTAGGTCTGCCCGCGTATAACGGCGAGTGCGTTAAAGTCGTCGAGATCGAGCACGCGCGTATCCTCGGGCGTGGGATGCTCGATCGTTACATCGCGTTTGCCCGTGGCAATCTTAATGCCAAGATCTTCTTCGAGGTAACGATAGATCGAGTCGTTGACAATCTCGGGTGTCAGCCCCGGTACTTGTGAACTTAGGTAATAGGAGTCGTCGGAGCACACGGCTTGTCCGTCTGCATAACGGATGCGTTTGGCGCGCGTAAGCTCGCAGCCTTCGGGAAACCCGGTAATCCTGGAGAGTGCCTTGCTACAGACGAGGAGCTCAAAGACGGTGGTGACAGTCTTGAGCTCAAAGCCTCGGCTGGTCGCGATTTCCTTAAAGGTCTCGAGTCCGCCGCCGCCACGACTCTTCTCGTCACTGATGTTGCGAATGACGCGCATGCCTTTGCCTTGCTGGGGGAGCACGTAACCATCTGCCGCAAGCATCGAGATGGCGCGACGGACCGTCATGCGCGAACAGTCAAACAGCTGCGTGAGCTCAGTCTCCGAAGGCAGATAACTCTGATAGGCGTATGTGCCGTCGTCAATCGACTGCTTCACGTTGTCATAAATAGTTTGGAAGATGGCTCGCGCCATGACGGTCTCCTAGAGTTGGGTGCGTGAACGGCGGATGAGGGCCGTCCGCGCAGGTGTCAATCGATTTACTTGCTGGGATCGATTATATATTTGCCCATGGCACGCAGGGCCGGGTCTGACAGGATGGCGCCGAGTTCGTCGAGGGAAGCCACCTTGGCGACCATCGAAGAAACGTCGATTCTGCCCGAGTCGATGAGCTCGAGTGCGCGACGCTGCGTATAAGGGTTGATGAAGGACGAGGTGAGCACAAGCTCCTTCTGGAAGACCTCGAAGGGCTTGACGGTGATCGTCTCATCGGGCTTGGTAAGTCCGAACATCATAACCGTGGCCTTATGGCCGGCGATTCTAATGGCCTGCTCAATGGTGACGGGCTTACCGACACATTCGATTACAACGTCGACGTTGCCGACGCCCTCCTGCTTCAGGCGGGCTGGGACGTCCTCGTGGATGGAATCAATTGCCAGATCGGCGCCGAGTTTGAGCGCAACCTCGCGTTTGCCCTCGACGGGCTCGAGCAAAACGACTTTGGTAGCACCAGCGTTTTTGGCAAGCTGCATCATGAGCAGGCCGATCATGCCACCGCCGATAACGACAACCGTGCTGCCGGGCTTGATGTTGCACATATCGATGCCGTGCAGGCAGCACGCCACGGGCTCGGTCATGGCGCCCTGCTCAAAGCTGGTGTGATCCCCCAGTTTGTAGACTTGCTGCATATCGACGGAGCAGTACTCCGCAAAGCCGCCGTTAACGGTGGTGCCGTAGCCGGTCATATGCTCGCAGTAGTGGTTGATTCCGTCACGGCAGGGTTCGCAGCAGCCGCAGGGATGGTTTGGGTCGATGCACACGCGATCGCCCGGCTTAAAGCCGGTGACATCGCAGCCCACGGCCTCGATAACGCCAGCGAACTCATGACCAAGGATTGTGGGCGGGGTAACGTCGGCTGCGCCCTTGTCGCCTTCATAGATATGCACGTCGGTGCCGCAGACGCCGCAAGCTTTGACGTTGATCAGAACGTCACGCTTGCCCACGGCCGGTTTTGTCGAATCCTCGACCCTGAGATCGTGCTTTCCATAGAAGACCGCGCTTTTCATGATGACTCCTTAACGTGGCGGTGAATGTTGTAATGAAGTATAGGTATGCAAACATTCTTATACAAGCCTATCTAGACAAGTTGATAAATATTTTGTTTAAGAAGTTTTAGACAAACAGGCAATAACAGGCAAAACCTTTGAAACAAACCGTTCACCGTCAATTATCGACCGCTGACCGAACATGGAAACCGTATTAACTTGTCTAGATAAGTGATATGATAAAAATAGAAGCGCAAGAAGTCAGGGAAGCGGGCCCACCCGTCCTATTGCACGAGGTACACGCAAACGGCGCGTCTGCGGTCTCGAGTGAAGCCAAAACCGCAGCGCTCCGAATGAAGAGAGGGGGATTCCCCGTCATGATGCAAAAGATACAACGTTTCGGCGGTGCAATGTACACGCCTGCAATTCTTTTCGCATTTTCCGGAATCGTCGTCGGCCTGGGTACGTTGTTTACCACCGAGGCGATCTTTGGCGAGATGGCCACTGCGGGTCATCTTTGGTTTGATTGCTGGAATGTGCTGCTCCAGGGTGGTTGGACGCTCTTTAACCAGATGCCGTTGCTGTTTTGCGTAGCGTTGCCAATCTCGCTCGCGAACAAGCAGAACGCTCGCTGCTGCATGGAGACTTTGGCCATCTACCTTACCTTCAACTACTTTGTAAGCACAATCTTGGGGCAGTGGGGCCCTGTCTTTGGTGTCGACTACTCTGTCGAGGCGGGCAGCGGTACTGGTCTTGCCACTATCGCAAGCATCAAAACGCTTGACATGGGCATCATGGGCGCGCTCATTATCTCTGGTATCGCCACGATGCTGCATAACAAGTTCTTCGACACCGAACTTCCTGAGTGGCTGGGCGTGTTCTCGGGCTCCGTGTTCATCTATATGATCGGTTTCTTCGTTATGGTTCCGGTCGCTCTTATCGCCTGCCTGGTGTGGCCGCATGTTCAGGCTGCTATCTCCGCCTTCCAGGGATTCATCCTTTCCGCCGGTACGTTTGGCGTGGGTGTCTTTGCTTTCTTCGAGCGCGTGCTGATCCCTACAGGCCTTCACCACTTTATCTATACGCCGTTCTATTACGACAACGCGGCGGTCAATGGCGGCATCTTTGCCGCTTGGGCTAACATCCTGCCCCAACTGGCTGCCGATCCGAGCATTGCTCTTAAGGATGCCGCACCCTGGGCTGCCTATACCTGCCCTGGATGGACTAAAGTCTTCGGCTCGCTTGGCGTCGCCATTGCGTTTTATATGACCGCCAAGCCCGAGCGCAAGCAGCGCGTCAAGGCTCTGCTCATTCCCGTCACCCTTACCGCTATGCTTTGCGGTATCACCGAGCCGCTTGACTTCACCTTCCTGTTCATCGCGCCCGGCCTGTTCGTCGTCCACTGCGTGCTCGGAGCGCTCGGCTGCATGGCTCAAAACCTCCTTGGCGTCGTGGGCATCTTCGACGGCGGCATCATCTCGATGCTCTCGTGGGACTGGCTGCCCCTTTGGGCCGCACACGGTCTGCAGTACACCATCTCCATCCTTGTCGGTCTGTGCTTTACCGCCCTTTGGGTCGTGGTCTTCCGTTTCCTGATCGTCAAGTTCGACTTTAAGACCCCCGGTCGCGAGGATGACGATGTTGAGGTCGAGCTCAAGTCCAAGGCCGACTACAAGCAAAAGCAGAGCGGTGCTGCTGCTGGCAAATCGGTCGCCCAGAGTAAAGATGATGAGCGCTTGGTGCTTGCCGAGAACATCCTCGATCTGCTCGGTGGCACGGATAACATCATCGATGTAACTAACTGCGCTACCCGTCTGCGCGTTAACGTCAAGGACAAGAGCGTCGTTGCACCCGAGGCTTCCTTCAAGGCGATCGGTACGCATGGCTTGGTGATCCAAGGTCAGTCAATCCAGGTCATCATCGGCCTTACCGTCCCGCAGGTTCGCGAGAAGTTCGAGAGTCTTCTGAAGTTCGAGAGTCTTCTGTAAACCATCGTCCATCGAAACAATCGGCCTTGCAGAGCCGGTATGCACCGCAAGGCCGATTCTAGAGATAAAAAACTCCACTTCTAGGTAACAATTCCAAACCGTACAGGCCGCGTGCGGGGATGGATTGAGCAAGCGGCCAGAATGAGGAGGACATCATGTCCAAGAAAAACTATGCCGTGACCATTGCCGGCGGTGGCTCTACCTTCACTCCGGGCATTGCCCTGATGCTGCTTGAGGAGCGCGACCGCTTCCCGGTCAACAAGGTGACCTTCTACGACAACAACGCCGAGCGCCAGGAGACCGTGGCCAAGGCCTGCGAGATCTACTTCCACGAGAACGCCCCCGAGGTTGAGTTCAACTACACCACCGACCCCGAAACCGCTTTTACCGGTACTGACTTCGTCCTCGCTCACATCCGCGTTGGCCTGTACGCTATGCGTGAGCTCGACGAGAAGATTCCTCTCAAGTACGGCTGCGTTGGCCAAGAGACCTGCGGTGCCGGCGGTATCGCCTACGGCATGCGCTCCATCGGTGGTGTCATCGAGATCCTCGACTACATGGAGAAGTACAGCCCCAACGCTTGGATGCTCAACTACTCCAACCCCGCGGCCATCGTCGCCGAGGCCTGCCGCGTGCTGCGCCCCAACAGCCGCATCATCAACATCTGCGACATGCCGATCGACCTTATGGACAAGATGAGCCGTATGTGCGGCATCAAGGATCGTCGCGAGCTGCAGTATAGCTACTACGGCCTCAACCACTTTGGCTGGTGGAGCAAAATCTACGACAAGGAGGGCAACGACCTCATGCCGCAGATTAAGGAGCACATGGCTAAGAACGGCTACCTGGACGGCATCGAGCACGAGGCCGGTAAGGAGCAGCATGTCGAGGAGAGCTGGATTCACACCTTCGGCAAGGCCAAGGATGTCTATGCTGTCGATCCCGAGACGATTCCCAATACCTACCTCAAGTATTACCTGTACCCGGACTATGTCGTCGAGACGTCTGACCCCAACTACACTCGCGCCAATGAGGTTATGGACGGCCGCGAGAAGAAGGTCTTTGGCGCTTGCCGCGACATCATCGCCAAGGGTACTGCCAAGGACGGCGGCTTTGAGCCGGATGTACATGCCAACTACATCGTCGACCTTGCCTGCGCACTGGCCGAGAACACGCTCGAGCGCTTCCTGCTGATCGTCCCCAACGATGGCGCTGTGCCCAACTTCGACCCGACGGCCATGGTCGAGGTGCCTTGCATCGTCGGTTCCAACGGCTTTGAGAAGATTTGCCAGGGCCCGATTCCGCAGTTCCAGAAGGGCCTGATGGAGCAGCAGGTTTCCGTCGAGAAGCTCGTTGTCCAGGCTTGGGTCGAGGGCAGCTACCAGAAGCTCTGGCAGGCGCTCACGCTCTCCAAGACCATTCCTTCGGCGAGCGTTGCCAAGCAGATCCTGGACGAGCTCATCGAGGCCAACAAGGATTTCTGGCCCGAGCTTAAGTAAGGACTGCTGTCTCGAACTCTCACACATCTCTGCTTCATTTGCGCCGCCGCGGTGTCCGGATTCGCCCGGATGCTGCGGCGGCGCTATACTTATGCAGTTTGAAGTACCTGTACCAAAAGGAGCTGTCGTGTCCCTTTCCATCGGTATCGTGGGCCTGCCCAACGTGGGCAAGTCGACGCTGTTCACCGCGCTTACCAAAAAGACCGGCCTTGCCGCCAACTACCCGTTCGCCACGATCGACCCCAACGTGGGTATCGTCGATGTGCCCGATAGCCGCCTGCAAAAGCTCGCCGACATCGTCAACCCGGGCCGCATTGTGCCGGCTACGGTCGAGTTTGTCGACATCGCGGGCCTGGTGAAGGGTGCCAACGAGGGCGAGGGCCTGGGCAACCAGTTTTTGGCAAACATTCGCGAGACCGATGCCATCTGCGAGGTCGTGCGCTACTTTAAGGACCCCAACGTCATGCGTGAGGTGGGCCGCACGGGCGAGTTCGTCGATCCCGCCGGCGATGCCGACACCATCATGACCGAGCTCATCCTGGCCGACATGGGCACGCTCGAGAAGCAGCTGCCCAAGCTAGAGAAGGAGGCCAAGCGCGACAAGGAGCTCATGCCCAAGTTCGAGGTGGCCAAGCGCCTGCTTGCCTGGCTCAACGAGGGCAAGCGCGCCGCATCCATGGAGATGACCGACGAGGAGCGTGCCGCCGCCAAGGGTCTGTTCCTGCTCACCATGAAGCCCATCCTGTACGTGGCCAACGTGGACGAGGATATGCTCAACGACGACCTGGCGCCCATCGATGGTGTCAAGCCACTGCCTATCTGCGCCAAGATCGAGGCCGAGCTTTCCGAGCTCGATCCCGAGGACGCCGCCGACTACCTGGAAAGCCTGGGCCTGGAGCAGCCCGGCCTGGACGTGCTCGCTCAGGCTGCCTACAAGCTGCTCGGCCTGCAGTCGTTCTTTACGGCCGGCGAGATGGAGGTCAAGGCCTGGACGGTTCGTCAGGGCGCGACCGCCCCGCAGGCCGCCGGCGTCATCCACACCGACTTTGAGCGTGGCTTTATTAAGGCCGAGGTCATTGGCTACGACGACTACATCGAGCTCGGCGGTGAGCAGGGCGCCAAGGCCGCCGGCAAGCTGCGTATTGAGGGCAAGGACTATGTCATGGCCGATGGCGACGTCGTGCACTTCCGCTTTAACGTGTAAGGACGACGCGCATGTTCAAATATGGCAAAAAAGCCGGCTACATGGGCATCGCGCTGCTGGTGCTTGCGGTGCTTCCGCTGGTGGTCGCAGCGTTTGTAATCCCCAACATTGGCCCCGAGGTGGCAACGAAGTTTAACGCAGCCGGCGAGGTGACGCGCTGGGGCAAGAGCTACGAGCTGCTGGCGCTTCCGGTGCTCAATTTGCTGCTGAGCGTGGCAACGTACTTTACGGCGGGACGCCAGGCCAAGAACAATGATGACTCCGCCGCCATGGCGCGCATCGTGTGCGAGCGCTACCTGCGCAACGGTTGCATCACGGGTGTGTTTCTCAACGTGATTAACGTTTACTTTATGTACTCGGCGATTACCGGAATGGGCTTTGGCTTTGGTTTCTAGTTTGTCCTTTTAGGCAACGAGCCTGCACACATATTCAATGGCTGCTGCGAGGCCGCCGCTCGATCGTGGTTTAAAGACCATGTCGGCGGCGGCCTCGTTTTCGTATCCGGCGCCGCAAAGGGCGAGTGCTATGCCGGCTTCTAAAAGGAGCGACAGGCCGCGTTGGCTGGTTGCGATTACGGCAGCCTGATTGAGCGAGCAGCCGTGCGTTTGGCATTGAATGGCAAGTTCACCTTGCGCCGGGCAAGGGACCAGAATGGCGACGACGCGACTTGATAGCAATGCAAATGCTGTGCGCTCATCGGGCGAAAGGCATTCTGCTTCAACGACGACGAGCTTGGGCGGTGCGCTGTTTGTGCGAAGCGTGGCTCGGTACATGCGGACCGAAGAACCCGACATAGAAAACTCCTGTGTATTCGGCAAAACGTAAACTATAGTTTACGTTTATGTTCGGCTCCATTTCAAACTCGGCTGCATGGACGAACGTGCGAAACAGATTCTTGGCAAGCGAGTCGAGCAGACGCGCAGGGACCTTGGTATCTCCAAGGTCGATTTTTGTGTGGCGACAGGAATCAGCCGACCCTACCTCGACCGAATCGAAGATGGGACGGCAAATTTCACGCTCAAGGTTCTATTTAAGATCGCGCCCGCACTCGGCATGACGGTATCAGAGCTTCTCGAGGGCATCGAATAGGGGATACCCGTCGACAACTGAATTACGCCATCGGGATGCGGTCGTGGTTGACTTGGCTGTAGAACAGGCGCTGGATTTCGGCGGCATCGCGTGACTGGCCGAGTGCCCACATGGTCTTGGCCACGAGCGTCTCGGTGGTCATGTCGTCGCCGCGCAGAATGCCCGGATGATCGGCGTAAGCACGGCCGACCTCATAAACGCCCAGATCGAGGCCCTCTTCGGGGACCTGCGTGGTCATAACGACGGTGCGGCCCGAATCGACCCAGCGGAAAATCGCCTCCTGGAATGACTCGCCGGACTCGCCAAACTCGGGAATACCGCCAATGCCAAAAGTCTCCAGGATTACAGCATCGTAGCTGTCGGCAAGGGCGTCCAGGATACCCGGGTTTACGCCGGGCGTAAGCTTGAGTACAAATACACGCGGGTCGATGCTGTCGTAGAAACGCACCGGGTTTTCGCCCTGATGAGTGCCGTGGAGCCCGTTGCGCACGATGCGGTCGTTGCGGATGTAGGCAATGGGCGGATAGTTGACGCTAATGAACGCGTTAAAGCTCATGGTGCGCTGCTTGCGGGCGCGTGTGCCGGCAATGGCGACGCCACCAAACACGATTGAGACGTCGTGCGAGTGCTCGTCGAGCGCATAGAGCAGGCTCTGGTACAGGTTGAGCTTGGCGTCGGTAAAGGGATTGCCCATGGGCTTTTGCGAGCCGGTGAGTACGATAGGCTTGGGGCTGTCCTGAATCAGATAGGAAAGCGTCGCCGCGGTGTAGCTCATGGTGTCGGTGCCGTGCAGAATCACGAAGCCGTCGTGGTCGGCATAACCCTCGACGATGACGTCGCGGATACGCATCCAGTCACTGGGGCGCATATTGGTGCTGTCGATGTTCATGGGCTGCACGACGTCGAGCTCGCAGAGGCCCGAGATCTCGGGGACGCTCTGGGCGAGCTCCTCACCGGTCAGGGCGGGGGAGAGGCCATTGCCGTCCTCGGTCGATGCGATGGTGCCGCCCGTGGCGATGAGAAGTATGCGCTTCATGCTGGTATTCCTATCGTATTTGCCGCCGCAGAGGCGGAGTCGTTCGGCAGTATTGTGGCACAGGGCGTCCAATGTTCAAACGTATTACATCATCTGTAACGTTTGGTAACACTTCAATTGCCGTCAAATAGGGGCCCAGGTCGTGCGTTTGCCGTGCGCTGATGGCTGCGAGGGACGAGAAACCCCATATAACGTGTACACTATGGAGGTTATTTTCGTTCATTCACGCGGGTGGGCACCGGCTCCCCGCCAACAAGAGGGGGAAACCATGGATCAAAAGGCTTCCGCAAAGGTCCTCGTACTCGACTTTGGTGCGCAGTACGGTCAGCTCATTGCCCGTCGCGTCCGCGACCTCAACGTGTATTCCGAGATCGTCCCCTGCGACATCTCGGCCGATGAGATTCGCGAGATGAACGCCTCTGCGCTCATCCTTTCTGGCGGCCCGGCCTCCGTGTACGCCGAGGACGCTCCGTCCATCGACCCCGCCATCTTTGACCTGGGCCTTCCCGTCCTGGGCTTCTGCTACGGCCATCAGATCACGGCCGTGACGCTCGGCGGCAAGGTCGGCCACTCCGAGGTGGGCGAGTACGGTCGCGCCACCATTACGCGCACGGCCGGCGCCAAGCTCTTTAACTCCACGCCCATGGAGCAGACCGTGTGGATGAGCCATCGCGACGCCGTTTCCGAGGTGCCCGAGGGCTTTACCGTTACCGCCAGCACCGACGTGTGCCCGGTTGCCGCCATGGAGTGCGTCGAGCGCAAGATTTTCACCACGCAGTTCCACCCCGAGGTCAAGCACTCCGAGTACGGTCAGCAGCTGCTGAGCAACTTCCTGTTTGAAATCTGCGGCCTGGAGCCCAACTGGAGCATGGACAACCTGGTCGAGACCATGACGGCAGACTTCCGCGAGAAGGTCGGCGACGACCGCGTGATCCTGGCCCTGTCCGGTGGCGTCGACTCCTCCGTCGTGGCTGCGCTGGGCGCTCGCGCCGTGGGCAAGCAGATGACCTGCGTGTTCATCAACCACGGCCTGCTGCGTAAGGGCGAGCCCGAGCAGGTGGAGGAGGTCTTCACCAAGCAGTTTGACGTCGACTTTATCCACGTCCACGCCGAGGACCGTTATGCCGAGCTTCTGGCCGGCGTGACCGAGCCCGAGGAGAAGCGCCGCATCATCGGTACGCAGTTCTGGAAAGAGTTCTTCGCCGTGGCGCAGCAGCTCGAGACCGATGGCAAGCCGGTCAAGTACCTGGCTCAGGGCACCATCTACCCCGACATCATCGAGTCCGGCGCTCGCAAGACGGGCGGCAAGACGGCCACCATCAAGAGCCACCACAACCTGATTCCGTTCCCCGAGGGCGTGCACTTCGACCTTATCGAGCCGCTCGATCACTTCTTTAAGGACGAGGTCCGCGCGCTTGGCCTGGCGCTGGGCCTGCCGGGTCACATCGTGTTCCGTCAGCCCTTCCCGGGCCCGGGTCTGGCCATCCGCATCATCGGTGCGGTCGACAAGGAGAAGCTCGAGATCCTCAAGAATGCCGACGCTATCGTGCGCGAGGAGCTCGACGCCTACAACCAGCGCCTGTTTGAGCAGACCGGCGAGCGCAACTCCGAGCACAGCTGCTGGCAGTATTTCGCGGTCCTGCCCGACATTAAGTCCGTCGGCGTCATGGGAGACGAGCGCACCTACCAGCGCCCGATTATCCTTCGCGCTGTCGAGTCCAGCGATGCCATGACCGCCGACTGGGCCAAGCTGCCCTACGACGTGCTGGCCCGCATCTCCGGTCGTATCGTGGCCGAGGTCCCCGGCGCCAACCGCGTGTGCTACGACATCACGTCCAAGCCGCCCGCGACGATTGAGTGGGAATAGAACAGACGTTCTATATAATAATATAGTATTAGATAGCGGGCACGGTTTCAATTGAATCCGTGCCCGCTGCTGTATGCGTGTTCTTGCACGCCCAATATGTGCCGTAAAAGCCGTCTTCTTCAACGTCAAAGTGAATGGGCTTCATTTTTGCCTTTTAAAATCTAATTTTCACGATTTGCATTTTCATCCCGTTGTCACCGACCCTTGCGAGAAACCGGAAAAAGCCGCTGACAGAAGGGTCTCTCAAATCGTTGTAACCCAGCATATAGCCGCGACTTGTGACCTGCAGACGGCTGTTCCACGTGCCGATTTCCTTGGCGGCATCCGAAACCGCAAAATATGCCCCCACATCCTTGATTTTTGCAGTCTTAAGCCATGTTTTTGCAATCATCTTTACTGCCGTCCGATTGGCAGCATCAAAGACCAGCACACCGCCGGGGAAAGCGTCCGCCATCCCCCGCACCAGTTCCCGGACCTGCTGGGTCAGAAAGTAATAGAACACTCCGGAGGCAAAGAACACCGCCCCGCCGGAGGCATCGATTTTGCCAAACCATGCGGTGTCTTTCAGGTCGCAGGGGATATTTTGTTCTCGATCCCCGGCGGGCAGCAGCTGCTGCCGCAAGGCAATCACATCCGGGAAGTCCAGATTGTAGATCTTGCATCTACCGTTGTCGCAGGTTCTGCCGGTGTTGTCCAGCCCGCAGCCCAGATTGACCACCGCCGCATTGGGGTGGTCTTTCAGGTAATCCCGCACCTCGAAAGCAAGATCACCCTGCCGCATGGCCACCTCCAGCGCACCAAAGCGCTGCATCAGGCTGCGGGAGTTTTTCTCTGCCTCTGAAAAGTCGTAGTCGATCTGGCCGAGCAGACGAACCGCTGTTTCATCCTTGTAAAGGTTCGGGTACAGCTCCGTACACAGCTTCCGGGAATACAGCGGAAGGATCAGCGTCTCCTGCACGGTGTTTTTCTCAATTTTACATTTCATAGGTTTCTTCCTCAGTGAATAAAAACTGTCATAATTGCCGCCAGCACAGCCGCTATGACCGTCATGCCTAACTCATGTGCAGGATGGATGCAAAAATGCCCGTGCTTGATGCCCTTACTTCCGCGCCGTGACGCAGAGCCACTTTTTCTTTTTGCGTATCTGCACCTCGTGAAAACCCGCCTGCTCCAGATACGCCTTTAATTCAATGTCCTTGTAGATGGTCATGCCGCCGATGATCTGCGTCCACCTCTCGTCCTTGTCCGTATCGCCATTGCTCTCGTTGCAGATGAGAATTGTCCCGCCTGGCTTCAGCGTCCGCCAGACCTCACGGAAGCATCGGGGCAAATCAGGCCAAAAATAGACGGTCTCAAAGGCCGTGGCGGCATCGAAGTAGCTATCCTCAAACACCATATCCGCCACACTGCCTTGCAGAACGGCGCAACGCCCCTCCTGAATTGCAATTCGGTTGAGCTTTCTAGTCTTCTCCACGCTGACGGGCGAATAGTCGACGCCCTTGACGACGCCATGCGGGCATTTTTTCAGCAGCCGTTTTATGTTCGCCCCGCCGCCGCAGCCGCAATCCAGCACCTTGGCATTTGGCGCAAGTCGTAGAAATCGAAGTCCCCACCGCGCCACAGGGCTGTGGCCCAGGTTCATCATGGCAACCATAAGTTTTCCGCCGAGGCCCACGGGCTTGCGGGTGTTTTCAAAGAACGACATCTGGCCCCTCCGATTTCGTGCATTCCGCATAGGTCAACGGGAACGAGGCCTTCAGCACCGCGCTTTTCCGCACCGCCCAGCCGTTTTGACGCAGGAAACGCAGGTATTCCTCGCTCGTCCATCTGCTGTGGAGGGGAAATCCCGCCATGCTCATGAAAAAGGCTTTTGCCTTGCCGGAAACCGAGTTCCCCGCGTGGGTGAAGGTTGGCGCGATGAGCGCACCGTCGTCCTTCAGCACCCGCCTGATTTCTTGCAGGGCCTTTTCCGGATGCGGCACTATGTGAAGCGCGTTGGACGCGATCACCACTTCGAAGGACTTCTGCGCATAGGGCAGGCGGAACATATCCTGCACGGAAAAGTGCAGCTTTGCGGATTGATTGTCCCGCTTTGCTTCAAGGATCATTTTTGCAGAGGCGTCCGTAGCCTCGATGCGCGCCGCCGCATCCACGACGCTCTTTGCGACAAGCCCCGTGCCGGTGGCAACCTCCAGCACGGTCTTTGCTTTCACCACCGGCCGGATCAGCCCATACATCTTCTCATACGCCGCCCGGTCGTTTCGCATGAAACGGTCATACCGACCGGCGTTCTTGTCCCAAAAACCCTCGCGTTCGTGCATGGCTGTCGCCCCCAAACAGTTAGAGCCATCTAACTATAACACACGAATTATGCAGTAAGATGAGGCTAACCTTCTTTTCTTGGCTAAGACGCATCTCTTCGGTTTTCGCTTATAACGGCGCGAATCAGATACTAGGCTGGAGCTGAAGAAAGAGCTCGGCGGACAGGTAGGTCGATACCGGTTCCCGGAACGGTGATCAAGCCAATTACACCAGGGCCCTAGTCATTGAGTGGGAATAGAAAATTCCTTAGTTATGGGGGTATAAATTTGATTTCCTTTAGGATACACCCCCATAACTATATGAATTGACCTGCTGACTCCAATGAAGATTGGAGGGCAACTGCCAGGGGTGACGGCCCAGCGAGTGTTATTTTGCGAGCTATGCGCGTTGAAAGCGACCTTTCGTGGTATAAACTGCTTGCCGGAAGCCGCGGCTTTCAGAGTACGGCTTACGTGTACGTTTAACCTCCGTGGGCGACGGGGTGCCGCAAGGCGTAGAATATCGCCCACCTGTAGGGGCCTGCAGCGATGCGGGCCCCACTTCGTATGAAGAGGCGCAACCGGTGAAGGTCGTATCCATCTCCCAGGACTTCTTCGACCTCGTCGAGGGCGACCGCGAGCTCATGCTTAAGCACAATCTCCCCTGCATCGTGGTGGTGAGGCTGCGTTTCCGCGGGAAGCGCAGGGACTTCGCCGTACCGCTGCATTCCAACATCGCCCCCAACGTGCCCAAAGACCAGTACTTTGCGTTGCCACCCCGCCCCACGACGCGCCTCGGCTGCCGCCACGGCATCCACTACATCAAGATGTTCCCCATAACCAAGTCCTACCAGCGCCGCTTCAGGACCGAGGGCTCGGCCTACTACGAGACGCTCCAGCGCATCATCGACGGCAACACCAAGCGCATTGTCTCCGAGTGCCAGGCGTACCTCGACCGCTACGAGCGCGAGGGAAGGCCCCACTTCGCCGTCGACATCGACCGTATCGTGGGGCTGCTGGAGGGCGAGAAGTAGGGCACTTCGGCTCAGTCTCGAGCCATGTGGAGTCGCTCCGCATTTTTGAACGCCGCGTGTGCGTCCCAAATACTTGAGAAACTTGAGAAACAAGCTGTGAAGTGCAGTGGCTCGCCCGTGCCCGTGCATAGCCGTCACCATTAGCGTCTACGCGGCGTCGGCTTCAAGTGGAGCTGGCCCCACTGCTGTATATGGTTTGCCTTGCTGCACATGGCGATCAATGCCCGCGATGCTTCTGCTTGCGCTTCAGCTTTCGCTGCTCGAAGCGCGCCTCCGCCTCATCCGCGCGACGCTGGCTTCTTGCTTGAGCCGACTCCCGCTTCATCGCTTCCCGCTGTGCTGCGAGCGCCTGTTGTGCCTTGGTGCTCACCGCGGGCCGCTTAAGGGCTTTCGCTGCCTCGCGAGCGCGTCGCTTGGGATTCTTCGCGGGCTTGCTTGTTTCCGTGGCCTCGTCACCGAAGAACGCGAGCTTCGCCCATTTGCTTGTAACGAATTGCAGGATTTCCTCATCGGACGGTTCCGCGCCGAAGACGATGCGGGCGGCGCCGTATCTGCCGTCCTCGACATGCTCCGCCAGCCCGACCCAGAATTGGCCGTCATGATATACGGTCAGGGTGGATGACACGCTGATCTGCATGGTTGGTTCCTCCTTTATGTAGATGACCATGCAGAGAAGGGACAACCAAGGAGGCAGGTTACTGATGCGGACTCCCGCACGCCCACGACTACCCGACGGGGACTGTGTTTTCATCTCTGGTGGTTGGATTGTAGCATGAGCGAATGCGCATTGACCTCGCTGCCGGCATGCTGTGACTGGTCGAGGGTTTTACCAGGAATGGGGAAAGCCGGCACAGGAGCTGCGCCCGGGCGATGTGGTCAACATCGCCCCGGGGGTGAAGCATTGACACGGAGCCGCGCCCGACGGCTGGTTCTCCCATCTCGCGCTGGAGGTTCCGGGCGAGGAGACCTCCAACGAGTGGTTGGAGCCTGTGAACGACGAGGATTATCTCAAAGCGACTAACAAAGAGGCTTAAGCACCGTCGCCCACCCGCGCCGCCGAGAGCAGTGCGCCCAAATCGGCCTGGATTGCCTCCGCCTTGCTTCCGAGCTGCAAGGGGGCTGAGTCGCCCGAGATGTTTACGCTCAACAGATGCGCATCCGGCAGCTTTGCGGCCATGCTCCAGAACGGGAGCGTGATGATGCCGGGGGTCATCTCGCCCACGCCAAGCTCCAGCAGCAGCACGCGGCCAGCTCCGCGCTCGTGCGCGAAGCGCTCGTATCGTCCGAGGCTCTCGCGCCATGTCGCACCCTGCAGAAACGTGCCGTCGCGCACCCACGGTACAAGATACTGGTTTTCCGTGCGAAAACGCTCATGCCGCTAAATTGAGCGACCGCCTGTACTGCAGCGGGATCATCCGCCCGAGCGATCCCTTAATCCGTCGCCCGTTGCGCCAATCGGCAGAAGCCACGCGTGGACGCTAATCGCTCGAGCGAATCGTCGTCGGTTTCCGTTTAACGATTTCTTTTTCCGCTATTATCCGACCCTCGGACTTCCTCGTGATAGAAGTAGTCCACGATCACCGGATGCCCCTGGGGGACTCTGCCATAAGGCATTTCGTTGTCCACAAAGGGGCAATCGTACTTCTTGGCCATTTCCTCGGCTTTTACTTCAAGCGCTTCAAAATAGCTACGGTTGCGCTTGTTATAGATCTCATCGTAAAGCGGTACGAGATCGGGATGTTTCTCGGCGATATAATCCAGGATCGCTTTTTTGAAACCACCCCGAAGATTGAGATTTTCGAGCCAAAACAAATCGCACCGATCTTTTACTCGCTCAAAAATCATCTCAAAATCCGTGATGCCGGGAAATACCGGGGACACGAAGCAGACCGTACGGATACCTTCGTCATACACCTGCTTCATAGCAGCGATACGACGCTCGATGCTCGACGCGGAGTCCATATCGTTCTTGAAGTTCTCATCCAGCGTGTTGATCGACCATGAAACGGTCACTCGTCCAAGCCTCTTCAGCAGATCGATATCCCGTACCACAAGATCGGACTTTGTGCAGATCAGAATATCTGCATCGCTGCCAATCAGCTGCTCCAGGAGTTTCCTGGTATTCCCGAATCGCTCCTCCTGTGGATTGTAGCCATCCGTCACAGAACCGATAACCACCCGCTGTCCAGCGTATTTCTTCGGATTCTTGATTTCCGGCCAATGCTTCACATCAAGAAAGGTGCCCCATTCCTCCTTGTGTCCGGTAAAGCGCTTCATAAAGGAGGCATAGCAATACTTGCAGGCATGCGTGCAGCCTACATAGGGATTGACCGAGTAGCCGCCTACCGGCAGGCTGGACTTGGTCATGATGTTCTTTGCTTCCACCTCATTGATGAGGATTCCATCGATCACTTCCGCCATGTTCTCTGCACCTCCAGCACTCTTTCGAATTCTTCCGGCAATTCCTGAATCATGTTTTCGTCCCCTATGACAGAGACGAGGTCTTCCTTCATAAACATTGGAATGCCAAGCGCGTGCGCCTGGTCCGTCAAAGACCATGCCCACTCCGGTTCCGTATGAACCTTCCTGCTCTGCGCCCCGGTCATGGTACCGACGACGATCCAGTTGATTCCGGAAAGGTCGACCGTACCGGGATCGTCGAATAGCGGCTCAAAAGTAACGAAGAAGTGATTTGCTTTGACGTTTTTCCGAAGGGCGTCGATACGCCACAGCTCCGCTTTCCTCGTCACCGTAACGCCGAACCATGCGTTTTCCAGGTCGGTATCTAAATCCAGCAAATCGGGTCTCTTGGTCAGGAACAGGAACTGATGCTGTGGATTCTCATGGATCTTTGCAAATACCTCGTCTCGCCATTCCAGCTTCCACCCGGAGAGATCGCTCATGCCGGTAAGGAGAAAGTTCTGCGGCCGTTTCTTTTCCATCATCTTGAGCTTGCTCGGGAAGAACGCAGGATCAGCGAAGTCGTCAATCATATGCCAACGTTTCACATTGTTACGGGCATAGCAATATGGACACCCCACCGTGCAGCCGATGACGATATTCATATTCTGAATCTGATTTTTGATGCAGATGCTCATAACGCCTGCCTACCTGCCTCTCCCGTAAACACGCAATCAGCCTCCCCCACCTTGCGGGCAAAAGCCTCGATATCTTGCTTGCAAGCAGCAGGCTCGCAATCGCTCAAATCGTATGACGTGCCGCCGTTTCGATAGACGGCCCGATGGGAAAACGATCGGCTGACAAGCCCGATGCCGAGCTTCTCGCACAGGGTCATCCGTGCTCCCTTTCAGCTATAAAAAACAGGTGTCTATAAACAGTATCCTTGTTGATTTTCGCAGGGGCAATGAACAAACGCGTGCACCTGTCGATAAACGAACAGCTACTGGACATTGTCAAACGACTCAGATTGGAGAGGCGATGGGAGAAACCAAGATCGACCGCCGGCGGCGCTACGCCCTCTCGGTCATACAGGAGGCGTTCTTCGCGCTGCCGGCCGAGGTCGGCTTCGCGAAGATGACGGTGGCGGACATCTGCCGCCGCGCCGAGATCAACCGGGGAACGTTCTATCTGCATTACGAGGATAAGTACGCGCTGCTCGATGCGCTTATCGACGAGGCATTGGCAGCGGCTCCCCCGCTTGAGGGGGTTGAATCGGCAACGCTTTGCCAGCGTCCGCCGGCAGACGACGATTATCGCCTGCTTTATTCGGACAGCGACGCATACGCTCGCGTAGCCCAGCGCGTCATAGAACGCGGAGCGGAGCAGATGGTTCCCTGGGTCATGGAGAAAACGGGGCTTTCACGCGAAGACGCTTTCCTGCTCTTCGTCCACAACGTCCAGGGCAATCTGGCCGTCAACCGCCTGCTCGGCTGGAGACGAGGCCCCGAGTTCGCCCATGCCCAGGAGCTGCTCAACGCCTATTCCGAAGGGGGCTTACTGGCGGTATCCGCTCTTCGCGATTCCGATAACCCATCGTGACCTGCGATTCAGGAATACCAGCCTCCGAGCCCTCTCGTTCGGAGGCTGCGGCTAAAACCTCATTGCGCGTCTACCGCTCCGCGTTACTCGCCACCTGCCCGCGCCACCGAGAGCAGGGCGCCCAAATCGGCCTGGATCGCCCCTGCCTTGCTTCCAAGCTGCAGCGGAGCCGAGCCGCCCGAGATGTTTACGCTCAGCAGGTGCGCATCCGGCAGCTTCGCGGTCATGCTCCAGAACGGGAGCGTGATGATGCCGGGGGTCATCTCGCCCACGCCGAGCTCCAGCAACAGCACGCGGCGATCGCTGCGCTCGCGCACGAAGCGCTCGTATCGTCCGAGGCTCTCGCGCCATGCCGCACCTTGCAGAAACGTGTCGTCGCGCACCCACGGCACAAGCTGCCAGCCGCAATGCGGGCATCGGGGGACATCCTCGCTGCGGACCTCGAACCCCGCCATGCCCGCGAGCATGCGCTCGACGTAGGGGCTCGCATCGAAGAGCTCGTCGCAGCATGGCTGCTTGCACTGAAGGTGCGCGAAGCTTCCCTGATAGTTGCAGATCCTCTCGGTGGGAAACGTCTTCTCGACTTGGGTGTCTACATTGGTGCTCAGGATGAAGTAGTCCTTATGGCCGATGAGGGACCGTAGGTCGAGATAGGGCTGCGAGGCCAGCTCGCGCAGCATGAAGTCGATGTATCGCGCGTAGTAGGCCCATTGCTGCTCGAGGCTGGGGTAGAGGTGGTAAAAGCCGTCGAAAAGGCTCTTGAAGCCAAAGGCTTGCTGCCAGTCCGTCATTCCGGCGCGCGCCATGCCTGCGCGGTTGTAATGGTTGAACCCGGCGGCGCTTGACATGCCCGAGCCGATGCCGACGATGATGGCGTCGGCATCGTCGATAAGGCTTCGAAGCCTATACGCTTCCCTCTCTAGAGACGGCATTGGGCAATCTCCTCGAAAGCCGGGGTCATATCGCCGTCAACGAGAATCGTCTCGCACGAGGCGTCGGGCGCCATGGCCTGGCTGTAGTTGAACACGATGTAGGTGGCGTGCTCGCAGACGTTCGCGATCTGGGCGAGCATGTGCTTTATGATGCCGTTGCGCAGTCCCACGCCAAGTTCGAGGATGGCGACCCTGCCGTTGCGATGGGCTTGCACAAGGCGCTCGAGCTCCTCGAGCTGGGCCGTGGCGAGGGCGTCTGGATGGGCGAGACGCCGCTCGTCGATCGACGTGCGTATGCCCCCCCCTCCGTCTCGAGCACGCGGTTCTCGTTGAACCCTGCGCGTACGAAGTGCCCGTCGATATTGCACGTGATCACGAAGGTGTCAGCGTGCTCTGTAAGACGCCGCAGCTCGTTCATGAGCGGGCTGGGCTCATATTCGAGATATTCCTTTTGATGAAACCGCTCGGCCCATCGGCGTCGCACGCTGGCATCCGGGGAGGCAAGCCCCTGCAGTATGCAGCCGATGCCGTCTGCCTGGGCGAGGTCCCCGTACGCCTCTTGGAAATGAGCATCGGCGCAGAAAAGGTTGAGCCCCTCTGCCATGTCCAGTCCGTTGCTAGCGCCGATGATGACAAGATCCGCTTCGGCTAGCGCCCTGCCTATGCGAACTGCTTTCGCCGTCTCCATGCGCTACCTCCCCAGCGTCTTGCGCACGTCGGCAAGCACGTCGGCGATGTCGGCGCGAACGGCGAGCCCCCGATCCTCGATCGCGCGGGGGAGAAACTGCGTCTTGTTGTTTACGGCGATGTAGCTGGCCTGCGGTAACTGCGCCGTGAGGGCCCAGAACGGCTCCTGGATAAACGCGGGCGTCATGCGGCCCACACCCAGCTCGAGGAAGAGGATCCTCTGCCGTGCGTGCGCGTCGAGCCAGTCGGACACCTTGCGGTACTGCTCCTCGTAGAGTTCGCCCTGCAGGAAGTTGCCGTAGCCGCGAACCCAGGGGAACGCCTCTGCCCCGCAGTGCGGGCAGCGCGGCACGAGCTCTGTCGGAACCTCAAGGCCGTCTCCCATGGCCTCTACCATGTTGGAGACCGGCTCGACCGCATCCCACACCGCGTCGGTGCAACAGCGGGAGCACTGAAAGAAGCGGTGGTCGCCTTGGATCTCTGCCACTTTCTCCCAGGGATAGAGCTTCACAAACTGCGTGTCCTGGTTGGTGGTGAGCACGAAGAAATCCTTCTCGGCGAGAATGGCGTCGAGGTCCCTGTAGGGCTTGCGCAGCGGGGCGTTGAGCGTGGTGTCGAGGAAGGTGGCGAGGTATCCCCAGCGCGCCTCGGCGGTGGGCCAGCGGTAGAACGACCCCTCGAAAGCGCCCTTGAAACCGTAACGCTCGGCGAATTTGCCGAAATGCTTGCGATAGGTCGCGTTGTCCTCGTAGTAGAAGTCGCCGCCGCCCGCCGCGGAGAGCCCGGAGGCCCCGCCCGCCAGCACGCAATCGGCTTCCTCGATCATGCGGGCGAAGTCCTCGATTTGCTGGTCGTAGGGCTCGGGCTCGCGGTCACTCAGCTCATAGGGCGTGCCGCCGCTGCGGTAGGCGGCCTGAAGGGAAAACGATTGGTTGGTGAGCTCGATAACGAGCTGCTCGTACAGGGTCACTGGATACCTTCTTTCAGCTATTATAAACACGTGTCTATAAAAAGTATCCATGTCGATTTGCTTAAGAGCAATGAACAGCTTCGGCCTGCTGTCGATAAACGAGCGTTTGCCGGGCATTGTCGAGCGTTGCAATTGGAGGGGTAATGGAAGCGGGGAAGATCGATCGTCGCCGACGCTATACACTCTCGGTCATACGGGAGGCGTTCTTCGCGCTGCTGGCCGAGGTCGGCTTCGCGAAGATGACGGTAGCGGATATCTGCCGCCGCGCCGATATCAACCGTGGCACGTTCTATCTGCACTACGAGGACAAGTTCGCCCTGCTCGACGCGCTTATCGACGAGGCCTTGGCGGCGGTGCCGCCGCTCGAGGGAACGGAGGCGGGCGCCCTCTGCCAGCGTCCGCCGGCAAACGATGACTATTATCTGCTCTACTCGGATGACGACGCGTACGCCCGGGTGGCACAGCGCGTCGTCGAGCGCGGCGCCGAGCAGATGGTTCCCTCGATCATGGAGGAGACTGGGCTTTCGCGCGAGGACGCCTATCTGCTCTTCGTCCACAACGTCCAGGGAAATCTCGCGGTCAACCGCCTGCTCGGTTGGAGACGAGGGCCCGAGTTTGCCCACGCTCAGGAGCTGCTCAGCGCCTATTCCGAAGGGGGTATGCGAGCGGTTACGACTCGCCATGATTCCTGCAGTTCATCTTGACTGCGGGTCATTTCAGGCAGGCGGCGCAGCTATGAACAAGAAGATCGCATGGCAATCGGTGTTGGTGGAAATGCTTGCTGCCCTTACCAAGAGGAGTGCTGATTGCCATGCGTTGATGCTCCCGCGGACAATTCCGTCAGCCACCGTTTGCATCCATTTTGGCTAGCTCTGCATACCGAACATGGCGTTGAAGAGCGTGTTCTGCTCCGGGGTGAGCTGTGCAATGACGTTTTTATCGTTCTGCATTGGGCCCCTTCGCTGGCGTCTCGTGCAATCGAATGTAGCGCGAGTATATGAATAGGGGCGCATTCCCTCAAGTGCCGTATAGAACAATTTTTAAACGCAGAAAAATAACTGAAAACAAATTAATCCGCGTTAAAATATTGTCAAACAGAAGTTCATGAGGGAAGGTTGCGTATGCGTCGCAAGGCAGACGAGCTCCTTAGGGAATGGCGAGACAGGGCTGATAGAAAACCTTTGCTGGTCAAAGGCGTGCGCCAGTGTGGCAAGACCTATCTGCTCAGAACGTACGCTCAGGATCTTTTCGAATCGGTTGTCTACGTTAATCTTGAGAACGACCGGTCGGCGCGAGCGGATTTTTCGGGCGGTCTTGACCCTCATTCGATCGTACGCGCGATCGAGGCTCGTACGGGACAGCGTATCGTGCCTGGCAAAACCTTACTGTTCATTGACGAGATCCAGGCATGCGAGGAAGCGCTCACTTCCCTTAAATACTTTTGCGAAGATGCTCCCGAGTATTACATTGCGGCTGCTGGGTCGCTTCTGGGGGTTGCCATTAACCATCAGTCGTATTCGTTCCCCGTCGGAAAGACCGACTTGATTGAGATGACTCCACTCGATTTCGAGGAGTTTCTCTGGGCGATGGGGCACGATCAGCTGGTCGACGAGATACGCTCATCATTCGAGTTTATGGGTCCTCTTGCGCCAAGCCTTCATGAAAAGGCGCTTGGGCTCTATCGGCAGTATCTTGTTGTTGGCGGAATGCCCGAGGCGGTCCAAACGTACATCGATGATCAGTCAATCATTGATGTGGCCGAAAAGCATCGGATTATTCTCGACGGATACTCCGCCGACACTAATAAATATGCTGATGAGCGCTTGAGCGCAAAGACGCGTGCGTGCTTCGATTCCATTCCACAGCAGCTTGCCAAAGAGAATCGTAAATTTCAATACAAGGTAGTGCGAGCGGGGGGCAATGCGTCTCTCTTTGGAGATGCTCTCGACTGGCTTGTATTGTCGGGTACGGTGGCGCGCTGCAGCCTAGTCGGGCAGATCGAAAGCCCTTTAGAGGCCTTCGTTAACCCTTCTGCTTTTAAAATCTATCAGGCGGATACAGGGCTGCTCGTCTCCAAGGCCGGTGCTCAACGCGCCGATATTCTTTCCGGTATCGGCGGCACATTCATGGGTGCACTTACCGAAAACTACGTTGCCCAACAGCTTTCAGCCATGGGCTATCCGCTGCATTATTGGGCGCGAGATAATCGTGCGGAAATCGACTTTGTAGTAGAGAAGCAGGGATGCTTGTCTGCGATTGAAGTCAAGGCGGGAGAGAACACAAGATCTCGAAGCCTGTCCTCACTTAAAAAGACCCATCCGGGCGTGCGCCGAATCAGGCTATCGACTAAGCCCTTCGGAATGAATGATGGGCTGATGTCTGTTCCACTTTATGCGGCATTTTGTCTATAGGGATGATGCTGCTGTAATGCATGGGGCCCGGAGCGCGATGTTGCTGCACTCCGGGCCCCGCTGCTTAGTTAAACCATGACGGTTTGGCTGCCGTCGTCCTAGTCAAACAGACTCGGCATGTCGTTTTCCTTCATGAGGGCACCGGCTGAGGGGAGGCTCTGTGCGGTGAACTTTTCGGCCGAGACGCCGGCGCCAAGAATCTCCTCGGTCGTGCCGACGGTGGTGACCGAGCGGCCCTTCTTGGTCGTAAAGGCCTGGACGCCCTGCGTGTTGGTGGTCGTCTTGGTCTTGAGCAGCGACGTGTTGAAGTTCATCAAACGATAGTCGCTCGAGACCAACGCGATGTCGCGATCTTCCTTGAGCACCTGGGCATACAGCAGCTTGCTGCCACCGTAGATGGCGTTCTTGAGGCGCTTGCGGTTGGTCTTGGTGACGTATCCGGCAAGTGCGACGCGCGCCACGCGGCCGTTTTCAAAGACAAACAGCACGTCGGCCTTGTAGTCCTCGGGGTCGATGACCCAGATGACGCTCTCGTCGGGTTCCATCTCAAGATCGGTCGGCAGGTACGAGCCCAGCTGGGCCGACTTGGTGTCCTCAAACGCCGCGACCTTGCACTTGTACACCTGGCTCTTATTGGTAAAGACCAGCAGCTCGTGCGTGTTGGAGGACGGGAACTCGATAAAGGGCTTGTCGCCGTCCTTGTACTTGAGCGTGGTCGCCTTCTTGAGCACGCGGTCCGTCATCTTCTTAAGGTAGCCATCGCGCGAGAGCATGATGGTGACCGGGTACTCCTCGACCTCGGGCTCCAAGCTTACCTCGATAACCTCATGGGGCTCGATCCTGCCCGTGCGGCGCGGCATCACGTACTTTTTGTTGACCGCGGCCAGCTCGTCGCTGATGACTTTCTTGATGTTCTCCTCGCTGGAGAGGATCTCCTCAAGCTCGGCAATCTCGCCCTCAAGCTTAGCGATGTCTTTGGTGCGGTTGAGGATGTATTCCTCGTTGATGTTGCGGAGCTTGAGCTCGGCAACAAACTCGGCCTGGGTCTCGTCGATGTCGAAGCCGCGCATAAGGTTGGGCACGACTTCGGCCTCAAGCTTGGTGCCGCGGATGATGGCGATGGCCTTGTCGATGTCGAGCAGAATAGCCTCGAGGCCGTGCAGCAGGTGCAGGCGCTCGGACTTTTTTCCCAGGTCAAAGTTAATGCGGCGACGCGTGGACTCAATACGCCACTTGACCCATTCGTGCAGGATCTGGCGCACGCCCATAACACGGGGATAGCCGTCGACGAGCACGTTGAAGTTGCACGAGAACGAATCCTGCAGCGTGGTCGAGCGATAGAGCTTGGCCATGAGCTTGTCGGGGTCGACACCGCGCTTAAGGTCGATGGCGATACGCAGACCCGAAAGGTCGGTTTCATCGCGGATGTCTGCGATTTCCTTGACCTTGCCCTCCTTGGAGAGCTTGACGATGCGCTCGATGATGACATCGGTCTTAGTGGTGTAGGGAATCTCGTACACCTCGATGATGCGCTCTTCGGGAATCCAGCGCCAGCGGGAGCGAATCTGGAAGCTGCCAAGGCCGGTCTCGATGATCTTCTCCATCTCCTCGCGGCGGTAGATAATCTCGCCGCCGGTCGAGAAGTCGGGCATGGGCATGTACTCGAGCAGGTCGCAGCCGGGATCCTTGAGGTAGTGCATCGTGGCGGTGCAGACCTCGTTGAGGTTGAAACCGCAGATGTCAGAAGCCATGGCGACGCCGATGCCCTTGTTGGCCGAGACGAGGATGTTGGGGAACGTGGTGGGCAGCAGACGCGGCTCCTTCATGGCGCCGTCGTAGCTGTCGACGAAGTCGACCGGGTCCTTGTCGATGTCCTTGAAGATCTCGGCACTGATGGGGGAGAGCTTGGCCTCGGTATAACGCGAGGCGGCGTAGCTCAGGTCGCCCGAATAGTACTTGCCAAAGTTGCCCTTCGACTCCACGAAGGGGGCAAGCAGCGCTTCGTTGCCCGTCGCCAGGCGCACCATCGTCTCGTAGATCGCGGCATCGCCGTGCGGGTTGAGCTTCATGGTCTGACCCACGATGTTGGCGCTCTTCTGGCGCTCGCCCTTGAGCAGACCCATCTTGTACATGGTGTAGAGCAGCTTGCGGTGCGAGGGCTTAAAGCCGTCGATCTCGGGGAATGCACGCGAGACGTTGACGCTCATGGCGTAGGGCATGTAGTTGACCTCGAGCGTCTGCGTGATCGGCTGGTCGGTGACCTCGGAGTGCAGGCCGATGACGTTCTCGGCGTTGACCTGCTTTTTCTTTGGCTGGTTCTTCGTCTTCTTCTTTGCCACGATTTCCTCTTGAACTTCTTATGGGCCGTCGTTATCGATTTGCTGCTATTGCAGGTCCAGCTGATCCAGGTATTCCTTGCCGTGCTCGGAGATATGGCGCTTGCGGCCCGCCTCGTCGTTGCCCAGCAACAGGTTGAACATGGTTTCCATCTTGGTGACGTCCTCGGGCTCCACCTTGATCAAACGGCGCGTCTCGGGGTTCATGGTGGTGAGCCACATCATGTCCGGATCGTTTTCACCAAGACCCTTGGAGCGGTTGATGGAGCACTTCTGGTCGCCGATCTCTTTAAGGATGCCGTTCTTCTCGAGCTCGGTGTAGGCAAAGTAGGTCTTTTCTTTGCAGTTGATCTCGTAGAGCGGCGACTCGGCGATATACACGTAGCCTTCGTCGATAAGTGTGGGCACCAGGCGGTAGAGCATGGTGAGCACGAGCGTGCGGATGTGATAGCCGTCGACGTCGGCGTCCGTACAGATGATGACCTTGTTCCAGTTGAGGTTGTCCAGGTCAAAGGCGCCCAGGTTCTTGATGCGCTTGTCTTTGATCTCCACGCCGCAGCCCAGCACGCGCATGAGGTCCATGATGATGTCGGACTTAAAGATGCGCGGATAATCCTCCTTCAGGCAGTTGAGGATCTTACCGCGGACAGGCATAACGCCCTGGAACTCGGCATCGCGCGAGGTGCGAATGGCGCCTGCTGCCGAGTCGCCCTCTACGATGTAGATCTCGCGACGGCTCTTGTCCTTGGAGCGGCAGTCGATGAACTTCTGCACGCGGTTGGCCATGTCGGTCTTCTGCTGCAGGTTGGTTTTGATACTCTGGCGTGTCTTCTCTGCATTCTCGCGCGAGCGCTTGTTGATGAGCACCTGCTCCATGATTTTATTGGCGGCGTCTTTGTTCTCAATCAAGTAGGTCGAGAGGCGCTCCTTAAAGAATGCCGTCATGGCCTGCTGGATAAAGCGGTTGTTGATGGCTTTCTTGGTCTGGTTTTCGTAGGACGTCTGGGTGGAGAAGCAGTTGGTCACCAGAACTAGGCAGTCCTGGACGTCCTGCCATTTGATGCCGCTCTCGTTTTTGTTGTATTTGCCCTGTTGCTTAATGTAGGCGTCGATGGCGCTGGTCAGAGCGCTACGGACCGCCTTCTCGGGCGAACCGCCGTTCTCGAGCCAGGAGGAGTTGTGGTAGTACTCCTGCATCATGAAGGTGCGCGAGAAGCACATGCATGCGGTGATCTTTACGTTGTAGTCGGGCAGGTCCTCGCGGTCGCGACCACGGCGGTCGGCCTCGATAAAGAAAGGCTCGGTGAGGTAGTCGGTACCGACCTTCTCGAGCACGTAGTCCTCGATGCCCTTGGGATAGCAAAAATCCTCTTCGGAAAACTCACCGTCGTCGCCCTCGATGCGCAGGCGGAAGGTCACGTTGGCGTTGACCACGGCCTGACGGCGCATGGTCTCGCGATACCAATCGTGGGGAATGCTGATGGAGGTAAAGACCTCAAGGTCGGGGCGCCACTTGATGGTGGTGCCGGTACGGTCCTCGTCGCTGGGCTCAATCTCGAGTGCCTTCTTTTTGGCACCGACGACCTTGCCCTTCTTAAAGTGCAGGGAGTACTTGTTGCCGTCGCGCCAAACCGTGACGTCCATGTATTCGGAGGCGTACTGGGTCGCGCAGGAGCCCAGGCCGTTGGTGCCGAGCGAGAAGTCGTAGTCGCCACCCTGGTTGTTGTTGTATTTGCCGCCGGCGTAGAGCTCGCAAAAGACGAGTTCCCAGTTAAAGCGCTTCTCGGAGGGGTTCCAATCGAGTGGGCAGCCGCGGCCGTTATCCTCTACCTGGATAGAGGCATCGCGAAAAGCGGTGAGGGTGATGAGCTTGCCGTAGCCCTGGCGCGCCTCGTCAACGGCGTTGGACAGGATCTCGAAAGCGGCGTGCGCGCAGCCATCGAGGCCGTCCGAGCCAAAGATGACGGCGGGGCGCAGGCGTACGCGCTCCTCGTCCTTGAGTTGGCGGATACTGTCATTACCATAGTTTGCGGTGTTTTTTGCCATACTCGCTCTCTCGGTGCTCCTTTGCTGCGTTTTAGTCATATAGATAGTCAAGGTAGCATAGCCCGGGCCTTGGGCGATTCCACCCAACACGAAATCCATCGAACGCGCGTTCGAAGATGAAGCTGAGGCATTGGGCTATAACGCGGCATTGTTGAACAGATTTAGATACAGATGAGTTTTATTTAATAGCGGCGTAGATGCACTAAACAAAATCGAACGATTATGGGTGAAACGATTTCAGCCAACTGCTGCACTAAGAATCATGTTCACTCAAACATCTGCGACAGGTCGATGAAGATGGTTCGGTCGCTCTTGTCGGCTTCAAAACCGGAGCGTGAGAAGAAGCCGTAGCGATGGCATGTTAGCCCCGTTGCCTCGACCTGAGCGATTTCCTGATCAACCATCTTTTGAGTGATGGGAGATTTGCGGAACTTGGCTTCGTAGAATGTGTAACCGTCGGGGTCTTGCGTTACCACATCGAATTCGCCACTCGTTTTGTTTACGGGGCCGTCGTACCAGTACTTGCCTATGGCGTCGAAGGCTGGCTCGACCATGCCGGATCTGTTTTGTCGTACGAGGTATTGGCGACAAATTTCTTCGAACATATGCGGGACGTAGTTTTCCTCGAAGTCTTGGGCGACATGGCGATCATAGAAGACTTCTGGGTCGAGCAGCTGACGCGCGGAGGCATTTCGAAAGACGTAGCGATAGTAAAAGAGCGAAAGCGGGTCCACCACAAAGTAGCCGGACTTGCGCTTGTTCGTAGGGTCGTTGATGGGCGCACGCTTTTGGACGATCTCGAGCGAGATGAGCTTGTCGAGCACGTCTGCCATGGCGGGGCCGCTCGAGACGTGCGACTGCGCCAGCACATCTCCCCAGCGTGAGTAACCTTGTGCGAGAGCCCCGAAAACTTCGTTGGCGTTGGTCATCTTAGAGATTTCGGCGCCGAGATAGGACGGAACTTCGCTCTCTAAGCGGGCTCCGGGTTCTGTGACGAGCTCGATGATGTTGTCGCGCACACTTTGGGATTGATCGATGAGGCGATTGTAAAAGGGAATGCCGCCAAAAACACTGTAGAGCCGCACCTTGTCTTCGGACGAGAATGCGGGATAGAACTTCGCGGCGTCAAAGTAGTCCATGGGCTTAAGCTCGAGCGTAAGGTCGATTCGTCCGTAAAGGGGGCTCGCATGTTCGATGAGGGATTTCATGATCTCAACGTAGGATCCGCACAGAACGATGCTTAAACGCGAGTCTTCCCTATGGGTGTCGATTGAAGTCTGAAGGATGCTGTCTAAGCCTTTAACCGCATCTCTCAAGTAAGGGTATTCGTCGAGAATGAGTACGAAGTTCTTATCCTTGGCCTGGGCAAACAGAAATTCGATGAGTTCGCGGATGCCCGCGAAAGCGAGCGGCGGAAACCCCAGCGCTTCAGCGGCAAGGGCGGAAAGGCTTTCAAGGTTGTCCGCCTCGGAGGTTTGGCGGCACTCGTTGTAGACCGTTGTGGTGTCTGACAAATCGATTAGCGCCTGCTTGATGAGTTCGCTTTTGCCGACGCGACGTCTGCCGTAAACGAGAACATTGCGCTGCTCGGACGCCTTGAGCGTTTTCTTAATACGGGCGAGTTCATGTTCCCTGCCAATGAATTCCACTTACTCGGTTCCTTCCGACTCGGTTTTGTCCGAGTAAGATTGAAAAGCGAATCGAAATCACTATGCCGTATGGCGATGGCGGACATTGTTTTTATAATGACGGGTATAGTTGACATTATCCGATAAATGCAATATATTTCTGTCATGTTGCAACGGATATCTGTCCGATATCACGAAAGGAACTTTATGCCGGGCGAAAAGAACCTACGCATGAAGGCGGCGCGCGCGGCGGCTGGCCTTTCGCAAGCCGACTTAGCCCAGGCCGTTGGCGTTACGCGTCAAACCATCGGCCTGATCGAGGCCGGTGGCTACAATCCCACGCTCAACCTGTGCGTGGCAATCTGCAAAGCGCTGCGCGTTACGTTGAACGACTTGTTTTGGGACGACGAGATTAAAGCCGACCCCAACGCTCTTTAGGAGGCCACTATGAAATTTGAAGATCTAAAAATCGTGCAAAAGTGGCGTGAGTATGCAGGCCCAAAGGATGAGCGCTTGGAAGCGGAGAACGCGAAGATTTACAAGATTGGCTTCGTGCTGCTTTCGTTTGGCATGCTGATGATTCTTTTCTATCAGATTATAGCTCGACAGGTTGCGTGGGTTCACAGCAACGCCATCGAAATGCCGCACCTCTCTGTAACACCGGTTGAGGCTGCCATGTATGCGTGGCTCGTTATCGTGATGCTGATTTGTGCGGTGCTGCAAACGCGAAAGGGCTATGTCGATACCAACCGTTTTGGGCAAACCGAGCGTCTTCCTGTTGGATACTTCCTGCTCGTCTGCGGTATCAGCGGGGTCACGAGCGCACTTGTCATTGCGGTGATGTACTGTGTTGCGGAGACACAGATTGTGCCGCTCGAAAGTGTCTTTTGGGTGGCGAACTTGGCTACGGGCGCGTACTTCGGCCTGGTAGTCGCCGTTGTCACATTTGCCACCCTGTGCGCAGCGTACTTCTCGGCGAAAAGGCGCCGTGTCAAGATTGAGGCAGACCTCGACTCTGCTGGCGACATCTAATAATGTGCGGGCCTAACGCCGACAAATGGCTCGCCGTCGCCATAAGTTCTGTGCGAGTACGGTTGGTAATCGCTTCTATAGGAAGCAGCTTCGTCATTTCCATGGGAAGAAATGCGCCTAAAGCAGGGGTTTAGCATGTGGTTGACTTTCCCCGTGAACCTATCGCCATAAGTTCCCCAAGACCGGAGCCACCAACCGCTCCCGCCTTGCGAATCGTATGTCCCAAGGATGCTATTTGGAGTGTCTTCCGTTAAGCCAACGTCATCGAATAGCTGGTATTGAGAGTCTTCTTGCAGCAGATATGCGCAATAACTCATATAGCCAGTATTCGTCCGCCTTGTCCACGGAGACAATCTGCTCGCTCAGGTCCGAAGGGAGCCCATTCGAGAAAGAGTCGCTGATCCAAGAGCGCAAGGAGGTATTCTCCCAGCTTATGTTGGCAGAGCCATCGTCCTTAATTTCCTAGAATAGGCTATCGAGGTCGGCCTTCTCGAACATGTTCTTCTTGGCGACGTCATCGGTGAAGATGAATGTGATGCCGTCCTTGCCAGAACCGTCGGACTTATCGTCATGATTGAACCCCATGATCATGGCCTTGGCCTGTGTTCTATCGGTATGCTCTGCTACAGGCTGTACACATGGCGAAGTAAGTCGAGGGCATCGTCAAGGGTCAGGGGAATTCCCATTTGTTTTAACGGGACGCCCTGGATCTGGACTGTCTTGCAGAACTCTGCCATATCCGTCTGTATTGATTCGGGCAGCACGGACGATGTGTCCATTGAGAAGAGCTTAGCAGTCTTCCAGACCTTCCATATACTCTGAGAAACGATCCAGTCCATAAACGTCGCTTGCTACCACAGTTCCTCCTTAAACAGTGCGTTTAGCTGGCCGATAACGCGTTCATCTTCTGTATCGATGAGGGTCAGCGCAAGAGACACGTCGTCAATTTCGCCCCTTCCGGCGACGAGTGGATCGTATGTCCAGATTTGGAGCCGAATCGTCTCTTCATTCGGTAACTCTCCCAGCTGGATCTCTTCAAACTTATTCGCCTTAAAGGTCTTTTTTAATAATGCATGACATTCAATTATGGGAGGAGTAAGCAAGCTGCGTTCGGAAAGGGCGCTTTCTCCTGCAAGCGGGAGAAAGTCTGTGTCTTTACTTCTTCTTGTATACGTGACACGCGCCACGGGGTTTTGCAGGCAGTCCTTTGCCCTTTTTATCAGTTGGTTTTGGGAGCCATTGCACTCGATGATTACCTGGCGCGCCTGCTTGGATTTGTTGATAAGGCCTCTGCGGGAAAGATCGTCGAGAGCCCGTGAAACGCTGGACGACGGCATGCCTGTCATTTCCCTCAGCTTCTCGGATGTCCGGAGGTCGGGGTTTGCCATCAAGGCGACCAGGGCAGCTTGGGTGCTGGGAGCCATCACTTTGGAAAGGGGGGATAAATCTCGTCTGGCGTTTGCAATAAAACCCAGCATGGGGAGAAATGCCTGTCTGCCTGGGACGACGAATGGAATCCCCTGCGATACGAGGGCCTTGCGCTGTCTCGCATCAATCTGCGCAACGAGCACAACTGGAAGGCTCGTTCTGTCCGAAATATGGCCAGAGATTCTTTTGAGCTCGGGAAGGGAAGATCCCCGCTCTATCTCCGCGGCGATAAAGTCGACCCCGTTGCAGATGCACAGGTGATATCTTGCCGCTTTGGCAAGATATAGTGGGAGATGGCTGGCGCCTTCCCATTCATGGGTGGTGATTGAAAGCCCCATTTCCTCTTTTAGATAGGAGTTAAAGTTGCTCAATTTAAGTCCTTTTGTATAATCCCATCACAATTGGAATTATACAATTTACTTGGGAATATTGCTAGACAATCAAATTGTGTTCACTGAGCATGCGTGCCGAGATGTAAACTCTCGGAATGCCGTGCCATCTACCCGCGACCGTCTTGAGGCGCTGCGCGAGGCCGACGCCATCGTGCGTGAGGAGATCGACAAGGCCGGCTTGACCATTTGGCAGTACTTTGCCGTCGTGCCCGACTTCCGCGCCACCGGCGTGCGCGAGGGCAAGCGCGCCTACGACTGGCCCTGCATCATCCGCTGCATCAACACCGTCGATGTCATGACCGCCGAGGTGCCCGAGCTCGACTGGGCGCTGCTCAAGCGCATCACCGCCCGCGTTACCGCCGAAGTCCCCGGCATCTGCCGCGTTTGCTACGACCTGACCCCCAAGCCCGTCGGCACGGTGGAGTGGGAGTAAACCCCCAGTTCAGAGGCACTTTTTATATTAGTTTGCTCCTTTGAACTTCTTTGTAAATAGGCGTACTTTTCTGACACGATTTTTTTAACGCATTGGGATTTCTCTCACTTTGCAAAGAGGCGATTCAATGGCTTAGCGATGCATCGCTAAGCCATTTTCGCTTGTTGGTGTTGCAATTCGTCTCCTTGTGTTGCTTTAGTTAATCATACTTGCCCACAGTCGATACATTCGTTTCCTCGAATTACTCGCTGGCAGAATTTCAGGTGGTTTGCGGGTGATGATGCATTATCCCAGCTTGTTCGTGGTTCAAACCTATATTCAATACGCGCGCTACAATTCAATACGCATGCTATAATCTGAGCATCATTCAATCAGCGGAGCCTTTGCCATGCGACGCTTCGAGTTAGGTTAGGTTAGATGAAGAACTAGCGATGCCCACTAAGGGTGCCCAAACGACCATTTTGTACGCTCGGTCGCGCGCTAGGGTGCCGCGTCGCTTCAGTATCTTCTCGTCTTGATTCCACAGCTCGCGTGCCTAACCCCTGCGCGGCCTCCTTTCGAAGGAGCTCGCCATGCAGTTGAATCTCACAAACATTAGTTACACCTATCCCGGTGCGGTCTCTCCCGCTGTAAGGGATGTCAGCGTCACGTTTTCCTCAGGATGGACTGCCGTGATCGGTGACAACGGATGCGGGAAGAGCACGCTAGCGAGAATCGCCACGCGCCTTATCGAGCCCGATTCCGGAACGGTGGGCCCGAAGCTGTTCTCCGTGTACTGCCAGCAGGATTCTTCGCTCGAACCTGGGAACCTTATCGACTTCGCGTCAGACTGGAACCAAGAAGCGCAGCGTGCAAGGGCGCTTCTGCATATCGGAGACGATTGGCCCTGGCGCTACGACACGCTCTCAGGCGGCCAGCAGAAACGACTCCAGATCGCATGCGCGCTCTATGCTCGCCCCGACGTGCTCGTCATGGATGAGCCGACGAACGACCTTGATGCCCCGACGCGTGAAATCGTGAGCGAGGCGCTAGCCTCATTCGATGGAGTCGGCATCCTCATCTCCCATGACAGGGAATTGCTCGATGGCCTCGTCGATCAGAGCCTCCTGTGCGACGGCGCACGCTGGATCATGCGCCCGGGCGGTTATTCGAAGGCGAGCGATCAGGCGGCAAGCGAACGTGCCACCGCGCTGCACGACCGAGAGAAGGCTATGCGCGAAGTGAAGCGGCTGAAGGCGGAGGCGCAGCGAAGGAGCGAGGAGGCGGCACGTCAGAAGGGCAAGCGCAGCAAGCGCGGTCTGGACAAGAGAGATAGCGACGGGCGCGCGCGGATCGGGCGCGCCATAGTCTCTGGGAAGGACGGTGTAGCCGGTAAACTATCAGCCGCCATGGATGAACGTCTTGCGAGGGCGGAGTCGACGCTATCGGAGAACTCTGTGCCGAAGCGCTACGACCACTGCATTAGCGATTTCGGAGAAGCCGCCAGATCGAGTATCGTTGCGCGCGTTGGTCCTACTCGGCTCTTAGCGGGCGAGTTCTGCTTGAATGTGCCTCAGCTCTGGGTCTCTCCAACTGACCATGTGGTGTTGACCGGAGCAAATGGGACGGGCAAGAGTCTATTGGTGCGTGCCATCATCGATTCCGTCCCCGAGAATATAAAGGTTGCCTATGTTCCTCAGGTTGTTGCGTCGGCCGAGCGAGAGCGTGCCCTTGAGCAGCTGCGCAAGCATACGCAAGAGCAAAAGGGGCGTATCCTGTCCATCGTGGCACGCCTGAACTCCGACCCCGATAGACTGCTCGATGGCGACGACCTGAGCCCCGGTGAGCTCCGAAAGCTGATGCTCGCGGAGAAGCTGGTTGCGGAACCCAACTTCCTCGTGCTCGACGAGCCGACCAATCACCTCGATATCGGCTCGATAGAGGCATTGCAGAGACTGCTCGTTGGATTCCCCGGGGCGATCCTTCTGGTCACGCACGATATCCGGTTGGCGGAAGCTGTAGGGCAAACGAGATGGCTGATCGAACAGCTCGTTGATGGTCACGCGCTAAGAGTTGGATGAATTGGAGCGAGTGGCTTGTCAATGATGGCGGTTCGATTTTGATCAGAATTCAACTGATTTCACGTCATTTTGTGGCTTTGATTCTGTACTCACTTTGTACTGCAGGTAATTATGGCTTTAGAGATCCTGCGATTCCTCTCCAAGCCACCGATGCGCCAGAGCAGCCATCCAAAAAGCGCCACCGCATTCTCTGGGGCTTCCTCTACGTGGGGATATTCATTGCCGTCTTCACGCTTTCGGCGGCCATCAAGCTGGTGAGCAATCCCCTCGGCGACGATTTCTCCGTCGTTTGGAACGACTCGGTGGGAACGGTTTATGCCGACATCCCCTACGGCGACGGCGACGCGAACAAGTTCGACCTCTATGTACCCGCCGACCGGTCGCGGCAGCACTACGGGTTGGTCGTGTACCTGCACTCCGGCGGGTTCACCAGCGGTGACAAGGCCGACGACGCGCGGACCCTCCATTGGCTCTGCGCTCAGGGCTACGTGGCTGCGGGTATCAACTACACGCTTTTCAGCGAGCAGCACCCCGGGGCGAACATCCTCACGCAGTCTCTGGAAATCAAGAGAGCATGGACGCGGTGGTCGCCGAGGCGGCCAAGCTGGGCTACCCCGTGAACGAGATGGCCATCGGGGGCGGATCGGCCGGCGGGTGCCTCGCCCTGCTGTACGCTTACCGCGACACTGCGGAATCGCCGGTGCCGGTGAGGTTCGTGTTCGAAGCCGTGGGGCCTTCCAGCTTCTACCTTGCCGTCGTGCCCGATTTCCGCGCCACCGGCGTGCGCGAGGGCAAGCGCGCCTACGACTGGCCCTGCATCATCCGCTGCATCAACACCGTCGATGTCATGACCGCCGAGGTGCCCGAGCTTGACTGGGCACTGCTCAAGCGCATGACTGCTCGCGTTAATGCCGAGGTTCCCGACATCTGCCGCGTCTGCTACGACCTGACCCCCATGCCCTTCGGCACGGTGGAGTGGGAGTAAGTTAGTTCATTTGGCCTCCGTTCCCGTTTGGGAACGGAGGCCTTTTCGGTGCCCATGAAACTGGATTTATCGATCTTCTTGATTCAATCCAAGTCCTTCCAGGTCTATTTCGTTTTGGACATCTTCATCGCTCTTCTTGCCGGTGATGGCACCATAGGCTTCTTTTATGCCATTTTTCACTGCCCATTTGATAACGTAATACAGCGCAATTATAATAATAATCGCCGTTCCTGCGCTTATGCCTAATTCATCCCACATGGCTCAATCCTCGTAATTCCGTTTTCATCTCTGATGGCCGCATTGTAGCACGTGCGGCCGCGCCCTTGCGCATATTGCTCTCTCGGTTTCGAAACCGATAAGGAGCTGATGATGGCTTGGGTAGACCGCAGTACGTATATGGAGTGGCTTTGGGCGCTCAAGGGCACCCGGGGCATCAAGGTGACCACGGGGGTGCGCCGCTCCGGCAAGCCCGAGCTCGTGAAGGCGTTCTCCGCCTCCGTTGCTCGGAAGGACCCGTCCTCCAACAACGTCTACATGGATTGGCTACACTGATATGGACAGTTCCGTGAGGGGCGCGAGAGACGGGACTCCGGGGAGATCTCCGAGGAGGAATACCTCGACTGGAAGCGCGGGTTCAGTGGAGCATGAACCTAATCTCTGTCTCTCTTGCTTTTTCTGATTTGTTGAGAAGCCGGCATTTGGGGGCATTTTGGATAGCGAACAGTTCAAACAAGAAGCTGGGAAAATAGAACAAAGCCTGAGTGCCTTGAGAGTCGCCGAGCGCAATGCAGTGATTCCCTTCATGAACGGCGACTTTACCCAATGGGACCTATGTCTGGCATCCTCCTCTGAGTATGCGATGAGACTGATAGACGGATTCATCTCCATGCTCGAGTCGAGGAATCTTGTTTGCGTCGCCCAGCTTCTCCGCGCACAGGTTGGAGTCTGCCTGCGGACATTCGCGTTATTCGCCGCCGAAGACCAGGATGACTTTCTCAAGCAGGTGTTTCAAGGTGTGCCTGTGAACAAGCTGAAAGATTTTTCGGGTGAGAAGATGTTCGATAGAAGACTTCAAGACTTACTCGAGAAGTACGATCCAAAGGTAAAAGATGTATACAAGGTGACGTCTGGATTCGTTCACTTCTCCACTGATATTCTGCCGAGCATGGGTGTGCCTGGGGAGGGCTATGAGGTCGAGTTTAATTTTGGAGCCGAGCCCAACGAGAGAAACAATGCGCCTCTCGTGGAATGCGGCAAGGCGTTCTGCCACTATGTCGACCTGCATCTCCAGATGCTCCATAAGGTGATTGCTTCGGATGAATGGTATGCCGATCGATTCCGTATCGATTCCGATGGTCCTGCAGACGAAGCCTCGAAAAGCGAGAAGGTGTAGGTCGCACGCATTGACGCCGCCTTGACAGCATCCCGAGTGAGTAGACGCGCGAAATTTTTCCCCGAGGGAAACGGGGTCGTTTCTGGGTCCGTGAAACTCGAATCGAGCCCAATGGGCGTGTCAGCGGTCTCCGTATGGCGTTTTTCTAGATGGTTAATGTGGAGTAAAGCGTGGCGTGGCATCGCCACCCGTCTGCGCCGCACGCTCGCGCGTTCCGGTAAGCGTTCAGTAAACGCTTACCGGCGCTCTTTTCGCCCGTGGCTCACGTCCTCTATGATTAATGTGAAATGATCTCGTCCGAGAGGTTGGGGCTGCCGTGGACATGCTGATGGGACTCGTCACAAGCGTCTTTCTCACAGCTCTCTGTCTGGTCGTGCTCGTGGGAGACATCAAAGGTTTTCTGCTCGACCGCAAGCTCCGGGCCCGGGGTTACACGCGGCTCCGTTACGTCTTCCAAAGACTCGAGCGTGACGAGGACGGGACCCTCCGCTGGCGCGAGGAGAACCCGAGGCAGTGGCACTGCGCGACAACGGGCGATTCGGAGCATGACGACTCGCTGTTCTTGGGCACGCCGGTATACGTGTGCGAGCAGACGGGTGAGGAAGTTGTCCTGCGGGACACCTTACAGCCGAGTTGGGCGACTTGGGGGGATGATTTGTACAGCTGTGGGCCGGAGTACCCGCTCATCGACTACCTCGCGCCCGACGGGACGCTGTTCTTCGGCGGGCCGAAGATCCCGGAGACGATCAATCCGCGCATGGACGCACTGCTCGCGATGCTTCTACCGTTCTTCGTCTTCGGGATCATCAAAACCGGTGCGGCCGTGCTGGGTGACCTTCTGGGGTGATGGGCGCTCCGTCGCCGTCATGGCCACGGGTCTGGCGGACCTCGTCGTCTGGGACAAGACGGGCGGCGACGGGACAATCCCCTCGGGTATCTGCCCATTCGCCTTGCCTGGCATGCCTTACGCGGCGCCGACCAGGTACGTCAGGGTCTCCCGAAGGCTCGTGTCGTCCACCATCCACGTGCCGTCATTGCCTTTGGAGAGCCAGGCGCTCAGGTAGCCATCGTCTCTTACCGCGGCTTTCGAGAGCGCCTCGTTGAAATAGACGCTCATCTGGGCCTTCTACTCGTCTGTGAGCGCGACGGCAACTCCATCGGGTCCATATGTCCCGTAGAGTCTGTTGCTCAAGACGTAATCGGATGTCTTGGTGTAGAAGTCGTTGAACATCCGGTAGATGTCGGGGGACGTGACGTCGAACGCAGCGAACCCCGTGCCGTCGCCGTAGGCTTGGGCGCAGTTGAGCCGGTAGCCAATGGTGCCAAGGAACCACTTTTCATAGGCAGTGGCATCGATACCGAGCTCGTTGGCCGTGTAGCCGAAGTTGGTCTTCAACTGGCGGTCGAGTCCACGTTTGATGAGATCGCCCGTTGCGGGATCGTCGAAGAGATGGTCAAGACGCGCGGTCGCGGCATCGGAGACCGCTCTGTCCTCGGCTTCGGCGTCGTCTCGCGCCTTTGCCGCGTCATCCTCCCCCGTGTCGTCGTCCGATTCGCCCATCGCCTCGATTGGTGGCACATCCGCGCCGATAATCGAGGCGATGATCATTGAGCCACAGTTGGCGACGACACCGAGCAGCAGTGTGGCAAGAAAGATGATGCCGATTGTGATGGAGTATCCGTTGATGCCCCAGCGGTGCCCAGTAGTCTTCTCCGTGCCGGAATCGTCGTCCGAGACGGACTCCGGTTCTGGTTCGGCCCGGTGCGACACATGCCGGCCATCTGTTGCCCTTTTCTTGGATTTAGCCTTGAACGCGGTCTTGGCCTCGGTCCAGGCCTTGGTTGCGGTGGCGGGGACGGCTTGTGGATTCTGTGCTTCCGCCTCCTCCGGTCGTTCCGCGCGGCTCGCCGGCCCCACGCGCTCATCGCGCGTGGGGACAACATCGTCGAGCGGCATAATGGGATCGCCAGCGTTAAACGGGTCGATGTCCCCGCTGCCGTCGGATGATCTCGGAAAAAAACGGTTGCGAGCCATGTCTCCTCCTGATGCCGATGGGGCGGTGTCGGTTAGACCACGGCATCCAACCTAGCGCTCGTCATCGGTGGCCTTCGTGGCGGTCAGCATCTGCTCGAACATCGAAGCCGACTGCGAGAAATCGCTCGGCAGCACGACCGTCGAGGTTTTACCCGTGCGAGCGAACTCCGTCATCATCTCGGACCACTGCGTAAACATGAACAGCTGGTTGGCCTCGTCGTTGCCGATGCCCGTCTCCTGGATAATCTCGAGGGAGTCCTTGATGCCCAGCGCGATAGCCTTGCGCTGGGCGGCGATGCCTTCGCCCGCCTTTTCCATTGCCTCGGCCTCGGCGGTCGCCTCGGTGACGCGCTTGATGCGGTCGGCCTCGGCGAGCTCCTGCGCGGCGGCGCGCTTGCGCTGGGCGGCGTTGATGTCGTTCATGGAGTTCTCGACCTCGGCCGGCAGCGCGATCTTGGTGATGAGCGTGGAGACGAGCGTGAAGCCGTAGGCTGCCATCTGCCCGGAAACGGTGGCGTTGACGTCCTTGGCGATATCGTCCTTCTTGGCGAAGACCTCGTCGAGCGTGTAGACGGGGATGGAGGAGCGCAGGGCGTCGGTGATGAAGTCGCGCATCTGCGCCACGGGTTGCTGCAACATGTAGTAACTCTTGTAGACACCGGACTGCGCGGGCGTCTCTCCGCGCTCGTAGCTCACGTGGTATTGCACAGAGACCTCGAGGCCGATGGTCACGTTGTCTTGGGTCTTAACGTCGATATCGAAGCCGTTTTTCATGGTGCGGAGGCTCACTGTCGCCGCCTTGCGGTCGATGAATGGCACCTTGGCGTGTAGGCCCGCGCCCAGGATGGCGCTGAAACGCCCCAGACGCTCGATGATAACGGCGTTTTGCTGTTTCACCACGAAGAACGCGTTGAAGGCCAGCACAATCAGGACGACGATCAGGATGACGGCTCCCAGGCCGCCGCCGTTGAGGAAAGATACGGTGGAATTCATGTCGCTCCTTCGGTCAGGCTGGATACGTGCTGCAGGATTCCTTCCGGGGCACGATATCTCCTCCCATTGTACTACGCGTTTGCACCGTTCCGAGTTGGGAGGAGAGGTCTGATGTTGTGCCGACCGATCGCTTACCGTCTATTTACCGGTCGCGAACGGGAAACGTATCCTACGTTTATGACCGAAGGCAACCGCGTCGACGCAATGCTCATAACATCTCCCAGAGCACTAAAAAAGATGCGCCACTATAGGCGGTTGATGACGCTTGAACTAACTCTCCAGGCCGAACATGGCGTTGAGCAACGTTATGCCTGTCCTGGTCTGGAAGACTCTCTCGCGTGCCGCGAGCATGGCGTCCCTGGAGCAGCCGTCCTCGTACAGGTTGACCAAGAAGTCCGCCTCGACCAGAATCCGGTAGTCGACCCCGTCAATGGCGTCGTAGGTGTGGTGATGCCCGACGAGGAATGCCACGCGCTCGACGGTCTGGACATCAAAGCCCAGACCGCGCAGCATGGCTCGAGCCGGCGCCGGCCCCTCCTGCTCCTGTAGTTTGCCCGCACTGGAGCCGTACTTCTCGATGGCCGGGTGGATGCCGATATCGTGGACGATCGCCGCCGCGGTGAGCGTGAAGAGCTCGTGCGCGGGCAGGCTTTCGGCCTCGCCGATGGTGCGCGCGAGACTTGCCACCTTCACGAAGTGCTGGATGCGCTTGGGGTCGCCGGCATCGAATTCAACCATCTTGAGCATAAGCCGGTTGAGTAGCATGTTCTGCTCCGAGGTGAGTTGTGTGAGCCTGTCCTTGTCGTCCTGCATCGTGTTCCTTTCGCCGGTGATTCGCGGAGTTTATTGTAGCGCGGGCACGCGGCCCCGGCCCTCTCCACCACGGCTCTACTGTATGTCATGCGGACTCCAAACCGGACCCGATGGTCCAACTTTTTGTCCGCAGTCCCGTGGGACCCCTGGACAGTCGGATCACGTGGTGGCCCCCTTTGAGAGGGTCACGAGCATCACGGTCCCGTTCTCGGAACTTGTTTCGACCTCTACCGTGCCACCGTGAAGCGCCGCAATCTCCCAGACAAGCGCTAGCCCGAGTCCTGCGCCGCCGTATGCCCTGCTGCGGGATTTATCCAGGCGAAAGAACGGTTGGAAGATGCTCTCGCGGTACTGCTTGGGTATTCCCGGGCCCTGGTCCTCGACTCGCAGGAACACGCGGCTGTTGTTGTCGCAGATGGAGACGTTGACAGTCGAGCCGGGGCGGCTGTAACGGATGGCATTTTCGACCAGGTTAAACACCAGCCGATAGAGGAGCGTGTCGCT
>CANRSF010000013.1 GCA_947642445.1 uncultured Collinsella sp. | reverse complement strand
GAAAGCTGGAATGTTAAGTGGAAAGCTGGAAAGTACGCGGAAGACTGACATGCTAGCCCAGAGGCTAGAGGGGTTAATAATTATGAAGACCATACCAAGCGAAACAAAAAGATACCAATCTGGTTGGTAAAACACGCTCAATGAGCTGCGAGCTAACTAGCTGCGTAAATTAAATGTAAAGAACTGTCGCAAATAAATGGCAAATGCCCAGATAACGCCGCGTCTATTTTAATTAACTGCTTTGAGCAAACAGTAAAATGCTACTATCTAACTTGCACGTAAGAAAGCAGATTAACGGTTAAGGCTAAGAAGTGGCAGGTATGTCGGAAGCAACTAGGACTCGCACGCATGCGCCCGAGGTTAGGCAGCGCGCCGTCGAGATCCTCCAAGAGGGGGTCGGTCATCGCGCCCTCGCCGCGGAGCTTGGCATTCCCCAGGCCACGGCTCGTCAGTGGGCCCGCGCGTATGCCGTAGGCGGTGCCGACGCCGTTCTCAACGCCGGTTCGCATCATCACACCTATTCGTACGAAGTTAAGCTCGCCGTGGTCAAGGACCGCTTGGAAAACGGCTTAACGGTTCGCGAGGCCATGATCAAGCACAAGATTCCCAGCGAGTCTTCGGTCAAGGCTTGGTGCCGCCAGTATCGCGAGAGCGGTGAGTCCGCGCTGGTTGATAAGCCGCGCGGTCGCAAGCCGCGCGTTAAAAAGGCGGAATAGCGAACGGGATGGTGCGCCCACAGGGGCGCATTTTTCTTGCCGCGCCAACTTTTTGGACCGTCGTGAGCCTACTGGAACATCCTCCAAAGTGGTTAATAAACCGCGCGCAGTGGCCCGTGCGCCCGCCGCCGCGATAGGGGGAGCGTCGCCTCTCTGCTCCAAAGCGGACAGACTCGTTACCCCGTACGCCTAAAACTCCCCAGTTGACCGAAAACCCGCCGCCGCTACTCCTCAACTGAGCTATAACGTTAAACAATTGCAGCGTTTTTGCATGGGGGAGTGATGGTATGACGCTACTGTATTTCCTTACCCTGTTTCCGCTGGTACCGGCGCTGGGCATGCTGCTCGCGCGCGGTGACCGCGCCCGCGATGCGGTAGGGCTTGTAGGCTCCGGCATTATTATGGCGGTGACGGTTGTAGTCGCCGTCATGTTTTTTGGCACGGGTCCGCAGAGCTTTGAGGTTGCCCCCGGCACCTCGCATGTGCTCTCGATCATCAGCTCCGCCATCGATGTCATCCTGTGCGCCGTCATCCTGTACAACGCGTACAAATATAGGAACGCGCTCACCACGGTGCTCGGCGTAGTCCAGTTGGTGGGCTCGCTCGCTTTTGCATCCATGACGCTGCCCGCGGCCGAAGCCGTCACGGCAACGCCGCTCTACCTGGACTACATGAGCGTAATCATGGTCCTCGCCGTCGGCATTGTCGGCAGCCTGATCTGCGTGTATGCCCTGGGCTACATGAAGGACTTCCAGGCCCACGACGAGCACGAGGCTGCGCTGCGCGGGCAGACGGCGCCCGACCGCCGCCCACAGTTCCTGGCGCTCATGTTCCTGTTCCTCTCGGCCATGTTTGTCATCGTGATAAGCGACAACCTGGAGTGGCTGTTCTGCGGTTGGGAAATCACCACCGTGTGCTCGTTCCTTATGATTGGCTACACGCGCACGCCCGAGGCCATTAAAAACGCCTTTACCCAGATCATCCTCAACATGCTGGGCGGTATCGCGTTTTTGGTCGGACTCATGTACCTGCACCTTAACGGCATGCCGCTGACCATCTCGGGCATGATCGAGCTTTCCGGCGCCGGAACCGCGCAATCCGCGCTGCTGGTGATGCCGGTCGTCCTGCTGTCGCTCGCCGCACTCACCAAGGCCGCACAGATGCCGTTCCACACCTGGCTGCTCGGCGCCATGGTCGCCCCCACGCCCACGAGCGCCCTGCTGCACTCGTCCACCATGGTCAAGGCCGGCGTGTTCCTGATGGTCAAGCTCAGCCCGCTCTATGCCATCTATCCCGTGACCGGCTTTATGGTCACGAGCGTGGGTGCCATCACGTTTTTGCTCGCTGCCCTCATGGCCATCTCGCAGAGCAACGCCAAACGCGTCCTCGCGTACTCCACCATTTCCAACTTGGGCCTCATCAGTGCTTGCTTGGGTGTCGGCGCGCCCGAGGCCGTATGGGCCGCCATCTTCCTGATCCTGTTCCACACGGTGGCCAAGTCGCTGCTGTTCCTGTGCGTGGGCACGGCCGAGCATCATATCGGCAGCCGCAATATCGAGGACATGGACGGTATGTTCAGCCGCATGCCGCACCTTACGCGTCTGATGATGCTGGGCATCATGGGCATGTTCGTGGCACCGTTTGGCATGCTCGTGTCCAAGTGGGGCGCCCTGGTGGCGTTCGCGCAGACCGGCAACGTGCTCATGATCATGGTGCTTGCCTTTGGCTCGGCCGCGACGTTCTTCTTCTGGGGCAAGTGGCTTGCCAAGCTTTCGGGCGTCGACCCCACGGCTCAAAACGTTGAGGTCAATGTCCATAAGACCGAATGGATGGCCCTCAACACCATCGCCGCGCTGCTGATTCTTTGCTGCGTGGCGTTCCCGCTCATCTCGAGCGGCCTGGTGTCGCCTTACTTGGCCATGGTGTTTGGCCGCGTGCCGTACGTTATTGGCAAGGACGCCATGTATCTGATGGTGGTTATCGTGGCTTTTATCGCCGTGGTGCTGCTGACGTCATTCCGCGTGAGCAACAAACCGCACGTAAACGTATATCTTTCGGGTGTGGGAACCGACAATTACCGCCATTTCCGCGGCTCGATGGGACACGAGGTGAAGGCCGAAAAGCGCAATTGGTACTCGGAGGACGCCCTTGGCGAGAAGCGTATTGGCCCCGCGGGTAGCGTCGTATGCTGCAGCATTATCTTGTTTGCGCTGCTGTGTTGCGCATGGATTGGGCCCGAGCGGCTTGCCATGAGCGCGCCCTCGGTGCTGCGCGGCAAGTATTTCGAAGGTTCGGGCGTCGTGGGCATCTTTATTGGCACCGTGGCGTTTGCCTTGCTGGCGCCGCTTGCGGGCGGCTTGATCGACGGCATCGACCGCAAACTTTCGGCTCGCATGCAGGGCCGCGTGGGCCCGCGCCTGCTGCAGCCCTTCTACGACGTTGCCAAGCTGCTGCGCAAGGCCCCTGCCAGCGTAAACACCATGGACGATACCTATATGGCGTGCGCGCTCATCTTTACCGTCGTGGGCGGCGGCATCTTTGTGTCGGGCTCCAACACGCTGCTGTGCGCTTTTATGGTGACGCTCGCCGCGATCTTTGTGGTGCTGGCGTCCGCCTCGACGCAAAGCCCGTTTGCGCAGGTCGGCGCCGATCGCGAGCTGCTGCAGGTTATGAGCTACGAGCCCGCCGTTCTGCTGATGAGCGTGGGCCTGTATCTTGCCACCGATAGCTTCGATTCCATCGCCGTGACCGGGCAGTCGGCGCCCATCATCGTGTACAGCGCGCCCATTTTCTTGGCGCTGCTTGCGGTGCTCACCATCAAGCTACGCAAGTCGCCGTTCGACCTTTCGTACTCGCATCACGCGCATCAGGAGATTGTCCAGGGCGTCGCCACCGAGATGAGCGGCGGCACGCTGGCCAAGATGACCCTTATGCACTGGTGCGAGACCGTGCTGTTTTTGATGTGGGTGGGCATGTTCTTTGTCTGGGACAACCCGGTGAGCTGGGTCGTAGCCCTGGTCGTGATGGCCGCGACGTACTTTGTCGAGGTGCTGATCGACAACACCTTCGCGCGCAGCACCTGGCGCAGCTGCTTTAAGCTCGGCTGGGGCGTGGCGCTGGTGTTTGGCCTGCTCAACCTTATGCCCATCCTCGTCGACGTGTTTATTTAGGAGGCGGCATCCATGGATCATAAAATGTCGCGCTCGCCGTGGGTTATTCATTACGACGGCTCGAGCTGCAACGGATGCGATATCGAGGTGCTGGCCTCGCTCACGCCGCTGTTCGATGCGGAGCGCTTTGGCGTGGTCAACACCGGCAACCCCAAGCATGCGGATATCTTTTTGGTGACGGGGTCGGTCAATGCCCAGAACCTGCCCGTCGTGCGTCAGATCTACAACCAGATGCTCGAGCCCAAGTGCGTGGTGGCGTGCGGTATCTGCGCGTGTTCGGGTGGCGTGTTCCGCGATGCCTATAACGTGATTGGCGGCGTGGACCGCGCGATTCCCGTGGACGTGTACGCGCCCGGGTGCGCCATTCGCCCCGAGACCGTGATCGATGCCATCGTGGAGGCGTGCGGCATCCTGGACCAGAAGGAGGCCGTGATGCGCGCCGGCGGCGATCCGCTCACCGTGGGCGGTGCCGCTACCTGGGACGGTGGCGTTGAGCTGGGCGAGGACGGGTTTGTGGCTGCGTGGGCCGGCGACACGGCCGCTGGGACGCCTGCCGCGCCTGCCGCTGCAAAGGAGGGCGAGTAATGCAAAAGGCTATCTATACCACCGTCGGGATCGACGAGCTCCTGTCGCATGTCCAGGCGCTCAAGGGCGTCGGCGCGCGCTTTGTGCAGATGCACGCCGAGCGCAACGTCGACGACGGCACGTATCGTCTGGTCTATACGTTTATCAACGTTCATGCTGCTCAGGAGCATATTGCGCAGGACGGCAGCTATGCGATTGAGAACCTGGTAGTCGAGGGAATCGACCGGTACCAGGAGATTCCGTCCATCAGCTCGTATTATCCGGCGGTATTCCCGTTTGAAAATGAGGTCCACGACCTATTCGGTCTTGCCATCACCGATATACAGATCGACTTTAAGGGCTTTTTCTACCAGGTCTCGACCGCTGAACCCATGAGCGTTATCACGCCCGAGGTGAAGGCCGCGCGCGAGAAGGCCATGAAGGTCCGCGCGGCCGCCGAGGCCAAGGCGCGCAAGGCCGCGGCCGAAAAGGCCGCCGCTGCTGCGGCTGCTGCAGGGGAGGGTGCTGCGAGCGCTGCTGCCGCCCAGCCCGCAGCGGCTGCCGGCTCCGATGCTCAGCATGACGAGGCTGCCGCCAAGGCCGCGCTCAAGGCTGCCGAGATGGAGGCAAAGCTCGCCGCCATGGATCCCGAGAAAGCGGCCAAGGTCCGCGCGGCGCTTGCCGCCAAGGCCGTCCGCGACAAGCAGAAAAAGGAGGCGTAAGGTCCATGGCTCATCGCTCCGTAATTCCGTTTGGCCCGCAGCACCCGGTGCTGCCCGAGCCGCTTCATCTGGACCTGGTAATCGAGGACGACCGCGTCATCGAGGCAATTCCGCAGATCGGCTTTGTGCACCGCGGACTCGAGAAGCTCACCGAAAAGCGCGACATGCATCAGTTTGGCTACATCGCCGAGCGCATCTGCGGCATTTGCGCCGTGGGCCACAGCTGCGGCTATGCCAGCGCCTGCGAACGCATGCTTGACATCGAGGTGCCCGGCCGCGTGCAGTATATCCGCACCATTCTGCACGAGCTCTCGCGTATTCACTCGCATTTGCTGTGGCTGGGCCTGCTCGCCGATGCCTTTGGCTTTGAGGCGCTGTTCTATCGTTCGTGGACGCTGCGCGAGCAGATTCTCAAGATCTTTGAGAGCACGTGCGGCGGTCGCGTGATCCTGTCGATTAACGAGATCGGCGGCCTTAAGCACGATATCGAGGATTCCGAGCTGGCGGGCATTGTCCAGACGCTCGATGCCATGCGTCCTGACTACGATGCCCTGGTGCATACGTTTTTGGACGACGACAGCTGCGGCGAGCGCCTGCATGGCGTGGGCGTGATCAGCAAGAAGGACGCACTGGAGCTTTCGATGGTCGGCCCGTTCGGTCGCGCCTCGGGCGTGAACTACGACGTGCGCATGTTTGGCGACGGTGCCTATGCGGATTTGGCCGCGTTTGAGCCCATCGTGGCAACCGACGGCGACTGCTATGCCCGCTGCCAGGTGCGTTGCGCCGAGGTCACGCAGGCCATGGATATCATCAAGGAGCTTGTCGGTAAGATTCCACACGACGGCATCGGCGGGCGCACCAAGCTTACGCCGGCCGACGGCGCGCGCGGCGAAGTTGTGATTGAGCAGCCGCGCGGCGAGGCGTACTACTATGTACGCGGCAACGGCACCAAGAACCTGGACCGTTTTCGCGTGCGAACGCCGACGTCGCAAAACCTGGCGGGTCTGACACATGCGCTGCAGGGCGTGCTCCTTGCCAACGTGCCCATGATTATCCTGACCATCGACCCCTGCATTAGCTGCACGGAAAGGTAGGCGCGGCATGAGTTTGCTGACATTTGCCAAGACGGCCTTGGGTTCTATGGTCAAGCAGCCGGTCACGGTGTGCTATCCGCAGGAGAAACTGACGGCGCCCGAGCGCCTGCGCGGGCATATTGTCAATGACATGGACGTGTGCATCTGCTGCGGCATGTGCGCTCGGCGTTGTCCGGCGGGCGCACTCGCGGTCGATCGCAAAGGCGGCACCTGGTCGATTGACCCGTACGCCTGCGTGGTGTGCGGCGAGTGCATCGAAAGCTGCCCCAAACACTGCCTGACTATGGATACCGCCCGTACCCCAGTCGCAGCGGATAAGACTCCCACGGTAGAAACCAAGCCGGAATAGCGCGAAGACGGGGCCGGTGGGGCATAAATGCCCCACCGGCCCCGAGCTTAAACGCGCGAGCGAGCCGCCGCGAACAAAACTATGCCGGATTACGGGGCTGGATAGCGAACCTCCGACCATACAGAAAATCGAAAAAACAAAACCGCAGGTAGATGGCCTGCCGTTTTTCAAAAAATGGAGGTATGAATGAGGACCCCGACTTTAGCCCCGTAATCCGGCATAGTTTTGAAATGTCACCATGTCGATAACAGCCTTTGATCTCCCATGGACGGAGGAAAACGGATCATTTTGGCCTCGCGAGGGCCGCCGCGTGACCCGTCTGCCACGAAATGGGTCTATCTACTACGTTTAGGCCGCTGTCCTCAACCACAGCGAAAAACGCAAAAACAAAACCGCAGGTAGAACGCCTGCGGTTTTTCATGAAATGCGGGTATGGTCAGTGGTATCGGGTTAAACGTAGTAGATGGGCCGGTTTCGTGGCGAGCACCATCGACTGCTCCCTCGGGGATGGAGGAAAACGCGCCCTTTTGCCCCAGCCCATCTTGAGTCGCACTCGTTTTCCTGCAAAAATCCCGTGTCTCAATTTTGGTGAGACATTTGTCTCACGCTCAAAATCGAATCTGGAACGTGTGTCACCTGCCCAAATTGTGTCTCATTCCGTAACTTTAGGCTGATGCAAGGTCAAGCCCGCGAGAAGGGAGACGCGATGAGCAAGCACACGAGGGGTCTCTTGGCGGTGATACTGGCCGTAGTGCTGGTGTTGCCGGCTGCAGCATTTGCCATGCTGCCCGAGGCCAACGCCAGGTCCAGCACCGGAATGGATGGACCGACCATGACCGGAAAAACGGTCGTCGACCCCGATACGAGCGGTCGCTGGGAAATCTGGGCGGCTGGCCATGGCGGCAATAAAGTAACGACCCAACACGTCGACCGAATCTGGACCGACAAGACGGTCAAGGCAACCGAGGAAAACGAAAAGTCGGATTTCCTGACTACGCTTTCGGCCATGTCCTCGACGTCTAATTCAACCGTGACGGTTACCACGCCGCTCGACATCGTGATGGTGCTGGATGCCTCTGGCTCGATGGATGATGAGATGGGCGGTGGAGATCCCACCAGGCGCATCGATGCGCTGGAGGGCGCTGCCAGCAGCTTCATCGACGCCATTGCCAAACAAAACGAGGGCATCGAGGGCGTGGATAGGCAGCATAAGGTTGCTATCGTTAAGTTTGCGGGCAAGACGTCCAACAATATCGGCAACGAGACGTATCGTGACGGAGGATACACCTACAATTACACACAGGTTATGAAAAACCTGACCGATTGCTCCGGCGGCAACGTGAAAGCTCTTAAGCATAGGATTGCCCAGATTACACCCGCTGGTGCAACGCGCGCCGACAATGGCCTGCAGCTGGCAGAGGGCATCACTTCTGGTCGCGCGGGCGCCAAGAAGATTGTTGTGTTCTTTACCGACGGCACGCCAACGAGCTACAAAGAGTTTGATCCTAAGGTTGCTAACGATGCTGTGACGGCTGCCAAGAACATGAAGGACAGCAAGGCTACCGTTTATACTGTCGGCATCTTTGATGGCGCGAACCCCAGCGCTGGTATCCAGGATTCGGGAAAAAGCCAAAAAGAGAACAAGTTCATGCAGGCCGTTTCGAGCAACTACCCCAATGCCACGGCATGGGATACTCACGGTACGCGCGCGGAAAACTCCGACTACTATAAGTCGGCGACCAATGCCGAAGAGCTCAAGAAGGTCTTCGACGACATCTCGCAGGCCATTACGTCGGAGAAACCTTATCCGACCGAAATCCATAAGGGATATGACGAGACCAAGTCTGGCTACATCACGTTTACCGATGAGCTGGGCGACTTTATGCAGGTTGACGGATTTACCGAAGTCGTTATCAACGGCACGCCGTTTACCAAGACGGACAAAACGGTCAATAAAGAAACCAATACCGACACCTACGAGTTCACCGACAAGGCGAAAGACCTGCTCATTACCGTGCAGCGTGCTGGCGCTGACAATCCCCAGAAGGGCGATATCGTAACGGTTAACATTCCTGCGTCGTTGATTCCGCTGAGCCACTTTAAGACCGTAGACGGCAAGCTTTCGGTCGACAACGTTAAGCCCATTCAGGTGAAGTATGCCTCGAGCGTGAAGAGTGTTGCGCTCGACAACCTATTTACGCCTGAGGAGGTCACGGGGCTCAAGGCTTACATCGAAAAGAATACGACCGTTGCCGACGATGGCAGCAAGACCGTGAGCTTCTACGCGAACAAGTGGAAGGCTGGTGTGTTGGGTGATACGGTTGCGAACTTTGAGCCGGCCGATACCAACCGCTACTACTACTTCCAGAAGCAGACTCCCATTTACACGGACAAGGACTGCACACAGCCTGCAAAGAATTCACTGGCAGAGAAAGGTACCTATTACTACAAGGATGAGTTTGAGGAGCAGGGCGAGAACGGCGAGGCCAAGCCCGCCACCGCCGTCATCGAGTTTATCGGCGGCGACACTGCGAAGTTTGACGGGGCCATAGTTTCTGATGAGAACGGCAACTTAGTGTTTAGCGTGGGAACCGCACGCCTGGCCTTTATCGATGAGCTCCACACCACCAAGGACAGCGTTGGTGGCAACAAGACCAGCACCGCGACCGACGTGCTTAACCCCAGGTGGAACAACGTGTCCGCCAAGGCGGGTGCTACGCATGTCAATTCCTACTTGGGCAACAACGGTAAGATCAGCTATAAGTACGATATGACGCCGGCAACGGTGGATACCAAGGCGAGCTTTGGCCTGACCAAGGTGCTCGAGGGCCGCAAGTGGGCGGATACGGATGCGTTTGAGTTTGAGCTCTCCGCGACGTCCGACAACAATGCCCCGATGCCCGACCCCGCGACCGTAACTGTGACCAATGCCGATCTCGACAAGGGCAAGGCAGCCATTAACTTTGGCAAGATTACTTATGCCGAGCCGGGCGAGTACACCTATGAGGTCCGCGAGGTCAAGGGCGACGCCGGTGGCATTACCTACAGCAAGAACGTTGCCACGTTCAAGGTGACTGTGACGGTTAACGCCAAGGGCGAGCTTAAGGCCGACGTTGAAAAGACCTCGGGCGAGACCGAGTTCAAGAACACCTATAGCGTGAAGCCTGTCGAGGACCAGATCACCGCGACCAAGGTCCTGACCGGGCGCGACCTCAAGGAGGGCGAGTTCTCCTTCGAGCTCGTCGAGGGTAACAAGGTCGTCGCCAAGGGCACTAACGCTGCCGGCGGCACGATTGCCATGGACAAGATCACTTACGACAAGCCTGGCAATCACACCTACACGCTGCGCGAGAAGCTCCCCAACGAGGCGGGGCTGAGCAACGGGATTACGTACGATAAGACGAACTACACCGTCAAGACGAGCGTCATCGACAACGGCGACGGCACGCTTAAGGTGACCCATACGCTCGAGGGTCCCGAGACGGCACGCTTTGAGAACAAGTACAACACTGCCCCGAATAAGTCCAGCGTCACCGACCAGATCACCGCGACCAAGACCCTGACAGGCCGCGACCTCAAGGAAGGCGAGTTCTCCTTCGAGCTCGTCGAGGGTAACGATGTCGTCGCCAGGGGCACCAATGCGGCCGACGGCAAGATCACGATGGACAAGATCACCTACACTGCGGCTGGCGAGCACACCTACATGCTGCGCGAGACCAAGGTCGACGCCGACAACGGTATCACCTACAGCACCGCGGCCTACACCATCGTGACCACCGTCACCGATGATGGCAATGGCAAGCTCACGGTTAAGCATGAGCTGCAGGACGTCGAGAAGGCTATCTTCGAGAATGCTTACAGCGTTACTCCGAATAACTCCAGCGTCACCGACCAGATCACCGCGACCAAGGTTCTGGACGGACGCAACCTCAAGGCCGACGAGTTCTCCTTCGAGCTCGTCGAGGACGGCGAGGTCGTCGCCACCGGCGCTAACGACGCCGATGGCAAGATTACGATGGGCAAGATCACCTACACCGCCGCCGGCAAGCACACCTATATCCTGCGCGAAGCCAAGGGCGCCGAAGGCAACGGCATTACCTACGACAGCACGACCTACACCATCGTGACTACCGTTACCGATGACGGCAATGGTAAGCTCACGGTCAAGCACGAGCTGCAGGGCGCCAACGAGGCGAAGTTCAACAACAGCTACAAGCCGAATCCTGACGAGTCCAGCGTCACCGACCAGATCACCGCGAAGAAGGTCCTGACCGGGCGCGACCTCAAGGAAGGCGAGTTCTCCTTCGAGCTCGTCGAGGACGGCGAGGTCGTCGTCACCGGCACCAACGCTGCCGACGGCACGATCACGATGGGCGCCGTCAAGTACGACAAACCCGGCAAGCACACCTACACACTGCGCGAGGTCAACGGCGGAACCACCAGCAAGGGCGTCACCTACAGCGATGCCAAGTTCACCATCGTGACGACCATCACCGATAACGGCGACGGCACGCTCAGTGCCCAGCATGTTCTGAAGAATGCCGAGGCCGCGATCTTCAAGAACACCTACAACGTGACCCCGCTCGAGACCGAGCTCGACTTTGGTCTGAGCAAGGCTATCGACGGTCGCGACTGGACGGATGGGGACGAGTTTAGCTTTACCATCACCGCTCCCGAGGGCGCCCCGCTGCCCGATCCCGCAACCGTAACCGTGAACAAGAGGGACGCGAAGGACGGCATCGCCGCCATCAAGTTCGGCAAGATCCACTACGCTGCCGCCGGAACCTATAAGTACGAGATTCGCGAGAACGCGGGCAGCACGGTCGGCATGACGTATGACCCGCATGTCGCAACCGCCGAAGTGACCGTGACCGAGGACAGCGATGGCACCCTGACCGCCAACGTCACTAAGAAGGAAAACGGACGCTTTACCAACACGTACCGCACTGAGCTCGATTACGCCGCGGCCGGCGGTCTCAAGCTCAGCAAGACCCTCTACGGACGCCCCATGACCGAGGGCCAGTTCACCTTTACCGTGACGCCCGCCGATGCGGCTTCTGCCACCGCGCTCGGCCTGCACGAGGGCGCCAACGTGTACAAGTCCCCTGCGACGGCAGAGGCAACGGTCGGTCGGATTGACATTCTGGCGGGCCATGAGGTCAAGTTTACGCAGGCTGACGCGGGTAAGACCTTTACATACACCGTTGCCGAGAAGAATGACGGCCAGCCCGGTTACACCTACGACGATGCCGAGCGCACCGTGACGATCGCTATCGCCGACGACACCGCCGGTACGCTCACCGCCACGACGACCGTCTCCGGCGGTCCCGAGGGCACGCTGGTGACCGAGTACAAGACCGGCGCGGCTGCGGTCGAGAGCGCCGTGGTCCCGTTCGTCAACAGCTATAGCGCTACGACCGATGCACCTGGTGGCACCGTTGCTCAGGTCGTTGCCGCCAAGACCCTGACCGGTCGCCCGATGGCCGACGGCGAGTTCTGGTTCGGCATTGCCTATCAGGGTGAGCTTGTGGGTTATGAAAATCTCAAGCCCAATATCGGCGGGCACGTGAGCTTTGATGCGCTGCACTACGACACCAAGATGCTTGCCGATCTTGAGTCTGCTGGGCTTGCCCATCGTACCGACAAGGACGGTAAGCTCGCTTGGACCATTAACTACACGGCCTACGAAGCTATACACGGGCTGCCGAACGGCGTTTCTGCTACAACGTGGTACTTTGGCTTTAAGGTTATCGTCGTCGATAACGGTGACGGTACCCTGACGGCAACGGTCGACTACGGTGGCATCGAGCCCTTGTTCGAGAACGTCTACGGCGCCGATGCCGTTGACGCCGCGCTCGCCGGCACCAAGAAGCTCCAGGCTGCCGAGGGCCTGACCCCGGCAGACATCACGGGTAAGTTCATCTTTACCGTGGCCGCCGATGAGGCGGGTGCCCCGATGCCCGAGCGCACGACCGCAACCAACGACGCGGCCGGCAACGTGGACTTTGGCAAGATCCACTTTACGCTCGATGACCTCAACCGCGCCCTGGGCGTGACGGACAACGCTTCTGGCGATGCATCGAACAACGCTGAAGCCAACGCCGACGAGGCCGAGGTTGACGCTGACGCCAGCGGTGACGAGACCAAGGACGAGTCCGAGCCCGCAGCCCCCACCGCCCCGCGCTCGCACACCTTTACCTATACGGTGACCGAGTCCGGTAGCGCCCCTGGCGTGACCAACGACGCTAACGTAACGCGCAAGGTCTCCTACACCGTGACCGATGACGGCGCTGGACATCTGAGCGTCAAGCGCGACGGCGGCGACGGTGCGGACTTTACGTTCACCAACACGTACAGCGTGGCACCCACCGATTCTTCCGTGACCGATCAGGTCAAGACGGTCAAGCGTCTGACCGGACGCGACCTTGCAGCCGGCGAGTTCACGTTTGATCTGCTCGAGGACGGCGTGGTTGTCGCTAGCGGCACCAACGACGCCAACGGCACCGTTACGCTGAGCCCGATCCACTATGAGGCGCCCGGCACGCACACGTACACGCTGCGCGAGGCTTGCCCCAACGCGCTCGGCCTGTACAAGGGCGTCACCTATGACGGCGCGACCTATACCGTCGTGACCACCGTCTCCGACAACGGCGACGGCACGCTGACCGCGACGCACAAGCTCGAGGGAGCCACCGAGTCGGCTGGCTTTACTAACAAGTATCACGCCATGCCCACGCAGGTTTCCATCGGCGCCATCAAGGTGCTCGAGGGACGCGAGCTCAAGAAGGACGAGTTTAGCTTTAAGCTCGTTGGCGAGGACATCGAGTCCACCGTCACCAACGATGCCGACGGCAAGATCAACTTCGACAAGTTCGAGTACGACGAGCCCGGTACGTACGTCTACACCATCAGCGAGGTCAAGGGCGACGAGGCCAGTATGACCTATGACAAGTCCGTCTTTACCGCGACCGTCAACGTGGTCGACGACGGCGAGGGCAGCCTCAAGGCGAACGTCACCTTTACCAAGGGCGACAAGAGTGTCGAGGGTATCGTGTTCAACAACATGTACAAGAAGCCCGAGACGCCCGTGCCGACGCCCGACCCCGGTACGTCCAAGACCGTGACGAACATCGTCAAGACGGTTAAGGGCTTCCTGCCCACTACGGGTGACCAGCAGGCCGCCGCACTGCTCATGGCATTTGTCATCGCCATGGCCGGCGTCGGAGCCCTGGTCTGGGGTATCCGTAAGCGCTAGGCACGCTGGCAGCGCCCGGGGCCAAAAGGCCCTGGGCGGCCGGCGGGAAGCCAGAACATAGCCCCCACCCCCACCCCCAGCCGCCACGGAGACGTCTCCCTTCTCCGTGGCGGCACTTTTGTGCGCAGGGGAGGAAGGGCCGCCACGAAATCGGCCCATCTACTACGTTTATCCCCTTACCCCCAACCATGCCAAAAAACGCGAAAACAAAACCGCAGGTAGAACGCCTGCGGTTTTGTTCAAAACGAAGGCATGGTCAGGGGTATCGAGTCAAACGTAGTAGATGGGCCGATTTCGTGGTTGGCGCCGCCAAATGATCCCCCGGGGACGGAGGAAAACGGATCATTTTTGGCCCCACGCGGCTGGTGGGTGCGTTCGCGCAGGACCGTTCAAACAAAACTATGCCGGTTTACGGGGCTGAGTCACGAGTCCCCAACCATGCCGATATTCGTGAAAATAAAACTGCAGGTAGACGAGCCGTCATTTTGCAGAAAACGCGGGTATGGATGGGGGTCCTGAGTTTAGCCCCGTAAACCGGCTTAGTTTTGAAATGTCATTAAATCGGTAGCAGCCATTTTGCTATGCCGGGGCGGTCGGCCATTGGGTAATTACCCTCGCAGGTAGGCGATGGCGATCTGCGTGCGGTTGCGCAGGCTCATCTTTGCCAGGATTGAGCTGATGTGGTTTCGTACGGTGCCTTCGCCCATATAGGCGGTGGCGGCGATCTCCTTGTTGTCGAGACCGCGGGCGATGAGCTCGGCGACTTCGAACTCGCGGTCGGTCAGGTCGGCAAAGGCCGCAGGCCGGCGGAGCGTGCCCGCCTCAACGCCCGTTCCGTTAAAGTCGATATCCTCGATCGCCTTTCCCTCGAGCACGCGTTTGCCGTCCATGACCTGCGCCAACGCCGGTGGAATGGCGGCGACATCGGTCTTGATCAGATAGCCGCGGGCGCCCAGTTTGAGTGCCGACACAATGTACTCGTCATCCGAGAATGTCGTCAGGAACACCACACGCGCCGAAGGGTCGCGCTCAAGGACCTCGCGTGCCGCCGAAAGCCCGTCGCGTCCCGGCATCTGAATGTCGAGCAGCGCGATGTCAGGCGTGTGCTCGGCGTAGAGCGCGACCGCGTCGTCGCCATTGGCGCCGGTGCCCACCACCTCGATCTGCGGCTGGGCGCCCAGGATAATCTTGAGCGAATCGACCACTAGGCGGTCGTCGTCGACAACGATGAGCCTCATCGGCCCTCATCTCCTTGCTGTTTGGGAACGGTGGCGAACACACGCCAGCCGCCGGCACCGGCGCGCGGACCGGCGGTGAAGGTGCCGCCAAGCGCCTCGACGCGCTCGCGCATGGAGCCGAGCCCCATGCCTTCTGCGACGTTGCTGCTGCTCGCCGGGGTCGCGTCCGCGCCATTATCGGTAACGATGAGCTGGTAAAACGACGGATGCTCCATGCACCGCACGGTAACGGCATTGGCATGGGCGTGGCGCATGGCGTTGGAAAGCGCCTCGCGAAGGACCGCCGCAAAGCAGTTGGCGACATTTGCGGGCGCATGTTCGGTCATAACTTCAAGCTCAATCTGCGGGCCGCCGTCCGAGCGCGCGCCTTCAACAATGCGTTCGAGCTGCACGGAAAGGTCGACAGCGTTGTCGTTGAGCGCATGGACGCTAGTACGCACAAGTTGGAGCGCCTCGTCAACCGTGCGTTTGACGTCGGCGAAATCGGCGGCGACGCCGGGCTCGTCGGCGTGGATCACGCGCAGGGCTTCGGCTTGTAGCGAGGCACGCGTGAGCTGGTGTCCGACGTTATCGTGGATCTCGCGCGCGATGCGGGCGCGTTCGGCGAGCGTCGCGAGCTCGACTTCGTAGTCCTGGCGGTCGGCAAGATCGCGGTTGCGCGCTTCGAGCGCGAGGGCTCGTTCCTGCAGCTCGTCGCGGGTACGGCGCATGCGTTCCTGTTCGCGCTCCAGCTGCGCGGTGCGCAGTGACAGCAACGTGGCGGCGACCGAAAGAATGGCGGTTAGCAGCAGCGTTCGGGTGGTGAGCGCGCCGCCGCGAAGGTCCGCGACGAGCGCACAGGCAAAGACAGCACCGACACCCAACGCGATCCAGGCGTGCTCACGGCGCACGCGCCGCGCGATGTCATAGAGGGCGAGAGGCGCAAACGGCATAAACGGCGGCACGAAGACAGCCGCGATGATGTAAGCGTAGCTCACGGCCTCGCTCGCACGGCGGGCGCGATTTCCCTGTGCGACCTCGGCCAGTGAGGTGGCAATAACGCCCAGGCAAAACGCCGCGACTAAGCGAGCGTCCACAGCAAGGCCTGTGGCGGCTGCGATGCAGCACGCCAGCACAATCGATTTGTCGAAAAGCCTGTTCATACGGGTATTGTACGCGATGCCGCGCGTGGTGGAGGGGCCGCCTGCGCAACCGTGACATTTCTCCCGCGCGGCAAAGCGGGGGCGTCGGCAGGCCGTACGACCAAGACCTCCGCACTCGTGACAAAGCTCACTGGTGCGCGCCGCCCGCTCCTGCGATGATGCAATCGTACCGGGCCACGACCAACAGAAGGGCCGCCTCATGACAGACATCGTCCACGTCGAAAACCTCGTCAAGCGCTACGACGATCTTATTGCGCTCGACCACTTTAACCTGAACATCGCCCCCGGCGAGATTTTTGGCCTGCTGGGCCCCAACGGCTCGGGCAAGACCACGTCCATCAACTGCATCCTGCAGCTGCTCGCCTACGACAAGGGCACCATCGAGCTGTTCGGCGAGCGCATGACGCCCGCCCGCTACGACCTCAAGCGCCGCATCGGTGTGGTGCCGCAGCAGGTGGCGGTGTTCGACGAGCTCACCGTGCGCGAGAACATCGACTATTTCTGCAGTCTCTACGTCAACGACCGCAAGCGCCGCCGCGCGCTGGTGGACGAGGCGATCGACTTTGTCGGCCTGGGCGACTTTACCAAGTTCCGCCCCGGCAAGCTCTCGGGCGGCCTGACGCGTCGTCTCAACATTGCCTGCGGCATCGCGCACAAGCCCGAGCTCATCTTTTTTGACGAACCCACGGTGGCGGTCGACCCGCAAAGCCGCAACGCCATCCTGGAGGGCATCTGCCGCCTGCGCGACGAGGGCGCCACGGTGGTGTATACCAGCCATTACATGGAGGAAGTCGAGCAGATCTGCAGCCGCATTATGATCATGGACGGCGGCCGCGTGCTGGCGCAGGGCACCAACGACGAGCTCAAGCGCATGATTCAGATGGGTGAGAAGATTGTAATCGAGGTCGGCGAGGTTCCGAGTGCGGCGCTCGGTGCCGTCGCAAGCCTGCCGCACGTTCTGGACCTTTCGGCAACGGCGGGACAGCTCACGTTTTCGTGCGAAGCGAGCCCGCACAACCTGACGGACATTCTCGATGCGCTGCGCTCGCATGACGTGCCGCTCGGCCGCATCTATTCCGAACCGCCGACCCTCAACGACGTGTTCCTCGAGATCACCGGCCGCGAGCTGCGCGACTAGGGGGCGGCCATGTTCAACACCATCATCACCACGGTCAAGACGCTGCTGCGCCGGCCGAGCACGTGGGTCTGGGGCGCTCTCTTTCCTATCGCGCTTTCCACGATGTTCATGTTTATGTTTGCGAACCTCAGCTCCGACGGCACGGTCGACCCGGTGCCGGTTGCCGTCGTGGCGGACGAGGCCTGGGATGCCTCGACCTTTAAGGATGTGGCGGCTTCGCTTGCCAAGGCAGGCGACGACCAGCTGCTCGATGTGAGCGAGTACGAAGACTTGGCTGCCGCGAACCGTGCGCTCAAGGCCGGCGAAGTCGCGGGCGTCTACACGGTCGATGCCGCGGGCGCGCCCAAGCTTACGTTGCTTTCGAGCTACGATAGCTCGCGCGCCAGTACGGCGCTCACCGACCGCAGCATCCTGGAGACGGTGGCGAGCTCGTATACGCAAAATGCCGAGCTCATGCGCCAGATTGCCCAAGACAACCCGGCGGCGCTCGCCGACCCGGAGGCGGTTGCGCGCGCCCTGTCGCTCGAGGGCGGAACCCGCCGCGTGAGCCTGACGCGCACCACGCCCGACGGCACGACCATTTACTACTACGCGCTCTTTGGTCTGGTCGCGATGATGTCTGCCGAGTTTGCCGCTTTGAGCGTCGTCGATTTGCAGCCCAATCTGTCGGGCCTTGGTGCGCGCCGCTGCGTGGGCGGCCTTTCCAAGACAGCGTCGCTGGCCGGCATCTTTGTCGGCTCGTGGCTGGTCTCATTTGCCTCGATGGCGGTCGCGATTGGCTACGTGCGCCTAGTCGTTGGCGTCGACTTTGGCGGGCGCGAGGGGCTGTGTCTGGTGGGCGGTGCTGCATCCGCGCTTGCCGCCACGGGCCTGGGGCTCTTTGTGGGCACGCTTCCCGTTAAGGGCGGCAAGGCGTCCAAGTCCGGTATCCTCACGGGCTTCGCTACCACGTGCGCCCTGTTCGCCGGACTCTACGGCGAGCCGGCGATGGCGCTTGCCGACGATGTCGCCCGCGCCTGCCCGGCCGAGTGCTGGCTCAACCCCGTCAAGCTCATCTGCGACATGTTCAACCGCCTGTATTTCTTTGAGGATCTGGGGCCCTTCGCCGTCCGCGCCGGCGCGCTCGTCCTGATGACCCTGGTGTTTGTCGTCGCCGCTACGCTGATCTTTGGAAGGAGCCGCTATGAGCACCTTTAAGACCGCGCTTCGCATGGCGCTCGCGCACCCGTTATACCTGCTCATCTATACGGTGTTCATCTCGCTCATGGGCGTATTCATCGCGGCCTCGGTGAGCTGGAACTCGTCGCAGCTTACCGAGTACAAGCCCTACGACACCAATGTGATCGTGGTCGACCGCGACAATAGCGACCTTTCGCGGGCGCTTACCAAGCACCTAGGCTCACGCTTTGACCTGGTCACGGGCGTTGGTGACGACATGTACGACCTTGCGGATGCGCTCGCCAAGAGTAACAGCGCCAAGGGCAGCGCCGATTGCGTGTTCTTTATCCCGGAGGGGTTTGAGGACGATCTTGTTGCAGCCGCGCGTGCGGGGGAAGACCTGCCCAAGCTCGATGTGACGTACGGCTCCGGCACCATGGCGGCAGCGCTTTCGTCTGCCGAGGCCTCGCGGTGGGTCTCGCTCGCGGGTACTGCGGCGGCACTTGAGCCAGCTGCTTCCGACGGCGATGTCGCCAAGGCCGCCGAGCATGCTGCCGCAAAGCGTGCGGAGGTCCAGATCGAGCAGGTCAAGGTTGACTCGACTGCCGCCGCTACACTCGAGTCGTACTTCAACTTTGGCGCGTATGCGATCATCTCGTCGGTCATCGTGTCGGTGGGGCTGGTGTTCTCGGGCATGAACGAGCCCGAGCGCGTGCGCCGCATGGAGGCCGGTCCGCTCTCCGAGCGCCAGCGTTCGCTTGCCGTGTTCGCGGCCGCCGCCGTGCTCACTGTCTGTATCTGGTTTGTGTCGAGCATGATGGGCGTCGTGGGCTTTGCCGGCGCGGTCGCCGAGGTCGGCGTGGGCCGTGTGTGCCTGGCGCTGGCGGCAACGTTTGCCCTGGCGTGCACGCCGCTGGCCGTTGGCTTTGCCCTTTCGAGCCTGGGCGCGCGCGAAGAGCTGCTCAACGGTGTGGGCAACCTGCTTGGCTTGCTCATGACGTTTTTGGGCGGCGCCTGGATGCCGCTTTCGATGATGGGCTCGGCCGTGCAGACGGTGGCGCACTTTGTGCCGACGTTTTGGGTGAACGACGCGATCGGCAAGGCGCTTGCCTCTGATTTGACGTCTACCGTGCTGGGCGACATCGCCTGCGACCTGGGCGTCACGGTGCTCTTTGCCGCCGCCATCGCCGCCGTAGGCCTGGCTCTCGCACACGCCAAATCCCGCGCCTAGCCACCTAGCCATTGGGGACAGTCTTTGCCGATTCGCCGGTCGTGCCGGCAAGGACTGTCCCAATATGTCGGCACTTGGGGACCACTCATTGGGGACAGACTTAAATGAGCGATTTCACTCATTTAAGTCTGTCCCCAATGAGTAGGTTGGAAAATAGTTCGCGCACGTCGCTTAAAAATAGTTCACCTGGGTTTACTATTAGCCTGGAAAAGTGGCAGAAGGCTAACAACGGGGGATAGCATGGCGACAAAGCAAGCGTATGTCCAGGTCAAAGGGCTCAAGAAACACTATGGCGACGGTGATGCGCGCCTGACGGTACTCGATGGCATCGACACGTCCATCAACCGCGGCGAGATCTGCGTCATGCTGGGGCCCTCGGGCTCGGGCAAGTCGACCTTTCTCAACCTGATCGGCGGCCTGGAGGATGCCGACGGCGGCTCCATCATGGTGGACGGCTGCGATCTCACGGCGCTCAAGCCCGCCGATCTGGGCGAGTACCGACGCCGCGAGCTGGGCTTTGTCTTCCAGTTCTACAACCTGGTGCCCGACCTTACCATCAAGGAAAACATCGAGGTCACGGCGCACCTGTCCAAAAAACCGCTCGACGTCGACGATCTGCTGCGTTCGCTGGGCCTCTACGAGCACCGCAACAAGTTTCCGCGCCAGGTCTCGGGCGGCCAGCAGCAGCGCTGCGCCATCGGCCGTGCGCTCGTCAAAAATCCGGGCCTGCTGCTGTGCGACGAGCCCACGGGCGCGCTCGACTACAAGACATCCAAGGAAATCCTGCAGCTCATGGAGGACGTCAACCGCACCTACGGCTGCACCATCATCATCGTCACCCACAACGCCGCCATCGCGCGCATGGCCAATCGCGTGCTGCGCCTGCGCGACGGGCGCATCGTCGAGGACGAGCTCAGCGAGTCGCCCGTCGCGGCCGCCGAGCTCGATTGGTAGGCGGCGCCATGACACCTCTCGCAAAACGACTCCCGCGCGAGCTGCGCCGCAATATCGGCAAGTACCTGGGCATCTTTTTGCTTATGTGCGGAAGCATCGCCCTCACGTCGGGCTTTTTGCTCGCGGCGCATTCCATCGGCTGCCTCATTGACGACATGCGCGATGCGTACACGATCGAGGACGGCCGCGTGACTACCTCCTTCGAGGCCACCAAAGATCAGCTCAAGGCTGCCGAAGACGCGGCTGAGGACGTCGGCGGCGTTACGTTCTACAAGAACTTCTCTATCGACGCCATCATCAAAAAGGCGGCTGGCGACGACGGCACCAAGCGCACCCTGCGCACCTACGCGCATCGCACCAAGGTTGACATTGCGTCCTACTGCGAAGGCAGGCAGCCCAAGACGGACGATGAGGTGGCAATCGACCGTGTCTTCGCCACCAACAACGACCTCGCCGTGGGCGATAAGGTCGAGCTCGAGGGGCGCACCTATACCATCTGCGGGATCATGACGCAGCCCGATAGCCAGGCGTTGTTCCTCGACAATTCGGACTTTACGGTGAACACCATCACGTATGGCGTAGCCGAGGTCACCGACGCCGGTTTTGTTGCGCTCGAGGATGCCGGCGGCGCACCCGCCTATACGTACTCCTTTACCTTTAACGACCGCGATCTCCCCACCGCGGATCGCATCGATGCGGAGCAGGATATGGTCGAGGCGCTGACCGATGCCGATGCGCGCGTGGACGATCTGATCGATGCCGATTCCAATCAGGGCATTGGCTATGCGCGCGACGACGTGGACGGCGACGCCATGATGTGGATGACGTTGCTCGACATCATCATCGTGATCATGGCATTTGTCTTTGTGGTGCTCACCGACGCCACCATCGAGGAGGAGAGCGCCATCATCGGCACGCTGCTCGCCAGCGGCTATCGCCGCCGCGAGATCGTGCTGCACTACCTCGCGCTTCCCGCCATCGTGGGCGTGCTTGCGGCGCTTTTGGGCACCGCGCTCGGCGTCGCGTTCTTTACCGAGCCCATGCGCGGCCTCTATTACGGTTCGTATAGCCTGCCTCCCTTCCAGGTGTACTGGAGCTGGGAGATCTTTGTGAAGTGCGCCGTGGTCCCCGCCGCCGCGCTCATCCTTATCACGCTGGTGGGTCTGCTCCGCAAAATGGGCAAGACGCCGCTGCAGTTCCTTCGCCACGAGGCGAGCGGCAAATCGGGCACCAAGCGCGGTCTGCAGCTGCCGGAGCGCATGGGCTTTGTCTCCCGCTTCCGCCTGCGCGTCTTCCTGCGCAACCTGGGCAACTTCGCCACGCTCTTCGTGGGCATCGCGTTTGGGTCGCTGCTTTTGCTCTTTGGTCTGGCGATCCTGCCCACGATGACGCACTATGCGGACAACCTCGAGACGAGCCTGGTCGCCGAGCATCAGTACACACTCAAGGCGCCGCTGGAGCTCGAGGGCACTGCCGAGGAGCGCGAGCAGTGGTCGGCACTCGAGCGCTTGCAGTCGGTTGACGGCGCGCTGCTTTCTGCCGCCCAGGATGCCGATGACGAGCTTGACGGCGCGGCCGATGCGGCGCAGACGGCAGCCGATGCCGCGACCGCATCTCCGTCTGCCGAGAGCCTGACCGCAGCGCAGGATGCGCTTGCCAAGGTCCAGGACAAGAAGGATGCGCTCTACGCGCGCCTTGACGATCTTGCCGACGCCCTCGGCTGCAACCGCGATGAGGCCATCGATCTGATCGACAAGGCCTCTAAGATCGACACTGACAACGACGATATCCACCCGGTCAATACGACCGACAACGGCGCGGGCGCAATCGCGCAGGCCGAGAAATATGCCGTTTACCAGCTGCAATACGACCGCGGCGATGGTAATGGCGAGGAGACGATTTCCGTCTACGGCATTTCATCTCATTCGCGCTATTGGAAAGACCTCAACGTCGGCGACGGGCGCGTCGTCTTTGGCGGCGGTCTGCTCGATAAGTTTGGCTGGAGCGAGGGCCAGAAGGTCGAGCTTCGCGACAAGTACGAGGCTCGGGATTATTCTCTTAAGTACGCGGGCAAGGACTGTGCCTGGGGCTCCAAGTCGGACATGAATATCTATATGAGTATCGATGACTTTAACGAGCTGCTCGACAACGATGCCGCCTACTTTAACGGCTATGTGAGCGACGAGAAGCTCGACCTCGACGCGCGCTACTTTGCCGGCGACACCACGCCCGACGACATGCGCGCTGTGGGCGACCAGTTCATCGGCATGATGAGCAAAATGATCGGCATGATGGTCGGGCTCGCGGTGTTTATCTTCCTGCTGTTTATGTACCTGCTGACCAAGGCGGTGATCGACCACAGCGCCCGTTCGATTAGCTATATGAAAGTCTTTGGCTATCGAGATAGCGAGATCTCGCATCTGTACATCCGCTCGATCACGCTGTGCGTGGCGGCGTCGCTCGTGCTGAGCCTGCCGGTCATTATTGGCTCGCTCACGGCCATCTTCCGCTCGATGCTGCTCGCCTACAACGGCAATATCGAGATCTACGTGCCCGCTTGGTCCATGGCTGCATGCGTCGGCATTGGCTTTGCGACCTACCTGGTCGTGGCGCTGCTACACACGCGCTCTATCAAGCGCGTCGGTCTGGCCGAAGCCCTCAAGGTGCAGGAGTAGTCATTGGGGACGTTCTTAAACGACTAGTCGTTGGGGACAGTCTTTGCCGGATCGCCGGCTCGCTGGCCGGGCGGCAAGCACTCATTTAAGTCTGTCCCCAATGAGTGCCTAGCGACTCGGCGTTGCGCTTGACTTCAACCCCACTTCAACGGGTACCATCCTCTATGTCTGTAACGCCATATAGACCGAGGGGATAGATCTATGACCGCAACCGCACCCGCAGCACCGGCAAAGGTGTACTTCACCAACCTGCGCACGCATGCTCGCGAGAGCCAGCTCGACAAACTCAAACGCCTCATTCGCCGCGCCGGCATTGAGCAGATCGACTTCGAGAACAAGTTCGTCGCTATCAAGATTCACTTTGGCGAGCTGGGTAACCTGAGCTTTCTGCGCCCAAACTACGCCCGCGCCGTCGCAGACGTCGTGAAGGAGCTGGGCGGCAAACCCTTCCTCACCGACTGCAACACGCTCTATGTGGGCAGCCGCAAAAACGCGCTCGAGCACATCGACACCGCCTACCAGAACGGCTTTACCCCGTATGCCACGGGTTGCCAGATCATCATCGCCGACGGCCTCAAGGGCACCGACGAGGCGCTCGTTCCGGTCGAGGGCGGCGAGTACGTGCGCGAGGCAAAGATCGGCCAGGCACTCATGGACGCCGACATCGTGATTAGCCTCACCCACTTTAAGGGCCATGAGCAGGCCGGCTTTGGCGGCGCCATGAAGAACCTGGGTATGGGCGGCGGTAGCCGTGCCGGCAAGATGGAGCAGCACGCCGCTGGTAAGCCGAGCGTCGATACCACCAACTGCGTTGGCTGCCGTGCCTGCGAGAAGATATGCGCGCACAGCGCCATCACGTTTGACGGTACGCGTGAGCGCGAGCTTGCCAACGGCAGCACTCGCACGGTTCATGTGGCTGCCATCGACCACGATCGCTGCGTGGGCTGCGGACGCTGCATTGCGGCGTGCAACCAGGACTGCATCAAGCCCGACTATGATGCCGCGGCCGACGTACTCAACTACAAGATCGCTGAGTACACCAAGGCCATCGTCGACGGCCGCCCGAGCTTCCACATCTCGCTCGCCATGGACATCAGCCCCAACTGCGACTGCCATCCCGAGAATGACACGCCCATCGTCAACGACATCGGCATGTTCGCGAGCTTCGACCCGGTCGCCATCGACCAGGCCTGCGCCGACGCCGTCCTGGCGTCCGAGCCGCTGCCTAACACCGAGCTTACCGACAGCGCGGCCAAGATGGAGCATAATCACGAGCATCTGGAGGGCGAGCAGGCCAAGGATCCCTTCTGCATCACGCATCCCGACACCGACTGGCGCGCGTGCATCGCGCATGCCGAGAAGATCGGCCTGGGCACGAGCGAGTACGAGCTCATCGAGGTCAAATAGCGCCTAGCTATTGGACATATCAAGCGCTTTTGTAGCGCAACGTTAGTAAAAACCGCCCGTGAGCACAGCGCCCACGGGCGGCTTTTTGGAAGTGCTAGGGGCCAGATAGACCAGTAAACCGTACTATTTGCTTAAAAATTCTTGTCGAGGAACTCGTCGACCGTATTCCAGTAGAGCTCGGGGTCAACTTGCGCGCTCTTGGCGTGGGTGGCGCCATGGATGGTGAGCTTTTGCTTGACCTTGCTGGCGCACACGTCGTAGTTTTGGTCGAGCATGTCGTACGGCACAAAGGTGTCCTGGTCGCCGTGGATGAACAACATGGGAACCGTCGCGTGTTTGAGTTGCTCCACACTGCTCGCCTTATGAAAGTCGTAGCCCGCGCGCACGTTGCACACCAAGTTTGCTACATCGAGCAAGGGAAAACTGGGCAGGCCAAATACATCCTTGAGCTGCAGGGAAAACTCGTCCCAAACGCTTGTATAGCCGCAGTCCTCGATAATGCATTTCACATTTGCGGGCAGAGATTCCCCCGCTACGTTCATGGCAGTCGCCGCGCCCATCGACTCGCCAAAGACCAGGATGCGCGCCTTGGGATCGGCCGCAACAATCCGCCCGATCCACGCGACGACATCGAGTCGCTCGGGCCAGCCCATGCCGATGTAGTCACCGCCGGAACGCTCGTGGGCGCGGGCGGCGGGTGCGAGTACGTTCATGCCGCGGTCGTGGAATCGCTTGACGTATCGGGCCATACCGATGGGCTCGTTGGTATATCCATGCAGGCAGACGGCGTAGTCGTGCGTGCTCTCCGACGCAGCAAAATACCAGGCGGCAAGCTCGGTCCCGTCATCTGCGGTGAGGCTGCTGCTCTCGCGATTCTCTTTAAACCACGCCCGCGCCTCGGTTCCCTCGGCATCCGGCTGCTCACTTTCTTTGCCGTCCTTGCCGTCCTGCATCATCTTCATGGTGTATGGCGCGCGGGGATTCAGCGCGAAGTCAAACAGAAAGTTGCCGGCAAATCCGAGCAGCGCAATGACAACCACCAGCGCAACGACGCCGGCTATCTTGAGCTTTCGATGGGAACGTGCGTTTTGAGACATAAGAAGCTTTCCTATAAGATGTTAATACATCAACATTTAATGCAAGCGCATTATGGACGTTCACCGTTGATGCGTCAACAGGCAAAGAATGGGTAAACAAAGGGTCACGTATGGTGCAAATTTCGCACGCACCCAGACGCTTTGATATAGTGTTGAGAACTCTTTACGTTGGAGGATGTAACCGGCATGTCCGATTCGAGCGACAGTTCCAAGCCGCGACCCAAGGCCGCGGCCGTTCCGCACTACACGGTGGGCGAGGAGATTATGAACTCCGTCACCCATGGTGTCGGCTGCTTGCTGGGTATTGCGGGTCTGGTGCTCCTGATCGTATTCGCTGCACTGCGCGGCGGTGGCCCGGCCCACATGGCCGCGGCAATTGTCTATGGCGTCAGCATCATCCTCGAATACCTAGCCTCCACGCTCTACCATGCGATTCAACCCGCGCGCGCCAAGCGCGTGTTTCGCATCATCGACCACAGCTGCATCTACCTGCTCATAGCCGGCAGCTATACGCCGTTTTGCCTCATCACGCTCGCAAACGACGGCGGCGCTGCGCTGTTCTTCGCCGTATGGGCCATCGCCATTATCGGCATCGCCCTCGAGTGCTTTATGCGCGAGCGCCAGCCGCACTGGGTAAGCGGCCTGGTCTACCTGCTGATGGGCTGGCTCGTTGTCTTTAAACTGCCCGAGCTCGTGTCGCTGCTCAACCCCGTGGCACTTGCCCTGCTCGCTGTCGGCGGCGTGTGCTATACCGTGGGCGTGCCGTTCTACATCGCCAAAAACGTGCGCTATCTGCATAGTGTGTTTCACCTGTGGGTGCTCGCCGGCAGCATCTTCCAGTTCATGGCGGTGATTCTCTTCGTAATTTAGCGACCACGCCTGCGCGCCCGCGTCCTCGTTTGGGCGCCGGTGCAATTGCCGTATCCGTCATCAACGTTTTGACCTGACGTCCCGAATCTTGGAGGTTCGAGAAACTCCCGATGGACATAACCATCTCCCTTATCACTACCCTCGTTTTGACCCTCATCAACGGCTACTTCTCTATGTCCGAGATGGCGCTCACCACGGCCAAGCGCGCCGTGCTGGAGCATGAGGCCGAGGAAGGCGACAAGCGCGCCGAGCGTGCCATTAAGCTGGCTGCCGACTCCGACCAGCTGCTCGCCACCATCCAGGTCGCCATCACGCTCGTGGGCTTCGCCTCGTCCGCCGTCGCCTCGACGAGCCTGTCCGACCCGCTTGCCACGTGGCTCATGAGCTTTGGCATCGCGCCGCTCTCCGCCATCGCGCGTGGCCTGGCGCCGGTCATCATCACCGTCGCGGTCGCCTTCGTGTCCATCGTGATCGGCGAGCTCGTCCCCAAGCGCATCGGCCTGGCCAACGCCGAGGGCGTGTCCAAGCAGGTCGTGGGACCGTTGTCGTTTTTCCAAAAGATTGCCCGTCCGCTCGTGTGGTTGACCGGCGCTTGCTCCGATGGCCTGGCCCGCATCCTGCGCATCAAGAGCGCCGACGACCGCCAAAACGTCTCGGAGGAAGAGATCAAGTACATGGTCTCGGAGCAGGACGACCTGCTCGACGAGGAAAAGCGCATGATCCACGAGATCTTTGACCTGGGCGACACCGTTGCCCGCGAGGTCATGGTGCCGCGCGTGGACACCACCATGTGCGAGGACGATGAGACGGTCGCCGACGTGCTGTCCACCATGCGCCAGACCGGCTTTAGCCGCATCCCCGTCTATCACGAGGATCCCGACAACGTCGCCGGCATTGCGCACATCAAGGACCTGATTCAGCCTGCGCTTGACGGCAAGGGCGACCAGCCCATCGCCGGTTTTTTGCGCGACGCCACCTTTGTGCCCGACACCAAGGACATCCTGCCGCTGCTGTCCGAGATGCAGACCTCGCACGACCAGATCGTGGTGGTCGTGGACGAGTACGGCGGCACGGCCGGCATCATCACCATCGAGGACATCGTCGAGGAGATCGTGGGCGAGATCGAGGACGAGTTCGACCCCGACAACAAGTACCTCACGCGCCTTTCGCGCCGCGAGTGGCTCGTCGATGGGCGTTTTTCGTGCGATGACGCGATTGAGCTTGGTTGGCCGCTCGAGGAAAGCGATGATTATGAGACCATCGCCGGCTGGATTTTGGAGCTTTGCGACTCGGTGCCCGACATCGGAGAGGTGTTTGAGGTCGCGGGGTACAAGTTTAAAGTGCAGTCGATGCGTGGCCAGCGCATCTCGCTCATTCGCGTGATCGCTCCGGCCGAAACCGATAAGAAGGATTCCGAGTCTTCGGCAGAGAAGCCGGCGGCGTCGGGTGCGGGCTCTGTGGATCCGCACGATGGCGACGAGTAGGACAAGGAAGAGTAGGGGAGAGTTATGGCAGGCCTGTTCAACATCCTTAAGGTCACCGTCAGCGAGGACAAGATCTGTGCGCATGTGCTGGTGAACCCCGGCATGCCGCTCATGACCTCGGAGGACATCGAGGCCACGGCGCGCGTGTACTACCTGGTACCGGCGATTGCCAAGCACCTGTGCCTGGGCGATTCCGGCCGCGAGTTCCAGGACTGCATGGGTCAGACCGAGCTCTGCCACCTGCTGGAGCACGTGACGGTCGAGCTCATGAACGAGACCGGTCTTGCCGGTAGCATCTCGTGCGGCCGCACGCGCGTAAGCGAGCATGACGAGCGTGTCTTTGAGGTCGAGCTTTCGTGTCCCGACGACGCACTGGCCATCGGTGCGCTGTCGTCGGCCACCTTTATGATGGACTGGGCGTACCTGCACGCCGACCAGCCTGCCCCCGACGTGGAAGGCACGGTCGCGGGCCTGCGCAACCTGGTGCTGGGCATGCGCGCCGAGGCCGAGGGCAAGGATCCTCACGAGGCCGTCGCTGCTGCGAACGGCGAAGATGCTGCCGAGGACGAGGGCGCTGACGAGGGCGATGTGCCGGTCGACGCCGAGCCCGTTGCCGATGCGACCGCCGAGCCCGTTCCCACCGAGCCCCAGGGCGTCCCCAACTTTGACGACGAGCCCCAGGTGGCGATTGATACCGAGGGCGCGGTTGCCGAGAACCACGAGGCCTCCGCTGCCGTCTTTGGCGGTGCGGCGACGGTTCCGGCGGGACCTGCGCATGAGGGCGGCCTGCCACTCGTGGACGGCGCCGGCGAGGACCCGGGTGCCACGGTGGCCATGCCGGCTATGCCTCAGGAGTAGGCCTACGCGTTTATCACCATCACGTACCTGCGCCTTTGCCGTACGCAGATGAGCGGAGCGGCAAGTGATGCGCTGCGGGTATAATGGACAGCATTCAAACGGTGGGCACCGACGTGCCCGCAGGAGAGGAATGATCATGGGTAAGACTTTCAGCTTTGTCTCCGGCGCACTTTTTGGTGCCGCTGCCGGCGCTATTATCGGTGTTGCTCTGGCCCCGCGCTCGGGCGCCGAGACCCGCGCCATGGCTGCCGATATCGCCAACGACGCCTGGGACAATATGCGCGACACCTACGAGCACAGCGCCGAGGAGGCCCGTGCTGCGGTGAATGACTTTGGCCCGATGGTCGACGCCAAGACCGACGACCTGCGCGCCAAGGTCGACCTGGCCCGCGAGCGCATGGACCAGCTGCGCGAGCAGCTCAACGACGCCATTTCGGGCGGCAACGTGACGCCTGCCGCCGACGTCGTGGTCGAGAACGCCGTCGAGGCTGATACCGAGGCTGCGGAGCCCTCGACCGAGGCATAATGCGCGCCGGGGATTTTGTCGGCGCCAAGATCTATCGCAAGCCTACCGAGGACAAGCGCACCAAAAAGGACGGCACGCCGCGCAGCCCTAAAAAGCTCGGAAAGATTCACTTTCCGGTCTTTACCCCGGGCGGTACGCGCGTGGTCGGCTTTATGGTCCGCCAGTCCGATATCGCGGGCATGATCGAGCGTCCCGATCGATTCGTAGCGCTCGACGCCATTGGTGTCTACGAGGGCGCCATTGCGGTCGATGACGTCAAGGACACGTACGATGCCGCCGCCGCCAAGCGCCTCGACATCAACCTGGACGATTGCATCATCTGGGTCGGTATGGACGTGCGCACGGAATCGGGCGACGTCGTGGGCTATTGCTCGGACGTTGAGTTCAAGCCGCGCTCGGGCATCGTGCAGGCATTCTATGTGACCGCCGGCGCTGCTTCGAGTGTTTTGGTTGGTGACACGCAGGTGCCGCCGACGATGCTGCGCGGCTACGAGAACGGCGCGATGGTCGTCTCGGACGAGGTCAAGTCGCTCGGGTATTCGGGCGGTGCGGCTGCCAAGGCCGCCGAGGCCAGCGTCGTGGTGGGCGACAAGGTCAAAAAGGGCGCCAAGGTGCTCGATGACAAGGGATCGGTCGCCGTGGACAAGGGCAGCCGCGCACTGGGCAAGCAGCTCGGCAAGACGCGCGGTATGTTCAAGGCCTTTAAGGACGAATACCAAAAGGCGAGCGGAGGCTCGTCAAAAGCTACAAAATAGCGACGTACCAAATGATGGGAGGCAAGCCGGAGACCTGTTGCTCCGGCTTGCTGTGTTTATGGGGGAGGGCACATGCGCCAAAACGGATCCAACTTAAACGGGCGTTCGGGTGCGCGTCCGACGGCGCGCCGCGACCTGGGGCAGCTGCCCAGCGGTCAGCGCCGCCGTCACCGTAAGCCCGGCGCGATGTATCTCAACCATAGCCGCGGCTTTAGCGATCGCAGCGCGCGCATCGGCAACAGCCGCACACCCCGTCGTTCGTCTCGCCTGCCCTACGCGCTCATCGCCGTGGGTTGCGCGCTCGTGCTGTTTATCGCTGCCGTCGTGGGCTACGTCAACCGCAGTGTGGACGTGGAGCTCAACGGCCAGAAGACAGCGGTGCGTGTGGGCTCTACGCTGCAGAATCTCATCGACGACCAGGAGTTGACTGACACCTACGACGCAGGCGACCTGCTGGCCGTCGATGACAGCGTGCTCAAGCGCCATGGGGGCGAAAAGCTGTCGGTGAAGGTCGACGGCAAGCGCGTGAAGCAGGGCAAATGGGATAGCCGCGAACTTGAGGGCGGCGAGAAGGTGACGGTCAAGGATGGCCGTAACACCTACGAGAAGCACGAGGTTCAGGCTACGGTTATCGAGCCCAAGCTCAAGGTCGAGGGCACGGGCGCTATCGAGTATGTGCAGACATGGGGTGTCCAGGGCCGCTCCGAGGTGTGGGTTGGTGAGCAGTCGGGCAAGACGCAGGACCGCGGCGAGGTTGTGCCCGCCACCGATTGCGTCGTTGCGTGCGCCAGCGTGGCGCCCAAGGGCAACAAAAAGTACGTGGCGCTGACGTTTGACGAGGGTCCGAGCGGCGCCACCAAACAGATCTTGCAGGTGCTCAAGGAAAAGGGCGTTACCGCGACGTTCTTCCTTTCGGGCGATGCGGCCGAGGCCTCGCCTGCCACGGCCAAGGCGATTGTCGATGCCGGGTGCGAGATCGGATCCAACAGCTACAGCGACGATTCGCTCAAGGGTCAGGACCGTGAGACGGTACGCGAACAGATCACGAAAGGCACCGATGCGATTAAGTCGGCGACCGGCGTGAAGACGATGCTGCTGCGTGCTCCCTACGCTGCCTTTGACGAGCAAAACTGGATTGATGCGATGGACCTGGTCTCCGCCGTGGTCTCGTGGAATATTGACTCGGGCGACTGGCTGCTCAACGGTGCCGACGAGCAGGTCTCAACGGTGCTCGATTCGGTGACGCCGGGCAATATCGTGCTGCTCACCGATAGAGACGAATGCGCCGAGCAGACGCTCGAGGCGCTGCCGCAGATTATCGACGGTCTTGTCGCCGACGGATACAAGATCGTGACGCTCAGCGACCTGGTCAAGACGGACACATCGCTCAGCAAAAAGCTCACCTCGCTGACGAAGGTCACCATGCCCAAGGACGCCGTGTTCCCCCAACTTGCCGAGGACGATGACACCACAGAGTAGTCATTGGGTAGTCGTTTAAGAACGTCCCCAAGGGCTATGTCACGGATACGTCAGCGTTTGGTATGCCTGCAATGTGCAGCGCATAAATTCGATGCCGCAGGGCGATGCTGATGCTATAGTTACTGCGGTTAATGAGGGTCAAGAGAAAGGTTACAGGTGAAATCCAAACCTCGACCATACAGTCGATGACCCCATGCAGGTGCTTTTTGCGCATGCACGGGGTGTAAGCGTCGAGCGGCGTGCCGCCCGCGCATGCGTATACATATCCAGAAGCCCCCGGACGCCGCACGCGCGGCCGCGTCCGGAGGAATAATGATGGGGAGCACCATTGAATTATCTGAGTGAGATGCTCAAATTGCCGGTCTTGGACGTCGACGGCGAAAAGCTCGGCGTGGTCAACGATTTTGGCATTGCTACCGGCGAAGTTTTTCCGCACGTGACGTCGCTCGCGTTCCGCGGCCCCGGCAAGACGCCGTTTATGATCAGCTGGCGCAAATGGGTCGACCGTATCGACGAGACGGGCGTGTATCTCAACACGTCTGCCACCAATATTCGCTTCTCGTACCTGCAGCCGACCGAGCTCCTGCTGGCGCGCGACGTGCTCAATAAGCAGATCGTCGACACGCAGGGCATGAAGGTCGTGCGCGTCAACGACATCAAGTTTTCCATGTCGGGCGAAAACCAGCTGCGCCTGTTGGGTGCCGAGGTCGGTGCCCGCGGTCTGCTGCGCGCGATCAGCCCCGCACTCGAGCACGTCGTCGAGGGCTTTATGAAGCACCTGGGCAAGCCGCTCAGCGAGGACATCATCGCTTGGTCCTACATGGACCTGCTCGACCGCTCGACTAAAAACATCCAACTCTCGGTGTCGCACAAGACGCTCGGCGAGCTGCACCCTGCCGACATCGCCGACATTATCGAGCAGCTCGACCCGCGCCTACGTGCGCAGGTGTTTGCGCAGCTCGATACCGCCCAGGCAGCCGAAGCTATCTCGGAGTTCGATGACGACGAGCTTATGACCGAGATGCTCGAAGGCCTGTCCGACACGGACGCATCGTCGATGCTGGCCATGATGGACCCGGACGACGCTGCCGACCTGATCGACGAGCTTGATTACGAGAAGGCCGAGAAGCTCCTGCGCCTGATGGGCGTCAAGGAGGAGAAGGCGATTCGTAACCTGCTGGGGTATGAGGACAACACCGCCGGCCGCATCATGACCTCGGAGTTTGTCTCCCTGCCCGCCACGGCAACGGTCGGTGACGCCATCGAGGCGATTCGCGAGCTCGACGAGGACTTCGAGAGCGTCTACTACGTCTATACCGAGGATCCGAGCGGCATGCTGACCGGTGTGCTTTCGCTGCGCACGCTGATCGTAGCCGACCGCGACGCCACGCTGGGTCAGCTGGCCTATCGCGACCTGGTCTACGTGTCGCCCGACGAGGACCAGGAAGACGTGACGGACGAGATGACCAAGTACGACCTGGTCGCTATCCCCGTCTGCGACGAGAACCGTCATATCCTGGGTATCGTAACCTTCGACGACGCCATGGACGTTATCGCCGAGGAGCATCAGGAGGACCTGCAGATCGCCGGTGTCGGCTCGGGCGACAGCGCGTCGGACGACTCGACGAACGTGCTCAGCTGGTTCGTGCATCGCCAGTACTGGGTTGTTGTATGGGGCATCGCGTCGTGCATCATGGCGACCGTGCTGGGAACGGCGCTCGGCTCCGCGCATCTGGTGGTGTTCCCCATGTGCGCCATGCCGCTCGTGCTGCTGGCGGCCTCGCGCATGGTGTCGTTCGTCAAGAACTACTTCCTGGAGTATGACGGTCACGACGACGAGCCCAAGCCGTATCTGGGGTTCTTCTTCCAGAGCACGGGCATGGGCCTGATTCTGTCGCTCGTGACCTACCTGTGCGCCCAGCTGGTGCGCACCGCTGCGTTCCTCGATGCGCCCATGTTTGAGGAGCAGCTCTTTACCGGGTGCTTTAATATCGCTGCCATTATTTGCCTGGTTGGCAACATGAGCGCCGTGATTTACCTGATGGTGCTGTTCTGGCGTGACGAGCATGACCTCAACACGTCGGGCACCGCCATGAACGTCATTGCCGTCATGATTTCGTGTGTGGCGTATTGCATCGCCGCGGTGCTGCTCGCCATATCAGTCATGGGTTAGGTGGTCGCGTGCAAAATACCAAGCAAAAGTCGGGCACCAAGCAAAAGTTGACCATCGCGGCCATCTTTGGCGCTATGGGTCCCGGTCTGCTGGCGGCGCTTTCGGGCAATGACGCCGGCGGCATTGCAACGTATTCCAGCGCGGGCGCCAGCTATGGCTACAAGATGCTGTGGATGCTTCCTGTCATGACTGTACTGCTCATCGTGACGCAGGAGACCGCGGCGCGCTGCGGCTGCGTCACGGGCAAGGGCCTGGCATCGCTCATTCGCGAGCGCTTTGGCGTGCGCAAGAGTGTACTTGCTATGGCGGCGCTGTTGATCGCCAACACGGCTGTGACCATTTCGGAGTTTGCGGGTATTGCGAGCGGCCTTGCCCTCTTTGGCGTGCCGGCGAGCATCTCGGTGCCGTTGGTGGCGCTGCTGGTGTGGATGCTTACCATGTCGGGGAGTTTCCAGCGCATCGAGAAGATTCTGCTGCTGGTGAGCTGCGTGTTCGTGACCTACATCGTCGCCGCGTTTATGGCTGGCCCCAACTGGGGTGAGGTCGCGGTCGACCTGGTCGTGCCTAACATTCAAAATGACCCCAGCTACGTGTCGCTCGTGGTCGCAACGATCGGTACCACCATCGCGCCGTGGATGATTTTCTTGGCGCAGAACAACGTGGTCGATAAGAACGCGGGCGAGGACGACATCGTGCTGCAGCGTATTGATACCGTGAGCGGCTCGCTTGCCGCCGATGTTATTGCCGGCTTTATTATCATCACGACCGGTACGGTGTTGTTCCCGGCGGGTATTCAGATTAGCGATGCCGCCGATGCTGCCCGCGCGCTGGAGCCTATTGCGGGTCAGTGGTCCACGGTACTGTTTGCCTCGGGCTTGGTCGCGGCGAGCTTCTTGGCCGCCTGCGTGCTGCCGGGCGTTACGTCGAGCGCTATCTGCGAGGCATTTGGTTGGGAGCGCGGTGCCGACCGCAGCTGGGACGAGGCCCCGGTCTATCGCGGCATCATTACGGCCATCATCGGTATCTCTGCCGTGCTGGTGCTTATGCCCGGCGTCGATCTGTTCCAGATTATGATGACCTCGCAGGTCATCAATGGCGTGCTGCTGCCCGTGGTTCTGGTGTTCCAGGTGGTTATTGCCGCTGACCGTCACATTATGGGCACTAACCGCAACGGCCGCGTGTGGAATGTGCTCACTTGGGCGACTATCGGTGTGATTACGGTGCTGACGGTCGTCATGTTTGTTCTGCAGGCGATGGGTTACAGCGCTTAGCGCCTCTTTTGGACACCAAACAGGCCGCAGCGATGGACTGCGGCCTGTTTTTTGCCCGCGACCTCTTGGGGCCGACTCTAAAAGAGTGATTTTGGGTTGTTTGCTGCGGGTTACTTGTCGGTGCCTAGCTTGTGCGGTTTGAAGGCGAGGGCGTTAACGAGTGCGTCGGTGGCAGACTTGACGGCTGCCGGCTGCGGATCGTTGACGTGATCCTCGGGATGCACGGGCAGGTCCTTCTTGACTGCATCGTGGATCAAGTTGAGGTACTCAGTCACGCCAGTGGTCGATAGGTGCGTGCCATCGCCATCGAACAGGTCGTTGCGATTGGCACTGTATCCGTACCAGTCGATAACGCGCACGTTTTTGTAGCGCGTAGCGGCGTTGGCGATGGCCTGGTTGGTAGAACCAACCCATGGCTGCGGGCTGCGCGTGTTCACAAACACCACAATACGCTTATCTCCTGCATCGGCCATGATGGCGTCGATCTGGTCGTCGGTTACCAAGCCGTTGGTGCCCAGCGCAAAGACCACGATCTTGCCGGCAAGGTTCTGTTGGAGATAGCCCTCAAATGTCGCGCGGCCCGCATCAAACTGGCGGCCCTTTTCGGCATCGATGTGACTGTGGGGGAATACGCCGTCAAAGGAATCGCCGGCGCGCAGCGACACGGAGTCACCGATCATCAGCAGGTCGTAGGAGCCATCGGGGAAGCCGTCGTTGTCCTTGTCGGTGTCGTCGGCTGCCTGTTGGTCCGTTGGCGCGGTGTTCTTGGCTTCCTTGTTGAGGACTTCGGCGCCCTCACCGCTCAGTGCGGAGGTCTCCGGCACAAAGATCAGGCCGCCCAGCGCGATAACAAGCACGATCCCGCAAGTGGCGCACACGGGAATATGCGCGCGCACCCAGTTGGCGGGCGTGGCGGTGCCGTCGCGGAACTCGGATACGGTGCGCCCAAAGGCGCCCTTTCTAAACGGCGTCTCGATAAAGCGATATGAACATTCGGCTACGGCGACCACCAACAACACCTGCAAAATGTACTGCCACCACGGCGTATCGTTGATGTTGGCGACCGGGTTCATGAGCAACAGTAGCGGATAGTGCCACAGGTAGATGCTGTACGAGCGCTTGCCAACCCACACGAGCGGCTCGGCGGACAGTGCGCGGGCAACCATTCCCTGGGGCTGCACGCAGGCCGCGATGACCATGAGCGTGAGGATGGAGCATAGCAGCGTGCCGCCGCGATACTGGAACGCGGTGTAGCCGTTGGTGAGCGCGACCATGGCGGCAAGGCCAACCAGACCCACGACGCCCAACACATCGATGGATGCGGGCGAGGACCAAAAGCGCACGAGGGCGCTCGGCTGTGCCGGGACGGTCTCGGCTGCGTTGTCGGCCTTCTCGCCAGGCTTGCCCTCGGCGTTCTTGCCGTGCTTGGCGGCGCCAGCCAGGCGATTGAGCCCCAAACGATGAGCGAGACGCACCGGCGCCAGGTCGCGATCGGGGATAAAGGCCATCCAGGCGCCCAGCAGCAGCGAGAACACGCGGGTGTCGGTGCCGTAGTACACGCGGCTGGGGTCGGCGGCGGGGTTATAGAGCACCATCATGGCGATGGCGGAGACAGCAGCCAGGCCCAGAACCACGCGGCGCGTGTTGGGCTTGCTCATGTGCATGGATACCATAGCGAGCAGCAGCGGGGGCCAAACCAGGTAGAACTGTTCCTCGATGGCGAGCGACCAAAAGTGCGTAAGCGGCGAGGGGTCGCCCAGAGCATTGAAGTACGAGACGTTTTGGGCAATCTGCCACCAGTTGTTGAAGAACAACAGCGACGGCAGAATGTCGGGGCGCATCTTGGTGAGCATCACGTGGTTGAAGACGGTGCACAGCGCACAGGTCACCACCACGACGGTCACCACGGCGGGGACCAGGCGACGGATGCGGCGGATCCAGAAGCTCTTGAGGTCGATGCGGCCGGTCTTAGCGACTTCGTTGAGCAGCAAGCGCGTGATCAGATAGCCCGAAAGCACAAAGAAGATCGTGACGCCAAGCAGGCCGCCCTGAGCCCACGTGAGGTTAAGGTGATAGAGCACCACCGCGACGACGGCGAGCGTACGCAGACCGTCGAGTGCAGGGATGTAGCGGGACTTGGGGCGAGCAGGCGTCTGCTCCGCGGCGGGAGTGTTGGCGCGGCCCGCGTTGTTGGCAGAAGCGCGATGGGGGCTCGCGGTGCGTCGCGGCTCGTTGGCACGGCGTTCGCCCTTCACGCGTTCGTGCGGCGCCGGCTCGTTGCCCGTGCGGCGTCGACCGCGCGAGCCCGATTGCGAGAATTGTTCCATAAAACATCATCCAATGACGAGAATAATCAGCACGTATTCATTGTAGCTGCCTGCCCCTGTGAATGCTTGCTGCTGGCGCAAGCTCAAGCGCGCGTCCACATCAAAGTGGACTAAAGTTATAGGGGGTGCGAGAGTGCACAATCGTTGGTCGACGGTGGGCGCAAAGCCTGAAGACGAGGAGGTTTCCATGGCGGATCACAGCATCGTTGCGGTGTTCGGCAGCATGAACATGGACCTTTCGGTGGCGTGCGAGCGCATGCCGCGCGCGGGCGAGACCGTCGGTGGCAGCGGTTTTATCACCAACGCCGGCGGTAAGGGAGCCAATCAGGCCGTTGCCGCTGCGCGCATGGGTGCGCGCACGTGCATGATTGGCGCTGTTGGGCGCGATACCTTTGGCGATGCGCTTGTGGCAGGGCTCCAGGATGCCGGCGTGGGCGTTGAGTTTGTGGCGCGTCGCGATGACGTGGAGACCGGTACCGCGACTATCATTCGCTGCGAGAGCGACAACCGCATCGTGCTGTCGCCGGGCGCCAACCATGCGCTTGCGGGCGAGGACGTTGCCCGCGCACTGAGGCGCTTGGTGGCCGACGAGCTCGACGGCGATGCCAGCGAGTTTGCCCCGGCTGCCGGAAGCGTCTTTATCGCCCAGGGCGAATGTGACCTTGCAGCGACGGCCGAGGCGCTTGCTTGCGCTCACGAGCTGGGGTTCTATACGGTCTTTAACCCTGCGCCCGCCTGCGATTTGCCGGCAGGAGCGTGGCCTGCGGTCGACTTGGTCTGCCCCAACGAGACCGAGTGCCAGATGCTGACGGGCATTCTGCCCACAGATGATGCGAGTTGCGTCGCCGCGCTCAATGCGCTGCTCGACAAGGGCGCCGGCGCCGCGGTCATCACGCTGGGCGGCGCCGGCTCGGTTACGCTCGGCGATGGCGGTGAGCCGCTGCGCATGCCGGCGCTTTCGAGCGCGGTGGTCGATACGACGGCCGCGGGCGATACGTTTATTGGTGCGCTTGCTGCAGCTCGTCTGGAGGGTCTGCCGCTCTTTGAGTGCATGGCCGCGGGTGCTCGCGCCTCGGCGGTGACGGTATCGCGCCTGGGCGCTCAGCAATCAATTCCCACGCGTGCGGAAGTCGAGCACAAGTTTGGTTTAGACGGTTTGGATGTAGACGGAGAAGCGGAGTAGAACAATGGCAACCAAGAAGCTGATCCTTGATCTGGATATGGGTGTGGATGATGCGATGGCGCTCGCCTATGCCATCGCGAGCCCCGAGGTGGAGCTCGTCGGCATCACCACGTGCTTTGGCAACGTGCGCGTCGAGCAGTCGGCGCACAACTGCTTGGCGGTGCTCGACCTGTTGGGTCGTCCCGAGGTGCCGGTGTACCTGGGCGCCGATCGTCCCGTGAAAGCGACCGAACCCTACACGCCGCCGGCGTCCACCACGCTTATCCACGGCAAGAACGGCATTGGCGGCGCAAGCGTGCCCGCCTCGCCGTACGAGCCGGTGGGCGCGACGTCGGCCGATGGCAATGCGGCGGTCGATTACCTGATTGATGCCGCGCGTACCTATGGTCCCGATCTGGCCTACGTTGCGACCGGCCCGCTCACCAATCTGGCGCTTGCCCTGGAGCGCGATGCGGCGGCGATGATGTCCATCGGCCGCGTGGTCGTGATGGGCGGTGCGCTTACCGTGCCCGGCAACGTGAGCGCGGGCGCCGAGGCCAACATGGCGGGCGACCCCGAGGCTGCCGACGCCGTGTTGCGCTCGGGCCGCAAGCTCACCATGGTGGGCTTGGATGTGACGCACCGCGTGGTGCTCACGCGCCGCGACGTTGCCGGCTGGACGGGCTCGGGCACTATGGCTGGCTGCGCGTTTGCGAGCATGGTCGAGCACTATATCGGTTCGTACGAAATGAACGCGCCCTACCTGGGCGGCTGCGCGCTGCACGATCCGCTGGCGGTTGCCGTGGCGATTGATCCCACGCTCGTGGGTGCGCTCGGCTGTAACCTGCGTGTCGACCTGCTGGGCGAGTATCGCGGCCGCACCATCTGCGACGAGCACCGTCTGTCCGATCCAGATAAGAGCGCGCTCGTGGCGCTCACCGTGGACGCCCCACGTTTCCTCGCGGAGTTTAAGGCACGCATGGCTCGCATCCTTGGCTAAACGGTTTCTGTGCCCCGTTCCAGATTAGCTACCGAGTAAATACGCCCGTTGGGGGAATAGTCGCGTCGCTTCGCTTGACAACAGGCTAAACTAGCTATTAAACATTTACTATTCTGTTTAGATTGAATTTGCGGTCGTTTAGTTGTCGAGTCACGGGGCGGTCAGGCCACGATGCTCGACCGCGACCGTTACTAGGGGGAACAATGGCCAAAGCAAGTGTTCGCGAGATCAGCCGCATCACCGGTTTTTCGCCTGCGACCGTGTCCAACGCGCTCAACCGCAAGCGCAGCGTGAGCGAGGAGACCGCCAAAGTCATCCTGGAGTGCGCGCAGTCGCTCGGCTATCAGCAGTCGACGCAGCTCGAGAGCATCCAGTTTGTGCTCGCGCGCAAGACGGGCGCCATCCTGGACGAGAGCACCTTCCACCCCGCGGTCATCGAGGGCGTGGAGCGCCAGGCGCGTCGCCACGGCATGAGCACGAGCTTTGTCTCGCTCGACTTTAGCGACCTAGACGCCGTGCGTCCGCAGGTCGAGGGCCTGATCGCCGACCCGTCTGCCGCCATCGTGCTGATGGGCACCGAGTTGGGCGAGGAGGACTACGCCCTGTTCGCTAACGCCGCCGCCCACCTGATCGTGCTCGATGGCTGGAGCGACCGCCAGTACTTCGATGCCGTGGTCATTGCCAATACCGATTCGGTGCTGCGTGCCGTGGACTACCTTATCGAGAAAGGTCACAAGCAAATCGGCTATCTGGCGGGCGACCTTCGTATCCGCAACTTTAAGGACCGCGAGCGCGGCTATCGCCAAGCGCTTGAGGATGCGGACCTCGAGGCCAATCCGGCATGGCGCGTCACGCTGGGCACCACGCTCGAGGGCGCTTATCGCGACATGGGCGCGTGGCTCGACAATGCCTCGCACGACGACCTGCCGACGGCTTTCTTTGCCGAGAACGACGTGCTCGCCGTGGGTGCCATGCGCGCGTTCAACGAGCACGGCATTCGCGTGCCCGAGGATGTCTCGATCATCGGCTTTGACGACCTATCTCTGGGCGCTTTTTCCAACCCGCCGCTCACCACGGTGCATGTTCCCAAGCACGAGGTGGGTGAGATCGCGGTGCGCCGCCTGGTGGGCAACATCCGCAATCCCAAGAGCTACACCTGCAAAACGGCTGTGTCGACCTATTTTGTCGAGCGCCAGAGCGTGCGCGAGATCTAGGCGGAGACGGCATCGCCTGCAGCGTGCCAAAGCTCGCTAGGGCAGTAAACATAGCGCTATTCAAAAGAGGGTCCTTCGGGGCCCTCTTTTTGTTGCCCTTGTATGTTCAGATTGTTTACATACCGTTTAGGCTGATTTCTCTACCGTTTACGAGACTTTCGCGCTAAACTTTTAAACAAAAGAGTAAAACATTTAGTAAACATAACAAAACGAAACATGCGTCTGTTTACTGAACATGTGACTAGGGGAGGACGTACATGGACAAGATCAAGCTCGGCTTTGTGCCCACGCGCCGCAGTATCTTTAGCGCGCCGGACGCGATCAAGTATCGCGGTCTGACGGCTGATCGCCTGCGCGAGATCGGCGTCGAGATTGTGGATATCGACGACATCAACGACGAGGGCCTGCTGTTCGACGACAGCCATATCGCGCCTATCGTCGAGAAGTTCCGCGCCGAGGGCGTCGACGGCATCATGCTCTGCCACGCCAACTTTGGTACCGAGTATGTCTGCGCCCGCCTTGCCCGCGAGCTCGGTTTGCCCGTGCTGCTGTGGGGGCCGCGCGACGAGCGCCCCGAGCCCGACGGCACCCGTCTGCGTGATAGCCAGTGCGGTCTGTTCGCCACCGGCAAGGTCCTGCGCCGCTTCCAGGTTCCCTTCACCTACATGACCAACTGCCGTCTGACCGATCCCGAGTTCGAGCGCGGCGTCTGGGACTTTTTGGCCGTGTGCAACGTGGTCAAGACCTTCAAGCACACCCGCATCCTGCAGATGGCCACCCGTCCGTTCGATTTCTGGTCGACCATGTGCAACGAGGGCGAGCTGCTCGAGAAGTTCAACATCCAGCTTTCGCCCATCCCCATGACCGAGCTTGTCCAGGCCGTGCGCGACGCCCAGGCTGACGAGCAGGCCATGGCAACCATGCTCGCCCACATTGGTGACAGCTTTGAGATCTGCATCCCCGAGGACAAGGTTCCTGCGGTCGCAGGACTCGCCATTGCCATGAAGCGCCTGGTCGAGAAGTACGGCTGCAACGCCGGCGCCATCCAGTGCTGGAACGCCCTGCAGGACGAGTTGGGCATTATGCCCTGCGCCGCCAACGCAATCCTCAACGAGATGGGCATCCCCATCGTCTGCGAGACCGACATCCATGGCGCTATCACCGCGCTGATGGTCGAGGCCGCCGACCTGGGCCGTCACCGCGGCATGTTCGCCGACTGGACCGTGCGTCATCCCGATAACGAGAACGGCGAGCTGCTGCAGCACTGCGGCCCCTGGCCCTGCAGCTGCGCGGCCGTCAAGCCCAAGCTCACCTATCCGCTGGCCTTCGATCACCCCGGCGCGCTGACGGCCGAGGCCAAGCACGGCGACCTCACCCTTGCCCGCTTTGACGGCGACAACGGCGAGTACTCGCTGCTGCTGGGCAACGCCCGCGGCATCGACGGCCCGGCCGGCATGGGCACCTACCTGTGGGTCGAGGTCGACAACCTCAAGCGCCTCGAGGCCAAGATCGTCGAGGGTCCCTACATCCACCATTGCGTCGCCATTCACGCCAACGTGGTGCCGGTGCTCTACGAGGCGTGCAAGTACATCGGCATTGTCCCCGACCTGTACGACCCCATCGAAGAAGACGTCAAAGCTTACCTGCGAGGAGAGTAGAAATGGCAACTATCGAAGAGCTTGAGTCCCTGCGTTGGGACCTTCGACGCGATTGCGTCGATATCATCATGGCTGGCGCCGGCGGGCACATCGGCGGCGACATGTCGGTCATCGATGCGCTGATGACCCTCTACGCCAACCACCTCAACATTTCGCCCGAGACCGTCGACGATCCCGGTCGCGACCGCTTCGTGCTCTCCAAGGGCCACGCCATGGAGGCCTACTACGCGGTGCTCTGCCACGAGGGCTATCTTGACCTTGATGACGTCAAGGCCCGCTTCTCCAAGTTCGGCAGCCCCTACATCGGCCACCCCAACAACAAGCTCAAGGGCATCGAGATGAACTCGGGCTCGTTGGGTCACGGTCTGCCCGTGGCTGTGGGCATGGCACTTGCCGGCAAGATGGATGGCCGCGGCTACCGCGTCTACACCATCATGGGCGACGGCGAGCTTGCCGAGGGCTCGGTCTGGGAGGGCGCCATGAGCGGCGGCAATTACCAGCTCGATAACCTGTGCGCGCTCGTGGACCGCAACCGCCTGCAGATCAGCGGCAGCACCGAGGACGTCATGAAGCAGGATTCGCAGGAGGAGCGCTGGGCCGCCTTCGGTTGGAACGTGCTGTCCATTCCGGGCAACGACGTCCAGGCCATCGATGCCGCGCTGACGCTGGCCGCCGAGACCAAGGGTAAGCCCACGGTCATCATCCTCAACACAGTGAAGGGCTACGGCTCGCCGGTTATGGAGGACAAGGCCGCCTGGCATCATCACCTGCCCAACGATGAGGAATATGCCCAGATCATCGCCGATTTCGCTGCCCATAAGGAGGCCATCAATGGCTAACAAGATCGCCAACCGAAAGGCTATCTGCGACACGCTGCTCGAGGCCGCCGCAACCGATAAAGACATCGTCGTCCTGTGCTCCGACTCCCGCGGCTCTGCATCGCTCACGCCGTTCTTTGACCAGTATCCCCAGCAGTCCGTTGAGGTCGGCATTGCCGAGCAGGACCTGGTGAGCATCGCCGCCGGCATGGCCTCGTGCGGCAAGAAGGCCTGGGCCGCCTCGCCGGCGTCCTTTGTGACCACGCGCTCGTATGAGCAGTGCAAGGTCGACGTTTCGTACTCCAACACCAACGTCAAGCTCATCGGCATCTCGGGCGGCGTGTCCTACGGCGCCTTAGGCATGAGCCATCACTCCGCGCAGGATATCGCCGCCATGAGCGCGATTCCCAACATGCGCGTGTATCTGCCGAGCGATCGCTTCCAGACCGCCGAGCTCGTGCGTGCCCTGGTCGCCGACAACAAGCCGGCCTACATCCGCGTGGGCCGCAACCCGGTGGAGGACGTGTACACTGAGGACGAGTGCCCGTTCCAGATGGATCGCGCCACCTGGGTGCGCCGCGGCACCGATGTGACGATTGTCGCCACCGGTGAGATGGTCCGCCATGCCGTGGACGCCGCCGATCTGCTGGCCGAGCAGGGCATCTCGGCAACGGTGCTCGATATGTACTGCGTCAAGCCGCTCGATGCCGAGGCCGTGATCGAGGCCGCCGGTGCCACGCGCGCCGTCGTGACCGTCGAGGAGCACAGCCCCTTCGGTGGCCTGGGTTCCATGGTCGCGCAGGTCGTGGGCGAGCATTGCCCGCGTCCGGTCAAGTGCCTGAGCCTGCCCGATGCGCCGGTCATCACCGGCACGAGCCCCGAGGTCTTTGCGCACTACGGCCTGACGGGCGAGGGAATCGCAAAGACGGTCGCCGAGTTCCTTCCCGCAGAGTAATTGGTGCATCGGGGACAGGTTTGCACCAATCCTTTTAGGTTGAATTCTGAGCAGGCCGGCTGCGCTCTCATGAGCCGGTCGGCCACTCGCTCCTTGTCCGTCGGGTTTTAGTTTTGAATCGACGGGGGAGACAGGAGAGTACATGAGCAAATACATCATCGGAATCGATCAGTCCACACAGGGTACTAAGGCGCTGCTGGTGGACGAGGGCGGCCATCTGATCCATCGCGCCGATCGCTCGCATCGCCAGATTGTCAACGAGGCCGGCTGGGTGAGCCATGACCCGGCCGAGATCGCCGCCAACGTGCTGGCTGTGGCACGCACCGTGGTGGAGGAGACCGGGGTCGATCCGGCCGACGTCGCCGGCGTTGGCATTTCCAACCAGCGCGAGACCACCGTTGCCTGGAGCCGCACGACGGGCGAGCCGCTGTGCGATGCCGTGGTGTGGCAGTGCGCCCGCGCCCGCGAGCTGTGCGACGAGCTGGCTGCGCGCGAAGGCGTGGCCGAGCTGGTGCGTGACACGACGGGTCTGGTGCTCTCGCCCTACTACCCGGCGGGCAAGATGACTTGGATCCTCGCGAACGTTCCCGCGGCTGCCGAGGCCGCGGCGGCAGGCGAACTGTGCCTGGGCACCATCGATGCCTGGGTGGTCTGGACGCTCACGGGCGGCGTGGAGTTCCGCTGCGACTGGTCCAATGCCAGCCGCACGCAGCTTTTTGACCTGCGCCGTGGCTGCTGGAGCGAGCCTGTGTGCGAGGCCTTTGGTGTCAATCCGGCGTGCCTGCCGCAGGTGACCGATTCCGATGGCCTGTTCGGTACAACGGACCTGGGCGGCTTTTTGCCGGCGCCCGTGCCCATTCACGGCGTGCTCGGCGACAGCCATGCCGCCTTGTTTGCCCAGGGCTGCCATAGCCGCGGCATGGCCAAGGCGACCTATGGCACCGGAAGCTCGGTCATGATGAACGTCGGCGACGAGTTCGTCGCCAGCTCGCATGGGCTTTCGAGCTCGCTCGCATGGCGTATGGACGGTGTGACCGAGTATGTTCTCGAGGGCAACGTGAGCTACGCCGGCGCCGTCAAGACGTGGCTGCGCGACGATCTTGAGCTCATCAATAACCCCGAGGAAGTTACCGACCTGTGCTACGCCGCCAATCCGGCGAGTCGCGTCTACTTTGTGCCGGCGTTTACCGGTTTGGGCGCGCCGCACTGGGCGAGTGACGCCGAGGCCTGCGTCTTTGGCATGACGCGCACCACGGGCCGTGCGGAGTTCGTAAAGGCCGCCGACGAGTCGATCGCCTATCAAATCTTTGACGTGATTGATGCGATGGTCGAGGATTCGGGCGCGGCACTGGCCGAGCTTCGTGTTGACGGCGGCCCCACGCGCGACGCGTACCTGATGCAGTTTGAGAGCGACTTGGTTGGCTCGCCCATCCGCATCGCGAGCAACGACGAGATGAGCGGTCTGGGTGCGGCCTGGGCCTGCGGCATTGCGCTGGGCATGTACACGCGCGACGTCGTTGACGTCTACGGCGCTCGCGGCATCGTGGAGCCTGCCATGTCCGCCGACGAACGAGCCAAAAAGATCGCCGGCTGGCGTCACGCCGTCGACGCGACCATTGCCTACACTGCCTAGGCGGCTGCGCGGCGCCCGCAGGCTATTCCCGGGCAGCTCATTTGGGATGGGGCTTTTTTGACTGGTATGATTGGTGCGATCATTCGAACCAGCTAAAAGAGCCCCGTCCCAAATTGACTACCGAGAGGATCTGCCATGGAGCGCATCGCGAGTTTTTCCGTTGACCATCTGCTGCTCGAGCCCGGCGTGTATGTGAGCCGCATCGACCACGATCCGGCGACCGGCGCCGCCGTCACCACCTTTGACCTGCGCCTGACCACGCCCAACAAGGAGCCGGTTATGAACACGGCGGAGTGCCACACCATCGAGCATCTGGGTGCCACGTTCCTCCGCAATCATGCCGAGTGGTCGAGCCGCATTGTCTACTTTGGCCCCATGGGCTGCCGCACGGGCTTTTACCTGGTTGTCTTTGGTGAGCTGACGAGCGAGGAGATCTTGCCGCTCGTGCGCGAGCTGTTCGAGTTTGTCGCGGGCTTTGAGGGCGATATCCCCGGCGCCGCTCCCGAGGAGTGCGGTAACTATCTGGACCAGAACCTCCCCATGGCAAACTGGCTCGCGCGCCGTTATCTCGACCGCGACCTGGCCAATATCGACGAGAAGCACCTGCACTACCAGCAGGCGTAAGGGCTTTATCGCCCAAAGCGCGCGCATTGGGCGCCTTCGCTTATGCGGGGGCGCCTTTTTGTTGAGTGGTCGGGACGAGCGTTCAAAATCGCTCATGTTTGTTTTAGAATGTTCGTATAGTCACATTTACGAACAGGAGCGAACATGCACATCTATTCTGTCAACGATCCCGAGTTCAAATCCTATGGCAACGTTTGGGATGACGTTCCGTCCGAGCTCACGTCGCCCGTGCTCGAGGCGCTCTCTGCCACGCCCATTCCCGAGGGTAGCAGGTACGTAGCAAGCGCGCCGGAGCTCGAGAGCGTCAAGGGTGCCGATAAACTGGGCTTTCTCATGTTTGGCGGCCGCCCCTTCCAGCTCGGCTGGTGCAACGGCCACAACACGCAGCTCAACTGCCTGGAGTATCACCGCGCCAGCGAGTTTAACCTGGGCGCCCGCGACTTTATCCTGCTCGTGGCGCATCGCTGGGAGATTGAGGGCGGCAAGCTCGACACCGCGTGCGTCAAGGCGTTCCGCGTGCCGGCGGGTACGGTCGTCGAAGTCTTCAACACCACGCTCCACTACACGCCCTGCATGGTCGACGACGGCGGCTTCCAGGTGATGGTGGCGCTGCCGGCGGGCACCAATGGCCCGCGCCCCGAGGCCGCAGCCGACATGCCTGCCGCCGGTGACAGCTACTGCTACTGGAAGGCCGACAAGTGGGTTCTCTGCCACGCAGATAGTCCCAAGGCTGCCGAGGGCGGCTACGTGGGCCTCGTCGGCAAGAACCTCGACATCACCTGTGACTAGCACCTTCCGTCTCGATTTGTAACATCTAGCGGGCTAAATCGTCTCTACCTGTTACAGATTTAGACAAACTGCGGGGGCTGCCCGAAAATCTCGATCTGTAACACCAAGCCCGGTTTTGGCTGCCTACCTGTTACAGATCGAGACAAACCGTCCCCAACCACCACAAAGGTGCCTGTCCCCTTTGTGGTGGTTTGGGGCGGCGGTATCAGAAAGTGTCAGGCAGGGGCGGCTGCCGGGCCGCCGTGTGCGAAAAGAAGTGTCGGCCTGCGTCGTTGCCGTTGAGTAGCGCGCTGCTTACGGGGATACTGAAACCACGACAAACAGCGTGTGAAAGGATTGATGCATGGCTTTCCGTAAAGACTTCCTGTGGGGCGGCGCGACGGCTGCCAACCAGTGCGAGGGCGCTTACGACGTGGATGGCCGCGGCCTGGCCAACGTGGACGTGGCGCCGCACGGCCCCGAGCGCTATGCGGTGGTCTCCGGCCAGCGCAAGATGCTCGACTTCGAGGACGGCTATTACTACCCCGCGCAGACCGGCATCGATTTCTATCACCACTACAAGGAGGACATCGCCCTCTTTGCCGAGATGGGCTTTAAGACCTTCCGCATGAGCCTGGCCTGGACCCGCATCTTCCCCAACGGCGACGAGACTGAGCCCAACGAGGCCGGCCTGGCCTTCTACGAGGACGTGTTCCGCGAGTGTCAGGCGCACGGCATTGAGCCGCTCGTGACCATCACGCACTTCGACTGCCCGATTCACCTCATCAAGGAGTACGGCGGCTGGCGCAACCGCAAGCTCATCGACTTCTACAAGAACCTCGCGACCACGATCTTCACCCGCTACAAGGGCCTGGTAAAGTACTGGCTTACCTTCAACGAGATCAATATGATCTTGCACCTGCCGTTTATGGGTGCCGGTCTGGTCTTTGAAGAGGGCGAGAACAAGGAGGCCGTCGAGTACCTGGCCGCCCACAACGAGCTCGTCGCCAGCGCTTGGGCAACCAAGATCGCTCACGAGATCGACCCTGAGGTCAAGATCGGTTGCATGCTTGCCGCAGGTAGCTACTACCCCTACAGCTGCCGTCCGGGCGATGTGCGCCAGGCGCAGATTGACAACCAGAGCAACTATTTCTTCGTCGACGTTCAGAGCCGCGGCTACTATCCGGCCTATGCCGTCAAGAAGCTCGAGCGTTTGGGCATCGATGTGGGCATGACGGATGAGGACCGCGAGATCCTGGCCGCCAACACCGTCGACTTCATCAGCTTTAGCTATTACAGCACCCGTTGCTCCGCCGGTGCCGATAACCCCGATGTCGAGCGCACCCAGGGCAACGCCTTCGCCGGCGCCAAGAACCCCTACCTGCAGGAGAGCCAGTGGGGCTGGGCCATCGATCCGCTGGGCTTCCGCATCACCCTCAACGACCTGTACGACCGTTATCAGAAGCCGCTGTTTGTGGTCGAGAACGGTCTGGGCGCCAAGGATGTTGTCGAGGAGGATGGCTCCATCAACGACGACTACCGTATCGACTACCTGCGCCAGCATATCGCCGCGATGCGCGATGCGGTGACCGAGGACGGCGTTGACCTGCTGGGCTACACTACCTGGGGTCCGATCGACCTGGTGTCTGCCGGCACGGGCGAGATGTCCAAGCGCTACGGCTTTATCTACGTGGACCGCGACGATGCAGGCAACGGCACCCTCAAGCGTTCCAAGAAGAAGAGCTTCGACTGGTACAAACACGTCATCGAGACGAACGGCGAGGACCTGGCCTAAGGCTTTCCCAACAACCACAGCCTCCTAACCAAAACGCCCGGCGAGCAGTTAATGCCCGCCGGGCGTTTTGTTAAAAGAAGCGAAAGCACTCATTGGGGACGTACTTAAATGAGTGCCCGCAGAATGAGAGTGGATAATCTCCCGTTTTTGGCTTGTTTGTGGGCTCAAAGTGGGAGATTATCCACTCTCGCCATTTGGGCGTCCAAAAATCCTCGCTCGTTTTGTCTTAGTCATTGGGGACGTTCTTAAACGACTAGTCGCTGGTCCACTCATTGGGGACGTACTTAAATGAGTGGCCCCTGGGGACACCCTTTGCCGTCGGCGGATTTTGGGACATGTGGCCCGCTTTTTGGGCCCGCCTGTCGGTACACTAAAAGCACTATGGGTACCTGCGAGCGACATATCGGCCACGCGGCCGCCCGATCCGCACCCGTGGCGGATCCCAGGGGCGGCAGGCTCTTCGCCATGCCGCGATTCCTTGTTGGCATAACACATCGGGTGTACCGTCACCGCGTCTTTGCTATCGCCGGCGCCATCACCGCGCTGTTCCTCATGGTTTTGGCAGTCTTGCCGGCGCTGTTCGCCTTCGACCCCAAACTTTCTAACGCCGTGCCCGCCTATAGCGAGGTGTCCAAAGAGGTCGTGGATGCGCTCGTCCACTCGAGCTCTCTCCCGCTGCTTGTCGCCGCAATTATATTTTCGATCTGGGGCGTATCGGTCTATCTGCGCTGTTTGGACTATGTGTTGCGCCGCCGTCTTGTTGCCGTCGCTACCATCTGCGCCCTGTGGATGATCGAAGTCATTCTCAAGTACAAGTCGTTCACGCCGTTCTATGCCACCGTGCTGTGGTACCTGTACTACGTGCCCATGACGCTCATTCCGCTGCTCTACCAGTTGTGTGGTCTGCGCCTTGCGGGTCTGGAGCAACACCGCCTGGGTCGCCGCTACTGCGCTGCGCTTTGGATTGTGGCTATCCTGCTTATCGGATTTGTGCTCACCAACGATTTTCACCAGCAGGTCTTCCACTTTGACCGTACAAGCGACACCTGGAGCAACGATTACACGTACGGCTGGGGTTATTTCGCTGTCTTAGTGTGGACGGCCTTTAACTTTGTGGCCTTTTTTATCCTGGTGGGCCGGTCCTCGTCCTTTCGCATCCAGCGTTTCTCGGGCACGGCGGCGCTCGTACTGCTGGGTGGCGCATTCTTTGCCGTCTCGTATGCGTTGCGCGTGCCCTGGGCATGGAGGCTCAACTTTTCGCTCGTCTATTGCGTCCTGTGCGTGGTGGCGATGGAAATCTGTCTCGATTGCGGTGTCATTCCGTCATATCACGACATTGCTGGCATCTTCGATACCTTGCCGCTCGACCTCAAAGTTCTAACGCGCGACCTGCAGGAAGTCTATGCCACACCGGTGTCAAAGCCAATGCCGGCGGGCGTGTGCGAAGAGCTGCGGGCCCAGGAACACGGGCATGCCCATGCCTTTGCCGTGGCGTCCGATCCCGATGTGATGTACCGAGCCTTTCCACTGCTGGGCGGATCGGCCCTGCTTGCCCAAGACGTGTCGGAGCTCAACGAGCTTAACCGTGAACTGGCACATCGTCGCATGGAGCTGCAGCGCCAAAATGAGCTGCTCACGGCCGACTACGATCTTAAGACGCATCTGGCAGATCAAGAGGCCGAGACCTTGCTAGTCCAAGACGTGGACCAGGCGCTTGCCCGCGCGTTCGAAGAGATGTACGACCTGCTGAGCTCGCTGCCACCGTTGACCGACGAGGCGTCTTCACACGAGCGTTACCGCATGCTGCAGCGCGCCAAGATGCTCGTCGCCTATTGCAAGCGCAAAGGGTCGCTCACGTTGGCGCAGCACGGGGAGAGCGGTTTTGATCGCGACCGCATTCAACTCATTGCCAATGAGCTCGCAAGCGACCTGCGCACCATCGATGTCGATTGCGCTTCGATTATCGCCATACGGCGCCCGATGCACGCCAGTACGGTAAGCGCCCTGTACGACTGCGTGTATGACTTTGCGTTTTTTGCCTACACCACCGACCATCCGGCGCTCATGTATCACTTGGGTGACCATGACCGGTGCAGTGTCGAGCTGCGCGCCACGCTTTTTTCCAACGATGATGAAGATCTTTCGCAGACGCCCGCTGCGCAAGAGCTCGAAAGCGCTCTGCAAGGGCGCAACGTGGCATACCGCCTTGAGGGCGAGCCCGGCCAGCTGCGCATGATCGTCTTGATGCCGAGGGCGGGTGAGTGACGATGCAGATTTCGTTCATCCTTCCCCAAATCGTTGCGCTCGATGTTATCTTTGCCCTGGCTGCGTGTCTGCAGATGATCCACGTCCCGCTCATCGCATCGCGCCGCTCGTCCTATAACCGTAAGGTGATTTGCGCCTACGAGACGAGCCTTGTGCTTCACCTGATGATTTCGGCGCTCATCTTATTCGCGTCGTCTGGCTCGTATCTGGTGGCGCCGCTTGACGTTTGCGCCAGGGCAATGGGCGGAGTGCTGTGGCTCAATGCCGCGATCTTTGCCTATGGCGTGGTCCTCATGGTGCACTATCGTCGCCCTGTCATGCTGGCCGAGCTGCTGCTTGTTGGCGCCGTGACACCGCCGGTGGTTTTTGCCATGGGCTCGGTGTGGGCCGTTGTCCTTATCGCAGAGGGAGCGTTCTTCCTGTTCCGTTCCGTCGCGGCGCTCTTGATGGACGTCCGTAACCGCCAGGAGGATATCACCGCGTTCTCGACGATCGAAACCATCAACGTGATTCCCGTGGGCATCCTGTATCTGGACTCGAGGGGCCGTCCACTGCTCATGAACCGCTGCATGCGCAAAAACCTGGTGGAGCTTCATATGCCCACCGACCTAGGCGATATGAGCGGTACATGGAACGACCTGCGCAAGCTCAGCATGCAAATGCCCGAAGGCGGTAAGAACCGCGTGCGGATCAACCTGGACCGCTTTGGTGAGGCGCGTGCGGTGGTCGAGGTTTCTCCCGCCGAGATTCGCCTGTTTGTGTGCGATGACGTTATGGTCTCGGGCCGTTCGTTCGAGCGCATAATCGGTCTGGACGTGACAGAGTATGCGCATGCGCATGACCGCCTGGCGCAGGCCAACCACCTGCTTGAGCTTGCGGGCCAAGAGCTCCAGGCCCAGATCGAAGAAGTCAAAAAAGTTGCCGACAATGCGGCCTATCTGCGCATGCGCGCCCGCGTTCACGATGTGATCGGCCAGCGCCTATCAATCCTTCATCGCTATTTGGAGGAGGGGCGCTTGGACGACGAGTCGCTCGAGCAGATCGACCCGCTGCTGCGCTCAATCGCTGCCGATCTGCGCAGCGGGGGCGACACCGAACCGGCAGAGCAACTGGGCGATATCGTCCATGCTTTTGGCCTGGTGAGCGTGCAGATCGATGTTGAGGGTGCGCTGCCTGAGGACGCGCGTGTCGCCGCTGCCTTTTTGCAGATTATCCGCGAGGCCTCGACCAACGCCACCAAGCATGCGCAGGCGCATCGGGTCCATGTGCGCTTGTGGCAGGAGAGGACGGATGCTGACGCCGTCGCGCACATGACGATTTCTAACGACGGGTCCCCGGCCCCCGTATCGTATCGCGAGGGAACGGGAATCCCAGGTATGAGGCATGTCGCGCAAGATCTGGGTGGCAGCCTAGAGGTCCACGCCACCCCGCCCTTTACGCTTACGGTATCCATTCCGCTTAACGCCAACGACACGTCCCAAAGGAGAAACTCATGATCCGCGTGTTAATTGTCGAAGATCAGGCCATCCTGCGCGAGAGCCTGGCGCGCTCCGTTGGCGACCAGCCCGATATGACCGTCGTTGCCGCGATCGCCGATGCCTCCGAGGCCTTGGGTGTCGCGCTCAAGGAGCGCCCGGACATGATACTGATGGACGTGTGCACCGAACACGATTCAAACGGCATCGTGGCGGCGGCACGCATCAAGGAGCAGCTGCCCGAGTGTCGCATCATTATCATGACAGGCATGCCCGAGATCACCTTTGTCGATCAGGCCCGCGAGGCGGGCGTCGATAGCTTTGTGTACAAGAACGTCGGTATCGACGAGCTGTTCGCCGTGATGCGCTCCACGTTGGCTGGCTACTGCACGTTTCCCAAGCCGCCCGAGAGCATTTTTTCGGGTACAGCAGCCCTCGACGATGTCGAGCTATCGATTTTGCGCCTTGCCTGCGAGGGCAAAAGTCGTCGCGAGATCGCGGCCGAGCTGTTTATGAGTGAGGGCACCATCAAGCGCCGCATCTCGGAGATCCTGAGCAAGACCGGCTACGACAACATCATGCGCCTGGCCGTGCATGCGGTGACCGAGGGTAGCATCGTTCCCAACATGGAGCGCCCGTAATCGACGCGCTCACCCGTGTTCCGGCACCGCAAGGATAGGCCGCCCACCGTTTCGCATCTAAAAACGGCGGGCGGCCTGCTTGTATGGGCAGTGCTGTCGGCATAAAGCGACGGGGCCGCAGGATCATCTCCTGCGGCCCCGTCTGGTGTGCGCGGATGTGTCCGCCAATCCGCGGCTGATGTTACGTGCCGCTACGCGACGGTTGCGCTGTAGGAGGCGACGTCCTCGTAGGAATCGGTCAGGTAGGCGTCGATGCCGATGGTCGTGTTGACCAGGTCGTCAAGGCTGTCAAGTTCGCCGCTCGAGAACGTGAATTCCTCGGTGGCGTTGGTGCCGGGCATCAGGTGAGCCGAGAACCAGGGTTCCTTCATGGTGCCGTTGACGTTGGTCTTGCCGCTGGGGGCGTAGAAGGTCAGGTCCTTGTCGCTCTTGTTGGTGATGTTGACGACAAAACCGATGTCGTCCCACTCGTCCTTGAACTTCTCGGTGATGGTGATGGTGCACAGGTCGTCATCGGCAACGGTGACGGCGGGGGAGATTTCAATCTTCTGGACGTCGTCGTCTTCGACGGCCTCGTCGATCTCTTCTTCCTTCTCGGCCGCCTCGCGATCCTTCTTCACCGTGCCGGACAGGTCCTTGTCGGACTTGGTAAAGACAAGATTGCCGTCATCCTCTTCGAGGATGAGCTTGCCGTCCTTGAGCTTCATGTCATGCGACTCGTCTTCGGCGGTGATGGTTACGGTGGTGGCGTCCTTTGCCTCCCATTTAAGGTCGACGACTTCAAGGAACAGGTCGAGGGCACCTGTACCGTCCTCATCGAGAATCAGGACGCAGTGCACACCCCAATCCTCGAGCATCTTCATGTACTCATCGGTCAGTTCTTCGCCCTCCAGGGTTCCACCCGAGAGTTCCCAGCTGCCGACGAAGTTGGCCTTGGGGTCTTTGCCGCCGCCGCTGCAGCCCGTCAGGGCAAAGGCGAGCGCAAGGACGCATGTCAGAAATGCGAGTACGGACTTTTTGAACGTTGTCTTCATGGTGTCCTCCTTTATCGAACGAAACCCATAGAAGCAAATGCGGGGGTGGCGGATCCCCCGCCAATTACCAGATAGAGGGGCTAGGGCCTGGGCGTTCCGCAGTTGCTGCAGAACTTGCCGCCGTTTTCGCTGCCGCAGTTGGGGCAGAACCACTTGGCCGGTGCCGGGGCGGGTGCGGGACTGCCGCACTCGGAGCAGAACTTGCCGGTGTTGGTGGCGCCGCAGCTGCAGGTCCATGTGCCGGCCGCGGGGGCAGCGGCAGGAGCCGGTGCGGGAGCGGGTGCCGGAGCCGGCTGCGGGGCGGCCTGCTGCTGTGCCTGGCCGGCGGCGAACAGCTGGCTGGCGTTCATGCCGCCCATGCCACCTGCCATGCCCATGCCCATAAAGCCTGCCATCGCGCCGTTGGGATTGGCGGCTGCCGCGCGCATTGCGTCGCTCTGGGCGCTGGCAATGTTGGCTGCCGCCATAGTGGGATCGCGCATGACGGCGGCTTTCTGCAGGTCCTTGATCATCTGCTCGTCCTCTTGCGAGGCAGCGATGGAGTTGACGCCAAAGCTCACGATCTCGACGCCGCGCAGGTCACGCCAGTCGGCAGAGAGGACCTCGTTGAGCGCGCGGGCGAGCTCGGTGGTGTGGCCGGGGATGGCGCTGTAGCGGATGCCCATTTCCGAGATCTTGGCAAAGGCGGGCTGCAGGGCGGTGAGCAGCTCGGACTTAAGCTGGCTGTCGATCTTGTCGCGCGTGTAGCTATCGGTCACGTTGCCGCACACGTTGGTGTAGAACAGCAGCGGGTTGGTGATGCGGTACGAGTACTCGCCGTTGCAGCGCACGGAGATGTCAACGTCCAGGCCAATGTTGTTATCGACCACGCGGAAGGGCACGGGCGAGGCGGTGCCGTACTTGTTGCCGATGATCTCCTTGGTGTTGATGAAGTAGACGCGCTGGTCCTTGCCCGCGTCGCCGCCAAAGGTAAAGCGGCTGCCGATATTGGCGAAGGTCTCCTTGATGAAATCGCCCAGGTTGCCGCTAAAGACGCTCGGCTCGCTGCCGGTATCGAAGACGAACTCACCGGGCTCCAGTGCGACTTCGATGATCTTGCCGTTTTGCACCACGAGCATGCCCTGGCCGTCGTTGACGGCGATGACCGAGCCGTTGGAGATGACGTTGTCCTCGCCGCGCGTGTTGGAGCTGCGGCCACCGGTGCGTTTGCTGCCCTTGCAGGCCAAGACGTCAGCAGGCATCGATTCGCAATAGATAAATTCCTTCCACTGGTCGGCCATGACGCCGCCGGCAGCACCCAATCCAGCTTTCAAGAGTCCCATGGTGATCTTCCTTTCTCGTCAAAGGCCGGGTGGTATTGGTCGGATTGCTTAGTCGTCCTTGTCGTCTTTCATGACAACGGTGGTCTCGGTGTGGTTGAAGGTGTCGTGCTTCTCGGTCAGGTCGAGCTCGCCGCAGTACTCGTTGGCGTGGGTGGCCTCGTTGGCCGTCTTGAGCTGGCCTACCAGTAGCACGTCTCCGATAATCACGATGATCAGCGGCGCGACGATGTTGATGAGGATGCCCTCGATATCAAAGGCGAGGTAATCCGGATCGAAGGCGTTCTCACCCATAAAGAGAATCTGGGAGAGGATAAATCCGATCACAAAGAACAGCACCGAGGCAATAGCGAGCTTGGGCTTGGAGCAGGGGAGCTCGCCGACCAAGCGGCCGGTCTGGCCGTTCATGGCAAACAGGTAGCTCTTGCCGTTCCACGAGGTGGAGAGCATCCAGACGGGGAACAGGGCGTAGTCGCTGTCTTCCCAGGTGTAGTCGAGCTGCTTGCTTTCGACCGTGGCATCGTCGTATTCGTCGACGACAGTCTCGCGCAGGGCCGAGATCGTGCTTTCTTCCATACGGCGCTCGGCGCGCGCCTTGCAGGTCTCGCAGTCCTCGTCGTAACGGTTGGCGATGTAGCCGGGCATATATGCGACCGAGAACGGACGCAGCGCGTCGTAGTCAAACGGCTCGATGGCGTCCATGTGGCCGTCGGGCATCTTGGACGATCCGTCGACGGGCACGCGCTTAAACGAGATATTGCCCTTGCGATAGGCATCGTAGTGGTCGGTGGTCGTGACGGTGCGGTCGGATTCCTCGGTCACGGTCTCGTTGGTCGCGTCAAAGTACACTTCGCCGTCCACGCGGGCGCCGTAGAGCCAAAACGGCACGTAGACACCTTGGACCTCGTCGATGTGGTTGCCGGTGACAAAGCTCTTGGGCAGCAAGATCTTGCCCTTGTAGTGTCCCTTGAGTGCGGCCGTGACGTCGTCGCGCCCGAGCTTAAACGGAATCACCAGGTCGGGCGAGAAGTCGCCAGAGAGCTGGCCGGGCGCCACGGCGGAGTTGCCGTAGTACGGGCAGGTGGTGACGGCGACGGTGCCGTCGGACACGAGCTCGGCGCCGCACGACGAGCAGATGTAGCCGGCGTTTTGGGCGAGCTCCTGCACGGCATCGTCGGCAGCAGGTTTGGGAGCTGCGGCTGCGGCATCGGCTTTGGCATCTGCCTTGTCCTGGCGCTCGCGATAGAGGGCCTCGACTTCTTCGACTTCAAAGCGTGAGTCACAGTAGTCGCAGACAAGCTTTTGCTCGGCGCTGGCAAAATGAAGGGGACCACCGCAGGCAGGGCACTGATAGTTGACGCTCTCGAAGGCCATGATCGGTCCTTTCCGTGCCGGAGGCTATGCGCCGATGGCGCCGCCGCAGTATTCGCAGCGCCCACTGGCATCGGGAATGGTGGTGGCTCCGCAGAAGGGGCAGGTCACCGCGGTCTTGGGGGCCTTGGCGGCCACGACGCTGTCGCGCGTCTCCTGGCGCAGCTGCACCAGCGCGTCGCGGACCTCGGTTGCCTGGCGCTTGGCCTCGCGGTATTCGATGGAGCCGCGCTGATCGATGGTGGAGTCGTTCACGCGCAGGTTGATCTCGGTAAAGTACGGCGTGTTGACGTGAATGGTCAGATTAAAGTCGTAATCCAGGTCGTAGCGCGGCGGATTGTAGCTCTCGCGCTCGCCGTCCTTGGTCTCGCGATAGATTTCGGTGCGATGCTCGTCGATATCCATATCGCAGCCGAGTACCTGCGAGAACTCGATGATGTCGGGATTGGCGTCGCGCCAGCGGCTCTGCGAGGTGATGATCAGCAGGCCCGCGTCCTCATCGAGCATGATGTTGGTGCGCCCGGCAGAAAGCGTGCGCGTGGGGTTGAACGACGCCAAGCGCTCGGCATTGGCCTCGCGGTAGGCGATCTGCTCGCGGATATCGTCCGCGGTGCTGGAGCGATAGCCGTGAAAGTAGGGGGAGAGCTTGCCGGCGCACTCTTTGCACAGGTAGCCTTCATTGATTTTTGTCTTACCTAGAAGTCCCAGCTCGGTACCGCAAATCGCGCACTCTTTCTTCTCGAACATCTTGTCAAAGAAGCCCATGGCTGCCTCCCATCAACTGGTAGCGTGTGTCACTTTTGATGATGGGGGAGTGCGCAGCCTTTCACGATACCCAGACGGCTCAACGAGTCTCCACAACTGGGACACATGGCCCATTTTTCCTACTCATTGGGGACACTCTTTGTCGAATGCGGCGGCTGCCGAATGTGGGCGCCGTTCTTGCTATGCCACGGTCACGGCGATCTGGGCGTAGCGGGTGCAGGGGCGCTCGGCGCGCGTCTGCACGGTAAGCGTGAGTACGAAGCGGTCACCGGGCTGCGCGTCGGCGGGCACGATGAAAGCGGTGTCCACCGTGCATTCTTGCCACATCGACAGATCCTGGACGCCTGCATAGCTCGATGGGTCTACGGCCACATCCCAATGTGCATCGAAGCCCTTGTCGTCGGGGTCGACGATGGTTGCCGCAAGGGCGACGCGCTCGCCGGCTGCGGCGCTGCGGTCGGCCGTGACCTCGACAACATGTGCCGGATGCGAGCAGATGGCCGGATCATGGGCGCACCATTGCGCGCGGGCGGCAAAGTTTTCCTGATAGGCACGCAGATAGGGATTGAGATTGTCGTCTGCGGGCGTGCCGATGGAGGCAAAACCGGCGGGCGCGCTCGCATCGGGGTGTCCATCAAGAAACATGCGGCCCAGCAGCGTATCGAAGTCGCGGTCGTCGATGCCGCGCAGGCCAAACGGCAGCAGTGGAATATAGGTCATGCTGTCGCCTTCGGCCATAAAGTCGCCGCGCTCAAACTGCACCGCGGGCATGCCTTCCAGGCCCCAATCCAGGCGGGCATGCTTGCCAAACTGAAAGCGCTCGGGTTCGTTTTCGTAGACCTTACCATCGCCATAGAGCATATAGCGTGCCATGAGGGGGCCGTTGCCCTGCGTGAGATTCTGCTCGGGCCAGGGAGCCTTAAACAGCGGCAGCGTATCGGGCTGAGCTGTTTTGGCGTCGAAATAGTTGCCATACATATAGGGCGTACGCCAAAAGATGAGCTCGGGAAAGAGCTCGCGCCCATGGTCGAGCCACGAGTTGTCCTGTCCCACGCCATCGGCAACGCCCATCACGCGCACCTTCTGATAGACCTGCTGCTGCACGGCGGGCCACTCGGGCGTGGCGCGATAGCGCTCGGCAATACTCATGAGGGCGCGAACGATCGTATTCATACCACCCCAGCTGAGCAACCATAACGTACGCGGATCATCATCCAGAATCGCCTGCGCAATTACGCGAGACCCCTCAGTTTCCTCAGTCACATCACCCTCAAAGGCAACATTTCCCACAAACGTACGCTCGATCATCTGGGCAGGCGTGGGAAACGGCGGTTCACCGGCGGCGTCCGCATTTGCTTGCAACTGCGGCCAAGCCTGGGCATATTCATTACTCCAGAGACTCTCAATCCAATGCTCGGGAAACGGCCGATACTCACGAAGCTCGCCGGCTAGCGGATCGGGCTCATGAGGCACAACAGCCCACTCATAAGAGCGCCGCCCTTTGGTCCGCCAATGCGAATTCACCTCGCCGAGCGTATGAACCCCATCCCCAAGAAAGTGATACTGCGAAGCCGTATACACCACAGCCTGAACATCAAGCAAGTTGAGATACAGAGCCAAATGAACAAGCGAGTTCATATCGTCGACTTCCATATCGGTAGTAACAATCACCCGAGTCAACTTCTGGGACATAGGAACAGCTCCAATCAAAATCAATTCAGCCAGTTACGCGCAAGGCAAGACGGGACCCATGCCCCCATCGCCACCGACCCGGCGGCCCGCTAGAAGCGGCCGGCCAGGGTCACGGCAACGTCAACGCAGCGGGGACCGGGGTTTAGTCTTGCAAACATTCCGCAGGGGGCATGGGCAGGCGCAGCGCGAAGCGCAAAGCGCCAGCCCATGCATGCCCGAGGACGTTTGCAAGACTAAACCCCGGTCCCCGCGATGGGAGGGCTTAGCGGTCGACCCTGGCCGACCACTCCCAGCAGCCCACCGGCTCGCCGTCGATGAGTACGTTGCCCCCGTCGAAGTCTTGATAACACAGGTCGTTGAATTGGTGGATCCACACGCCGTGGTTGAACGTCTTCTTGGCCGAGCCGTCGGCCTCGCGATACACGCCGGTCAGGTCCTCGACATGGCTAAAGTAGGTGAGGTGCACGTTGGCGCCGGCATCGCGCAGGCGCGCCGTGAGCGGCAGTACGGTCTGTTGCGGTGACACGAGCTCGTCGCCCTTGGAGTGCGTAAACCACAGCGGCGTCTTGGCGAGCGCGGCCACGTCCTCGTCCGTGGCGTTGTACCACGGGGCGCAGCAGGGAAGGCCCGCGGCGAAGAAATCGGGGTAGTCGGCGCACAGGCGCAGGGTCATAAAGCCGCCGTTGGAAAGACCGGCGACCACGATGCGGTCGGTGTCGATGCGGTCGGCATGCTCGGCGACAAACTCATCGATAAGTGCCTTGAGCACGGGGGAGTAGATGCTCTGGTTGGAGTGACCAAGCTGCTCGACGCCGTTGTCCATCCAAAACGTGGGCGACTGCGGTACGAGCACCCAGGCAAAGCCGCCAAAGTAGCGCTGGATCTGCGCCTGGCTGATGGCCGTCACGCGGTTGCCGATATAGGCGCGCGTGGCGCCTTCGCCCTGCGTGGCGCCCTTGCCCTCGCCGGCGCCGTGCAGATACACCACGAGCGGTGCCTTTTGGGGCACGGCCGTGGCCTCGGGCGCAAAGGGGTTGAAGCATGCCGAGTCCTCGGCCTTAAAGCTGGGCTCAAAGAAGCCGTATTCGAGCGCGATACCGTCGACGGCGGTCTTTTGCGTGTCGTTGCTCCAGCCTTTGAGCGCAGGGCAGATATCGCCACGGCAGGTGTCGAAGACCAGGCCGCAGGTGGGATCGTCGCCGTCGTTGCCGGGAAGAGCCGCGAGCTGCGTGATGTGCAACTGGTCATCGAGCATGCGCGAGCCCATGACGCCGCCTTCGATCTTTTTGGTCAGGCGCTGCTCGGCGACCTCGAGCGCCACATGGGTGCCCACGGCGAGCTTACGTCCGTTCTCGTCGCACGGATATGCGGCGAGAATGTCGATGTAACCCACGGAGGGCGCGGCATGGTCGGCGCCGCGTTCCTTGCGCATCAGAACATCGCCCGAGCGCTCGTGACGCTCTACATATATATGGAAGGTGTTCGCGTCGATGTCGTTGGCGCGCACGGTGCAGGGCAGGTCGAGTACGACCTTGCTGATCCAGGGGCCAAAGTCGCCCAAGGTGGTGACGGTTGCGTAGGTACACAATTTGAGTTCCATGAGCTGCCTCCCTTGCGCCGCGAATGCCTGGCATCTGCGGCAATACAAACTAAACATGTTTAGTGTAATCTAGAATTGAAGAATAACCAGATGAACTCGGTAAACGGCAAAATTGAACACGTCGTGAACTACTAAACGTATGTTTACTAGCTTCTAGCAGGGATTCTGTTGATGAGTTAACAGATCAGTGAGGTGTTCATCAAAATAAAATCCCACGTAAATGGCTATATATCAATAGAGGGTCAAAGAGACCATCTCCCGCCATTCAAATACGTTCACCCCCGATTTCCTACCGTTCACCGGACTGTAGACGGCAAAATTGCCATAAATTCGGCGCTCTGTGTAAACTAAAGTCCGTAAACGTTCAGTAAACACCTTGTTTACAAAAGCGTATCCAAGGGTCCGGCAACCGTAAGGGGTTATAGTCGCCGGGCCAAAGGCGTGCCTAAGCCCAAGGGGGCTGGCACACGAAGATATGGGGAGGGGTCCCATGGCAGTAGATAACAAGCAGATTGCCACCGATGTCCTCGAGCTCGTGGGCGGTGCGGAGAATGTTTCCGTTGCCACCAACTGCATGACGCGCCTGCGTCTGACGCTCAAGGATAACAGCAAGGCCGACGTGGAGAAGATCAAGAAGGTCAAGGGTGTTCTGGGTTGCCAGTTTGCCGGCAGCCAGCTCCAGGTCATCATCGGCCAGAACGTGCCCAAGGTGCTCGCCGAGTTCGTCGCCATCTCCGGTGTCAAGCAGGGTGAGGCCGTCAACGAGAACCTCGATGCTCCCAAGGAGAAGTTCGAGCTCAAGAACCTGCCCAATATCATCCTCGACTATCTGTCGGGCTCCATGACCCAGCTCATCCCGCTGCTCATGGCCGGCGGTCTGTTCCGTACCATCGCGGCCGTCCTCGGCCCCACCATGCTCGGTGTGCTCTCGGCCGACGACCCGACCTATACGTTCCTCTACACCACGCTGTACGAGGCCACGTTCACCTTTATCCCCATCTACCTGGGTTATGCCGCGGCTAAGAAGCTCGGCGCCAGCCCGGTGCTCGGCATGCTGCTCGGTGGCGCCCTCATGGCTCCTTCCGTGGTGAGCGTCGCCACCCAGGAGGGCGGCGGCATCATCTCCGTCTACGGCATCCAGATCGCTGCTGCCAACTATCAGCAGTCCGTCCTGCCGATCATCCTTTCGGTGCCTGTCCTCTACTTCGTCGAGAAGTTCTTTAAGAAGGTCATGCCCGACGTGCTCTCCACGGTCTTCACGCCGTTCTGCACCATGATCGTCACGATCCCCATTGCCTTCATCGTCCTCGCTCCGATCGGCAACGAGATCGGTACGCTGATCGCCAACGCCCTCTTCGGCCTTGCTGACCTTGGCGGCATCGGCATCCTGATCGTCATGGCCATCCTCGGCGCCTTCTGGCAGCTCTTCGTGGTCTGCGGCATGCACATGCCCGTCATCCTGCTCGCCCAGGTTCAGATCATCGCTGCCGGTTACGATCCCTTCGTCTTCGTTTCCACCAACTGCGCTATGGCCGCTGTCTGGGGCTGCGCCTTCGGTGCCTTCCTCAAGATGAAGAACCCCGACGAGAAGTCTCTCGCCATCGGTTACGTCATCTCCGCCATCGCCGGCGGCGTCACCGAGCCCGCGCTCTTCGGCATCCTCATGCGCTTCCGTCGCACCATGTTTGGCATGTTCATCGGCGGTGCTACCGGCGCTGTGTTCTCCGGCCTCATGGGTGTTACCTACTACCTCGCAGGTGGTGCCTCCAACTTCCTGGTCTTCACCAACTACCTGCAGGGTGGCCAGATGAACACCGTCTGGGCTATCGTTGGTATGACAATCTCCTTTGTCATCGCCGCTGCCGTCGTCTTTGCCTGCGGCTTCTCCAAGGAGGAACTCGCCGAGATGGAGGCCTAAGGCCAAACCGTTCGGTCACATATGACCTCACCTACACGACAGGGCCCCGTCAGGCGTAAGCCCGGCGGGGCCCTTCTTGCAAGGTAGACTGATGGGGCGGACGGTATTCGCCCGCGATGGTTTGCCAAGCGGCGGGGGCTTTCGCGCGGGGTTACCGCGAAAGCCCTCGGCGGTTCGCAAATCCTTTATCAAACGAAAGGACATGCAGATGAGTTTGGGAAAGCTGACCGTCAACGGTCGCCAGGATGGCTTTTTGTGCGAGGGCAAACCGTTCTTCTGGTTTGCCGATACGTGCTGGAGCGCATTTACGAGCATCGCCGAGAACGACTGGGATTACTACCTGACCCGCCGTGCCGAGCAGGGCATGAACGCACTGCAGATCAACACGCTGCCGCAGTGGGATCGCTGCTGTCCCGACCTGGGCATTTGGCCCTATGCCAGCGAGGACGGCGTGCACTTTGATTGGTCCCGTCCCAACCAGGCGTACTGGGATCGTGCCGCCGCCATGTGCCGTGCTGCCGTCGAGCACGGCATTCGTCCGGCGCTCGTGCTCATGTGGTGCAATTACGTGCCCGGTACCTGGGGCGCCAAGATCGCCGAGCGTTGCGGCGCCGAGGTTATGCCGCGTGAGGAGGTTCGCGCCCACGTTGCCCGCGTTGTCGAGAACCTGGGCGAGTTCGACCCTGTCTACGTGGTGACGGGTGATACCGACTTTGCCGGTGACGAGGCGATTGCCTATTACGAGGACGCGCTCGACGAGGTCGTCAAGCGTGCGCCCGAGGCGCTGCGCACCATGCACATCAACCGCGGCAATCGCACCATTCCGGCGCAGTATCTGGATCGTCTGGACTTTTACATGTTCCAGCCTGGCCACAACTACGAGGGTCAGCCCGAGGCTTGGCGCTTGCCGCAGGACTTTATCGCCAACTATCCCAAAAAGCCGATGGTCAACTCCGAGCCTTGCTACGAGCAGATGGGCGCGTCGCGCAACGTGTACTGGCGTTTTACCGCGCAGGATTGCCGCGCGAGCGTATGGTCGTCGATTCTTGCCGGCGCCAGTGCCGGCGTGACCTACGGCGCGCACGGCGTGTGGAACTGGCAGACATCGCGCAGCCAGGGTTCGGTCCTGGGCGAGGGCTTTGACATGCCCTTCCGCTGGCAAGAGTGCCTGCAGTTTGCGGGTGTGTGGGACTTTGGCGCGATCGAGCATGTGCTTGCCAGCCTAGGCGCTACTGCCGGTGACGATGCGCTTGCCGTGGTTCCGGCGCAGGAGCTGCTCGATGACGCGCGCGAGGCCATCCGTGTGGCGCGCGTTGGCGATCGCGTCGTCACGTACCTGCCGCGCACCACGGCGCTCAAGTTTAAGCTCGACGGTGCGCGCGGCTGGACGGCGACGGTTCTCGACATGGAGGACAGGCGCATTGCCAAGCTGCCCGTTCGCGACAACGGTGACGGCACCGTGCGCGTGGCTCAGCATCCCTTTGAGCACGACGCGCTGGTGATTCTGGCCCCCGGGCGCTAACGGCTCTTCTCCAACATTTACAACCCAGTCCCTTTCATTAGGCTGCGACGGAATGGTTCCTGCATGACGGCTTTAAGCTGCCAAGGGGAGCCATTCCGTCGCACTCTTTGTTTACTCATTGGGTACTCATTGGGGACGTACTTAAATGAGTGGTCTCGTGAGTTTGTGGGCGAGGCGGGCGCTCGATACAAGGTGCGTGTCGTGGACACATGAGGCATGACGGAGGAGGAGCTTCCCGGAACCTTTGAGGGCAAGTTCCGCATCGATCTCCCAAGTAAGCAGTATATGATGCTTCGCCTGACCAAATTAGAGGCGTAAAACAGAGATAATCGGCTCCGGGTGTGACTTGCTGCACGACCATCGCAGGGGGGGGTGGCCCCTGTGATGGTCGCGGCGATGCGCGTCCGGGGCTACGCTTGTAAGGAGTGAACATGCAGGAGTTTTTTGGAATCGATGTGGGCGGTACGGCCGTTAAATGGGCTGTGCTGGGCGAGGATTTTTCCATCCGCGAGCGCGGAAGCCTGCCGACGGGCTTTACCACGGCTGATGAGACGGTCGCGGCGCTGATCTCGCTCGTCGAGCCGTATCGCGAGCGCGTGAGCGCCGTGGGCGTGAGTGCGCCCGGCGGCATCTACGAGGGAGATGTCACAGGAACGATCCATCGCGGTGGTGCGCTCACGTTTATGGATGGCTGTCCGCTCGGAAAGCTCATGCGCGAGGCTCTGGGGGTGCCGATTGCCGTCAATAACGACGGTAGGTGCTGTGCACTCGGTGAGTATGCGGCTGGCGCTCTGCGCGGGACGCGTTTTGGCGTGGTGCTCGCTATCGGCACGGGCATCGGCGGCGGTATCGTCATCGACGGCAAGGTCCTGCGCGGCGCGCACTGCTTTGCAGGCGAGTTTAGCTTCTTGCGCAACGATGTCACGACTGCTGCGAGCATGGAAAACTCCTTTGCGGGTTCGGGCGGTTGGCGTGCGCTCCGCGATGCCGCCGTTGCCGAGAAGGGCCTGCCTGCGGATTCTCCGGTGGACGGCCGCCGCGTCTTTGAGTGGATCGCGGATGGCGACATGGCGGGGCAGCGCGCGCTCGACCGCTACGCTCGCGCATTTGACGGACAGCTCATCAACCTGCAGGCCGTGCTCGACCCCGAGGTCTTTGTGATCGCAGGCGGCATCTCGTGCCATCCCGAGCTCGTCGATGCCCTGCGTGCGCAGATGCCGCTGGCCCTCTCGAGTTACGAAGGGACCCTTGCCGGCATTCCTGTGCCGCAGATAAAGGCGGCCGAGCTCGGCAACGACGCCAACCTTTACGGTGCTGTCCAGGAGGCCATGCGCCTGGTGTAGCGCATTGGACATAATCATTGGGGACGTTCTTGTTTGACTAGTCGTTTAAGAACGTCCATTACAGTCGAAATTGTCAGCCCGGGACCGTC
>CANRSF010000012.1 GCA_947642445.1 uncultured Collinsella sp. | reverse complement strand
ACCCAGCAGCCTCTGGGCGGCAAGGCCCAGTTCGGCGGCCAGCGCTTCGGCGAGATGGAAGTTTGGGCACTGTACGCTTACGGTGCTTCCAACGTCCTGCAGGAGATCCTGACCGTCAAGTCCGACGATACCGTGGGCCGCGTCAAGACCTACGAGTCCATCGTCAAGGGCGAGAACGTCCCGGTTCCGGGTATCCCTGAGTCCTTCAAGGTTCTCGTCAAGGAGATCCGCTCCCTCGCGCTGGACATCGAGCCCATGCACGATGCCGACGAGGACGCCTCCGCCCCTGTGACCGCCGAGGAGACCTCTGCTCTCGACGACCTGGCTGCGCTCGCCGGCGTTGACACCGACGTCGAGGCCGAGGATGCCGAGACCGCCGAGGCACCCGAGGCTGTCGCCGCCACGACCACTGATAAGGAGTAGTTGACTGTGGCAGATTTCGAAGCTACTGATTTTGACTCGGTAAAGATCTCCCTTGCCTCCGCCGACCAGATCCGTTCCTGGTCGCACGGTGAGGTCAAGAAGCCGGAGACCATCAATTACCGTACCCTCAAGCCCGAGAAGGACGGCCTGTTCTGCGAGAAGATCTTCGGTCCCGCCAAGGACTGGGAGTGCTCCTGCGGCAAGTACAAGGGCATCCGCTTTAAGGGCATCGTCTGCGAGCGCTGCGGCGTCGAGGTCACCTCGGCCAAGGTGCGTCGCGACCGCATGGGCCACATCGAGCTCGCCGCTCCCGTGTCCCACATCTGGTACTTCAAGAGCCCCACGAGCTTCCCGATGAGCCGTATGCTCGACATCAAGTCCAAGGACCTCGAGAAGGTTCTGTACTTTGCCAGCTACATCATCACCGAGGTTGACTACGAGGCTCGCGAGGCCGACGCTGACGACCTGCGCGAGGAGCTCGCCGCCGATCTGGAAGAGATCGATGCCGAGTGCGCCCGCCAGATCGAGTCCCTCAAGGAGCAGGGCGACCCCGAGAACTTTGACGAGTTCTCCGACGAGGAGCCGCTGACCCCCGAGGAGATCGCCTCTGGCATCGTCGACATCGAGGAAGAGTGCAAGGACGAGAAGCAGCTCCGCACGGACGCCTTCAACGCCTTCATGAAGCTCACCGAGCGCGACCTCATCTCCGATGAGCCGCTGTTCCGCGAGATGACCCGCTACTACTCCATGTACTTCAAGGGTGGCATGGGTGCCGAGGCCGTCCGCGACCTGCTCGCTGCCATCGACCTTCCTTCCGAGGCCGAGAAGCTCAAGGCCATCATTGCCGACGAGGATTCCCAGAAGCAGAAGCGCGAGAAGGCCGTCAAGCGCCTCGAGGTCGTTGACGCCTTCCTGAAGGGTGGCAACAGCCCCGCGAACATGATCCTGGATGTCATCCCGGTCATTCCGCCCGATCTGCGCCCGATGGTCCAGCTCGACGGCGGTCGCTTTGCCGCGTCCGACCTCAACGACCTGTATCGTCGCGTGATCAACCGTAACAACCGACTCAAGCGCCTGCTCGACCTGGACGCCCCTGCGATCATCGTGAACAACGAGAAGCGCATGCTCCAGGAGTCCGTGGACGCCCTGTTCGACAACGGCCGCCGTGGTCGCCCGGTCTCTGGCCGTGGCGGTCGCCCGCTCAAGTCGCTCGCCGAGGCCCTCAAGGGCAAGCAGGGTCGTTTCCGTCAGAACCTGCTGGGTAAGCGTGTCGACTACTCCGGCCGTTCGGTTATCGTTACCGACCCCAAGCTGCTGCTGCACCAGTGCGGTCTGCCCAAGACCATGGCGCTGGAGCTCTTCAAGCCCTTCGTAATGAAGCGCCTGGTCGAGCTTGGCAAGGTCGAGAACATCAAGGGCGCCAAGCGCGCTATCGACCGCGGTGCCACCTTTGTGTGGGACATCCTCGAAGAGGTCATCGACGGCCGCGTCGTGCTGCTCAACCGTGCACCGACCCTGCACCGTCTGTCCATCCAGGCCTTTGAGCCGGTGCTGGTCGAGGGCAAGGCTATCCACCTGCACCCGCTGGTCTGCTCGCCCTTCAACGCCGACTTCGACGGCGACCAGATGTCTGTCCACGTGCCGCTGTCCAGCCAGGCTCAGGCCGAGGCTCGCGTGCTCATGCTCTCTGCGAACAACCTGCGCTCGCCGGCATCCGGCAAGCCGGTCAACATCCCCTCGCAGGACATGATCATCGGTGTGTACTACCTGACCCAGGTCCGCGACGGTCTGCCGGGCGAGAACCACGTGTTCGCCAGCTTCGACGACGCGCTGCACGCCTATGACTGCCGCTCCGAGGTCGACATGCAGGCCAAGATTCAGGTCCGCGTGTCCGCTGCCGACGCCAATGTCATCAACGAGGACGGCACCCGTATCTTCCGCGTCAAAAACGGCAAGAACGAGTTTGTCGACTACGACGTCACCGGCAACAAGACCGCGCGCTTCGAGACCTCTATCGGCCGCATCATCTTCAACCGCCAGTGCCTGCCCGAAGACTACGAGTTCATGAACTACAAGATGGTCAAGGGCGACGTGGCCAAGCTGGTTGCGGACTGCTGCGATCGCTATCCCGAGGCCAAGGTCGGTCCGATCCTCGACGCCATTAAGTACTCCGGCTTCCACTACGCTACCCGCGCCGGCCTCACCATCTCGGTGTGGGACGCTCTCATCCCTGCCGAGAAGCAGGAGCTGCTCGATCGCGCTCAGGCCAACGTCGACCAGATCAACGAGTACTTCGAGGAGGGCTTCATCAACGAGACGGAGCGCCACATCGAAGTCGTTAACGAGTGGACCGCTTGTACCGATAAGGTCGCAGCGCTCATGCTCGACATGTTCGACGAGGAGAACCCGCTGTACATGATGGCCGACTCCGGCGCCCGTGGTTCTAAGACCCAGCTGCGTCAGCTCGGCGGCATGCGTGGCCTGATGGCAGACATGTCCGGCGAGACGATCGACCTTCCCATTAAGGCGAACTTCCGCGAGGGCCTGCTGCCGCTCGAGTACTTCATTTCGACCTACGGCGCCCGTAAGGGCCTGGTCGATACCGCATCCCACACCTCGGACTCTGGTTACCTGACCCGTCGTCTGGTCGACGTGGCCCAGGACGTCATCGTCCGTGAGGAGGACTGCGGTACGCACGAGGGCGTCACCTACAACCTCATCATCCCCGGCACCACGGACCTCAACACCGACCTCGTCGGCCGTTGCTTCATTGAGGACGTCGTGGCTCCCGATGGCACCGTGCTCTTTGAGCAGGACGGCTACATCGAGAAGGTCGCCGACATCCAGAAGATGGTCGATGCCGGCCTTAAGAAGGTCAAGCTTCGCGCGCTGCTCACCTGCCGCTCCAAGTACGGCGTGTGCCAGAAGTGCTACGGCTGGGATCTTTCCACCCGTCGTCCGGTCGCCATTGGTACCGCGGTCGGCATTATTGCCGCCCAGTCCATCGGCGAACCCGGTACGCAGCTTACGATGCGTACCATTCACTCCGGCGGCGTCGCTGGCGTCGACGATATTACGCAGGGTCTGCCTACGGTCAGCCGTATGTTCGATATCGTCGGCAACGTCAACGAGAAGATCCTGGGTCGCGAGGCCGAGCTGGCTCCGTACTCCGGTCACCTCTCGATTAAGCCCGAGAAGTCCGAGTACGTGCTGACGCTCACCGACTCCGAGGATCACACCCGTGTCCTCGACGAGCGTCGCGTCCCCGCTTCGGTGCGCTTCATGCCCGAGATCGAGGACGGCTGCGAGGTTCGCGCCGGCGACCAGATCACCAAGGGCTTCGTCAACTTCCGCAACCTGCGCAAGCTGACCGACATCGAGTCGACGATGCACACCTTCGTCGAGAGCGTCAAGGACGTCTACACCAGCCAGGGCGTCGACCTGAACGACAAGCACATCGAGGTGCTCGCACGTCAGATGCTGCGTCGCGTTCAGATCACCAACCCCGGCGACTCCAAGTACCTGCTTGGTCAGTACGTCGACCGCTACGAGTTCGCCGACGAGGTCGAGCGCGTTGCCCGTCTGGGCGGTCAGGCTCCCGTGGCCGAGCCCGTCATCCTGGGTACGCTCAAGGTCGCGTCCAACATCGACTCCTGGCTGTCGAGCGCTTCGTTCATCCGTACCGCCGGTGTCCTTACCGAGGCTGCCATCGAGGGCAAGGTCGACCACCTGCTCGACCTTAAGTCCAACGTCATCGTCGGTAAGAAGATCCCGGCTGGTACCGGCCTCAAGCCGTACGCCAACGCCAAGCTGACGTATCGCACGGCCGACGGCTATGTCGACATCGACGGTCCGGCTTCGCCCAACGCCAAGTCGCTGCCCGAGTGGGCTCCTGTGGAGCTCAAGGACCTGGACGAGCAGCTCCCGCAGCAGCTCGACTGGGCCGGCTACGACGAGTTCGGCGGTGCTGACGGTTCGTTCACCCGCAACGGCCACACCATCTCCGCCGAGAAGGCTCGTCTGTACCTGTTCGACGATCTGGGCGTGTCGCAGCGCTGGACCAACAAGTTCAGCGAGGTTGGCATCGAGACGGTCGGCGACCTGGTCGGCAAGTCCGAGGAGGATCTGCTGCGCATCGATGGCATCGGTGCCAAGGCGATCGAGGAGCTCCGTGACGGCCTCGAGGCCCACGATCTGCTCTACATCCTCGAGAACAACGACGACGTTGCCGACGAGGAAGACCTCTCGCAGCTGCTGCAGATGGTCTTTAGCCCCGACGGTCCGGACGATATCCTGCTGGGTACCTCCGCTCCGACGCATCACGCCGACGCCGACGAGGAGCTCCTGGGCGCCCCGATCGACGACAAGAAGGCTCCCGCCAACGGCGCGATCAACGAGGACATGGCTTCCCTCGACGAGCTGCTCAATCAGCTCGTGGACACCGACGACGCCGAAGAGGCCAAGGACAACGACGAGGAGTAATTAGTTCCGCCGTTCTAACGAACGGCGGCGACCTCCGTCGCTGCGCGGCCCCCAGAGCTACAATCTGTCATTCAAAAGGCAGGGCATGACCAAAAGGTCAATGCCCTGCCTTTTTCATGCCATCTTGTACGCTCTGGGGGCCGCTCGCTTGCGTATGCTCAACCTGTTGCGTTCCGTTGATCCCTTGCCAAAAAGGGACAGGTTTATTTTGGTAGGTTTTTCCTGCTTGGATTTGAAACATTTCGTTCGGCCAAAGCGTATCTATGGTGAGGACCTCATCAAGAACCATCAGCGTCACCGGGAGGTGATTATGGAAGAACAAGCTTTTAGACAGGCGGTCGAAGACCACCGGGATGTCGTGTTTCGGATCGCATTGACGTACCTGCGCGATCGCGCCGATGCCGACGATGTTGCCCAAGACGTCTTTCTTAAACTGCTCAAAAGCGATGCGCAATTTGAAAGCTGGGAGCATCTTCGTCGATGGCTTATCCGGGTCACGATCAATGAATGCAAATCGCTCTTTCGAAAGCCGTGGAGGCGCGTGGAGGATATTGAGAACCTGGCCGATTCGCTTTCGACGGCGCAGGAGGAGACCAAGGCGGTCCTGTCAGACGTTATGCGGCTTCCGGAGCGATTCCGTGTTCCCATCGTGCTCTATTACTATCTGGGCTTCTCGACTTCAGAGATTGCCGAGTTACTGCATGTGCCAGCCGCGACCGTTCGAACGCGTTTAGCTCGCGGTCGATCGAAGCTCAAATTCATCCTAGAGGAGGGCGACCGTGAAATCCAACCAAATCAAGCAGGCCTTCGAGTCCGTCCAAGCCGATAGCGATCTTGCTGACCGTGTTCTTTATGCCGCTGCGGGTGAGCCGCTTCATCGAAAGGGTCACGCGAAGCCTCTGTATGTTGCCGTAATCGGATGTCTTGCCGGAGTGCTGGCGACCGGAGGGGTCGCCTACGCTGTTGTCAATTCCAGTTATTTTGCCTCTGCCTGGGGAAACCATGGCAACGGAGAGTCCGTTACCTGGACTCAAGGTGGCTCGTCGGGGACTAAATATACCTACACCAGAGAGTTTGGTGATGGTATCGCGCCCCAAAGCTTGGAGGGTTCAGTACAGAAGGTCAATCTGTCCGTCGAGGGCAACGGCTATACACTCGACATTCATGATATGGCTATCGACCAAAACGGCTGCGGTGCTGTGACGTTTACGCTGTCCAATCCAAATGGTGTTAACTACTACAAGCCGGCAGCAGAGACAGGCGAACTTGTTCTCTATGGTGAAGAAGAACAAGGCATCGGTACACCCAGCATGAACTTCGGCGAGGAATGGGCTGATACACGCTGCACCATTGATAAGGACACATCAAGCGATACTGTCATTAATGGCACGATGTACTTTGCTTCTATGGATCGCGAGCGAGGTTTTCAACATGCGGTCACCTGGAATATCTCGTGGACCGAGGGCGAAGGAGAGGATGCGAAGCCGTTCGAGGCATCGACGCCCGAGTTTAGCGTTGGAGCGTACGTCGATACTAAGGAACTCCGCTCCGATGACTCGCCTCTCGAGATCAGCCCGTTTTCCATCCAGACGCACATCGATGATCTGGGCATTGACGCAGTCACGAAGAAGTTGACGGTTACCTACAAGGATGGATCGGAGCAGATTATCGAAGATGACGACGCAGGGGCGTTCAACTTATATTTTTCTTATACGCGCAATAGCGGAGAGAACATCTGGGTGCCAACGAAGTTGATTGATGTCGACCAAGTGGTCTCGGTAACGCTTGAGGGCACGAGGTACACATCGACAGGAGAGACTCAAACGGAAGAACCCTTTACCATCGTCTATTCGTAAGGCTTGAGGCCGCTTCCCACTAGGGGAAGCGGCCTATTTTGCGTTATATGGACGGTTATTTTGAGCGATATTCGCCTGAATTTCGGAAGTATGCGGCAAAATCTCGAAGGGTCGACCACACCGCATATGCTCAAGCGCTCTACCTGCGGGTTTATTATCGCAAAACCCCGGTGTGCTCGGCAGGTCCAGAATTTGCCGCATACTTCCGAAAACGCCGCCGATTTCCCTATGACAGATGAGGGCGGATCACCGCTGGAGCGCGACGTTTCCCCAGATAAAACCGACCAAAATAAACCTGTCCCGTTTTGGCAGGTAACGTTGCCCCGACGAGCACGTCGGATTCCCGGACCGGGCGGCCCAGGTTTTAAGTTTGTCGCGAGTTCCGCACGAGCCGGAGGCCACTTAATGTGGCCTCCGTGCAAGCCAGGACTGTAGAGCAGCAAACTTAAAACCTGGGCCGCCCGGGCCGGGGATCCTCCCAAGCGCACAGGAGGGGATTCCTTTTGTGTAGGCTTTGCGGAAATGTGCCAATTTTGGGATACGCCCGGCGGCGTGGTCTGTTGACGGCACAGCTAACGCCACGTATCCTATCGAACTGCGTGTTTCGTAGGGGGATGCTGACCCCTCGATTCAAGCCGTTGCACTTTACAGAAAGCTGGAATCATTCGAGAAGGAGTACGCTTTGCCTACTATTAACCAGCTGGTTCGCCAGGGCCGTCGTTCCGTGCCCAAGAAGTCCAAGAACGCTGCTCTGCAGCACAACTCCCAGAAGCGCGGCGTGTGCACCCGCGTCTTCACCACGAGCCCCAAGAAGCCGAACTCGGCTCTTCGTAAGGTTGCCCGTGTTCGCCTTGTCAACGGCATCGAAGTTACTGCTTACATCCCGGGTGAGGGCCACAACCTGCAGGAGCACTCCATCGTGCTCGTCCGCGGCGGTCGTGTCCGTGACCTCCCTGGTGTCCGTTATCACGTCATCCGTGGCGCCTACGACGCTGCTCCGGTCCAGAACCGTATGCAGGCCCGTTCCAAGTACGGTGCTAAGCGCCCCAAGGCTAAATAAGCCAGATAACGTTTTGATACTTTCGCCGTGTGCCGTCTTGAGCGCCGCACGGTAGACACTTAAGGAGATTTCACATGCCGCGTCGTGCAGCAGCTAATCGTCGTGAGGTTCAGCCTGACGCCGTTTACAACAACCGCCTGGTGACTCAGCTCATCAACAAGGTCCTTCTTGACGGCAAGAAGGCCACCGCTGAGCGCATCGTTTACACCGCTTTCGAGATCGTTGCCGAGAAGTCCGAGGGCGGCGACGCTCTCGCCACCTTCAAGAAGGCTATGGACAACGTCAAGCCCACGCTCGAGGTTAAGCCCAAGCGTGTCGGCGGCGCTACCTATCAGGTCCCGATGGAGGTCAACTCCCGTCGTTCCACCGCTCTGGGTATCCGCTGGATCGTCAACTTCTCCCGCGCTCGCAAGGAGAAGACCATGGCCGAGCGTCTCGCTAACGAGATCCTCGACGCCTCCAACGGTCTTGGCGCTTCCGTCAAGAAGCGTGAGGACGTCTTCAAGATGGCCGAGGCCAACCGCGCGTTCTCTCACTATCGTTGGTAAGTTAAGGTAAGGAACTAACATGGCTAAGCCTAAGTACAAGCTTTCCGATACCCGTAACATCGGCATCATGGCCCACATCGATGCCGGTAAGACCACCACGACCGAGCGTATTCTTTACTACACCGGTAAGACCCACAAGATCGGTGAGGTCCATGAGGGCGCTGCCACCATGGACTGGATGGTTCAGGAGCAGGAGCGCGGCGTAACCATTACCTCCGCTGCTACCACGTGCTTCTGGAACAAGGACGGTAAGGACTACCGCATCCAGATCATCGACACCCCGGGCCACGTTGACTTCACCGCCGAGGTCGAGCGCTGCCTGCGCGTCCTCGATGGCGCTGTCGCCGTCTTCGACGCCGTTGCCGGCGTTCAGCCCCAGTCTGAGACCGTTTGGCGTCAGGCTTCTACCTTCAACGTCCCCCGCATCGCCTTCATCAACAAGTATGACCGCGTGGGCGCTGACTTCTTCAACGCTATCGAGACCATGAAGGATCGTCTCGACGCTAACGCCGTGGCCGCTCAGGTCCCGATGGGCGCCGAGGACAACTTCTGGGGCGTCATCGACCTGGTCACCATGACTGCATGGGACTTCAAGGCCGACGAGAAGGGTATGACCTACCCCGAGCCGATGGACGAGATCCCGGCTGAGTTTGCCGACATCGCTGCCACCAAGCGCGAGGAGCTCCTTGACGCTGCTGCCAGCTTTGACGACGAGCTCATGGAGAAGATCCTCATGGAGGAGGACTTCACCGTCGAGGAGCTCAAGGCTGCTCTGCGCAAGGGCGTTCTGGCCAACGAGCTCAACCTCGTCTTCGTGGGTTCCGCCTACAAGAACAAGGGCGTTCAGGAGCTGCTCGACGCTGTCGTCGACTACCTGCCCAGCCCGCTCGACGTTGAGGCCGTCACCGGTACCGATCCGGACACCGGCGAGGAGATCCAGCGTCATCCTTCCTTCGACGAGCCCTTCTCCGGCCTGGTCTTCAAGATTATGACCGACCCGTTCGTCGGTAAGCTCACCTATGTCCGCGTTTACTCCGGCCGCGCCGAGTCCGGCTCCTACGTGGTCAACGCTTCCAACGGTCAGCGCGAGCGCCTCGGCCGCATCCTCGAGATGAACGCCGCCGAGCGTATCGACCGTGACGACGCTGCCGCCGGCGACATCGTCGCTTGCGTCGGCTTCAAGAACTCCACCACCGGTGACACCCTGTGCGCCGAGGGCAAGGAGATCGTCCTCGAGAAGATCGAGTTCGCTAAGCCCGTTATCGACGTTGCCATCGAGCCCAAGACCAAGGCCGAGCAGGACAAGATGTCCCTGGCTCTGACCAAGCTCGCCGAGGAGGACCCGACCTTCCAGGTGTCCACCAACCACGAGACCGGCCAGACCATCATCGCCGGCATGGGCGAGCTGCACCTCGAGATCATCGTCGACCGTCTGCTCCGCGAGTTCAAGGTTGACGCTAACGTCGGTAAGCCCCAGGTTGCCTACCGCGAGACCGCTGGTCACGACGTCGAGAAGGCTGAGGGCAAGTTCGTCCGTCAGTCCGGCGGTCGCGGTCAGTACGGCCACGCTGTCATCAAGCTCGAGAAGATGGAGGAGGGCTTCGGCTACGAGTTCGTCAACGCTATCGTCGGCGGCGTCGTGCCCAAGGAGTACATCCCGTCCATCGACAAGGGCATCCAGGAGGCCCTGAACACCGGTGTTATCGCCGGCTTCCCGGTCCTCGACGTTAAGGTCACCCTGTTCGACGGTTCTTACCACGAGGTCGACTCCTCCGAGGCCGCCTTCAAGATCGCCGGCTCCATGGCTATCAAGGACGCCCTCAAGAAGTCCGATCCGCAGCTGCTCGAGCCGATCATGGCTGTCGAGGTCGAGACCCCCGAGCAGTACATGGGCGACGTTATGGGCAACCTCTCCGGTCGCCGCGGCAAGATCGAGGGCATGGAGGATCGCAAGAACAGCAAGCTCATCCGTGCCAAGGTGCCGCTGGGCGAGATGTTCGGTTACGCTACCGACCTTCGCTCCCAGACCCAGGGCCGTGCATCCTACACGATGCAGTTCGACTCTTATGAGCCCGCGCCCAAGTCCATCGTGGACGAGGTCATGAGCAAGAACGCCTAAGTTTGAGCTCCCTGTTACGTAATCCGCGAGAACATCTCTCGCACTCTTTGGAGGTTTAAGTTGGCTACCCAGAAGATCCGCATTCGCCTCAAGGGCTATGATCACGAGGTCGTCGATCAGTCCGCGAAGCTCATCGTCGAGACCGCTCAGAAGACCGGCGCTCGCGTTTCCGGTCCTGTCCCCCTGCCCACCGAGCGCAACCTGTACACGGTTATCCGCTCGCCGCACGTGAACAAGGACTCCCGTGAGCAGTTCGAGATGCGCACCCACAAGCGCCTCATCGACATCCTCGACCCCACCTCGGGCACCGTTGATTCGCTCATGCGTCTCGACCTCCCCGCTGGCGTCGACATCGACATCAAGCTCTAAGCGATATCGCTCATAGCTTAAAGGGCCCCGCTGCCGTTACGGTAGCGGGGCCCTTTTGTTTTGAATGGTGGTTTGGACTGTCGGACAATGCTGACGAGTAGGTGGCTGCGGCGCCCTATTCGCTCACGGGACGCAGCGATGCCTCCTCAAAATGGAAGGATCGCAAGTCGTCTTCCGTTTCGATGCACGCGCGACCAAAGGCATCAACGGTTTTAAAGATGCCGCGTGCCAGCTCGTCTCCAGCGGGTGAGCGGGCGATAACGTGCTTCCCAATCCAATTGAGGTGAGCGATATATTCGTCGTGGACGGGCGCGAGCGGACCGGCGTCTTTTTCCTTGGCGTTGAGGCGCTCTGCCCAGGCATCTACAGCGTCTATAACTGCGTGATAGACCTCATCGAGGAGCATGTCGACGGCAGGAACGTTCTCGTTAAGGTCCGAGAGATCGATTGCCGGCAAGCCGCCATCGGGCACCTCTTGGGGCGCATAGTTCACATTGACGCCAATGCCACATACGGCGAAAGGTTTGCCTTCGTTATCGCGTGCGGCCTCGACCAGAATGCCGCCGAGTTTGCGTTCACGCGCGACCAGGTCGTTGGGCCATTTGAGGCCAATTTCGTTTGCAAGACCCTGTTTTTCGAGCGCCTCGAGCACCGCTAGGCCGCTGACGGCGGCAAGACCAGAGAACTTTGCAGGATTAACGCATGGGCGCAGGACAATCGAAAGCAATAAGTTGCCGACGGTTGAGTCCCACTTGTGCCCGCGCCGGCCACGTCCTGCTGTTTGAGCCCGGGCGGCAAGTCCTGTGCCGTGCGGCGCTCCCTGTTTTCCTGCTTCGAGCAGGTCATCGTTGGTCGATCCGGTTACGTCGACTATCGTTAATTTGGCATCCATTATGGCTGCCACCTCCTTAATGAATAAGTGAATAACGCAATGGTCTCGAGAGATAGACACAATGTGAAGCCTTTGTCGCATTTGGACAATTTAATGTTAACACGTCAACAACGACAAAATTGCGCTATCCTCTCTTGGTCGATGTAAACACGTCAACAACTCAAAGGAGGTTAGTGATGGGTTTCACGATTCTTGGAACAGGCTCGGCGCTTCCTGAGCGCAGTGTTTCCAATGACGAGCTGTCCGAGTTCCTCGATACCTCGGATGAGTGGATTTTTACCCGCACAGGTATCAAGAGCCGCCACGTCTGCACCACCGAGTCACTTGACGACCTTACCGTAGCGGCGAGCGAGTGGGCACTCCGGGTGTCCGGAATCGACGCGAGCCAGCTGGATCTGATCGTCTGCTCGACGACGACAGGTGATCACCTTGTTCCCGCTGAGGCGTGTGCCGTTGCTGAGCGACTAGGCGCGACGTGCCCTGCCTTCGATGTCTCGGCGGCTTGTGCCGGCTTCGTATTTGCGCTCGATGTCGCCGAGGGCTATATCGCCCGCGGTCGCGCCGAGCATGTGCTGGTCATTGCCGCCGAGCAGATGACGCGCGCGCTCGATTGGACCGACCGTGCCACGTGCGTGCTCTTTGGCGATGGCGCGGGTGCTGTGGTCATAGAGGCTGGGGGAGAGAATCCCCTCGCTGTTGAGCTTTCGACCGCACCCGATGTCGAGACGTTGCGCGTTCCCGGTCTGGTCGGTACCTCGCCGTTTAAGGCCTCCGCAGATAGCGAGAGCGTGCTGTCCATGAATGGCCGCCGCGTGTTCAAGTTCGGCGTCAGCGCCATCTGCGACATGGTCCATAAGCTTGCGAGCGATGCGGGCATTTCGGTCGAAGATATCGATCATTTTGTATTCCATCAGGCTAACGAACGAATCCTGAGCCAGGCGGTCAAGCGCCTCGGCGTGCCAGACGAGCGCGTGATTCGAACGCTGCGCGAGACCGGCAACATTTCGAGCGCCTGCATTCCCTTTGCGCTTGACCGGCTGGCACGTACCGACGCACTGAATGCGGGCGACACCATCGCCCTCGTTGGATTTGGCGCCGGCCTGGATATAGGTGGCTATCTGCTTCGTTGGAAGTAGTCGCACATAGGAAATAAAAACGCCCCTAGGGCACAAACAAAGGAGAACTACCATGGCAGATCAGAAGACCTTCGAGCGCGTTTGCGACGTTATCCGCGAGACCGCCGGCCTTGACGACGTCGAGATGAAGCCCGAGTCCACGCTCGAGGAGATCGGCCTCGACAGTCTGGGTACCGTCGAGATTCTCGTGGCCGTCGAGGACGAGTTCGATATTCAGCTCGATACCGAGGAGAACCCTAAGACGGTCGGCGAGTTCGTCGATACGGTTGAGGCGGCATTGGAGAAGTAGAGATGCTCAAGACTCCTCTCTGCGAGCTGCTCGGCATCGAAAAGCCCGTGTTCCAGGGCGGCATGGCCTGGATTGCCGATGCCTCGCTGGCATCTGCCGTGTCCGAGGCAGGCGGCTTAGGGATTATCGCGGCCATGAATGCCGACGCAAACTGGTTGCGCGATCAGATTCACGAGCTGCGCACCAAGACGGATAAGCCCTTTGGCGTCAACGTCATGCTCATGAGCCCATTTGCCGACGAGGTCGCGCAGGTCGTGATTGACGAGCGAGTGCCGGTCGTCGTGACGGGCGCCGGCAATCCCGCCAAGTACATGAAGGCGTGGAACGAGGCGGGCATCAAGGTCATCCCGGTCGTTGCCTCGGTGGCGCTGGCGCGCCTCGTGGCGCGTCGTGGAGCCACGGCGGTTGTTGCCGAGGGCACCGAATCGGGCGGCCATATTGGCGAGACCTCGACGATGGCACTGGTGCCGCAGGTCGTCGATGCGGTCGACATTCCCGTCGTGGCCGCCGGCGGTATTGCCGACGGCCGCGGCGTGGCGGCCGCCTTTATGCTGGGTGCCGCCGGCGTGCAGGTGGGTACGCGCTTTCTGGTCGCAGACGAGTGCACCGTATCGGAGCAGTACAAGGAGATGGTCCTGAAGGCCAACGACACCTCGACGCGTGCGACCGGCCGCTCGACGGGACATCCGGTGCGTGCGCTTAAGAGCCCCTTCACCAACGCGTATGCCAAGAGCGAGGCGGCGGGCGCAAGCTCCGAGGAGCTCGGGGCCATGGGCACCGGCGCCCTTCGCAAGGCCGCCATGGACGGCAATTACGAAGAGGGTTCGTTTTTGTGTGGACAGATTGCCGGCATGGTCAACGAGTGCCAGAGCGCACGTGAAATCGTTGACGACTTGGTCGATGGCGCCGAGCGCGTCCTGAAGGGTGCGTCCGCATGGGTAGCGTAGCGTTTCTGTTTGCCGGCCAGGGCGCCCAACACCCTGCGATGGGCGTCGACCTGATCGAGGCATCGCCGGCGGCTGCCGAGGTGTTCGCGATCGCCGACGAGGTGCGTCCGGGAACCAGCGAGCAGTGCCGGAGCGCCTCCAAGGAGGAGCTGTCGCAGACCGAGAACACGCAGCCTTGCGTGTTCGTCCATGACCTGGCAGCGGCTGCCGCACTGCGTGAGCGCGGCGTGGTACCTGCCGCCTGTGCGGGTTTTTCGCTTGGCGAGGTCGCCGCGCTCACCTTTGCGGGGGCGTTCGATACGCGAGCGGGCTTTGAGCTCGTGTGCGAGCGCGCGGCGCTGATGGCCGCGGCTGCCGAGCGCCATCCGGGCGGCATGCGCGCCGTCATCAAGCTCGATGCGGCGCAAGTCGAGAACCTGGCAAAACAGGCCGGCGAGGACTGCTGGCCGGTCAACTACAACAGTCCGCAGCAGACGGTTGTTGCCGGAGCGCCCGAGGCGCTGCAGGAGCTCGACGTCCTAGTAAAAGAGGCTGGCGGCCGCGCTATGAAAGTCGCGGTGTCGGGCGCATTTCATAGCCCCTATATGGCCGAGGCGACCTGTGGCCTTGCTGCATATATCGAGGCCGGTCACGCGCCGTCCCCGCTGCTGATTCCTGTTATGGCAAATATGACAGCGGCGCCCTATCCGGCCGACCCGCAGGCGGCAGCGGAGATGCTGGCCAACCAGGTGAGTCATGCCGTGCGCTGGGTCGACACGCTGCATGCTCTGCAGGATCAAGGCATCGATACGTTTATTGAGGTCGGCCCTGGCAAAACGTTGTCCGGCTTGGTCAAGCGTACGTTGAGCGACGTTCGCGTGTATTCGTGCGAAACGGCCGAGCAGGTCGCAGCTATTGCCGACGAGCTCGCATAGTCCACAGGGCTGTAACCCGAAAGGAATGACATGGGCAACTTGAACAACGGCGCGCTCGAGCGCAACGACTCACGTCGCGTGGCACTGGTCACGGGCGGCTCGCGGGGTATCGGCCGCGCCTGCGCTGTCGGTCTGGCGGAGGACGGCTTTGATATCGCCGTCGTCTATGCCGGCAGCGTCGATGCGGCGCGCAAGACGTGCGAAGCCTGTGAGGCGGTTGGCGCCACGGCACGCGCATATCAATGCGACGTGACCGATCCCGCTGCCGTCAACGCGTGCGTGGAAGCGGTCCTCAACGACTTTGGTTCCATTTGGGCGCTCGTCAACAACGCCGGCATCACCCGCGATGGCCTGCTCATACGCATGGGCGATGACGCATTCGATCGCGTGCTCGATGTCAATCTCAAGGGAACATTCAATATGACGCGCGCGCTCACCAAGACCTTTATGCGCCAGCGCGGCGGTTGCGTCGTCAACATGAGCTCGGTCGTGGGCCTGATGGGCAATGCCGGGCAAGCCAACTACGCTGCTTCCAAGGCAGGCGTGATAGGGCTTACCAAGGCGGTGGCGCGCGAGCTTGCGCCTCGTGGCGTACGAGCGAACGCGGTCGCCCCCGGGTTTGTCGAGACAGATATGACGGCAAAGCTCTCGGAGAAGGTGCGTACGGCAACCGAGGAACAGATTCCCCTTAAGCGCATGGCACGTCCCGAGGAAGTGGCCGGCGTGGTGCGCTTTTTAGCGAGCGATGCGGCTGCTTACATTACGGGCGAGGTCGTGCGCGTCGACGGCGGAATGGCGATGTAGAAACCAGGGCCGAAGAACGGCTTGGATGAGGAGACCATGATGGAACAGAGAGTTGCAATCACCGGCATCGGTGCCGTATCGCCGCTCGGCAACACCGCGCTTGCCACCTGGGCGGCCATGTGCGCCGGGACCTGTGGCATCGGCCCGATCACGCACTTTGATACCGATGCGTTTACCGTCAAAGTGGCGGCCGAAGTCAAGGGCTTTGACGGCAACGAGTACTTTGGCAAGCGCGACGCCAAGCATCTGGACCCCTGCGTTCAGTTTGCGCTGGCGGCTTCGGACGAGGCAATGCACGATGCGGGCTTTGATGCCGAAGGCGCCATCGATCGCGAGCGCCTGGGCGTTTACGTGGGGTCGGGCGTGGGCGGCATGCAGACGCTCGTCGACAACGTCCATACGATTGCAGACCGTGGGCCCCGCCGCGCATCGCCTTACATGATCGCGATGATGATCCCCAACATGGCATCGGGCAATATCGCAATCCGTCACAAGGCAAAGGGACCGACCCTGCCAGTCGTGACTGCGTGCGCGACCTCGGCCCATGCGGTGGGCGAGGCGTTCCGTGCTATCAAGCACGGCTATGCCGACGCGATCCTCGCGGGCGGTGCCGAGGCGGCCATTATCCCCGATGCTGTTGCAGGCTTTACGTCCTGCCGCGCATTGACCACCAACCCCGATCCCGCGACGGCCTGCCGCCCGTTCGACGCAGACCGCGATGGCTTTGTGATGGGTGAGGGCGCCTGCGTGCTGGTACTCGAGAGCATGGAGCATGCGCAGGCGCGCGGTGCGCACATTTATGCCGAGGTCGTGGGCTACGGCAACACCGATGATGCCTATCACATTACGAGCCCCGACCCCGATGCCGCCGGCATTGCCCGTGCGATATCGCTGGCGGTAGCCGAGGGCGACGTCAAGCCTTCCGAGGGTCTCTACATCAACGCCCACGGCACCTCGACCAAGCTCAACGATTCGTCCGAGACGACAGGCATTAAGCGGGCGCTCGGCGAGGACGCGGCACGCGCCGCGCACGTCTCGTCGACCAAGTCGATGACCGGGCACATGATCGGTGCCACGGGTGCCATCGAGGTCATGGCCTGTGCCATGGCGCTCGAGCAGGGCGTGGTGCCCCCGACCATTAACTACCACACGCCCGATCCCGCCTGCGATCTTGATTACACGCCTAATCGAGCGGTTCGCGCCGACCTTACCTGGGCGCTTTCGACCAACCTGGGCTTTGGCGGGCACAACGCCGCCATCGCGCTGCGTAGATATACGAGGAGCTAGAGCATGGATTCCAAAAGACTTGCCGAGATAGCCGATGTGATGGAGGACCGCGGCCTTACGCGCGTACGTGTTGAGGAGCCCGATGGCACCGCGGTCGAACTCGAGCGCGCGAGTGCCGCGCAGCCGGTTGCCGTGCCCGTGCCTATGCCGGGTGCCGTGGCCGCTCAAGTTGCAGCTCCCACAGTCGCGCCTGCCGCACCGGAACCCGCCACGCAGACACCTGCCGCCGCGCCGGAGCCCAAGGGCACCGAGGTGGCTGCTCCCATGGTGGGCGTCTTCTATGCTGCCCCTGCGCCGGGCGACGAGCCGTTTGTGCGCGTGGGCTCCAAGGTCAAGGCCGGCGAGACCCTCTGCATCATCGAGGCCATGAAGGTTCTCAACGAGGTGACGGCCGAGGCAGACGGTGAGGTGCTCGAGATCTGCGTGGCCGACGGCGACCTCGTGGAGTTTGGCAGCTGCCTCATGAGGATCGGATAGGTGATATCCATGAACAAAGAAGAGCTCAAGAAGCTATTACCGCATCGCGAGCCGATGCTTTTGCTCGACGAAGCCGAGCTGGTGGGCGACGAGGCCCACGGCAAGATCACGATTACAGGCGACGAGTACTTTTTGCAGGGACATTTTCCGGGAAACCCGGTCGTTCCCGGCGTGATTCAGTGCGAGATGCTCGCCCAGAACTGCTGCGTGCTGCTGGTGGGCGATGAGGAGGCGCGCGGCGCGACGCCGTTCTATACGAGCCTCGATAAGGTGCGCTTTAAGCGCCCGGTGCGCCCGGGCGACACGGTTGATCTGGTGTGCACCATCACGCGTGCGCGCGGGCCGTTCCGCTTTGCGACGGGTACTGCGAGCGTCAACGGTGAGGTTTGCTGCCGCGCCGATATGTCTTTTGCACTCATGCACGAAAGTTAAGGAAGGCTTCATGTTCGACAAAGTGCTCATCGCCAACCGCGGAGAAGTCGCGGTCCGTGTTATCCGCGCGTGCCGCGATATGGGCATCAAGACCGTCGCCGTTTATTCCACGGCCGATGCGGACGCGCTGCACGTGCAGCTTGCCGACGAGGCGTATTGCATCGGCGGCCCGCGTCTTGCCGAGAGCTACCTCAACGACGATGCCGTGCTCACCTGTGCCGTGAAGTCGGGGGCAAAGGCGATCCATCCTGGCTACGGTTTCTTTTCCGAGAAGGCGAGCTTCGTGCGCGACTGCGACAAGTATGGCCTGGCGTTTGTCGGTCCTTCGGCCAAGGTGATCGACAGCATGGGCGACAAGGACGCCGCGCGTCGAACGGCCGCCGCGGCGGGCGTGCCCATCGTGCCGGGCTGCGATTTGCTCAAAAGTCCCGAGGAGGCAACGGCCGAGGCTGAGCGCATTGGCTGCCCCGTGCTCATCAAGGCGCGTGCGGGTGGAGGCGGCCGCGGTATTCGCAAGGTCGAGCGCGTGGAAGATGCGGCAAAGGCGTTCATCGAGGCGCGTGCCGAGGGCGAGGCCGTCTTTGGCGACGGCGAGTGCTACATGGAGAAGTTCGTCTCGCCGGCGCACCACGTTGAGGTGCAGATTATGGCCGATAAGCAGGGCCATGTGTTTTCGCTCGGCGAGCGCGAGTGCTCGGTTCAGCGTCGCAATCAAAAGCTGATCGAGGAGAGCCCCGCGCCGTGCCTCGACGGACACGACGACATTCGTGCTCGCATGCACAAGGCAGCGCGTGACTTGGCTCGTGCCGTCGGCTACGAAGGAGCCGGTACCATCGAGTTCCTGTATTCGGACGACGGCAATTTCTACTTTATGGAAATGAACACGCGCTTGCAGGTGGAGCATCCGGTTACGGAGTTTGTGACCGATACCGACCTGGTTAAGTGGCAGCTGCGCGTGGCTGCCGGCCAGCCTCTGCCCTTTGAGCAGGAGGACGTACCGGTCCGCAACCACGCCATGGAGTGCCGCATCAATGCCGAAACGCCGGACTTTCTACCGTCATGTGGAACGGTCACCGCGTTGCGTGTGCCGGGTGGTCCGCGCGTGCGCTGGGATTCCGCCATGTTTACCGGAGCGAAAGTTCCGCCGTACTACGACTCCATGCTCGGCAAGCTCATCGTGTGCGCGCCCACGCGTGACGGTGCCATTCGCAAGATGCGCTCGGCCCTGGGCGAGCTCGTGATTGAGGGCGTGAGCGAAAATAGCGAGCTTCAGCTCGACGTGCTGGCAAACGACGAGTTTTTGTCGGGCATGTATCACACCGATCTGATGGGGCATCTCTATGCTGATGAATAGGAAAGCGAAGACGGTCAACGTCCTCGAGGGGCCGATGACCGAGTCATGCGCCGAGTTTCCCGCGCGCCACGTGTTTATCAAGTGCCCGGAGTGCCGCCGTGTGATCGATGAGGCACGCCTGCACGACAACCTCGAGGTGTGCCCCCGTTGCGGCAAGCACTTTCGCGTGAGTGGGCGCGACCGTATGCGCATGACGGTCGACGAGGGCACGTTTGAGGAATGGGATGCTAATCTGGCGTCGGAGGACTTCCTCTCGTTTCCCGGTTATGCCGACAAACTCAAGAGCGTGAGCGAGCGTTCGGGCGAGCGCGATGCCGTTGTGTGCGGCAGGGGCAAAATCTGCGGTTGCGATACCGCACTCTTCTTTATGGATGCCAACTTTATGATGGGCTCGATGGGCTCCGTGGTGGGCGAGAAGATCTGTCGCACATTTGAGCATGCGACCGAGCTGGGATTGCCAGTTGTCGGCTTTACCGTATCGGGCGGCGCCCGCATGCAGGAGGGCGTGACCTCGCTCATGCAGATGGCCAAGATTTCTGCAGCGGTTAGGCGCCACAGCGAGGCGGGCGGCCTGTATATCACGGTGCTCACCGATCCCACGACCGGAGGTGTAACCGCGAGCTTTGCCATGGAGGGCGACATTATCCTGGCCGAGCCCGATGCCCTGACGGCATTTGCCGGCCCGCGCGTGATCGAGCAGAACATGCACAAGCGTCTGCCCAAGGGATTCCAGCGTTCCGAGTTTTTGCTGGAGCACGGCTTTTGCGATGCCGTTGTTCCGCGTGGTGAGATTGCGCTCACGGTAGGCGAGCTGCTGGCGCTGCACGAAGGGCACGCGCCCGGCCTGGGGGCACCGCATGAGATCGTGCATACGGGTCGTCGCGACAAAAAGCTGGGACACTTGTTTAAGCGCTCGGCCGCACCAAAAAGCGCGCTCGAAATCGTCAAACAGACTCGCTCGGCGAACCGCGCCACGGCAGGCGAGATGATCTCGTTGGGTCTCGACGGATTCGTAGAGCTGCACGGCGACCGCTACTTTGGCGACGATGCTGCCGTGGTGGGCGGCATCGGCTGGAAAGACGGGCGACCCGTGACGGTTATCGCCATCGAGCGCGGTACCACGACCAAAGAGCGCATGCGTCGCAACTTTGGTATGGCACATCCCGAGGGCTACCGCAAGGCACGTCGCCTGATGCACCAAGCCGAGAAATTTGGTCGGCCGGTTCTGTGCCTGGTTGATACTTCGGGCGCGTTTTGCGGTATCGGTGCCGAGGAGCGCGGCCAGGGCGAGGCGATTGCCCAGAATCTCATGGAGATGAGCGGCCTTAAGACGCCGATTGTCTCGGTGGTGACAGGCGAGGGCGGCTCTGGTGGCGCGCTGGCGCTGTCCGTGGCTGACCGCATCCTGATGCTCTCGAGTTCGGCCTATTCGGTCGTGAGCCCCGAGGCCTGTGCGTCGATCCTGTGGAAGGATACCGAGCGCGCGAATGAGGCCGCCGAGGCGCTTAAGCTCACGGCCCCCGATCTGTTGGCGCTCGGCATCATCGACGGCATTGTTGACGATAGGGGCCTGTCGCATGAGGAGATCGCCGGTGCCGTCATGTCCTCGGCATTTGATGCCTTCGATACGCTTGAGCAGCTCGACGACGCGACCCTCACAAACCTCCGCTACGAAAAGTACCGCGCAATCGGTCAGTACCGCACGATGTGACAAAGGGACAGCCCGCATGTCACATTGGGAAAGGCGTTCCATGTCACAAGTTTCTAACACCTCGTTTACAACGACGGTTTCATCAAACGCCATGGCCGTGGTGGACTATCTGTCCAAAAGCATGATGTCGGCGCTGCCGTTTATTGTTTGCGCGGCGTTGTTCCGCACCGCCGCCGTCATTATGGGCGAAGGCATGCTGGGCCTGTGGTCTGCCGATTCCGAAATCTATCGCCTGTTCTACAGTTGGCTCTATAACGCCGGCTACTACTTTTTGCCCATTTATCTTGGTTGGGCGGCCGCCCGCCAGCTCGGTTGCTCGGAGCAGCTGGGCATGATGCTGGGCGGCGTATTGATTGCGCCCGATCTGCTTAAGCTCGTCGATGCCGCATCGACGACGGGGGCATCGATGACTTTCGTGTATGGTCTGCTTCCCGCGCCGGTCAACGATTACACAACGACTGTTATTCCGGTTCTCATCTCGGTACCCGTGCTATGGCGAGTGGAGTGTTTCTTCCAGCGCGTTATCCCTAAGGCCGTGGCGTTTTCGTTTGTTCCGTTTGCAACCATGCTCGTCATGGTTCCGGTCTCGCTGTGTATTACGGCGCCGGCGGGCAGCTATCTGGGCATGCTGTTGGGACAGCTTATGTTTATGCTTGGCAATTCCGGTGGCATCGTGTCGCTGCTCACGCTTATGGGGCTTGCCGCGAGTTGGGAGTTTCTTAAGATCGCGGGTGTCAGCAACGTTGTCCTATCGCTCGCCTATGCGCAGTTTATGAGTGTGGGAACGGATTCGTGCATTCTGATCGCTGCGACGATGGCGACGTTCGCCGTTTGGGGTATGCCCTTTGGCGCGTCGCTCCGCGTTGCGGATAAGGACGAGAAGGCGCTCATGCTGGGCTATTCAATCTCGGGTATTCTTGGCGGCGTAAGCGAGCCAGCGCTGTACGGATGCGGCTTTAAATATGGCAGGTGTCTGACATGCATGGCCATTGGCGGCGCCGTCGGAGGCCTTGTTGCGGCCGTGGGCCACGTTACGGCCTATACCATCGGCATGACGAATGTCCTTATGGTCATTGGCTTTGCCACGGGCGGCATTTCGGACCTGCTGTGGTGCTGCGCTGCCGGTGGCACGGCATTTGCGGTGTCTGCGGCGCTGAGCTGCTGTTTTGGCGTGGTGCCGACAAAGGTGCAGGCGGCAGAACACGAAGTTGATTCGCTCGAAACAGTGGCGAGCGCTGCTGAAGCAAGCGCATAAATCTGTGCGACAAAAGGACGATTCCTTTGTCATATTCCAAGGCTGCGGCCCGTGTGGGTTGCGGCCTTTTTGTATCTGGGGGACAAAGTGGCTACACTACAATCCGTTTGAGCAATAGATATATAGGTAGTACCGTGGGGACTGATGAGGATGGTCGAGTGGATTGTTCGTCGTGCGCAGGGCGACCGTGCGCGCGTGGGAACGTTGACGGGCATAGTGTGTATTCTCGCCAATGTTGCGCTTTGCGCTGCGAAGGGTGCAATTGGCGTGCTGTCGGGATCGGTTTCGATTGTGGCGGACGCCATGAACAACCTGTCCGATGCCAGCTCGAACATCGTGAGCGTGCTTGGCTTTAAGCTGGCGGGCAAGCCGGCCGACCCCGAGCATCCTTACGGACATGGCCGCTACGAGTATCTCTCGGGTCTGGTCGTGGCGGCGCTCGTGCTGCTGATTGGCGTTGAGCTGGTGAAGTCCTCGGTTGAGCGCATCATCCACCCCGAACCTGTCGAGTTCTCGCTTGCCCTGGTGGCAGTCTTGGTGCTTTCGATGATTGTTAAGCTTTGGATGGCGGCCCTCAACCAAAAACTCGGCGATCGCATTGAGTCCGAGACGCTGCATGCGACCGCGCAGGATTCCAAGAACGATGTTCTAGCCACGGGCGCCGTGTTGGCGTGCGCGATTGTTTCGCAGGTGACGCATATCAATCTAGATGCATGGGTCGGCCTTGCCGTTGGCGCCTATATTGGCTGGAGCGGCTTTGAACTCATCCAGGATACGATGAGCCCGCTTTTGGGCCAGGCGCCCGATCCTAAGCTGGTCAAGCACATTCGAGACAAAATCATGAGCTACCCCGGCGTTTTGGGCGTTCACGATTTGATGGTTCACGACTACGGCCCAGGCAGAAAGTTCGCAAGCGCTCACGCCGAGATGGCAGCCGAGGCCAGCCCGCTGGAAAGTCACGACACGCTCGATAACATCGAGCAGTCGTTTAGGGTCGAAGACGGCATGATCGTCACGCTCCATTACGATCCCATCGTGACCGACGATCCAAAGGTGGCGAGCATGCGTCTGCGCATCAACGCTATGGCTCAAGAGATTGATAGCCGCCTCTCGATCCACGACCTACGCTGTGTTCCGGGCCCCACGCATACCAACGTGATCTTTGACTGCGTACGACCCTCGGATTTGACGATGAGCGCCGAGGACCTGAAGCGCGCGTTGGCGAAACGGGTCGAATCGGAATATCCCAAGTCGGTCGCCAAGATCACGATCGACGAAGACTACGTAGGCCGTACCCAAGAGTAGGGCTGTGCCGGCAAGGCAATGTATACAGAAGGGGAGAACATGAAGAGGCTGTATCTGCTCCGCCATGGCCAGACGGAATTCAACGTCAAAAAGCTCGTCCAGGGCCGCTGCGATTCACCGTTGACCGACCTGGGCCGCAAACAAGCGAGAATGGCAGCCGCATCGCTCAAAGCCCACGGCGTCGTTCCCGACAAAGTGGTCTCTTCGCCCTTAGGCCGAGCCATGGACACGGCAAGTCTTGTCGCAACCGAGCTCCTCGGTCCGGACGCAGCAGTCGAGCCCTGCGAAGGCATCATCGAGCGTAGCTACGGCAGCTTCGAAGAGGGCCCCCACGACGCGCTACCCACCGACGTCTGGGATCCGGGCGAGGACCTGGTCACCTTCGGAGGAGAAGGAAGCCAGGCGCTGCAAGAACGCATGGTAGGTACCCTTACCAATCTCATGGGCGCCGAGGGCATCGAAACCCTCCTAGCAGTAAGCCACGGCAGCGCCAGCCGCCAATTCATCAAGGCTGCAGCCCCAGAGGGCTTCGAGCTCCCAACAAAACTCCCCAACTGCGCCATTATGATTTTCGATTTTGATGAGGCGGAGCCACAAGTAGAGGGCGAGCCAATGCAATGCAAGTTCACCCTCCAGCAAATAGTGGACCCCCAACAAAGTCATTAGCCTGAGCGAGCAGAGTTAAGCAGACATCAACGTGTCGTCTCCCGAGCACGGCGGAGGGCCGGAGAAATATATTAAGGTCATCGCGAGTTCCGCACGCAAAGGAGAGCACTTAATGTGCTCTCCGTCTTGCGCAGGACTGTAGAGCAGGGACCTTAATATATTTCTCCGGCCCTCCGCCGTGCTCGGGAGCCATCCACGCACTTTACCTGCGTAAACAATGTGAGTGAAATATGAATCTCGATGGATACGCCCGCAGCCGTGTATACTAAACAGCTGTGTGAAACCAGGGGAGTATTCTGGCTGGACAAAATGCCTGCTTAATAGGGTTGTCAGGTAGTCCGGGCGAAATACAAGGCTGGGGAGCACGTCGTGTAAGTAGTGGTCCTCTAGGGGCGTACGCTCGGTGGTGTACGCATTGTCCCAAGACCACGCGAGAGTTGGGATCATATCTTGATCAGCATGATTCTCGGCCGCAAGATTGGCATGACCCAGGTTTGGGACGAGGACGACAACGTCGTTCCCGTCACGGTCATCCAGGCTGGCCCCTGCGCTGTCTCGCAGGTTAAAACTCAGGCAACCGACGGCTATGACGCCGTCCAGATCGGTTTCGGCGACATCAAGGCCAAGAACGTGAACAAGCCCATGGCTGGTCACTTCGCCAAGGCTGGCGTCGAGCCTGTCCGCTTCCTTCGTGAGGTCCGCGTCGAGAACGGCGAGGAGCACAAGGTCGGCGAGGTCGTCACCGTCGCTGATTTCGCTGATGTCGAGAAGGTCGACGTCATCGGTACCTCCAAGGGTAAGGGCTTCCAGGGTCGCATCAAGCGCTGGGGTCAGCGCCGCGGTCCTATGACGCATGGTTCTCACTTCCAGCGTCACCCCGGTTCTATCGGTCAGTGCGCCTATCCTGCGCGCGTCCTCAAGGGCGTCAAGATGGCCGGTCACATGGGTAACGAGCGCGTTACCGTCAAGAACCTTTCCGTTGTCCGCATCGATGCCGAGCAGAACCTCATCTTGGTCAAGGGCGCTGTCCCGGGTGCCAAGAATGGTCTCGTCGCCATCCGTATGGCCTAAGGGCCCAGCCCATTTTGCCCAGCGTCATACCAAGGAGAACACTTAAATGGCAAAGTTTGAAGTAAAGAACAGCGAGGGCAAGAAGGTCGCCGAGGCCGAGCTCGCCGCTGAGGTGTACGGCATCGAGCCGAACATCCACGTTATGCACCACATCGTCAAGTGCCAGATGGCCTCTTGGCGTCAGGGCACCCAGTCTGCTAAGGGTCGCTCTGAGGTTTCCGGTGGCGGCAAGAAGCCTTGGCGTCAGAAGGGCACCGGCCGTGCCCGCCAGGGTTCCATCCGTGCTGCCCAGTGGCGTCACGGTGGCGTTGTCTTCGCCCCCAAGCCCCGTTCCTACGCTAAGCGTATGAACAACAAGGAGGTCAAGCTGGCTATGCGCTCCGCGCTGTCCGCCAAGCTGGCCGATGGCGAGCTCGTGCTCGTCGACGACTACGGCTTCGAGAAGCCTTCCACCAAGGCTGCCGTCGCCATGCTCAAGGCTCTCGGCCTTGAGGGCAAGCGTCTGACCATCATCGTTCGCGATGAGGACGTCAACGCCTACCTGTCGTTCCGCAACATTCCCAAGACGTTCATCATCACTGCCGACGAGGCCAACACCTACGATCTCGTCAACAACAACGCCGTGCTGATGCCCGCCGACATCGCCGCTCACTTCGGGGAGGTGCTTGCATAAATGACCGCCCACGAGATCATCATCCGTCCGATCGTGTCCGAGCGTTCCTTCTCCGGTATGGAGCTGAACAAGTACACGTTCGAGGTCGCCAAGGATGCTAACAAGTATCAGATCAAGGACGCTGTCGAGGAGATCTTCGGCGTCAAGGTCGTTCGCGTGAACACCCTGACGGTCAAGCCCAAGACCAAGCGCGTGCGCTATGTCGCCGGCAAGACCCGTTCTTGGAAGAAGGCCATCGTCACGCTGGCCGAGGGCGACACCATCGAGGTCTTTGGCAACCAGGCCTAAGACTCGCTGCTGTTGAGTGAGCTCATGCCTCCCAAATAGGGGAGGCGAGAGCTCAAGGTTTTGGGCGTATAAAATGGACACGCCCGGAACCGTGTATACGTCCGGTGTCATCGCACCCGAGGCAGAACCTCGAATCCCTGTCTGCGATGGCTAACGGATTCCTATTGAAAGGGATTGTAATGGCTGTAAAGCACCTTAAGCCGACCTCCGCTGGTAGGCGTTGGCAGACGATCTCCGACTTCTCCGAGATCACCTGCACCAAGCCCGAGAAGTCTCTTCTCGAGCCCCTGCCCAAGAAGGCCGGTCGTAACAACAACGGCCGCATCACCACCCGCCACCAGGGCGGCGGCGTGAAGCGTCGTTACCGCGTGATCGACTTCAAGCGCAACAAGGACGGCGTGCCCGCCAAGGTTGCCACGATCGAGTACGATCCGAACCGTTCCGCTCGCATCGCTCTGTTGCACTACGCTGACGGTGAGAAGCGCTACATCCTGGCCCCCAAGGGCCTCGAGGTCGGTCAGACCATCATGTCCGGTTCTGACGCCGACATCAAGCCGGGCAACGCTCTGCCCCTCGCCGACATCCCCGTCGGTACGCTCATCCACGCCGTCGAGTTCCAGCCGGGCAAGGGCGCTGCTATCGCCCGTTCCGCCGGTAACTCCTGCCAGCTGATGGGTAAGGAGGGCAAGTACGCTATCGTCCGTATGCCTTCCTCCGAGATGCGCCGCATCCTCGTTACCTGCCGCGCCACCGTCGGTGAGGTCGGCAACGCCGATCACGCCAACATCGTCATCGGCAAGGCCGGCCGTAAGCGTCACATGAACGTGCGCCCGACCGTCCGCGGTACCGTCATGAACCCTGTCGACCACCCGCACGGCGGTGGCGAGGGCAAGAACCACACCTCTGGTCGTCCCTCTGTTACCCCCTGGGGTAAGCCGACGAAGGGCCTTCGTACGCGCAAGAAGAAGAAGGTCTCGAACCAGCACATCATTCGTCGCCGTAAGAAGTAATTTCGGATACCGAGTTTTAGGAGAAAGCACTTATGAGCAGAAGTCTCAAAAAGGGCCCGTTCGTGGAGACTCGCCTTCTCTCGCGTATCACCGCGATGAACGAGGCTGGCAAGAAGGACGTCGTGAAGACCTGGTCCCGCGCGTCCACCATCTTCCCCGAGATGGTTGGTCACACCATCGCCGTCCACGACGGCCGCAAGCATGTGCCCGTGTATGTTACCGAGTCCATGGTTGGTCACAAGCTCGGCGAGTTCGCGCCGACTCGTACGTTCCGTGGCCACAAGGCCAAATAGGGGGTTAACCGTAAATGGCAACTAAGTCTATTGAAACTGAGGCCACCGAGGTTCGCGCCGTCGCTAAGTACGTGCGTGTTTCCCCCAGCAAGGCCCGCCTGGTGGTCGATCTGATCCGCCGCAAGCCTGTCGCTCAGGCCTTCGACATCCTCCACTTCTGCGACCGCGCCGTCGCCGTGGATGTCGAGAAGGTTCTCCGTTCCGCCGTTGCGAACGCCGAGAACAACAACGGTCTGCGTGCCGACAACCTGGTTGTCGCCGCTGCCTATGTTGACGAGGGTCCGACGCTTAAGCGCATCCGTCCCCGCGCCAAGGGTTCCGCTTCTCGCATTCTGAAGCGTACTTCCCACATCACCGTCGTCGTTGCTCCTCGAAAGGAGGCGTAAAGCTGTATGGGTCAGAAAGTCTACCCCACCGGCTTCCGTCTTGGCATCACCGAGAACTGGCGCTCCCGCTGGTTCGCAGAGAAGGATTACGCTAAGACCCTCGGTAACGATCTCGAGATCCGCAAGTACCTCGAGAAGCGTCTTTCCCGCGCAGCTGTCTCCCGCGTCGAGATCGAGCGCGCTGGCGACAAGGTGAAGGTCATCATCCTCACCGCTCGCCCCGGCGTTGTCATCGGTAAGAAGGGTGCCGAGATCGATACCCTCCGCACCGAGCTCGAGAAGGTCGCTGGCGTCTCCAAGGGCCAGCTCTCCGTCGACGTTGTCGAGATCAAGCGCCCCGAGCTCGACGCCAACCTCGTTGCTCAGTCTATCGCCGAGCAGCTCGAGGGCCGCGTTGCCTTCCGTCGCGCTATGCGCAAGGCTGTCCAGTCTGCCCGCAAGGCCGGCGCTAAGGGCATCCGTATCCAGTGCTCCGGTCGTCTCGGCGGTGCCGAGATGGGCCGTCGTGAGTGGTACCGCGAGGGTCGCGTGCCTCTGCACACCCTCCGTGCCAAGATCGACTACGGCACGGCTGTCGCTAGCACCACCATGGGCGCTTGCGGCGTGAAGGTCTGGATCTACCTGGGCGAGAAGCTCCCGGGCCAGCCTGTTCCCAACCCTGCACTCGAGGGCTCTTCCCGTCCTCGTCGTCGTAACTCCGAGAGGAGGGGTCAGTAGTGCTTGCCCCTAAGCGTATTCTTCACCGCAAGGTGCAGCGTGGCTCCATGAAGGGCCAGGCCAAGGGTAATACCGAGCTGCATTTCGGCGAGTTTGGTATCCAGGCTCTCGAGGCCCATTGGATCACCAACCGTCAGATCGAGGCCGCTCGTATTGCCATGACCCGCTACATGAAGCGTGGCGGTCGTGTCTACATCACGATCTTCCCCGATAAGCCCATCACCAAGAAGCCTGCCGAGACTCGCATGGGTTCTGGTAAGGGTAATCCCGAGGAGTGGGTGGCCGTCGTCAAGCCCGGCCGCATCATGTTCGAGGTCAAGGGCGTGCCCGAGGAGGTCGCTCGCGAGGCTCTGCGTCTTGCACAGCACAAGCTTCCCATCAAGACCAAGATTGTTGCTGCCAAGAACGCTGAGCAGCGCATCGAGAAGGAGATGGCTGAGGAGGCCGCTCTCGAGGCCAAGTGGGCTGCTGAGGACGCCGCCGCCGCCAAGGAGGAGAACTAATGAAGCCCGCAGAGATTCGTGAGCTCTCGGACGCTCAGCTCGTTGAGAAGCTGAAGGAAATGCGCGCCGAGCTCTTTAACCTTCGTTTCCAGATGGCCACCAGCCAGCTGGACAACACCGCTCGCGTCAACACCGTGAAGAAGGACATCGCTCGCGTCCTCACGGAGCAGCGCGCCCGCGAGATCGCAGCGGAGAAGTCCGCTGTCGCCGAGTAGGACCTAAGGAGAGAACATGACTGATTCGCGTAACTCGCGTAAGGTCCGTACGGGTGTCGTTACCTCCGTCTCCGGTGCCAAGACCATTGTTGTCACCATCACCGAGCGCAAGCGTCACCCCAAGTACGGCAAGATGATGACCAGCTCCAAGAAGCTGCACGCTCACGACGAGGAGTGCACGGCTGGCGTGGGCGACACCGTCCGCGTTATGGAGACCCGTCCTATGTCCAAGATGAAGCGTTGGCGCCTCATCGAGGTCGTCGAGCGCGCTAAATAAGCAGTCGCTCTTACGACTTGTACGTTTCCGAAGATGTGCGTATGCCTGGCTTGCATACCACGGGCCGTATAAAGGCTGCGCACCTCTCTTCGGTTCTTAGTTCGGAGGAACATCTACCATGATTCAGATGCAAACCATGCTGAACGTCGCCGACAACTCCGGCGCTCGCAAGATTCGCTGCATCAAGGTGCTTGGCGGTTCCAAGCGTCGTTATGCAGGCATCGGCGATGTGTTCATCGGTGCTGTCCAGGAGGCTACCCCTGGCGCCAACGTCAAGAAGAAGGACGTTGTCCGTTGCGTCGTCGTTCGCACCGTTAAGGAGATCCGCCGCAAGGATGGCTCCTACATTCGCTTTGATGAGAACGCCTGCGTTGTCATCAACAACGATGGTTCGCCCGTCGGCACCCGTATCTTCGGGCCCGTCGCTCGCGAGCTTCGTGACAAGAAGTACATGAAGATCGTCTCGCTCGCTCCCGAGACCCTGTAGTTAGGGGAGATATATGTATATCAAGAAGGGCGATAAGGTCCAGGTTCTCTCTGGTAAGGATCGCGGCAAGCAGGGCGTTGTCCTGCGTGCTCTCCCCGCCGAGAACAAGGTCGTTGTCGAGGGCGTTTCGGTCGTCAAGAAGGCCGTCAAGCCCAACGCTGCCAACCAGCAGGGCGGCATCGTTTCGCAGGAGGCTCCCATCGACGCCTCCAACGTCAATCTCGTCTGCCCCGAGTGCGGTAAGGTTACCCGCGTCGGTCACGAGAAGGACGGCAAGAACAAGCTGCGCGTCTGCAAGAAGTGCGGCCACAAGTTCTAAGCTGCCCGCAACATCAAGTTGCTAGCAAAGGCCCGGATGCCACGGCACCCGGGCCTTTTTCTATCCCCACTCGATGGCTTCGGTTCTGCCGTCCCGTCATTCCGGTTGCATCCAGTTTTCGGTGCCGTCTCGAATCGAGTGCCGCCAGGTGATACCCTGTCGCGTTTCGTCGGCTTCGGGGACAAAAGTCGGGACAACTCCAAAAACTTTTTTCGAACTCAGGGCTTTGAGTTTTTGTTTTTGTCCCAAAGGGCGCGGCGGGATGCCTTTGGAGGCTCGATAGCGCCGAAAACGCCCGTTTTGAAACTTAAATGCCTTTTCGCGTGCAAGCCGCCAGCTGCAATAGGAAGTGAATCAACGCAGGTGGCTTTCAAGCAGTTTGCAAAACTGCAGGTCGCAGGTCTTCATTGCCAGTAGGAGAAATGAGTAGTCTCAGGTGGCTTGCCCATGAGTTGACGAACGGGATTTGAGATTACGCTGACGTCCGGAAACGCTTCGAGCACGGCGTTACGTTTTTGGGGTTTGGGCGTAGCCCCTGCACCCGCGAGCGCGGGCCTTAAGCCCGCCGAGAGGGTGACGCGTCGAAAACGAAGGGGAAAGAGAGAAGGGGCCGTCCCTATCATTCAGGTTGCGACCGAAGAAGACAAGGAGACCCCCTGAGCCTGAATGATGCCCCACAGACCGCGTCCGACCGAGCTCAAGCCGAGCTTTTCCTGACGTCCGCCTTCGCGAAGATGATGGCTGGATTGGCTATGGATTGGCAACACTTATTTGGACGATTCCGGGAGGGACGGCCCCGCCTCCCTGAACTCGACCGGCGACATGTAGCCCAGCGTCGAGTGGATCCTGAAGTTGTTGTACCAGTGCACGTAATCCAAGAGCTTGGCTCGGAGCTCGCGCGTCCCTCCTCGGTCCTTCGGAGTGGCCGACGATCTCCCCGTTGCAGAGGTCGACGAGCAGGCAGACGTAGTTCCACGACGCCCCGACGCGCACGCAGGCCAAGTCGCTGCATATATGGGTGCACGGCGCCCTGCCGCCGAAGCCGCGCGCGACGACGTTCGACACGTCGGCCTCGTTGACCGCCCCGGGGTGCACCTTGAACCTCTTCCTGCCGTATGCGCCGGCCAGGCCGTTCTCCCTCATGATGCGGCAGACGCGGCGCCGGCTGACGGTAACGCCCGACCTCCCGGGCGACGCCTTGATCTTGCGCGATCCGTTCCGGCCCTTGCTGGCGGCGTGCGCCGCCGCGGCCGCCGTCGCCCCCGACATTAAGGTCCTCAAGGGCCGCGTCGTCTCCGGCGACCAGTTCGTCTCGCCCGCGGAACAGAAGGAGCGAATCCTCGCGGCCTTCGGCGACCTGTGCTGCGAGATGGAGGGCTGCACCATCGCGCAGGCCTCCTATCTCAACGGCGTGCCCCTCGTCGTCGTGCGCGCCATCAGCGACAAGCCCTGCGCCGAGGGCCGGGTCGTCGACTACAACACCTTCGAGAAGAAGGCCGCCTGCGACTGCGCCCGCATCGCCGCGCGCATGGTTAAGCTTTAGGCCCGGCGCGCCGGGGCCCTTTCCAAAGCGAAGTGTCGAGCCGAAGTGTTGAGCGTCGGCCCTGAATGTTCAATGGCCGTTGTTTTCTGCCCCTCAAGTGGTGGACTTTTCCTCGGAGCTGTTGATTCCCCCACGCGCCCCCTTCCGTTCTCTGTTCTCCCCTTATACTCCTTGTACGAGGAGGTAAGAAGTCATGGACAAGACCACACAGGACAGCTTGGCAAAGAAACCCGTCGACATGAGGGACAGGATTCTCGAGCATCTCGAGGCCCTCACCTCTGCCGTCTCGCTCGACGACCTTGCCCGTCTGTCCACCTCCGACATCGCCGAGACGCTCATCATCTCCAGGAGCCTGGCGAGCCAGTACCTCAACGACCTTGTTCGCGCCGGTCTTGTGGTTAAGGTGGCGGGCAGGCCTGTCCGTTATTTTCATCGCCGCGCGTTCCAGAAGCGTTTTCAGGTAAAGCTCTCTGCAAGCGAGTATGCCTCGCTCGCCGACCTCATCCAGGCGACGGGAATCGCCGATCACCGCGACTTCGCGCGTGCCGTGGGCTTCGACATGAGCCTCAGCTCCGTTGTCGAGCAGTGCAAGGCTGCGGTTCAGTACCCTCCGTTTGGCCTGCCCATCCTCTTGAGCGGCGGCGTGGGTGTCGGTAAGTCTTTCCTTTCTCGCCTTGTGTACGAGTACGGCAAGAACCAGGGCTTGCTGTCCCGCGACTCCTCCTATGTGCGCATCGACTGCGCCGGGGTCCCGGACGCCGCCTCGTTCAACGGGCTTCTTGACGAGTCGATCGCGAAAGCGCGCGGGGGTGTGGTCTTTGTCAACGGCATCGAGGCACTCTCTCCCTCTGCGATGGAGCACTGCCTTGCGACGGCCCTCGGGCTCGATGCCTCCCAGGATGCGCCGCGCGCTCGCCTCGTTCTTTCGACGACGCTTTCCGCCGATGACCTGAAGGTTTCCTCGGCCTACAGCAAAATGCCCATCTGTGCCCGCGTCCCCTCACTCAAGGAGCGGACCCCCGAGGAGCGCGAGGATCTCATCTTGAGCTTCCTGCGCAGCGAGGGGTGCCGAATCGGTTCTGATGTGAAGATCAGCCGCGGCGCATACCGTTGCCTCGTGAACGCGGACTTTTCCGATAACATCGCCGGCTTGCGCGCCTGCGTGACGAACTGCTGTGCCAAAGCGTTCCTCAATCGCGAGGGCGACTACGTCGTCGTTCGCCCGTATCTTCTTCCCAGCGGGCTCCTCTCCTCCGCGCAGATCGATCAACAGCCCGACGATGGCGTTCTGATCGACGCGTCTCTGGATGCCGCCGAGAGCACAGGGCCGGTCGAGCAGGCGCTCGATGCCCTGTGCTCCCTCGATGAGCGATTCTGCGCCGGGGAGCTCTCTGTCTCCGAGCTTGTCTCGCAAGCTGTCTCCGCTGTGCGCGGCGTTGAGGATCACTTGATCTTCGACCACGGCGTCGCCTCCTCGAGGTCGCGCGCCTTCGAGCGCGTCGTGGGCGCGGTCCTTGCCGACGCAGGCTCTTCTTATGGCATCGAGCTTTCGAGGAAGGTCGCTTTTCTACTGGCCCAGGAGATTTGCCTGCAGTTGTGGCCGGGTATCGGCCTGGCTAAGCGAAAGTCTGCCTGTGCGGAGCAAATCTCCCATCTCCTCGGTGCCGTGACCTCCGAATTGCCGTTTGCCTCGAGTGTCTCCGATCAGGTCGCCGCAGACGTGGAAGGGGCGCTGGGAATCTCGCTCGATCACTTCACGAAGACGCTTCTGACGCTGTGTGTCGCATCGGAGTCTCGCGATGCGAAGGCCCTTCGGACGCTCTGCGTCATCTTGTCCCACGGCTACTCAACGGCGACGAGCATCGCCGACGCGGCGAACCGTATGCTCGGCATGCATGTGTACGAGGCTGTCGACATGCCCTACGACCAGCAGCTGAAGGACATCGTCGGTCCGCTCCAGCGCCTCGTCGACCGCCATTCCTACTGCACCGGGGTCGTGTTCCTCGTCGACATGGGCTCCTTGGAGGAGGCCTATAAGGCCCTCGAGAACGTTACCGACTCCACTATCGGCGTGGTGAACAACGTCTCTACCGGTCTTGCGCTCGAGATCGGGGTCGGGCTGCTCGGCGGCAAGTCCATCGCCGAGGTTCTTGGCGATGCGACCGCCGCGTGCGTGACGCACTGCAAGGTGATCGAGCGCGTCAACCGTGAGGACGCCATCGTCTTCTGCTCCGAGTCCGGGGTCGACGCCGCGGAGAGGATACGCCAGCTCGTCTCGCAGAGCCTCCCGCGCACCATAGGCGCGCGCCTGCTCACGAGGCCCTTCAAGCAGCTCGTCGCGAACGGGTCGAACGACGCCGTTTTCTCCGAGCACCGCGTCTGCGCCGTCATCGGCACGGGAGACCCCGGGGTCGCCTCCGTCCCCTTCGTCGCCCTCGAGGACATCATGTCGACGGCGTCCGCCTCTAAGGTTGATGCCGTGTTCGGCAGGTGGCTTGACGCTTCCGAGCTCTCTTCTTTCCACGAGAAGCTGCTCTCGAACATGACGCTGCAGAACGTCATCCGCTCCATCACCATCCTCGACCCGGAGCGGCTATTCCATGAGATCGAGAGCGCCGTGCACGAGCTTCAGCGCAGGACAGGCGAGAAGATCGGCAGCAACGCCATCATTGGGCTCTACGTTCACCTCTGCTGTCTCGTCGAGCGCCTTGTTACCAGAAACCCCATTGAGACCTACGTTGGCCAGGACCGCTTCGAGGAGGAACGCGCCGATTTCATCGAGTCCTTCAGGCAGAGCTTCTCGAGCATCTCGACGCGCTATCGCGTAGAGGTTCCCGTAAGCGAGATCGCATATGTCTTCGACTACATAAGCGTGAGCGCCGCCCCGGCGCGAGAAGAGCGCCTCGGCTCCTCGGACCTCCTGCTCGACGAGTGACCTTCCCCACGCCGCCGCAAGCTGACCGCGCGTCCTCAATAATCCGATAACCCCTTGCCCGGCGCGAATCCGGATAGCGCCGAGGCAGTACCGAACGCAAAACTTCATTTGATAGGAGCAAACATGAGTGTTGTTATGGCACGAATCGACAATCGCCTGCTTCACGGCATCATCGTGACGCAGTGGGCCCCGGTGTCGGGTGCGACCCGAGTCATGGTCATCGACGACAAGGTCGCCGGCGACGAGGTCCTGAAGTCCACCATGAGGATGGCGCGCCCCGCGGGCATGGCCGTTTCGATCATCTCCGAGCAGACCGCGCTCAAGAACTTCGCCGCGGGCAAGTACGACCGCGAGAAGGTCTTCGTCATCGCCAAGGAGCCCGAGACGATGCTTCGCCTGGTCGAGTCGGGCGTCGAGCTCCCGTCGCTGGTCGTCGGCGGCTCGCTCGTCAAGGAGGACGGCATCCAGCTCACCCAGCGCGCCTACGCCTCCGCCGAGAACGTCCAGAGCTACAAGGCGCTCATCGCCCGTGGCGTCAAGGTGACGGCCCAGTTCGTGCCCGCCGACAAGCCCGTCTCCGTCGCAGACCTCATCTAAGGGGGAAATATGGTCAACTTCACTATCCTGCAGGTCGTCCTTTTGACCCTGCTGGCCTTCATCAAGCACGTGGACTACTACGGCATCCCGATGATCTTCGTCAATTACGCCGTTTTCTGGGGCCTCATCACCGGAGTCGTCATGGGCGACTGGAAGACCGGCCTTGTCATCGGCGGCACCATTCAGCTCATGCAGCTCGGCGTCGCGGGCTTCGGCGGCTCCTCCATTCCCGACTACGGCACGATGGCCATCATCGCCACCGCCTACGGCGTGACCCTGGGCTCCGACACGGGCCTCGCCATCGGCCTGCCGGTCGGCATGCTCGGCATCCAGCTCGACGTCGTCGCCAAGATCCTCAACGGCTTTGTCGTCGAGAAGTCCCAGAAGTTCTGCAACGAGGGTAAGTTCAATCAGATGAACGCCATCCTGTGGGTCTGCCCCGCGCTCTTCGGCCTGTGCGCCGCCCTGCCCGTCTTTGTCTCCGTGACGCTCGGCCAGCCCGCCGTCAACTGGCTCCTCGAGGTCATGCCCCAGTGGTTCCTCTCCGGCCTCACCCTCGCCGGCAAGATGCTCCCGGCCGTCGGTATCGCCATGCTGCTCCGCTACATGCCAACCGCCAAGTACTTCCAGTACCTGCTCGCCGGCTTCTTCCTCTCGGCCTTCCTGAACGTGCCCATCATCGGCGCCGCCATCGTCGGCGTTGCCCTCGCGATTGCGTTCTACCAGCGTGCCGAGAGGGACACCGAGCTCGCCGCCCACGCTTCCGCAGACGCCTTCATCGGAGAGGATGAGTAACCATGGAAAACGAGAACATCACCGCCGTCGCCGAGGGCAAGCCCTCCGGCTACAAGGTCACCAAGAAGGACCTGCGCAACGCGAACTGGCGCTGGCTCATGAGCGTGTGCACCTTCAACTACCAGACCCAGCAGGGCGCCTCAGTCGCCTACGCCCTCTCGCCGGTCCTGAGGAAGATCTACACGAACGACGAGGACTATAAGCAAGCGCTCAACAACCACTTCCGCTACTACAACACCCAGCCTTGGCTCGCCGCCATCATCCTTGGCGCCTGCGTGGCCATGGAGGAGCGCGACGGCCTAGCGGCGGCGGACGCCGTCCAAGACCTGAAGATCGGCACCATGGGACCGCTCGCCGGCGTTGGCGACTCCCTGCTCATGACCATGATCCCGACCATCATGGGCTCCATCGCCGCCTACATGGCCATCGAGGGCAACCCCGTGGGAGCCGGCATCTGGTTCGCGCTCATCCTGGCCATCTTCTGGGTCCGCATGCACGCCCTCGAGTTCGGCTACAAGCAGGGCGTGAAGCTCGTCACCGACTTCAGCGAGAAGCTTCCCAACCTCACTGCCGCCTCCGTGCTCGGCCTCACCGTGGTCGGCTGCCTCATCGCCTCGGTCATCGGCGTCACCTGCCCGATTAGCTTCAGCTTCGGCGACGTCGCGATGGAGATTCAGCCGCTGCTCGACAAGATCCTGCCTGCCATGATCCCCGCCGCCATCACGGGAAGCGCGTATTACCTTCTTACCAAGAAGAACGCGAGCATGACGGCCCTCATCCTCGTGGTGATCGTCCTCGCGATGGTCGCCTCCGCCGCCGGCATCCTCGCCTAGCTTCGACCCAAGAGATTGGTGAATCAATGAGAAAGATAGTTGTGGCGAGCCATTCCCTTCTCGCCCAGGGCTTCAAGGACACCCTCGAGTTCCTTACGGGTAAGGGCGACGCCGTCAACGCCGTGTGCGCCTACGTGAACGACAACGGCGAGGGGCTCGACGCGGCGGTCGAGGCGGCTCTTTCGGGCACTGACGAGGTCGTCGTCCTCACCGACGCGTACGGCGGCAGCGTGAACCAGCGCTTTTCCCGCTTCGCCTCCGACCGGATCCACGTGATCGCGGGTGTCAACCTCCCGCTCGCCATGACGGTCGCGCTCGCGCGCCCCGACGAGAAACTCGACTTCGACGCCCTCGTCAACGAGGCGCGCCAGCAGATCATCTACGTGAACGGTGCCAGTTCCGCCGAGTGCGACGACGACGAATAGAGGAGGTCGACGATGAGAGAGTTCCTTAAGGACGTGTGGATGCACGGCGGTGAGGAAAGCCGCGCCATCACCCCCGAGAACATCACGGGCGAGAAGGGCCGCGCCGCCATGTCGGCCAGCCACCTCGGCGTCGGCCGCAAGGGCTCGTGCTGCGTGCCCCTTGAGTCCGGCGAGACCATCACGCTCGCGGACATCGAGGGCCCCGGCATCATCCGCCACATCTGGATGACCGTCCCCGACAAGACCGCCGCTGGCAGCTTCGTCATGCGTGACCTCGTGCTGCGCTTCTACTGGGACGACGAGGAGACCCCCTCGGTCGAGTGCCCTGTCGGCGACTTCTTCTGCAACGGCTTCGGTGAGCGCGCCATCGTCAACTCGATGCCCATCTGCGTGAACCCGACGGGCGGCATGAACTGCTACTTCGAGATGCCCTTCAGGAAGCACGCCAAGGTCACGCTTACGAGCGAGCACCCCGGGTTCATTAAGTACATCTTCTACACGTTCAACTACGCGCTCACCGACGTGCCGGACGACGCCATGTACTTCCACGCCCGCTTTAACCGCGAGCGCAGCACCCGCAGGGGCGTCGACTACACCGTGCTCGACGGCGTGCGCGGCAAGGGCTACTACGTCGGCACCTACATGGCCCTGTGCGCCCTGGAGCGCTATTGGTGGGGCGAGGGCGAGATGAAGTTCTTCCTCGACGGCGACGAGGAGTTCCCCACGGTCACCTCGACGGGAGCCGAGGACTACTTCGGCGGTGCCTGGGCCTTCCTCGACAGGCCGCCCCACGCGCTGCCCGAGGCGCAGTGCTTCAACACGCTGTTCGCCGGCTACCCGTACCGCTCGACGCGCGACGCCACGCGCGACCGCTTCAGCGCGGGCAAGCCGAACCCGAATCCGATGCTCGCGACTAACGACGACGCGCTGCCCAGGCACGGCCTCTACAGGTGGCACCTTCCCGACCCGATCTCGTTCAAGGAGGACCTGCGCGTGACGTTCCAGGACCTCGGCAACGACGACATCAAGCTCTACGAGCGCGAGGACGACATCTCCACCGTCGCCTACTGGTACCAAAGCGAGCCGCACGCCGTGCTCGCCCCGTTTGCCGCGAGGCAGGACCGCGTGCCCAGGTAGGGTCGCCTCGAAACAAGCCAACGTTATGGGCGCCCGCGGTTGACCATGACTGCGGGCGTCCCTTTGTAAGGAGGATCACATGAGCGAAAAGCAAATGAGGCTCGGCGCCCTCGAAGCCGGCGGGACCAAGATGGTCTGTGCCGTGGTGTCCGGCGACGGCGAGGTCCTCGACCGTATGGAGACCCCGACGCTTACGCCCGCCGAGACCGTCCCGCAGATGATCGAGTGGTTCACCGCCCGCGATGTGGACGCGTTGGGCATCGGCGCCTTCGGCCCGACCTGCGTCGACCCCAACGACGAGCGCTACGGCTCCATCCTCCAGACGCCCAAGCTCGCGTGGCGAGGCCATGGTCTTCGCGCCGCGTTCGCCGACGACCTCGGGATTCCGGTGGCCTACGACACGGACGTTAACGTTGCCTGCCTCGGCGAAGTGGTCTTCGGCTGCTGCAAGGGGCTCGAGGACGCCGTCTACGTGACCATCGGCACCGGCGTGGGTGCGGGCGTCATGTGCGCGGGCAGACTCCTTCACGGTATGCTGCACCCCGAGGCCGGTCACATGCTGGTAAGGACCCGTCCCACCGAGGAGGGACGCTGCGTCTGCCCGAGCCACGCGAGCTGTCTCGAGGGGCTCGCCTCCGGCCCCGCCATCGCCGCGCGCTGGGGAAAGCCCGCGGCCGAGCTCGCGGACAACGATGAGGTGTGGGCGCTCGAGGGGGATTATCTGGGGCAGATGTGCGCGAACATCGTGCTCATGTACTCGCCTCGCCGCATCGTCCTCGGCGGCGGCGTGATGCACCAGGAGCAGCTCTACGGCATCGTCCGCAAGAAGACCCTCGAATATCTGGGTGGCTACATCCAGACCGCCGAGCTTAAGGACATGGAGAGCTACATCTGCGCCCCGGGCTGCGGCGGCGACCAAGGAATCCTCGGCGCGGCCGAGCTGGCAAGAAGGGCGCTCGCGTAACTTGCGCTCTCTCCGCCATACAACGCGTTAAGAAAAGACGAGCGCTTCTTGCCAATTGAGCGGCAAGAAGTGCTCGTCTTTTGCATTTGTTTTTGGGCAGGACGCCCCGCCTCCGCTAGAGTCCCTGGACCGCCACACCCACGAGGTTTGGACCGGTGTGGACAAGAAGCGCGGGGCTGATGTCGGAGCGGACGACCTCCACCGCGTTGGCCACGCGCTCGCACAGGGCCTGCTCCATACGGTCGTAGAGGTCGGCGTGGGCCGAGGTGCGGCTCGCGGCAAAGCGCACCTTGGGGTGCTTCTCGACGATGGCGGCGATGAGCTTGACCTCGGTGCGATGCGGTGCTTGCACAGCCATTTCGTGTGCGCGAGGCTGTTGGCTTTCTGGGCCACAGCAATCACCTTCCCCCTAGTATGATGACCTGAACAATCCTCATGCTAGGGGGAAGGTTTTTGTCGCGTAGCGGAAATTGGCCTCCACCCGCTGAGCGGGTGGCTTTCTATGCCGCGCGTGCCGCGCGGCACGGACTAAAGTCCATGAATAAAAACGAGGAAGGCCACGTCCGGCCTCCCTCGCAAAGGGTCTCTGATTACTCCCACTCATTGGGGACAGACTTAAATGAGTGCTCTTGAAATGCCGGCGCCTGGGGACGTTCTTTTTCTGTCTGCAGTTTGGAACGTTCCTTTTCTGTCGGCAGTTTGGGACGGTCCTTAGAGCTGCAGCGCGCCATGAGCGAAGGCGAAGCGGATCATCCTGTCTTTTGAGTTCTAAGCATAAGCCCCTGTCTCTGAGCAATGACCGGTTCGCATTTGTGCGTATTTGCGTGCGTGGGATTGCGTGAATATGCGTATAGATGCGCCGTTTACGGGACAAAAATGACCGTTTAGCGGTGAGATACGCACAAACACGCACAGACGCGCGTGTTTGTGCGAATATAGAGCTATCCGAAATGCAAGACGTTCTATGACACAGGAGGCACATATGGTAGATTCCAAGCAGGCTCCACTCGACTCCGCGGCAGCCGCAAAAGCAGCGTTCGCTTCGGTCCAGGACAAGCCATTCCCCGATGATATCTTTACGGCTCCCGAGCTTCGTTGGGCTGTGATCGGGTGCGGCGTTATCGCCAACCAGATGGCCCAGTCTCTCGCTCTTGCCGGCCGCAAGCTTGCGGGCGTCGCCAACCGTACGCTGTCCAAGGCTCAGGCTTTTGCTGAGCAGTATGGCATCGAGAAGGTCTATGAATCGGTTGAGGACCTCTACGCCGATCCGGGCATCGACGCCGTCTATATCACCACGCCGCACAACACGCATATCACCTATCTGCGTGACGCGCTGGCCGCCGGCAAGCACGTGCTCTGCGAGAAAGCCATTACCCTCAATTCCGCTGAGCTCGACGAGGCGCGTGCCATCGCCGACGAGCACAACGTCGTCCTCATGGACGCCACCACGGTGCTTCATATGCCCTTGTATCAAGAGCTGCGCCGTCGCGTGGATGCCGGCGAGTTTGGCCGCATGAACCTCGCCCAGCTCAACTTTGGTAGCTACAAGGAGTACGGCGATCTGACCAATCGCTTCTACAACCGCAACCTTGCTGGCGGTGCCATGCTCGACATTGGCGTGTATGCCCTGTCCGTCATGCGTCTCTTTATGGCAAGCCAGCCCATTGAGGTCGTTTCGTTGGGCAACACCTGTGAGACCGGTGTTGACGTTGCGGGCGGCATCGTCTGCCGTAATGCCGAGCAGCAGCTGGGTGTTGTGAGCCTCACGCTCCACTCCAAGCAACCCAAGCGCTCGATTATTAGCTTCGATAAGTGCTATATCGAGGTCAACGAGTATCCGCGCGCCGATCACGCGACTATCGTGTGGACTGCGGACGGCCACCGCGAGGAGGTCCACGCCGGCACCGAGGCTTACGCCCTTTGCTATGAGATGGCCGATCTTGAGAAGGCCGTTGCCGGCGACGACTCTAAGCGTGAGCTGCTGGATTATGCTTCTGATGTTATGGAGCTGATGACCAAGCTACGCGCCGACTGGGGAGTCGTGTACCCCGAGGAGGAGTAAGCGATGCTAGCGGAAGATAGGCTCAACGCGATCGTGTCGATGGTTCAGCAGACCGGCTCGGTTACCGTGCCGGAGCTTGCCGAAGCCCTGGGCGTGACGGCGTCTACCATTCGGCGCGACCTGCAGATGCTCAATCGCGCACACCGTATCGCCAAGGTGCACGGTGGGGCGACGAGCCTTGAGCGCGCGCACGTGACGCGCGACCTAACGCTTAATGAGCGCAGCGATCTCCATAACGACGACAAGGAACGTATCTGCGCCCGTGCGGCGGCACTTGTGGAGCCCGAGAGCTTTGTATACATCGACTCGGGTTCGACGACGCTCAGGCTCATCGAGCATCTTCCACACCTTGAAGATGTCACCTATGTGACCGATTCCGTGCTCCATGCTCAACGCCTTGCTTTGCGCGGCATGCGTACCGTGGTGCTGGGTGGCGAGCTCAAACCCGAGACCGAGGCGCTCGTTGGCCCCGATGCCTTGGCAACCTTAGACCGCTACAACTTCAACTGTGGCTTTTGGGGCTCTAACGGCATTGCCGCCGAGCAGGGCTTCACGGCGCCCGATATCGAGGAGGCGCAAGTAAAGCGTATCTCGATGCGCCATACGGCCAAGCGCTTCGTAATCTCGGACGCCAGTAAATTTGGCATGGTGGCGCCCGTCAAGTTCGCGGACTTCCGTGACGCAACGATTATTACCGCAGGCGATGTCCCTGCCAAGTACCGGGCAATGGACAACGTCATCACGGTCTAACAGCAAGGGACGGGCTAAGACCAAAACCACCACAAAGGTGCCTGTCCCCATTGTGGTGGTTAGTAACGAAAACCGAGTAGTTTTCTCAATAGAAAAGCGGCAACGTCCATCACGGGCGTCGCCGCTTTCGTTGTCTGCCGGTTTGTCTAAGTCTGTAACAACTGGACCGTTAAAAGTGGGCTAGGTGTTACAGATCGAGATACTTACGAACCGCGCCGTCCCTTTGTCTCAATCTGTAACATCTGGGACTGATTTTGCCGAGTTACTGTTACAGATTGAGATTATTCCCTTGAGGGGATTCGAATGTCTCGATCTGTAACAGATAGACCGCAAAATGGGCTTTAGCTGTTACAGATCGAGATGTTTGGGAATCCGGCAGAGCCATCGCGGCAAAACCACCACAAAGGTGCCTGTCCCCATTGTGGTGGTTTAGGGCTCCCAGGGGCAGGGGGCTTCGATGTGGATGTGCTCGCCGGTTACGGGATGCGTGAAGGACACGCTGTGGGCGTGGAGCATCAGGCCGCAGGGACGCGGCGTTCCGTACAGGTCATCGCCCACCAGGGGATGGCGCTCGCTGGCCAGATGTACGCGGATCTGGTGCTTGCGGCCGGTGAGCAACTCGACATCGATATACGAGCGCGTGGGCAGGCCACGACGGCTCTTAAGACGTTTGAGCACCTTCACGCGCGTTTGAGACGGCTTGCCGCTGGCGCCGACGCGCATCTTGCGGCTGTCGTGACGGTCGCGGGCGATGGGCTTGTCGATGAGCTTTTCGTTCCAGTCGATCTTGCCCTCGGCGAGCGCCAGGTAGTGCTTTTCGAACGCGTGGTCGATGATCATCTGGTCAAAGGCGGGCTGCGTCTGCTTGTCGAGTGAGAACAGCACCACGCCGGTGGTGTCACGGTCCAAGCGGTTGAGCGGCTGCATGTCGGTCGCGGCAAAGCCGTCGCCCATCGCCAGCAGCAGGTCGCTGGCGTAGTCGGTGAGCGTACGCTCGCCGGTGCCATCGCCGTGGACGATCATGCCGGCAGGCTTGTCGATGGCCATGAGCCAGGCGTCGCAGTAGAGGACTTGAGGTTCTTCGTTCACGTGTAAGCCTTTCGGTTAGCTAATTCCCACAAACATGCAGCCCGAGGTCGCCCCGCGCAGGCGGGCGGCCGGCTTGCGGCCGGCTTGAGCCGCCTCGACAGCGCGACGGACGCGAGCGACGGCACGGCCAATCTCATCGGCCTCGAGCAGCGTTCCGTCCACCATGAGACGACGGACGCCGGCGTCGAGCAGCTGTGGTACCTGCGGCGTAAGGTCGATGGGGTAGGCGTCGTACAGGCGTGAGCGGCCGTGGATGTCGGCACGCACCGGCATGACCTTGCCGTCGATATTCTTGAGCGAGAGCTTGCGGGCACGCAGGCGGCAGTTGGCACAATCGTGGATGCAGCCGTTGGCAACCTGCAGAATGCAATGCTCGCTTGTCATGACGCGCGGGCGGCCAAAGACGGTGATGCCCAGAGCCGCGGGCGTGGCGGTGCCGAGCGAGACAATCTCGTCGAGCGTGATCTCGGGCGAGAGCCAAAACGCGCCGGCTCCGCGCTCGGCGAGTGCCTCCATGCAGGGCGCGTTGTGCACCGGCAGGCAAGAGCGAATCTCGGCCGTGGCGCCAACCTGGGCGGCCAGGGCAAGCTCGGAGATATTGCCGACGGCGACGGTGGCCCCGGCATTGATCCAGGGATCGACGCGCTCGTGGTCGACGGCGCGGCAGACCTCGTCGAGTACGGGCACGACGCCCTGCTCAAATGCATCGGCAGGGGAGAGTCCGACAGCCTCGAGCGCGTCGGTGGTCATATAGATGCGCGTGGCGCCCTCGGCGCGAGCTGCCTCGGCGGCTTCGAGCGTGGTGGCGGCGGCGCAAATCTGCGGCTCATCGCGGTAATGCTCGGGCATGGCGCGCGTACATTTGTCGAGCACTGGCAACTCGAGTGTTTTCGCGCGCTCCTCGTACGGCGCCAGAATGGCCTCCTCCAATGCTTTACAGGCGGCGGCGCGCACCTTGTGCACGGCGGAGAAGCCCATGCCGCAGCCGGCGTCGAGCGAAACGTCAAAGCTCGCTGCCTCAAAGGGCGAGGAGCCCATGCGACCCACATGCTCAACCAGGTCTGCCGCCTCGACGGCGCGGGTCTTGGCGGCCTCGACGGTAAAGCCCGTGGCCGTGGCCGTAAGCGAAGGGTCGTCGCAGCAGGTGAGCGTAACGGTAAACGGCTCGCCCAGGCGTGCCACGACAGACACGTCAACAGCTCGGCGGCGCAGCACATCGCGCTTGAGCGCGGCGCCGGCGGCGTCGATGGCACGCTGGCTGCGAATCACGCGGACGCGGCAGCCCTCGGGCATGCTGCGGGGCACGCGACATTCGATGATGTCACCGGCGGCGGCATCATCGGTAGCGATAGTGGTTAGGAACTGATCGAACTCGTCGTCGTGGCGAAGTTCCAACAAGTCGCCCTTGCCCACGGGCTCAAACAGCTCAATGCGGGCGATGGCGGCACGGCGACGGCGGTCGTCAGGCTTGAGGCCGCGCACGTCGCGGTTGGCCAGGCGGCTGCCCAGCACCGTGCCCACAATCTGGCCGCGGTTGTTGGAGCGCTCGTAACTCATCATCTCGTCGCCCGAGGTGCCATCCTGGTAGGCGTGCGTAAAGTCGCGATTAAAGCAGCGCTTGAGCTGGCGCTGGCGGGCTGCATCCTCATCCTTGGAGGTCGAAACATCGGCCAGCATGTCATCAATCTGATGACGATACACGTCGACGATGGAATACACGTAATCGGGTGCCTTCATGCGTCCTTCGAGCTTGAGCGATGCGGCGCCGGCGTCATACAGACGGCGAACAAGTTGTGAAGTGTTGGTGTCACGCGGGCACAGCGCGCGCTCGCGACCGGCAGGGGAGAGCGAGCGGCCGTTCTCGTCGATCAGCCCGTAGGGCAGGCGGCAGGGCTGGGCGCACATGCCGCGGTTGGCCGATCGTCCCGCCATGGCAAAGCTCGAAAGCAGGCACAGGCCCGAGTAGCAAAAGCAGATGGCGCCATGGCTAAAGACCTCAAGGTCCACATCGGGCGCGGCGTCGTGGATGGCGGCGATCTCGTCGATGGAGAGCTCGCGCGAGAGAGTCACGCGGTCGGCGCCCTGCTCACGGCACCAAAGGGTTCCGCGGTCGTCATGGATGTTCGCCTGGGTCGAGATGTGCGTCTCGATGCCGGGCATGGTGCGCTTGACCTCAAAGAACAGACCCCAGTCCTGGATAATGAAGGCATCGGCGCCCAGCGTGGAGCAGCGACGGATGAGTTGCAGCGCATCGCTCATCTCGGACTGCTTGATGACGATGTTTACCGTGACGTAGACGCGCGACCCGGCTAGATGCGCGGCGCGGCAGGCTTGCTCAAAGGCCTCGTCGGTAAAGTTGGTTGCCTTGCGGCGGGCGTTGAAGCTGCCCATGCCGCAGTAGATGGCGTCTGCCCCGGCAGCGAGCGCGGCGGCAAAGGGCTCCGGGCCTCCGGCGGGGGCCAAGAGCTCGGGTCTGCGGTTGGTGGTTCGACTGGCGGTTGCGGTCATATCCTGCCTTTCAAAATGCTCAGATATTCAAAAGTATAGTGGCGCCGTTGCGGCAGGCGATGCCCGTGCTCCAAGCGGGATAAAGTCTTCAGCAGCTTGGGCTGGCTGACCCCGTGGAGAACCGTTCAGCTGCCAACGGGCGCCGTTGGGCGATAAAATATTCTCGCAGCGTGATAATAATCTTGCATCGCGCGGAAACCTTGAGTACTATCCCAATCAAGCGCGGTGTTCAGACCGAACTGTGCCTCCCGGTGTGAACGCCGCGCTCACGCTTTCTCAACTGATCGTAAGGAGAAAAACATGAGCAAGACCGTCGTGTCTTCCGATAACGCACCCGCAGCCATCGGCCCGTATTCCCCCGGTATCCAGGCCGGCAACATGGTGTTCCTGTCCGGCCAGCTGGGCATCGACCCCGCAACCGGCAAGATGCCTGAGGGCGTCGAGGCCCAGGCCAAGCAGTCCCTCGCCAACGTCGAGGCCCTGCTGACCGCTGCCGGCGCCACCTTTGCCGATGTCGTCAAGACTACGGTCTACCTGGCCGACATCGCCGACTTCGCCGCCGTGAACGAGATCTACGCCTCCAAGTTCGAGGCCCCGTTCCCCGCGCGCAGCGCCTTCCAGGTTGCCGCCCTTCCGGCTGGCGGTCTGGTCGAGATCGAGGTCGTCGCCGCCCTCTAAGGCGTTGGCAACAACTAAACATGACATGCAAAAAGACCCTGCAGCGCGTGCGAGCTGCAGGGTCTTTTGTCAAGTGACGGATCGCTTGTGGAGCCGCGCTCCATTTTGCTCGTTAGCTCTCCTTGCGAACTTTTTGCAGGTAGCGGTAGACGCTGGGCTCCGAGATGCCCAGCGCGGTGGCGGCGCAGGCCACGGCGCCCTTGAGCATAAACACGCCGTTGCCGTTGAGGTGGCGAATGACGTCCACGCGGTCGCTCTGGCCAAGCGACGCTACATCCAGCCCGCGCGCGCTCAGCAACTCGGCAATGCTGCGGTCGATGAGCTCCTGTGTGGACTCCGAAAGGCTTTCGACCTCGATAGGGGCGGGCTCCGTGCGCGTCGGCGCCGCGTCGAAGCAGGCCATGAGCTGCTGTGCCATGGCGTTGATGGAGCGCACGGTCGAGAGATCGGTGTTGACGCAGAGCATGCCGACGATCTCTTTATCCTCGCGGATAAAGTACGTCGCTGACTCCAACGTCTTGCCACCGGCACCGCGCCCCTCATAGCCCGTAATAAACGGCAGGTCGCGATACTTTGGGTCGTGCATGATCTTGAGCGCCAGATCGGTGGCGGGACCGCCGACCTTACGGCCGCTCACGATGCCGTTGCGAATATCGACGATGGCGTGGTCGGGATCCGAGAAATCGTGCAGCACGATCTCGCTGTTTTTGCCGAGTATCTGCTCCAGGAAATCGACCATCGGCAAAAAGCGACGTACGGTCTCGTTCACGGGCAACTCCTTTGGGTGAAAGCGGAAATGATCATAACAATTTTTTCTCATGGTAACACGGTGTCTATTGACTCACATATTCGCAGGTACATTGCGTAATACAGATGAGCGGTAGGTATTTGGCGGTAAACGGTCGACCAAAAGAAAAGTTAGATGTTATTTGAACAGACACTTTCCTGACCTGCGGAAATGCATTATCTCAGCTGAAGAATAGTCTGATAACAAAAAATTATTATTGAGAATGAGAATCATCTTTAATACGATATGCAACGAAGGCACAACCTCAACCCCGCACTGCGTCACAATAGAGCGTTAGATGCGAAAACAACTATTTCGAGGATTGGTGGTCAAATGACCCAGGAGACGGTTAAGAACGGCACTGAAGCCCTGTTCACTCGTGAAGGCATGCCTCCCGTTAAGGAAATGATCCCGTGTGCCCTTCAGCACGTACTGGCATCGTTTGCCGGCATCATCACCCCGGCTGTCATCATGGCCGGCGTCTACGGCTTTAATAGCCAGCAGAGCACCGACATCATCCAGGTCGCGCTCATTCTTTCGGCAATCGACACGGCCCTTCAGGCCTTCGCTCCCTTCCGTCGCATCGGCGGCGGCCTGCCCATCGTCATGGGCGTTTCGTTCGCGTTCCTGCCGGCTCTGCAGGCCATGGGTGCCTCGGGCTTTAGCTTTGGTGCGCTGCTGGGCGGCGAGATCGTCGGCGGCGCCGTCGCGGTCCTCTTTGGTCTGGCCTACAGCAAGATCAAGTGGCTGTTCCCGCCCGTCGTGACCGGTACGGTCATCTTCTCCATTGGCGTCTCTCTCTATCCCACGGCCGTCAAGTATATGGCCGGCGGTATGGGTACGCCGCTATGGGGCACCCCGCAGGCCTGGTGCGTCGCTCTTATCACCTTCGCCGTGGTCTTTGCGCTCGCCAACTTTGGCAAGGGCACGCTCAAGCTGGGATCCGTGTTCTTTGGCATGATCGTTGGCATGATCGTCTCCATCCCCTTTGGCATGATCGACTTCTCCAGCGTCGCCACCGCTCAGGTCTTCGCCCTTCCCAAGCTCATGCCCTACGCGCTCGAGTTTGATCCCGAGGTCTGCATTACCCTCGCTGTCGTGTTCCCCATGGTTGCCATCCAGGTTATCGGCGACGTTTCCGCCGCCTGCCTGGGCTCCATCGACCGTATGCCCACCGAGCGCGAGCTCTCCGGCGCTATCGTGTCCCAGGGCCTCACCTCTATGGTCGGCGGCCTGCTGGGCGGTCTTCCCACCAGCGCCCTTGGCCAGAACGTGGGCATCATCTGCTCCAACAAGGTCGTCAACAAGTGGGTCTTTGTGATCATCGCGGCCGTCTTTGCCATCGCCGGTCTGTTCCCGCAGCTCTCTGCCGTCCTTTCCGCTATCCCGCAGCCCGTCATCGGCGGCGCGACCGTCGGCGTCTTTGGCACCATCACCATGAACGGCGTGCGCATGTTCACCCGCGAGGGCCTCACGCAGCGCACTACCACCATCGTCGGTACCTCCGTCGTCTTTGGCCTGGGTATCTGGATGGCCAGCGGTTGCCTTGCCGGCGAGGGTATGCCCGCCTGGGTATCCACCGTCATCGGCTCCAATGCCGTAACCCCCACCGCCATTATGGCCATTGTCCTTAACCTGATTCTTCCGCAGACGCCGGTCGTGGCTCAGCACATCGATGCTGCCAAGGACGCTGCCGTGGATCTGGTCTTGCCCGAGAGCAAGAAGTAACCAATTCGGTGCTATTCGTCGGCGGGCGCATCGCCTCGTCCGCCGACGTCATGCGGCGCCAAGCCGCACTTCAAAGGGTTTGTCCCTTTGGTGAAGCGTTGACGGGAGAGGGCCCGTTTCCGGTGTAGGCCGGCGCTTCGCACTCCGCCATGTCAGAGGTGTCAAACCCCGCCCCTGATGTTGAAGGGAGCATTTATGCTTCTGGTCGCTAACGGTTCCGTTTTTACCCGCAACGCTCAGACCCCGTTCATTCCCAACGGCGCGGTCGCCATTGACGGAGATACGATCGTCGAAGTAGGTCCCGAGTGCGAGCTCAAGGCCAAGTACCCGGATGCCGAGTACGTCGACGCCCAGGGCAACCTCATCATGCCCGGACTCATCAATTGCCACACCCACATCTACTCGGGTCTGGCCCGCGGCCTTGCCATTAAGGGCTGCAACCCCACCAACTTCCAGGAGAATCTTGAGCAGCAGTGGTGGAAGATCGATGACAACCTGACGCTCGACGGCACCAAGGCCAGCGCCTATGCCACGATTCTTGACTCCATCCGCGATGGCGTCACCACGATCTTCGATCATCATGCGAGCTTCTGCGAAATCCCGGGAAGCCTCTTTACCATTAAGGATGCAGCTCAGGAGCTGGGCATGCGTTCGTGCCTGTGCTACGAGGTCTCCGATCGCCGCGGCCAGGAAAAATGCGACCAGACCATTGTCGAGAACGCCGAGTTTGCCCAGTGGGCCGCCAAGGAGCGTCGCGATAACGACAACCACATGATCGCCGCCATGTTTGGCGGACATGCCACCTTTACGCTTTCGGACGAGACCATGGATAAGATGGCCGAGGCCAACAATGGCCTGACCGGCTTCCACATCCATGTGTGCGAGGGCATGAATGACGTGTGGGACTCCCGCCTCAACCGCGGCGGCATCAGCCCCGTCGAGCGCCTGCTGCAGCACAACCTGCTGGGTCCCGACACCATGCTCGGCCACTGCATCCACGTGACGCCCGCCGAGATGGATATCGTCAAGGAGTCCGGCACCTGGCTCGTCAACAACCCCGAATCCAATATGGGCAACGCCGTGGGCTGCGCCCCCGTGCTCGAGTTCTTCCGCCGCGGCATCCCCGTGTGCATGGGCACCGACGCCTACACCCACGATATGCTCGAGAGCCTTAAGGTCTTCCTGATCATTCAGCGCCACAACGCCGCCATGCCCAACGTGGGCTGGTGCGAGGCCATGACCATGCTGTTCGAGAACAACGCCAAGATGGCGAGCAAGTACTTCGATCGCAAGCTCGGTGTGCTCGAGGCCGGCGCTGCCGCCGACGTCATCGTTATGGACTACAAGCCCTTTACGCCGCTGAGCGAGGAGAATATCGACGGCCACATGCTCTTTGGCATGATGGGCAAAAACTGCCGCACCACCATCATCAACGGCCGCGTCCTGTACAAGGATCGCGAGTTCGTTGGCATCGATGAGGACAAGATCAACGCGTGGACCATGGCTGAGTCCAAGAAGCTCTGGAGCACGCTCAACGGTCGCACCTACTAATTCACAAGTAGATTCGCGCGCGTCGGATGTTTCGCCGCATACGACGCGCGCATAGGCGACCTCCGCGGGGTCGCCGGCGCTGTGCTAGCGCTACACCGTATTTGCGCCCGCCGCGCGGTCTCGCCGGGCGTTACAGAGAGGAGCTCACTATGAGCGACATCATGAGGCCGATCCCGTTTTCGCAGCTGATGAACTGGATCATCGAGGAGCACAAGACCCAGGACGCCATCTTTGGTGTGCGCAAGATGGTCACGACCAACCAGGAGGGTGCGCTTCCCATTTTTGATGAGCGCATCGAGACCCCGTTTGGCCCGGCCGCCGGCCCCAATACGCAGCTTGCCCAGAACATCGTGGCATCCTATGTTGCTGGTTCCCGCTTCTTTGAGCTCAAGACCGTCCAGGTTATGGACGGCGAGGAGCTCTCCAAGTGTGTGAACAAACCCTGCATTGTGGCGCAGGATGAGTGCTACAACTGCGAGTGGTCGACCGAACTCGAGGTTCCGCAGGCCTTTGCCGAGTACGTGAAGGCATGGTTCGCCTGCCACCTGATCGCTCGCGAGTACGGCCTGGGTAGCCCGGACGGCTTTGTCTTCAACATGTCCGTGGGCTATGACCTCGAGGGCATCAAGAGCCCCAAGGTCGACGCCTACATCGAGGGCATGAAGGACGCCAGCGGCTCCGACGTCTGGAACGAGTGCCGCGCATGGGCACTCGCCAACCTGGACAAGTTTGAGCATGTCGACGCTGCGTTTGTCGAGTCCATCCCGGCGCGCGTCTCCAACTCCATCACCGAGTCTACCCTGCACGGCTGCCCGCCTGCCGAGATCGAGCGCATCGCGACCTACCTCATCACCGAGAAGGGCCTTAACACCTACATCAAGTGTAACCCCACGCTGTTGGGCTATGAGTTTGCCCGCCAGCGCCTCAACGAGCTGGGCTTTGATTACATCGTCTTTGATGACACGCACTTCCGCGAGGATCTGCAGTGGGCCGATGCCGTGCCCATGTTCGAGCGCCTGATTGCCCTGTGCGCCGAGCGCGGTCTGGAGTTTGGCGTCAAGCTGACCAACACGTTCCCCGTCGACGTGACGAGGAACGAGCTGCCTTCCACCGAGATGTACATGTCCGGCCGTTCGCTGTTCTCGCTGACCATCGAGGCCGCCCGCCGCATTACCGAGCAGTTTGACGGCAAGCTGCGCATCAGCTACTCCGGCGGTGCCACGGTCTACAACATCCGTGCCCTGTATGACGCCGGCATTTGGCCCGTCACCCTGGCGACCGACGTGCTCAAGCCCGGTGGCTACGAGCGCTTTAGCCAGATGGCCGGCGAGTTTACCGATCTGGACGGCAAGCCGTTCGCGGGCGTCTCTCTCGAGGCCGTGACCGCGATCCAGACCGACTCACTCACCAACCCGCTCTACAAGAAGCCGCTGCGTCCGCTGCCCGACCGCAAGGTCGCTGGCAAGAGCCCGCTTTCCGACTGCTTTACCACGCCGTGCCGTACGAGCTGCCCCATCCAGCAGGATATCCCTGCCTATCTGGCGGCTGTTGACGAGGGCCGCTACGAGGACGCGCTCAACATCATCATCGAGCGCAACGCCCTGCCGTTCATTACCGGTACCATCTGCCCGCATCCCTGCGGCCATGCCTGCGAGCGTGCATTCTACGAGCCCGAGGGCGCCCAGATTCGCGCCAGCAAGCTCAAGGCCGCCCGCGAGGCCATGACCGCCGTGCTGCCCAAGCTGCGCGCCCAGGCCATTGCCAACGACGCCGAGCGCAACGTTGCCGTTATCGGCGGCGGCCCGGCCGGTCTGGCGACGGCGTTCTTCCTGACGCGCGCCGGCGTGCCCGTCACTATCTTCGAGGCCCGCGACTCTCTCGGCGGCGTGGTCCGTCACGTGATCCCCGAGTTCCGTATCGCGAGCGACGATATCTCCCACGATGCCGAGCTCTGTCTGGCCTTTGGCGCCAAGGTGCAGCTCAACGCCCGCGTGGAGTCCATTGACGAGCTCAAGGCCCAGGGCTTTACCGACGTAGTCGTGGCCACTGGTGCCTGGATGCCCGGCTCTGCGGGCCTGGGCGAGGGTGCCGAGCTCGACGTGCTGGAGTTCCTCGAGGCCGCCAAGAAGGGCGAGAAGCTCGAGCTGGGCGAGGACGTCGTGGTCATCGGCGCCGGCAACACCGCCATGGACGCGGCCCGCGTGGCCAAGCGCCTTGCTGGCGTGAAGAACGTGCGCCTGGTGTATCGCCGCACCAAGAAGCAGATGCCCGCCGACGAGGAAGAGCTCGATCTTGCTCTTGCCGACGGCGTTGAGTTCTGCGAGCTGCTGGCGCCCAAGGCGCTCAACGGCGCCGTGCTGATCTGCGACGTCATGGAACTTGGCGAGCCGGATGCAAGCGGCCGTCGCAGCCCCGTCGCCACGGGCGAGACCGTCGAGCTTTCCGCCACCACGGTGATCTGCGCCGTGGGCGAGGGCATCGATGCCAGCCTGTACGACGCCGCGGGCGTGGAGCACGACCGTCGCGGCCGCCTTGCCGCCACCTCCACCGGCGTCGAGGGCGTCTGGGCTGCCGGGGACTGCCGCCGCGGTCCCGCTACCGTGGTCGAGGCTATCGCCGACGCCGCCGAGGTCGCCCGTGCCATTGCCGGCGTGGACTTTAACAAGTACGCCGACTGCAACGAGCAGGCCGGCCGCGAGGACACCTGCTACGAGCGCAAGGGATCGCTGTGCCGCGACAAGCGCAACTGCACCAAGACCCGCTGCCTGGGCTGCGGCTCGGTGTGCGAGGTCTGCTGCGATGTGTGCCCCAACCGCGCCAACGTGGCAATTAAGGTGCCGGGCCTGGCCAAGCATCAGGTCGTCCACATCGACGGCATGTGCAACGAGTGCGGCAACTGCGCCGTGTTCTGCCCCTACCAGGAGGGTCGTCCCTACAAGGACAAGCTCACCCTGTTCTGGAGCGATCAGGACATGGAGAACTCCGAGAACGAGGGCTTCCTGGCCGTGGACGAGGACCACTTTAAGGTCCGCGTCGCCGGCACGGTCCGCACCGTCTCGGTCGATGCCGTCAACACCGGTCTGCCCGAGGCCGTCCGCCTGACCATCAAGGCCGTGCGCGACAGCTATCCGTATCTCCTTAAGAAATAGGCGAGTCTCTTATGGCCAAATCCATTCAACATAACGTGGCCTACGTTGCCTGCGGAAGCGGTTGCGCCTCCGCAGGCGGCGACGCCCGCTGCAGCGAAGGCTGCATTGGCTGTGGCGCCTGTGTCACGGCCTGTCCCCACGGCGCCATTGCACTGATTGATGGCATCGCCCGCGTGGACCGCTCCAAGTGCACGGGCTGTGGCCTGTGCGGCATGGCGTGCCCGCAGCGCGTGATTGCCTTTGTTCCCGGCTACCAGAACATCCTGGTGCGCTGCAACAACACCGATAAGGGCGCCATCGCCCGCAAGATTTGCGACACGAGCTGCATCGGTTGCGGCATGTGCGCCAAAAAATGCCCTGCCGGCGCTATCCGCATCGAGGACAACTGTGCCCACATCGACGGTGCGGACTGCCTGTCGTGCGGCATGTGCGCCGTCGTTTGCCCGCATGGCGCCATCCACGACCGCACCGGCATCGCCGCCAGCGTGTAGAAGGGAATCACCATGGCACAGGAATTCACTTTTACCGTTAACGGCGTCGAGCACACGACGACCCAAAACAAACCGCTGCTGCGCTACCTGCGCGACGACCTGCACATCCATTCCGCCAAGGACGGCTGCTCCGAGGGTGCTTGCGGCACCTGCACCATTCATGTGGACGGTGCGGCCGTCAAGGCCTGCGTGCTGACCACCGCCCTTGCCGCCGGCCGCAACATCGTGACTGTCGAGGGCCTGCCCGAGGACGTGCGCGAGGCCTTTGTGTACGCCTTTGGCGCCGTGGGCGCCGTGCAGTGCGGTTTTTGCATCCCCGGTATGGTCATGGCAGGCGCGGCGCTGATCGCCGAGGACCCCGAGCCCACCGAGGAGCAGATCAAGTACGCCATCCGCGGCAACGTCTGCCGCTGCACCGGCTACAAGAAGATTATTGAGGGCATTTCGCTGGCCGCTGCGGTACTCCGCGGCGAAAAGCAGATCGACGAGGACCTGGAGCGCGGCGACGACTACGGCGTGGGCAAGCGCGCCTTCCGTATCGACGTGCGCAAGAAGGTGCTCGGCGAGGGCAAGTACCCCGATGACATCGACGAGCTCGATCAGCCGGGCCTGACCTATGCCAGCGCCGTGCGCTCCAAGTATCCGCGCGCCCGTGTGCTTTCCATCGACACCTCCAAGGCCGAGGCCCTGCCCGGTGTGGTGGGCATCCTGCGCGCCGAGGATGTGCCGGTCAACCAGGTCGGCCACCTTATCCAGGATTGGGACGTCATGATCGCCCAGGGCGATATCACCCGCTGCGTGGGCGATGCCATTGTGCTGGTGGTTGCCGAGGACGAGGCGACGCTCGAGAAGGCCAAGAAGCTCGTAAAGATCGATTACGAGCCGCTGGAGCCCGTGCGTAACATTGTCGAGGCCAGGGCTGCCGACGCCCCGCGCCTGCACGACAGCTTCTTTGCCTTTGGCAACACGGTGGAGCTCAAGGACAACGTGTGCCAGAGCCGCCATGTGACGCGCGGCGACGCCGCCAAGGCGCTGGCCGAGAGCGCGTTTACCGTGACGCAGCGCTTTACCACGCCCTTTACCGAGCATGCCTTCTTGGAGCCCGAGTGCGCCGTCGCCTTCCCGTACAAGAACGGCGTCAAGGTGCAGTCGACCGACCAGGGCGCTTACGATACGCGCAAAGAGTGCGCCCATATGTTTGGCTGGGACAACGAGCCCGAGCGCGTGGTCGTCGAGACCATGCTCGTAGGTGGCGGCTTTGGCGGCAAGGAGGACGTTTCGGTCCAGCACCTGGCCGCGCTTGCTGCCTATAAGCTCCAGCGTCCTGTGAAGTGCAAACTCACGCGCGCTGAGTCGCTCGCGTTCCATCCCAAGCGCCACGCCATGGACGGCACCTTTACGCTGGGCTGCGACGTCGAGGGCAACTTTACCGGTCTGGACTGCGAGATCAACTTTGACACCGGCGCCTACGCGTCGTTGTGCGGCCCGGTGCTCGAGCGCGCCTGCACGCATGCCGTCGGTCCCTACAAGTACCAGAACACCGACATCCGCGGTTTTGGCTACTACACCAACAACCCGCCCGCCGGCGCGTACCGAGGCTTTGGCGTTTGCCAGTCCGAGTTTGCACTCGAGAGCCTGATCGACTTGCTGGCCGAGAAGGTCGGCCTGGATCCGTGGGAGATCCGCTACCGTAACGCCATCGAGCCGGGCGAGGTTCTGCCCAACGGCCAGATTGCCGATTGCTCCACGGCGCTTAAGGAGACGCTGCTCGAGGTCAAGGATGCCTACTATGCGCATCCCGGACACGCCGGTATTGCCTGCGCCATGAAGAACGCCGGCGTGGGCGTGGGCCTGCCCGATGCCGGCCGCTGCAAGATTCGCATCGAGGACGGCGTGGCTGTGGTCTATGCCGCCACGTCCGACATCGGCCAGGGCTGCAACACCGTCTTTTTGCAGGACGTTGCCGAGGCCTGCGGTCTGCCGCTGAGCTGCATTGCCAACGGCGAGTGCTCCACCGAGAACGCTCCCGACTCCGGCACCACGTCTGGTTCGCGTCAGACGGTCGTGACCGGCGAGGCCGTGCGCGGCGCCGCCTTCCTGCTGCGCGATGCCATGGTTGGCATCGAGGCTGGCAAGCCTGCGCCTACCGCCCCGGTGAGCGCCCATGGTGATGGCGTCAAGATCGAATACGATGACGGTCGCGCCTATCAGTTACGCACGCAGGAGCTCGTCGCCGGCCAGGGCATGCATCCTCAGGATCCCGCGGCCGCCATCAAGGCGCTCGAGGGCTGCGAGTTTGGCTACGTGTACCTGGAGCCGACCGACAAACTGGGCGCCGACGTCCCCAACCCCAAGAGTCACATCTGCTACGGCTTTGCCACGCATGTGGTCATTTTGGACGACGACGGCCGCGTGAGCGAGGTCTATGCCGCGCACGATTCCGGCAAGGTGGTCAACCCCATCTCCATTCAGGGTCAGATCGAAGGTGGCGTGCTCATGGGTATGGGCTACGCGCTTACCGAGGATTGGCCGCTCAAGGACTGCGTGCCCCAGGCAAGGTACGGCACACTCGGGCTGTTCCGTGCGCCCGAGATTCCGGATATCCACGCCATCTACGTGGAGAAGGACGAACTGCTGCCCGTGGCATACGGCGGCAAGGGCATCGGCGAGATCGCAACGATCCCCACGGCGCCCGCCGTGCAGAACGCCTACCGCGCGTTTGACGGCAAGCTGCGTCCGGATCTGCCCATGGTGGATACGCCGTACAGCCGCGCCCGTCACCGCGGGTAGGGTAGGGCGCGGACAGCCATTACTGACGGGCTGTTCGCGCTCAACACCAACTGCATATGCTGCATCTTTGGCCCCGGCTCCATCGCGAGCCGGGGCCTTTTGTTTGGAACGGAGGCAGCATCCCGGAATTGGCGCTCAGAATGGGGCGCAGTTTCCGGAGCGGTCCACGTGCGGTGGTGTACTGCCCCCTTTTGTTTGCGTCGGTCGTCGAATTACGTTATAGCTAGCTATATTATAGGAAGGTATAATATAGCTAGCTATAACGTAAAGGAAGGATGGCCCTATGTTTATCGGAAGAACAGCGGAAATGTCCGAGCTCAATCGACTGTATGGCACGGGTTCATTTGAAATGCCTGTGATTTACGGCCGTCGTCGCGTGGGTAAAACGCGCCTTATCACAGAGTTCATCCAAGGCAAGAAGGCTATTTACTTTCAAGCTCGTCGCACCAATGCAGAGGCAAACCTGCACGGCTTTAGCCAGGCGATACTTGCAGGCTCGGTTGGTGCTGCAGGCGTGTCGTTTCGTAGCTTTGACGAGGCGTTCGATGCATTGGCCACCATGGCTCGCACGGAACGTTTGATTGTCGTGATTGACGAGTATCCCTATCTCGCCCAATCGAATCCCGAGATCAGTTCGTTGCTGCAAGACAAGATTGATCACCTGTACAAAGAGACCAGGCTCATGCTGATTCTATGCGGCTCGTCTCTTTCGTTTATGGAGGAACAGGTGTTGGGCTACGAGAGCCCACTATACGGTAGGCGTACGGCCCAGTTTAAGATCATGCCGCTCGATTTTATGACGACCCTCGGCCTGTGGCAGAGCATGAGTCGCGAAGACGCTGCAGTTTGCTATGGCATGACGGGCGGCATTCCTGCATATATCGAGAAAGTCAATCCTGCCGCACCGCTCAAGGACAACATCAAACGTCTTTTTCTTACTCCTACAGGCTATCTCTTTGAGGAGCCGAGTAACCTGCTATTGCAAGAGTGCCGCAATCCCGAGCAATATGATGCGATCGTGCAAGCAATTGCTCAGGGGCGCTCGAAGATCTCGGAGATTGCGAGCTCTACGGGAATCCCTGCGAGCAACGTAAAGAGCTATGTGGATAAGCTGGCGTCGCTTGGGATTGTCGAGCGCGAGCTGCCCCTAAACGAGACGAGCAATAAGCGGGCCGTGTATCTACTGAGCGACCAGATGTTTAGGTTCTGGTACAAGTTTGTGCCGCAGAACATCGGGCTGATTCAAAACGATATGGCCGAGATGGCGTATAAGCGCATTGAGCCGCACGTATCGGATTACATGGGCACGGTCTTTGAGCTTATATGCAGGCAATACGTGTACGAACTCGCGCGGGCGGGCCAACTCGATGTGGTTCCGGCGAGCGTCGGGCGCTGGTGGGGGACGGATAATCGCACGCACACGCAGGAAGAAATCGACTTGATTGTTGACGATGGCGAGGGCGCTGCGCTGTTTGCGGAGTGCAAATGGCGCAATGAACCGGCGGGCGAAGACGTGCTGCAAAAACTCGTGCACCGAAGCGAGCTCTTTAGGCGGCAGCGAAAAAGCTATGCACTTTTCTCAAAAAGCGGTTTTACACAGGGATGTCGGGATGCCGCAGAGAGTAGGGGAGACGTCAAGCTGATCTCGTTTGCCGAGATGTGAGGGGCCACCCTGTGTTTGTGTCTGCGCAGGCGGTTACGCTTACTGCGACGAAGCCGTTCGAGAAACGAGCGGCAGGCAACGGAGAAAGGCCCTAACCGTGTCAGCTGAAAAGACGCCGGGTATCTCGGCTATCGATACGACGAACTTTGCGCGCCAGATTGTGCTGGACTTTGAGTTTGCGCCGGTGCCAAAGCAGCGCCAGCGCCGTGGGCTGCGCAACGAGATTATCGAGGTCGGCGCCGTCAAGCTCGATTACCACGGCAACGTTATGGGCGAGTTCTCGCAGTTTGTGCAGACGGAATTTACCGAAGGCGTCGCGTTCCCCGTCCGCGAGCTCACAGGGATATCGGCCGTGGACACCGCGATGGCCGATCCGCTCTATGTGGTGATCAAAAGGCTCGGCGATTGGATTGGTCGCTACTCCGCCCAGGTGGTCTGTTGGAGCGGGGCGGACCGTCGACAGCTTTTGACCGAGTGCCAGGCAAAGTGCATCGATCTTTCCGCATTTCCTACGGACTGGGCCGACCTGCAGGCGTTTTACACCTCGATTATGGACGTGGGCAGCCACGGTTGCGTCTCTTTGAGTGACGCGGCAACGTGGTTTGGCATCGAGTTCGACGAGTCGATGGGTCACGCCCACAGCGCCCTGGCCGATGCGCGCGTGACCGCCAAGCTGCTCAAGCAGATGATGGACGGGGACTACCACGTGAGCTCGCGCGCCCAGGAAGTCCGCCAGCGGTGGAGGATGGGCGAGCGACCTCAGACGCGCCTTTCCAGCAAGTTCCCCGAGCTGGGCGACCTGCTGCTAAAGCTGAAGGCGGAGGGGAGATAGGGCAGCGTCGGCTGCCTTTACAGTGCGTGCCAGTCGCGTATCGCTACTCTTCCTGCTGCTTGGCAGGTAAGATGTAGACGTTCTCGGCGTCCACGGCAATCTGCGTGGGACGGTTGTAGAGGATGTCGATCTCCATCACACTCTGCCTGAACGGTGCGACGTCGGGCGTCTTTGCCTGGTGGAGCTTCTCAATGAGTTTCTCGGATTGCTCGTCGTTGAACCTGCCGATGTCCTCTCCTGCACCCTCAAGCGCCTCGTCTATGGGCGTGAGCTCGCCGATGGGCGTCGCCGCGATGGCGCGACCGAGCATCTTGCCTGCGGAGGCGATGCCGCCCAGAAGTGCCACATCGATAGTGTCGGCAGTGCTCGCCTCGAGTGCGTTGTAACATTCGGTGTAGAGTTCGCGGTACGCAAGCGAGTCCGCCTCGATTTTTGCGGCAGCGTCTGCGAGCTTTGCAGGTTTGAAGTTCTGGGTGAGCATGGGCTCGAGGAACAGCGAGAACGCGTGGATATAGGTGGCGAGCTGGTAGTCCCTGAGATAGTCGAGAACCTTGTCGAGGCGCCTTTTCACGTCGTCTCGCACCTCGATGAACCCTTTCTTTTTCAGGTCCGCTTGTGCTTGCGAACGGAAATGTTCCATGTCCTGCACGGAGGCCTGTTTGATGTCGAGTACCTTCATATGGGCATTGGCCATGTAAACGGCTTTGTCGTAGTTGAGGCCGTAGCCGTTGAGGATGTCTACAAGTGTCTTGAGGTTGCCGCGCATGTTGGCCTTGTCACGCTGGCGCATATACTCGAACATTTCGTCGACGGACTCCTGGATGGAGTCGAGCTTTTGGTTTATCTGCGCGATTGCGGCTGCCATGAACAGCGACGTCGGGTCGTAGGGCACTTGCGTGACACTCGTGGCGATATTACCCTCGACAACGTGGAGGCGAGCCTGCCCAAAGCCATTGGCTGCGTCGCGGTAGGACCCCATGAGGCCGCTGCCGTCCTTGAACGATTGGAGTATCGACGGGTCAAGCGGACTGCCAAACTTGTCGGTTGGCTGGAGCAGCATAGGCACGCTCACCTTATTGGTGACGGTGCGGAACGTCGAGGGGAGTGAGGCGAGCGCTATGCCGAGCTGGGGGACTCGTTCGAGCGGGAGCTTGATGGCGCCGGAGACGTCCGCCCGCTCCTGAGTGAGCGCGAGGTGGATTTTGGTAGATGCGAGCTGTTTTGCCACGAGTTCCTCTCGGTCGCCGTCCGTCGAGGGTTTGATCTCGTTGTCTGCCATAGCGTGCTCCTTGCTTACGTTAATAGTCGCGGGAATTATCTCACCGTTGTGTGAGCTGCCGGGACGGGACGGATTAGCGGTAGCACGAGGCCGATTGACGGTCGAAGCGCATAGGCCTCGCCGCATTTCCTGCGGACTGGACCGACCTGCAGGCGTTATACATCTCGATTATGGAGGTGGGCGGCTATGGGTTAGTCTCGCTGGGTGGTGCGTCACCGGGACTCGGTATCGATTTTGATGAGTCGACGGACCGTGCTCACGGTGCCCTTGCTGATATGCACGTGACCGCCAGGCTGCTTAAACAGGCGATTGACGGGGCTATCACGTGAGCCCGCGCGGGCAGGAGATCCGTCAACGATGGGGATGGACGAGTGCGCCCAGACGCGCCTTTCCAGCAAGTGCCCCGAGCTAAGCGATCTGCTGCTGAAGCCGAAGGCGAAGGGGTTAGGCAATTTGCTAAGAGTGGCTGGTGGACTTGGGTGACTGAAGGCCATTGATAAATTCACTGCTGTCTATTGTATTTCAACTTCCCTTAATTCAATTGATGCGCTTCTCGTGTTTCTTTTGGAAAGACCATCCGTTTGCTTCTAAACATAGAGCGTTTCTCTCTGACTTTCTAGGACATGTGCTGCGTCGCCGATGGGTCCGGGGCCCACCACGCTTCAACGACCGTTCCTCCAGAACGCTCGCTGCTTTTGCTCAGAGATAGACGCTGCTGTCTACTGCCTGATAAAATGTTTTTATGTATGTTCTAGGACGCTGGCATATTAGTTTGCGGCATCGAGAAAGGCTGGCGGTTGGGTGAGTCCCGAGGAAAAAGCGCGTCTTGTTATCGATGAAAAGTTGAGGGCTTCTGGATATGTCGTTCAGGACGTTAAAGAGTTCAATCCCGCAGCGGCCTGCGGTGTCGTTGTCCGTGAGTGGCAAACGACTTCTGGACCATGTGATTACCTTATCTTTGTTGATGGCACCCCCTGCGGGTTAATTGAAGCCAAGGAACACAACAAGGGCGAGAAGCTAACAGCGGTAGCCGAGCAGTCAAAGCAATACGCTGAGAGTGAATTCAAATATGCCACTACAAATATTGACATTCGCTTTGTCTACGAGGCGACCGACGTCCTGGTCCGGTTTTGCGACTACCACGATAAAGACTACCGCTCTCGCGAGATCTTCTCTTTTCATAGACCGGAACAGCTACGTAGTTGGCTGAAGGATTCTGGCACTCTTCGGAATAGACTTAAGTCTTTTCCCGACTTCGAGACCGCCGGCTATCGCAAGTGCCAAGTAAATGCAATTTTAAAACTCGAAAAGACGTTTGAGGAGAATCGCCCGCGCGCGTTAATCCAAATGGCCACTGGTGCTGGCAAGACATATACCGCTATTACCAACGTTTATCGTCTGCTCAAATTTGCCAAGGCAAAGCGCATTCTATTCCTTGTTGACACAAAGAACCTGGGGGAACAGGCCGAGGAGGAGTTCCGCAAATACAGGCCTACCGACGATGCGAGGTTGTTTCCTGAGCTTTACAACGTCTGCCGTTTGACCTCTTCGCAGATCCCCAATGGCTCCAACGTATGCATCAGTACTATTCAGCGCATGTACTCCATTCTCAAGGGCAAGGAACTTGATGAGGCGGACGAGGAATCTTCCCCTAGTGAGGGTCGCTTCGTCGGCGGGCCACGCGATGTTGAGTACAACTCGGCTTACCCGCCTGAATACTTCGATTTCATCATCATCGATGAGTGCCACCGTTCTATCTATAACGTCTGGCAGCAGGTCCTCGATTACTTCGATGCCTTTCTCATCGGGCTTACTGCTACGCCTGACAAGCGAACCTATTCTTTTTTCAATCAGAACGTCGTGAGTGAATACACCCATGAGGAGGCAGTCATTGACGGCGTCAATGTCGGCGGCGATATCTACATCATCGAAACTGATGTGAGCAAGAACGGCGCGACGATTACCGAGCGTCTAGTTGAAAAGAGGGATCGCCTTTCCCGTGAGAAGCGATGGGAGCAGAACGACGAGGATTTGGAATACGACAAGGGTAAACTGGACCGCGATGTTGTCAACCCGTCCCAGATACGCACCATCATCCGCGAGTTCCGCGACAAGGTCACAACGGTTATGTTTCCTGGCCGCAAGGAAATACCCAAGACTCTCATCTTTGCCAAAACAGACAGTCATGCGGACGACATCATCAACATTGTGCGCGAAGAATTCGGGCGCGGGAACGAGTTCTGTAAGAAGATAACCTATAACGCTGAAGAGGACCCCAAGTCTGTACTTGCGGCATTCCGCAACGAATTCTATCCACGCATAGCCGTGACCGTTGACATGATCGCTACTGGTACCGATGTCAAAGCTCTCGAGTGTCTTGTCTTCATGCGAGATGTTCGTTCTAAAAACTACTTCGAGCAGATGCTTGGCCGCGGGCGTCGTACGCTCGGCCATGATGACCTGGCTCGCGTTTCGCCGTCAGCGACAACGAACAAGTGCCGCTACGTGGTTGTCGATTGCGTTGGCGTCACGAAGAGTCTTAAGACTGAAACAAGGCAGCTTGAGCGGAAGCCCTCAGTAAGCTTGAAAGAGCTCATGATGAGCATCGCCATGGGCGCGCGCGATGACGATACCGTCACCTCACTCGCCGGCCGGCTTCTTCGACTCGCTGCCGTCATGGACAATGGCGAGCGAAAGAAGGCCGCCGAGCTCGCTGGCGGGGCCTCTGTGAACGATATCGCCAGAGATATGCTTGATGCTTTCGACGAGGACAAGATAGCAAAGGAAGCTGGGTTTATCCTTAGCGATGATGTTCAAGAAGCAACCGAAGAAGAGCGAGCCAGGCTGGCAGAAGCCCAGTCTCGGCTTGTCGAAAAGGCGATAGAGCCGATGTTCTCTGCCGAGTTGAGAAACTATCTCGAAAACGTGCGCAAGGCACACGACCAGGTTATAGATAATGAGAACCTGGATGCTGTCATTTCATCCGGTTGGGACACCGACCGCGAGGACCACGCCAAAGAGGTCATCCAAACATTCAGACAGTTCCTTGCCGACAACAAGGATGAGCTGGACGCGTTGCAAATCATCTACGGTCAAACCTACAAACAGCGCCCCATCACGCTGCGTATGGTCAAGGCTGTTCACGATGCGTTGAAAACGTCCCCCTATGGGCTTTCTTGCGACACGGTCTGGCATGCATACGAGGTTGCGGGGGCACCCGTCGCTACGGCGCGAAGCGCTGTGGGCAAGATTATGGACATCATTTCCGTCATTCGATTCGAACTCGGACAGGAAAAGATCCTGCGGCCCTTCGAGGCGGGCGTGGCGGAGCGTTTCAAGAGTTGGGTCTTCTCCAAGAACGCAGGCCACGGCCAGTTTACCGAAGAGCAGATGGATTGGCTGCGTATGATTCGCGACCATATCTCAACTTTGGGAAGCGTGAGCTCTGACGACCTCGACCTGTCGCCTTTCGGGGAGAAGGGCGGCCTCGGGCGTTTCTACATCCTGTTCGGCGATAAGTACCAAGGCGTTCTCGACGACATGAACTACGCGCTTGTCGCATAACACCTATGAGTTAGAAAGGCAGCGCATGAGCGCATCCACCATTAACCAGAAGATTTGGAACATGGCGACCGTCCTCTATAACGATGGCGTTTCCAACAGCGATTATCTCGAACAACTCACATATCTGCTCTTCCTCAAGATGGCAGACGAGTACAGCAAGCCCCCCTACAATAGGCCGACCGGTCTTCCGGAGGACTGTCGTTGGGAGTGTCTTGCGGACAAGAGCGGCGCAGAGCTGTTCGACACCTATAAGAAGATGCTCGACAAGCTAGGCGCCCAGGGCGGCATGCTGCAGGAGATTTTTACTGGGGCCCAAAACAAGATGAGCTCTCCGGCGATCTTGGCGCGAGTTATTCAGATGATCGGCGCAGAAACGTGGACGGCTATGTCGCAGGACGTCAAGGGCGACATCTACGAGGGGCTGCTTCAGCGAATAGCCGAGGACACCAAATCTGGTGCCGGGCAGTACTTTACGCCTAGGCCGCTCATCGACACCATCGTCAAGTGTGCGCAGCCTAAGCCTGAGAAGACCGTCTGTGATCCGTGCTGCGGTTCGGGCGGCTTCCTGCTGGCCGCAAAAAGCTACATAGAGGAGGCCTATCAGCTCGACGCCGACCAAAAGAAGTTCTTGAAGAACGAGGCATTCCACGGCTGGGAGATCGTTCCCGCCACGCGCCGGCTTTGCCTCATGAATCTTTTCCTGCACAACATCGGTGACTTTAACGATGTGCCGCCTATCACAAGAAATGATGCGCTTCTCTCCGACCCTGGTACGCGTTTCGACTACGTGCTCACCAACCCGCCTTTTGGTAAAAAGGCGACACTTAAAGCTGCTGCCGGCGAGGACGGTGAGCTTGTCGACGAAGAGCTCTCGTACTCTCGCCAGGACTTCTGGGCAACGAGCTCGAACAAGCAACTGAACTTTCTTCAGCACATTCATACCATCTTGAAAACTGGCGGCACCGCTGCCGTTGTCGTACCTGACAACGTACTGTTCGAGGGCGGTGCCGGTGAGACGGTGCGCCGTAAGTTGCTGGAGACCACGAACCTGCACACTATCCTGCGCTTGCCGACTGGTATCTTCTACAAGCCAGGCGTAAAGGCTAACGTCATATTCTTCGAGAACCGTCCCGGCAGCGAGAGCGTGCAGACCCGAGAGGTGTGGATTTACGACTATCGTACGAACGTTCACCACACATTGAAGCAACACCCAATGACCGAGGCGGACCTTGCCGACTTCCTTGAATGCTACAGGCCCGGCCATATCGATGAGCGCGATGAGACCTACAACGAGGACAACAACCCCGATGGACGTTGGCGTCGCTTCACTATCGACGAGATTATGAGCCGCGACAAGCTGAGTCTCGATATCACCTGGATCAAAACCGGTGAGGACATCTCGGAGATCTCGCTTTCTGATTTGCTCTCAAGCATTCACGAGAAGAGCGATGCGATTGCCGACGCCGTGGAGCAGCTCGAGGCGCTTCTGAGGGACATCGAGGACTAATGGACACTAGGAAACTACGTCAAAAGCTGTTGGACCTTGCCATCCGCGGCAAGCTTGTTCCGCAAGATCCGAACGACGAGTCCGCAAGCGAGCTGCTGTCGCGCATCCACGAGGAGAAGCTCGCCATGGTCGAGCGCGGCGAGCTCAAGCCTAAGGATGTTAAAAACGATACCGTGATCTATTTCGGTTCCGATGGGCTGCCCTATGAGAAGCGGGCTGATAGTGAGGGTAAGGCAAAGTGCATTGAGAGCGAGATCCCATTCGAGCTCCCTGAAGGATGGAGTTGGGCAAGGGTTGCGAGCATTTCTGATGAGCCTTCATACGGCACATCTAAAAAATCAGATATAGAAGGAACGGTGCCTGTTCTGCGAATGGGCAACATAACACGTGTTGGCACAATTGATTATTCGGACCTTGTCTATACATCAGATGCAAACGACATCGCAAAATATGACTTACATCCAGGAGATTTGATTTTCAACCGCACAAACAGCCGAGAGTGGGTTGGCAAAGTCGCCTATTACGATGGCTCAATTCCCGCAATCTATGCAGGCTATCTCATTCGCTTTAGGGCTATCCTAATCAATCCTAAGTACATCAATTACGCTATGTGCACGCAATACGAGCGCAACTGGTGTGCGAGCGTGAAGACCGATGGTGTCAACCAATCGAATATAAATGCTAGAAAACTGAAGTCCTTCCTAATCCCCGTCCCGCCCCTCGCCGAGCAGCGCCGCATCGTCGACGCGCTCGACAAATACCTGGCACTCGTCGACGGGATCGAGCGAGACCGGGCGGACCTCGACGGCCTGCTCGCGCAACTCAAGTCCAAGGTGCTCGACCTGGCCGTCCGTGGGGAGCTCGTCGAGCACGACCCCGGAGACGAGCCCGCAAGCGAGCTTCTCTCGCGCATCCGCGAGGAGAAGCTCGCCATGGTGGGTCGCGGCGAGCTCAAGCCGAAGGACGTCAAAAACGACACCGTGATCTTCACCGGTTCCGATGGCCTGCGCTATGAGAAGCCCGCCGGCGGCAAGGGCGAGGCGAAGTGCATCGAGGGCGCAATCCCGTTCGAGATTCCCGAGGGGTGGAGCTGG
>CANRSF010000011.1 GCA_947642445.1 uncultured Collinsella sp. | reverse complement strand
CCTGCGCAAGACGGAAAGCACATTAAGTGCTTTCCTTTGCGTGCGGAACTCGCGACAAACTTAACCCGCGCCCGCCGGCCCCGGAGACCCTCCCTGCCGTCACATTGTTCGAGCCGTTGTTGTTGCTCGCCGCTTCGCGGCTCGGCGACCCCGTTCTCCGCGGCGGGGTTGTCTAAGGTTTTTGTTGAAGCTCGGCCTTTGGCTCATAAAAAACGGGAGATGCAATCTGCATCCCCCGTTTTTGTTGCGGTTAGTCTAGGTCAATAAACTTGGTGCTTAGGATCTTGCCGTCTTTTACTAGCATTCTGGCCATGGTGGGGCCTCGGGTGCCTCTGGGATAGCTGGCGCTGCCCGGGTTGAGGACTAGGCAGCGGCCCACTTGGGCTTCTTTGGTTACGTGGGTGTGGCCGTTGATGGCTACGTCTACGGATCCCACCGGAAGGTCTTCGCGGTAGTGGGCTACGGCGAATTTGAGGCCTTCGTAGGTAAAGAGCGCAAGACGGTCTACATCGGGGCCGTAGTCGCGGTAGTAATCGTTGTTGCCCAATACGGCCCGCACGGGGGCGATGGTGCATAGGTGCTCGTAGTCCATCTCTGACGTAAGGTCGCCGGCGTGGATGATCAGGTCTGCGCCCTCAAGCTCATCCAAGAGCGCAGGCGATAAATAGCCGTGGGTGTCCGAGATGATGTCGATGCGCTTGGCGCTTGCGCTGTTCATGGGATCCCTTCCGCAAAAAACGATTCGGCAGATACATACAAAAAAGGCCCCACGGCCCCGCAGACGATGGGTCTACAGGGCTGCGGGGCCAGTGTGCTAGAGACTCAGAGCCTTCTTGAGCGGCACGACGCGGCGGCGAGAAACCGGCACGCGTTCGTCGACGCCCGTAATGCCCAGCTGGATGGCGCCCGAGGGCACCGTCTCAACGTCCGTGACGCACGCTAGGTTGACGATATAGCGGCGGTGAACACGGAAGAAGCCAAAGTCGCAGAGCTTGGCCTCAAACTGCGCCAGCGAGGTCGTCGACAAAAAGCGATCATCGACGGTATAGATGCAGGAGTAATCGTCCTTTGCCATGATAAAGCGGATGTCATCCACGGGAATGAGCACCTTGCGGCCGCCCTTTTCCACCGGGATACGCTCGATGGTCACTTTGCTGTCCGTAACCGGCTTGGCGCGTTGCATGACCTTCTCGATCGCGCGATCCAAGCGAGCTTCCTCGACCGGCTTCATCAGATAATCGACGGCATCCACGTCGAATGCCTCGACCGCATGGTCACTATACGCAGTCACAAACACGATCGCCGGCGGATTTTTGAGCTTATGCAGCGCCTCGGCAAGTTGCAGGCCCGAGGCACCGGGCATCGAGATATCGAGAAACACGACATCCACGCGACTTTCCATAAGCATCTCGATGGCGGAGCGGACGCTCGACGCCTCCGTGATCGTGCCGATCTTGCCCGTTTGCTCGAGCAGGAAGCGAAGCTCCGAGCGAGCCGGCGCCTCATCATCCACAATCATCGCACGCAGCATAGGGATAAAACCTTTCGTCAACTAACTACGCCGGGCATCCGTCGCATGACGTTGAGCCCGTAGTCTTTTATTTTACTCTTGAATGTCAAAGATGCTCTCTGACAAATCAAGATGAAGGAGCACTTTGGTGCCCTTGCCCGGCGCCGATTCGACACGCGTATAGGAGTGCGGCCCATAAAAGCGATGGATGCGCTCCGAAATATTGTGCATGGCCACACCGGCGCCGCCACCCTGGGGAGAGCTGGCGTCGGGACGGGCAGAGCGCTCGTCAAACAGTCTGGCGGCGGTACCCTCATCCATGCCCACGCCATTATCGGCCACGGCAATCAAGATTGCATCCTCGCCGTCTTGGTGAACGGTCACGTCGATCCTCAGGGCGTCGTCATCGCCCATACCATGACGTACGGCGTTCTCGACAATCGGCTGGATCACGAACGCCGGCACCAGCGTATCTTCCACGTCCTCGGACACATCGAACGTCGCAAGCACGCGGTCCTCGCCAAAGCGGGCCTTCTCAAAGGTAAGGTAGCGCTTGGTCTGTGCGACCTCGCGCGAGACCGGAATAAGCGATCCCGAGTTGTCGAGCGTGGCACGATAGAACGATGAGAACTCACGAAGCAGTTCGCGGGCCCGCAGCGGGTCGGTGCGCGTAAACGATGCAATGGTGTTCAGCGTGTTGAACAGGAAGTGCGGGTTAATCTGCGCCTGCAGCGCACGCACCTCGGCGCGCGCCGTGAGCTCCTTTTGCACCTCGAGCTCGTGGATGGCGAGCTGTGTGGACAAGATCTCGGCAAAGCCCGAGGCAAGCGCGTACTGGGTACGGTCGACGGCGCGCGGGGTCTTGTAGTAGAACTTGAGCGTACCGACGGTACGATCGCCCACCTTGATGGGGGCGATAATGCCGGCGGGGACTTGGTTGTGCGAGCCGTCCGAGCCCACGACATCCACCATACGGTTGAACGACTGCACGATGCCATGTTCGATAACGTAGCGTGTGGCAAGCGTGTGGATGGGAGTATCGGGCAGCAGTTTTTCCTCAAACTCGCCCGCGCAGGCAAGCACGTTGTCCTCGTCGGTGATGGCCACCGTCATGGCGCGCGTCTCGGGCAAAATGCGCCGGCACACCAAACGCGCCGACTCCTGCGTCAGACCGCCCTTAATGTCCTCGAGCATGGCCGAGGCCACCGAGAGCGTCTCCTCGGTGTACTGGGAGCGCACCGAATCGGGATTGAGCGTCAAAAAGATAAAGATGCACAGAAAGATGCACAGCAGCGCGCAGGCAATCACCGTGGCGATCGGCTCGATACCGGTCACCAAGGCGAAAATAAAGTACACCAGCACGCAAATGGCGCAGGCGACGGCAATGATGCGAAAGATTGATATTGAACTATCGCGCTGGGCGCGGCGGTCGATCATTCGGCCCCCTCCAGGATACTGATCAGTTGTGCGTCACGCCAAAGCCCGTCCATGATCTTGGGCCAAAAGCTCTGGAAACGCAGGTAGCTTGCAGCGTTTTGGCGCGCATAGGCCTTTGCCTCGCCGATACCATGGCGCCAGATGCGCAGGTAGCCCTCATGCTCGCGGGTAAACACGCTGCGGACCATAGCGGTCTTGCGCACGCGGTCGTCGAGCTCGCGCGAAATCCACGGGCCCGGGTAGGGCATGAGTGATGCCGCCGTAACGGGAATGAGCTCCTTTTGATGCGCGGCGAATGTCAACTTGGCCCGTTCGTAGTACCAACGGTATACATCCTGCATAAAGCGCGGTGAGCGCTTTTCGGACTCCGGAGGCAGATGGCGCACGGTCCACTCGTTATCGAACCACACGTCGTAGCCAAACATGCGCATGTTAAAGAGGTAATCCAAGTCCTCGCCGCGGGTGATAAACGGGTCAAAGGCCACACGCGTAAAGGCGCGGGCGTGCAGGGCCATCAGGCCGCCGCACACGTAGTTAGAGCGCGAGATGCGGGTGCCCGAGAGCGCCTTTTTCATCCAACGGTTGAACTCGATGCGCTTGGTCCACCAACGATGGCAGATGCCCGCCTTGTCCGTGGGAGCCATCGGCGAGCCGTCGCGATCGTAGAAATAGCCGCTCTTGACCAAGATCGGCAAGCCCTGACGCGTCTGCTGCCCCAACGCATAGGTCGCGCGCTTCATAAAGTCGGCGTCGATGACAGTCTCATCGTCATCCAAAAAGATAACCGCGTCATGACCCAGCACAGCGGCACAGGCTAGCCCCATGTTGCGGATGGCACCGTAGCCTCGCAGGCTCACGCACTCGCCCGAACCCTTGGGCGCGATCTGAGCAACCCGGTCTGCGATGCGCGAGGCCTGGGTGTTGGTGACAACGGTGACCTTGAGCGTGGGATGCGCGTCGACAATCTCGCGCACGCGCAGCGACACATCGGCTGTGGCAGAAACGGGACAGACCACCAAAAGGATGATGCGCGGGATGTCACGTACCTGCTCAAGCGAGGCCAGACAGCGGTCGAGTTCGGGATTGTCGGCGTTGAGTCGCGTCGAATGATCATAGGTGCCAGGGGCGTTTGCGCAAGCGTCATCGCCCGCCCAATACGTTGGAATCACGACTGTGGCGTTCATGCCTTACCCTCCCTGCAACACAAAAACGGGACGCCGCCAAACACAGGCGACGCCCCGCGACCTAGCTGATTCCATCATACCCACTTGGGCAAATCATTGCTCGCAAGTCGCAATGTTTATTGCGGATAACCCCAAAAGAGTACCGTGGACAGGCACAATAGCCGCTCGCTCCTATGCGGCATGCTCTGCCGCCCGAGTCATGCGGGACAGGCGGACCAGCAGCATAAAGCCAACAATCAGCAGCACGCCAATGGAAAGGACGCCCAGCGACGGGTTGCCGGTCAGCGAGGTGACGACCGACACCAGGAAGGTGCCCATAACGCTTGCATAACGACCAAAGATGTCAAAGAAGCCGTAGTACTCGTTGGACTTTTCCTTGGGGATAATGCGGCCAAAGTAGCTACGGCTGAGCGCCTGCACACCGCCCTGGAACAGGCCGACCATAATGGCAAGCACCCAGAATTCAAAGGCGGTCTTTAGGAAGAACGCGGCGAACAGCACAATCCCCATGTAGGCGGCGACCGCCACCAGGATCATGTTGAGCGTGCCCACGCGTCCGGCGAGCTTGCCGTAGATGATGGCGGACGGAAAGGCCACGAACTGCGTAACGAGCAGCGCCAGCACCAGCTGCGTCGAATCGATGCCCAAGGCCGATCCGTAACTGGTGGCCATGGAAATGACCGTGTGCACACCGTCGATATAGAAGAAGAACGCGATCATGTAGACCAGCACGGTCTTATTGTGGGCAATCTCGCGCATGGTGTGTCCGACCTCGGAGAACACACCGCCCACGATGTGGCCGATGGTGTCCTCGGGACCGCGCTCGCGACCGTACTTTTGCTTATAGGTGCGAATGAGCGGCAGAGTAAAGATGAGCCACCAGGCACCAGTGATGATAAACGACAGACGCGTTGCCAGCATGGTAGGGACGCCAAGGGCGGGGCCACCCATGATGAGCGCCAGGCAGATGACGAACGGCACGGTGGAACCGATGTAGCCCCAGGCATAGCCCGAGCTGGACACGGCGTCCATGCGCTCGTCGGTGGTAATGTCGGGCAGCATGGCGTCGTAGAACGTCATAGAAGAGTTAAGTCCGATGGTGCACAGCACGTACACGGTCAAAAATGCCATGGCGGACATTGGGATAGCCTGCGCCAGGCAAAGCACCAGGCCCGTGAGGAAGAAGCCCAAGAAGAACTTGATCTTGTTGCCAGCGTAGTCGGCAAGCGCGCCCAGAATGGGCATGAGCATGGCGATGACCAGCGAGGCGATCGTCTGCGCATTGCCCCAGGCGACCACCAGGTCGGCCGAGGAAGCGCCGGTATTGATGGCGTTAAAGTAAATGGGCACCACCGAGGTATTGAGCAGCACGAGGGCCGAGTTTCCCACATCGTACATGACCCAATTACGCTCGAGCTTGGTGTATTTCATGGACAGGGACCCTTCGTATTCGCCCGATATGCAGTTAGTTCATCGTACCCCAATTGTCCAGAAGCGCCGGTAAGGATTCGGCAAAGGGGCACGCATGGGCCCTACTCCTCGCGGTCGAACTCCTCGTCGGCGCCGAGCACGCGACCGCTGTAATTGACATGGTTGGTCACGGCTTCCATATCGCCGGTCTCGATAAAGCGGGCAACCGTGCACTCGTAATCGAGCAGCGCGCGGTCAAAGACCTCGGGGAAGTTCTCGGTCGAGACCTCGTCGGTAAAGGGATTCTTCCATGTCAGATGGCCCAGGTTACCGGTGCGCTCGGGCAGCTCCGTCGTCACGCGATGGGCAAGGCCGTCGAGCAGCGAGTAGTCGTGCACCAAGCCCTCAACCAGCGAGATCGCGCGCGTCTTTACGGAGCCGGCCGGCTCAATCGCGCGGTAAAGTCGCTGCATATTGGCAACGGCAGCACCGTACTCCCCCGCCGGAATGTCAATGCCGTACACGCGTCCGGCAACATAGCTCATCAGCACGCCGGCCACGCGATTGATGCGATCGGTGGTGACGATCTCGCCCGCCGGCGGGTAATCGTCAACCGTAGCGCCATCGCGTTTAAGCTGCAGCATCAGTACATCCAGGTCGCTCTCGATCACGGCATGGACCTGACTGCTCGAATCCTCAAGCTCTGAATCGGACTCCACGATGCCAAACTGTTGCTCATAGACAAAGGGGTGAGCGTTGCGGTCGAGCACGTAATGAGACAGCAGGCCCAGCGCAAAGGCACGACCCAAGCTGGCGTCGCGCGGCAGCAGATGCGACACGCCATCGCGCAGGCACGCGAACTGGCGAGACATGCGCGACCGATGCATGACCTGCGCCAGCAGCGTGCAGTCGGAAACACGCGGTGTCAGAATGTGAAAGAAAAACGGGTCGGGGCCTTGGTTGCCCAAGATAAAGGCAATGCGCTCTTCATCGGACGTGATGACGCCCTGCGGAAGACGGTCGATGCTTTCCTCGCCAAACAGATGATGGGTGATAAGCGCGGGCATAATGATCCTTTCGATTTCATTCGATGCCACCCATTATGCCCACCGCGCGCCCATACCAAACCTGCGATGGTAAACGACGACACGCAAGCCTCTTACGCAAGCCCCAGGTGCGACTTGACCTCGGCGGCACGACGACGGGACACCGGCACCGTCGAGCTCACGCGGTCGAGCCTGAGCTCCATCAACCCCGTGGAGCCAATCTCAACATTGTGCACGTCTTCCAAATTGACCAGATAGCTGCGATGAACGCGAATAAAGCCCTCGGAGCCCAAGCGACGCTCGAGCGAAGAGATCGACTCATTGATCAGGTAGGTTCCCTCGGCGCAGATGGCGTTGCAAAAATCGGCGCGCGCCTCAAAGTAGCAGACGTCTGCGGCGGGAATGAACACCTTTTTGCCCCCGCGGTCCACCGTCAGACGCAAAGGCTGGCGCGGAGCGTGGATAACACGACGGACACCCAAGGCTGCTTCGATCTTGTCGAGTGCCTTTGACAGGCGTGCGTCCTCGACCGGCTTGACGACATAGTCGACCGCATCAAGGTTATAGGCATCGGCCGCATACTCGGCAAATGCCGTCACAAACACCACGACCGGCGGCGTTTTTAGGTTCTGCAGCGTCTCGGCAAGCTCGATTCCCGAGCGGCCGGGCATCGTGATATCCAAAAACAGCACGTCGGGCTTGTTCGACAGAATCGACTCCACGGCCTCGGTGACATTGCCCGCCTCGGCAATCTGTCCCACACGTGCATCCTTTTCCAACAGATAGCGTAGCTCAGCCCTAATTGGAGGCTCGTCATCAACCACCAAGATGTTCCAGCCTTCGGACATATGTGCTTCCCCTCTTTTTTCTCAATCCAACCGCGTGCTACACCGTCAACGGCGCCGGTTCATGCGGCTCGCCGTTCAATTCAACGATGACCTGTGTTCCCACGCCTTCCTGGGACTTCACGCGCATGCCGGAATCTTCTCCGTAAAAGAAATGGATGCGCTGAAGCACGTTGAAGAGCGCCAGGCCGCAACCTCGCTTGATGGATCCGTCGGCGGTAATGCTCTCGGGCTCCTCTCGGCGATGCTGCTCAAACAGATGCGCGCAGACTTCTTCGCTCATACCGATGCCGTCATCTTCGACGATGATCTCCAAGCCGTCATCGGTCTCAAAAGCCCTAACACGAATAGAAAGCGGCTCGGTCTCGCGCTGCGCATGCTTGATGCAGTTTTCGAGCAGCGGCTGCAAGATAAACGGCGGCACCAGGCTGTCGCGCACCTCAAAGTCGATGTCGACCGAAACGCGCAGACGGCCATCACCATACCGGGCCTGCATAAGATTGATATAACGGGTGCCCTGTTCCACCTCGTGCTCGAGCGTGGTGAGTGTATCGGAGTCAGAAAGCGTCTGACGATAGTAGTTGGAGAAGTCGATCAGCAGCGATCGTGCCTTGTCGGGCTCGGTTCGAACGAGCGACACAATCGTGCTAATGGTATTGAATAGAAAATGCGGGTCGACCTGCGACTGCAGGGCGCGCAGCTCCACGCGGGCTGTGAGCTCGTCCTGGCGCTCGAGCTCAAAGCTGGCGAGCTGCGTGGAGATGAGATCGGCAAAACCCGAGGCCAACGCCGTCTGGCGCATATCGATGCTGCTCAGGCGGGGATAGTACAGCTCGAGCGTACCCACACAATGCCCGCGCACGGTAAGCGGCGCGACAATGCCGGCGCGCAGGCGGGGAAAATAGCCGCCCGTCTCATTGGAGGCGTCGCGCGAAAATACACTCTGCTCGCCGGACTCGATCACGTTGAGCGTGGTCTTGAGCACAACCGGGGTGCCGGCAGGGCACTTTGCCGAGTCCTCGCCCCAGCTTGCCAACACCTGTTTGCCATCGGTAAAGCAGATGGCAGAGGCGATGGTCTCGGACAGGATAATTTTAGAGGCGCCCAGGGCCGCTTCGGGCGTAAGGCCGCGCGACGTGTAGGCGAATATTTTTGATGCGATGGCGAGCGTACGGTCGGTTGCGCTCGATGTGAGGTCGTCGGGGACCACAAAGACATACGAGAAAAAGAAGCACAGCATGACCAGACCGGCAATAACGACAACGCCCGGAACGGGATTGGGATTATCGGTTAAATCCCAGATAAGCAGCAGGATAAGCGCCGGAACGACAATACCGAGCAGGATGGCCTGAACCACATGCTGGGCCGTACGAAAGACCTTGGTAGAGTTGTAGCTCTTGCCCAGAATCAGCCTGTTTAAATCCACCGTCATCCCCTCTTGTCCTTAGCACCCATAGCAATAAAGAGGGCCGCAAGCGACCCTCTCCATTGCATTATGCAATCAAAAACTGTGTTTTACATCAAGCCATCGACAAACGGTATCTTAGGCGCTGTATTTGTTAGCCTCACCAAAAGTGCCAGCCTCGACGATCCAGCCATCCTTCATGATGACGTCCATGTTGTCGGTGTTGAGCACGTGGATGTCGGCGGCGACGTCACCGTTGACAACCAGCAGGTCGGCGCACTTGCCGGCCTCGATGGAACCAGTCTCGTCCTCGATGTGGCACATCTTGGCACCGTTGAGGGTGGCGCAGGTGATGGTCTCGACCGGAGTGAAGCCGATCTTGTCGACGAACTCGTACATCTCCTCGATGGAGCAGGTGCCGTACGGGGTGACGAAGGAGAAGGAGTCGGAGCCGATCGTCATGACGACGCCGCGCTTCTTGGCCTCGCGCAGGCAGTCGTAGTTGCGCTGCAGCTCCTTCTCGACCAGGGTGCCCTCGTACTTGTCGTGCAGCTCGGGGACGTAGACGGGCGGATAGGTGGCGTACCAGGTGGGCAGGAAGGCGATCGTCGGGGTGAAGAAGGTGCCCTGCTCGGCCATGAGGTCCATGGTGCGCTCATCGATATCGAAGCCGTGAATCAGCTGCTCGCAGCCAAAGCGAACGGAGTCGTAGGCGGCGGCGTGGTTGTTGTAGCAGTGACTCCACACGGGGATGCCGACCATCTTTGCCTCTTCGACCACGGCCTGGATCTCCTCGGAGCAATAGTGCTGGTCGCGACCGGAATCCCAACGCCAGATGCCGCCACCGGTAGCCCAGATCTTGATGGCATCGGGGTTCTCGCGCAGGCGACGACGGACGGCCTTGCGCAGATCCCAAGGACCATCGACCTGGTCGCCCCAGGGATGGGATTCCTTGTTGAGCTCCTGGGTGCAGTGGTGGGAGTCACCGTGACCGGCAACGCGGCAGAAGCCAAGACCAGTGGCCAGAACGCGCGGGCCCTTGAAGACGCCCTTGTCGATGCAGTCGCGAATCTGGATACCAAAGCGGCCGATCTCGCAGACGGTGGTGAGGCCGTGGGTGAGGCAGTCGTAGGCCTGCTTGACGGCGACGGCCTGCTTCTCGAGGAGCGGCTGCATGACCCAGTCGGTGTCATCGTCGGTCAGGTTGCCCGAGAAGTGCAGGTGGGTGTCGATCAGGCCGGGAAGGACGGTCTTGCCGGCGGCGTCGATGACCTCAACGCCCTCGGGAAGGTCCTGCATAGCACCGGCATACTCGATCTTGCCGTTGTCGTCGACGAGAACGAGGGAGTTCTCGACCGGCTCGGCACCGGTACCGTCGATGAGCTTGCCGCCAACGATTGCGTACTTAGTGGACATGGTTCCTCCTTATGGATCCATATAGTGGGCGAGGCCATGTTGGGTTATGGCCTCACAAAGCTACCCAAGTGGTGCCGGGTTCGGTGCGCGGAAGAGAGGGGTCCGCGCACCCGATCCGCCCCGGCTAGGCGTTATTTTTTGCGGGAATTGGTGAAGGCCATGAGGGCCAGGCCAACGGCCAGCCAGCCGATCACGATGCTCCACTCCACCATGTTGAGGGAGGCGGGAGAGAACGGGACCACGAGCAGGCCAATGATGACGGCGCAGGCAGCGACAGCGAGGCTGATGCCAAACTTGCCGCCGGGCACCTCGTAGGGACGAGGCAGGTCGGGCTCGGTGAAGCGCATGCGCAGGCAAGCGAGGGCGACCATGCCGCAGGAGAAGATGAAGGCGAGAGCCGACACGTTGGTCAGAGGGATGAGCATGTTCTTGCCCAGGAACGGACCGATGACGGTGATGACGCCCAGAACGGCGCAGGCGAGCTTGGGAGCGCCGGACTTGGGATCGACCTCGGCGAACTTCTCGGGCAGCTGGCCCTTGCGGCCCATGGCGAGCATGATGCGGCTCGTGGCGCCGTAGAAGGAGTTCATCGGACCCATGGGTCCAAGCGTGGCGATGACGAGCATGGCCAGGTACAGGAGCATGTTGATACCCTTGAGGCAGGCAAGCGCGGGAACCGGGCTCTTAACAAACTCATGCCAGTCGAGAATGGTGCCGAACGAGTAGATGCAGACCATGTAGAAGCCGCCGGCGGCCAGCAGGGCCAAGGAGATGATCTTACCGAACTTGTTCCAGTTGAGGCCCTCGGCTGCTTCCTCAGCCTGCTGAGGAATGGTGTCGAAGCCGGCGTAGAAGAACGGGGTCAGAACCAGGACCGAAACGATACCGGCGAACAGGCTGGTGCCCTCGGTAGCGGGCTTGCCGCCACCAGCACCGGTGACCTGGGAGAACACGGGCATGGCGTTGTCCGGCGAGCCGGTGAACAGCGAGACGCCCATGGCGAGCAGCATGCCGCAGAGCAGGGCCTTGGTCAGGAAGGCCTGCAGCTTGGCGGCCGAGCTGGCACCGCGGAAGTTGAGGAAGATGACGTAGGTTGCAAAGCCGAGCGCGATCAGCGTCGGGAACAGGTAAACGTCGGCGCCCAGGATGGTGTAGAGCTTGACGGCGCGCAGCCACTCAAGGCCGGGCAGGCTGCCGAACATCTCGGACACAAGGGTCGAGATGGCGATGGCCTCCCACGGGCACAGGATGCCGTTGCCCAGGGCCAGGAGCCAGCCGGTGATGTAGCTCATCGTACGGCCAAAGCTACGATCGACATACTCGACGATGCCGCCCGAGATGGGGATAGCAGCCGTGAGCTCACCGAAAACAGCTCCGACGGGCACGAGGAAGATTGCACCCAAGAGGAATGCGATCATAGCGGGAACGGGACCGCCGCCCACGACCATCCAGTCGCCGACCTGCAGAACCCAACCGGTACCGATGATGGCACCGAAACCGATGGTGAAGAAGTTCCAGAGCGAAAGCGTTTTCTTCATGCCGCCGTTACCTTCGACTGCAACTTCTGCGTTCTTGTCCGCCATTGTTCCCCTCCTTTCCTTATTGACGCCTCTTTGGCGTCACCCCTTGCGCGGTCTGTTTTGCCGCGCGCTTTTATTTCGTGGCTTTACAATACGGCCTTGGCACAGCAGCGCCGCTTGTGGCTCGACCGAAGGCAGAACTGCAAAACGAGCGGCACCGTTTTTGGGACGAACGGCGGGAGACGTCATTCGTCTTGGACGCTTTCATCTTGTCTGCTTTTGAATACCTGTTGCCGTGACGCTTGGCGCGCGGCGCGGCAACGTTCATACCATTTGTCAAGCTTTTGGCGCACATACCCATGTGTCGCGCATCTTTTTATGTAGGATAGACAAGTTACACACGAGGCAAGGTGATTCGAATGGCATACGGATACAATGACGGCGACCAACGGCCACAAAGCGTGCGCCTTGCCGGCCGCACCACGCCAACGCCCAGAAGCACCTCCGACAACGGCAACCAGCAGCGCCCCCAAGAGCAGCCCGGGGCTTCTTCTCGGCAACAAAGCCGTACCGTGCAACAGTCAGACCGCGTGAGTACGAGCACACGCCAACGTCAGACCGACATATCGCAGCCGCGCCGCTACGATCGCCGTAAGACCGACTACTACGTTAAACGCTCCTTTTCGCGACCTCAACGCGATCGCGGCAATTCCGCCCCTCACCCCGCGTCGCATACCACAAGCCACGTGCTTCCGGCCCGCCGCCTACGCCTTGCGCTTTGCTCCATTGCCGCCTGCCTCGTCTTTGTGCTTTTGGGATCCTGTATCTCCCACGGATCAGCCGGTCTTGAGCCCACTGCCGAGGACAAGCTGCTTAAAGCTCCCGTCGCGCCCGGTTACTCCTTTGCGTTCTCGGCCCCACGCTCGCAATGGCAGGCTGGCACCATGCCCCACATCTACCAAATTGACCCCGCATGGTCGGAGCTGCCCTATGCCGGTGGCACTATTCGCGAAAACGCTTGCGGCCCCACTTGCCTCACCATGGTCTATATCTTTAAGACCGGCCACACCGATAAGACGCCGGTCGATATATGCACACTGGCCGAAGCCGGCAACTACGCCCCCACTGGTGCCACCGAGTGGTCGTTTATGACAGGCGGTCCGTGGCAGCTGGGACTCAACGGAACACAGCTCTATAACGATCGCGAATCGATTACCCAAGCACTTCGCGCGGGTGCGCCCGTTATCGCCGCAGTGCGCCCCGATACGTTTACCAACGTAGGCCACTACATCGTGCTCTACGGCATCGACGATGCCAACCAGATTGGCGTCTACGACCCCAACTCGGCCAGCCGCAGCGCCCGTCGCTGGGGCGTCGTAGAGGTCCTTAACGAAGTCGAAGCCATGTGGGCCTACTACTAGTCGTTTAAGAATGTCCCCAATGACTAGGTGAATAGCAAAAGCCCCGTAGTCGGAGCGGACTGCGGGGCTCATGAAGAGAGGCTAGTTTGTGGGCGCTTTGCCTGGCGCCCACGGGAGAGGCAACAGAGTAGAGGCTACTCGTGGATGCGGGTGCCGGAGAGGCCGGCCATGGTCTCGGCGGCCTTGTCCAGGGCGCCGATGATGCAGGTGCGGCCCTTGCGGGAACGGGCGAACTTGATGGCAGCGCGGACCTTGGGCTCCATGGAGCCCTTGCCGAACTGGCCCTCGTCGGCCAGGCGCTCGGCCTCGTCGGCGGTAAGGTCCTCGAGCTCCTCCTGGTTGGGCTTGCCGAAGTTGATGGCGACGTGCTCGACGGCGGTCAGCAGGAACAGGACGTCGGCATCGCAGTCCTCGGCCAGCAGCTCGCCGCCCAGGTCCTTGTCGATGACGGCGGGAACGCCCTTGTAGCAGCCCTTGTTCTCGTAGTCGCGGACGACGGGGATGCCGCCGCCACCGCAGGCGATGACGATGAACTCGTTGTCGAGCAGGTTGAGGATGGAGTCAGCCTCGACGATCTTCTTGGGATCGGGGGAAGCGACGACGCGACGCCAGCCGCGGCCGGAATCCTCGACGAAGACCTTGGAGGGATCCTCGGCCATGAACTCCTTGGCCTGCTCCTCGGTGTAGAAGGGGCCGATCGGCTTGGTCGGATTCTTGAACGCGGGATCGTCGGGATCGCACTCGATCTGGGTGACGACGGTGGCGGCGTGCCAACGCTTATAGCGCTTGTGCATCTCGCGGCCGATGCCCTGCTGCAGGTGGTAGCCGATGTAGCCCTGGGACATGGCGCCGCACTCGGGCAGCGGCATCTCGGGGGTACCGATGGCATCGTGGGCAGCGGCGAAGGCGTTCTGGATCATGCCGACCTGCGGGCCGTTGCCGTGGGTGATAATGATCTCGTTGCCCTGCTCGATAAGACCAAGGAGAGCGTGGGCGGTGTTGCTCACGGCCTCGATCTGCTCGACGGGGTTGTTGCCGAGGGCGTTGCCGCCGAGGGCGACGACAATACGATCGGGCTTGCCAAGAGGCTTAGACATTGCTGGAATCCTTTCTGTAAAAGGCCTACAACCCATTAATAACCCGCGTCCGTGCGATACGCGAGTTTATTAAGGTTTATATTCTCTTTATCGCTCATTTTATTCATTTTGAAAATACCTAAGCGGCGAACGGTCGATTTTACCCGCTCAGCGTAAAGAAGCCCAGTTCAGGCATATCTACGCCATTTACGTGCAACTTTATTTAAATAGAGCAGGGATTAGACCAGATTATGCAAACTATATCTTTGCTAAACACAAAACGGACAGCGCAATATCTTACTCGCACTATACGCGATTCTATACATTAATTTGACGAGTATGCACCCCTGCAAAAACATGGGGCTTTTCATCCAACATAAGGGATAGCCGATCGCGCTTCACCCCGCGGCAAGCGACTGCGAGTTCGCAGTATGGAACTTTACCGTCGGCTTCTGCATGAACGCTGCCGACGCCCTTTCGCTCCTGCGCGCCCAAGCAGCCGAGAACGCTAACGGCGCCACTGCCAACCTGGCCACCCTCAACAACGGCGCCGCCAGCCTTTTCGCAAAGTACCGTGCTGGCTCGCTGGCTTTGAGGCCTAAGTGAGCTTTGCTATTTGCCAATTTTTGTATGATTAGGGGCAAATCTATTTGTCAATTTTTGTATGATTAGGGGCAAATCTATTTGCCAATTTTTGTCAATGAGGTGTTTTAATGCTACGCCGCAAGGTCACTGATAGGCTTTTGAGCTGGAAGAATAACTCCCATAAGGCCCTGCTTGTTACCGGTGCGCGTCAGATTGGCAAGAGCTATGCGATTCGCGCGTTTGGAAAGAGCAACTACGCTTCGTATTATGAGGTCAATCTGCTACTTGATGCCGAGGCAAGAGACGTACTTGTTGGCGCTAAGAACTCCATTGACTTCATCAACCGTGTGGCCCTTCTTGCGGATGCACCGCTTGTTGAAGGAGACACGCTTATCTTCGTCGATGAGATTCAGGAGTATCCGCAGATCGTTACACTTATGAAGGCGCTGGTCGAGGACGGACGCTTTAGCTATGTCTTCTCGGGGTCTATGCTTGGGACTGAGTTTAAGGGGATCTCTTCTTTTCCGGTAGGGTATGTCGAGCACATTGTTATGCGGCCGATGGATTTTGAAGAGTTTTGTTGGGCAAACAGCGTCAGCGAAAATGTGCTTGCAGATATTCGCAGCCGCCTTGTCGAGAGACGTCCCGTCGAAAACTATATTCATGAGGCGATGCTCAAAAACTTTAGAGCCTATATCGTTTGCGGCGGCATGCCGGAGGTCGTTCAGAACTATATCGATTCGGGCTATTCGCTCGTGAGAACGCGTGAGCTTCAAATTCAGCTAGTCGATCAGTACAAAAGCGATATCTCTAAATATGCATCGACTCGAGCGTTTAACGTTCGCTCCATTTTCGAGCAAATTCCCGTTCAGCTTGAGGCGGAGTCCCATCGCTTTATCGTCTCGTCTCTAGGCGAGGGAGCTCGTCTTCAAAAATACGAGCAGGATTTCCTATGGCTGGTGAACGCAGGCGTTGGATTGATGGTCCCCCAGGTGACGGAGGCACGAAGCCCTCTCAAGAGGACGGAGAAAACGACGGCCTTTAAACTATACGAGTCCGATACAGGTATGCTCGCATCGCGGTATCCCGGCAGCACGGCACGCGCCGTCTACCTTGACATGAAAACCCCCAACCTCGGCGGCCTCTATGAGAACGTGGTCGCACAGGAACTCGTTGCCCTCGGAGCAGATACGTGGTACTACCAAACGCGTGAGGTCGGTGAAGTCGACTTTGTAATCGAAGGTGCCCGCGGGCATGTTGTCCCAATCGAAGTCAAATCGGGCAAGAAAGTTCGAGCACATGCAGCCCTCGACCGTTTGATGAGTGTGGGCGAGTACAAAATTCCCGAGGCCGTTGTGCTGAGCCACGAAAACCTTTGCAAAGAGGGCAAGATCCTTTACGTTCCAATCTATATGACATTCTGTCTCGATGAGTTTATGGAAAAGGACGACCCCAACAACGATTTCTCGTTTGCACCCATATCTCTCTAGGTCATCTGAGTCCGCAAGCCAGCCCCCACGCCCAAAGTACTGCGCCTTTCGCGCCAAAGGCGCGAAACAGCAAGGGGATAGAAGGCAGCGACAACCAACTCCCCCACTATGCCCAAAGTGCTGCGATGTTTCGCGCAAAGCGCGAAACAGCACTGGGGCAGCAGAAGGCCACAATCAGCTAGCCCTCCATGCCCAAAGTGGCGCGTGGTTTCGCGGCCACGCCGCGAAACAGCGACCGGGACAAGGCACCCCCACAGCCACGTCCTTCATTCAGCCCCACAATCCGAGGACGTAGTCGTAGCAGGATCTGAGGGCTGACCTTCGCGGACACTCCGCAGGACGAAAGAACCCCCGCCGCACGTAGTGCGCAGCGGGGGTTCTTTCATGTCCGAGGACGTCCGCGAAGGTCAGCCCTCAGATCCTGCGGTGGGAGACTTAGGCCTCGTTGTACACCGTCTTGAGCTTCAGCAGGTGAGCGTAGCGGTCCATAGCGGCCTGCTCGTTCTCCTTGAAGAGCTCCTCGGCGCGCTCGGGGAAGGAACGCGTCAGCGAAGCGTAACGGGCCTCGTTCATCAGGAACTCCTGATAACCGCCCGCGGGCTCCTTGGAATCGAGCGAGAACTTCTTGCCGGCAGCAGCCTCGGGGTTGAAGCGGAAGAGGTTCCAGTAACCGCACTCGACAGCCTTCTTCATCTCGGCCTGGCAGTTCTGCATGCCGCCCTTCTTGATGGAGTGCATCTCGCAGGGGCTGTAGCCGATGATGAGGGACGGGCCGTCGTAGGCCTCGGCCTCGTGAATGGCCTTGAGGGTCTGAGCCGGGTTGGCGCCCATGGCAACCTGTGCCACGTAGACGTAGCCGTAGCTCATGGCGATCTCGGCCAGAGACTTCTTCTTGGTCACCTTACCGGCAGCGGCGAACTGAGCGACCTGGCCCAGGTTCGAGGCCTTGGAGGCCTGACCGCCGGTGTTGGAGTAGACCTCGGTGTCGAAGACGAAGACGTTGACGTTGTGGCCGGAAGCCAGGACGTGGTCCAGGCCACCGAAGCCGATGTCGTAGGCCCAGCCGTCGCCGCCGAAGATCCAGAAGGACTTCTTGGTGAGGTAAGCCTTGTCGGCGAGGATTGCCTTGGAAGCGTCGCAGCCGCACTTCTCGAGCTCGGCAACGTAGGCAGCGGCAGCGGTCTTGGAGGCCTCGGCGTCGTTGACGGAGTCGATCCAAGCCTGACCGGCGGCCTTGAGCTCATCGGACGGACCATCGGCAGCGATGATGTCCTGGGTAGCGGCGATCAGCTTGTGCTGAACGGCCTCATAGCCAACGGCCATGCCCAGACCGTGCTCGGCATTGTCCTCGAACAGGGAGTTGTTCCACGCCGGGCCGTGACCGTCCTTGTCCTTGCAGTAAGGAGCGGTGGCAGCGGGGTTACCCCAAATGGAGGAGCAGCCGGTGGCGTTGGAGATGAACATGCGGTCGCCGGCAACCTGGGTCACCAGACGTGCATAGGCGGTCTCGGCGCAGCCGGCGCAGGAGCCGGAGAACTCCAGGTAGGGCTGCTTAAACTGGCTGCCCTTGACGTTGGCCGCGATGAGCTCCTTCTTCTCGGAGACGTTCTCGACCATGTAGTCCCAAACGGGCTGCTGGTCCATCTCCTGCTCGGTGGGAACCATCTCGAGGGCGCCCTTGGGGCAAACCTTGACGCAGTTGGTGCAGCCCATGCAGTCGAGCGGGGACACGGCCATGGTGAACTTCATGCCCTTGGCCTTGGGGCCCATGGCGTCGAGCGTGCGGGTAGCCTCGGGCGCGGCGGCAGCCTCGTCCTCGGTCATCGCGAACGGACGGATGGTGGCATGCGGGCACACGTAGGCGCACTGGTTGCACTGAATGCACTTGGTCTCGTCCCAGTGGGGAACGACCACGGCGACGCCGCGCTTCTCGTATGCGGAGGCACCCAGCTCAAACTGGCCGTCGGCGCAATCGACGAAGGCGGAAACAGGCAGGCTGTCGCCGTCCATGCGATCGATGGGCTCGAGCAGGTTCTTGACCTGCTGGGCGATAGCGGACTTGGTCTCCTCGGAGAGCTCGACGGGAGCGGCGTCCTCGGCGGTAGCCCAGTCGGCCGGAACCTCGAACTTACGGAAAGCGGTAGCGCCGGCATCGATGGCCTTGTGGTTGGCGTCGACGATAGCCTGGCCCTTCTTCATGTAGGACTTGGTGGCCGCGTCCTTCATGTACTGCAGGGCGTCCTCGGCGGGCAGGACCTTGGCCAGCGCAAAGAAGGCGGACTGGAGCACCGTGTTGGTGCGCTTGCCCATGCCGACCTTAGCGGCCAGGTCGATAGCGTCGATCAGGTAGACGTTGACGTTGTTGTTCGCGATGTAGCGCTTGGCCACGGCGGGCATGTGCTCGGCGAACTCCTCGTCGCTCCACTGGCAGTTGACCAGGAAGGTGCCGCCCGGCTTGACGTCGCGGACCATCTTGAAGCCCTTAACGATGTAGCTGGGGTTGTGGCAAGCGACAAAGTCGGCCTTGGTCACGTAGTACGGCGAACGGATCGGGGAATCACCAAAGCGCAGGTGCGAGACGGTGACGCCGCCGGTCTTCTTGGAGTCGTACTGGAAGTAGGCCTGGACGTACTTGTCGGTGTGGTCGCCGATGATCTTGATCGAGTTCTTGTTGGCGCCGACGGTACCGTCGCCACCCAGACCCCAGAACTTGCACTCGATGGTGCCGGGGGCTGCGGTATTGGGCGCATCCTCGGCCTCGGGCAGGCTCAGGTTGGTCACGTCATCGACAATGCCAATGGTGAACTCGCGCTTGGGCTCGTCCTTCTTGAGCTCCTCGAAGACAGCGAACGCGGACGCGGGAGGCGTGTCCTTGCTGCCCAGGCCATAACGGCCGCCGACGACCTTGATGCCCGTCTTGCCGGCCTCGTAGAGAGCGGAGACGACGTCCTGGTAGAGCGGCTCGCCGATGGAACCCGGCTCCTTGGTACGGTCCATGACGGCGATCTTCTGGACGGTCTCGGGGAGAACGTCGACGAAGTGCTTGATAGAGAACGGACGGAACAGACGAACCTTGACCAGGCCGACCTTCTCGCCGTGAGCGTTGAGGTAGTCGATGACTTCCTCGAGCACGTCGCAGAAGGAGCCCATGCACACGACGACGCGATCAGCATCGGGAGCGCCGTAGTAGTTGAACAGGCCGTAATCGGTGCCGAGCTTCTCGTTGATCTTCTTCATGTAGCCCTCGACGACGGCGGGAAGCTCGTCGTAGACCTTGTTGCAGGCCTCACGGTTCTGGAAGAAGATATCGCCGTTCTCATGGCTGCCGCGGGTGTGCGGGTGCTCAGGGTTGAGCGCATGGTCGCGGAAAGCCTGGACGGCGTCCATGTCGCACATCTCGGCAAGATCCTTGTAGTCCCACATGGCGACCTTCTGGATCTCGTGGCTGGTGCGGAAGCCGTCGAAGAAGTTAAGGAACGGGGTCTTACCCTCGATGGCGGCAAGGTGAGCCACCGGCGAGAGGTCCATGACCTCCTGGACGTTGCCCTCGGCGAGCATGGCGAAGCCGGTCTGACGACAGGCCATGACGTCGGAGTGATCGCCAAAAATGTTCAGGGCGTGGGAAGCGACGCAACGCGCGGAGACGTGGAAGACGCCCGGGAGCTGCTCGCCCGCGATCTTGTACATGTTCGGGATCATCAGGAGCAGACCCTGAGAAGCCGTGTAGGTGGTGGTCAGAGCACCGGCGCCCAGCGAACCGTGAACGGTACCGGCTGCACCTGCCTCGGACTCCATCTCGACGACCTTGACCGGGGTGCCGAAGATGTTCTTGCGACCCTGGGCCGCCCACTGGTCGACATGGTCGGCCATCGGGCTGGACGGCGTAATGGGATAGATTCCCGCTACCTCGGTGTACGCATACGAAACATATGCGGCCGCCTCGTTGCCGTCCATAGACTTAAACTTACGCGCCATATACCCCTCTCCTCTCATATAGGTATACAGGCCCCGGCGATCGCCGGGATGTTGGCGTGATGGGATTTACGCTGTTGCTTCCAATCATCTGGCAGGCAGGCTCAGCAGCAGGTACGTGGCGTGGAGAGAAGACATGCCGAGGCGAGGGGCAACTGATGCGCCCCACAGACCCGACCGCCCGTCTTGCACATGACCGAGCGCCGCAAAGGCCGCATGCCGGATGCTCCCGGGCACGCCCCGGCGATGGGAAGCGCCCGCAACGGAAATCCGCATGCGGGTTTATTGTACCCCGCCGTCAAGTGTAATTTCGGCAAATATAGGCGGGCGGTAAAGGTTTACCTCGGGTGACTGCCGGGAGCAAAATGATCACTTGGGGACGGAGGGACCATTTGGCGGGACTGGCTAGAGGGCACCGAAGAGGATGGCGTAGGTAGTGGATTCGCCGAGCTTGAGCTCGTCGCCGGGATTGAGTTGGGCGGAACGGCCGGGCTCGACCTGAATGCAGACGCGCGTGGCCCCGTTTACCACCACGGTTCCGTTGGTAGACGACAAGTCCTCGACGTGCCAGATATTTTGAGCATCGCACCAGATATGGGCATGGCGGGCCGAGACATCGTCGCCGACGTCGGTAATATCGCCCTCACCAGTGGCCAGCGCGCCAATCTCAACACCCTGCTCACTCGGCTGAATCCAGCGCGGGGCGCTCACGACAAAACTGTTTTGCACGCGCAGCAAGCCCAAAGGGTGCGCCGGGGCGGGGTCGCGCTCGCCTGCGGTCATCGACATGCCAAGCGAACGCGGCGTGGAGGTGCCTCCGCCACAGGTCGCGTGCGCGTAGTCGATGGCATAGTTCACCGAGGACCGCACATCCGCCGAACAACCGACGGCGACAAACAGCACCAGCACGGCCTCGGCGCGCTCGGCGGGCATGAGTTCCGCCGCCTGGGACAGGCGATCGAGCGCGTTGCGATAGAGATTCGTGTCCTGGCGGCACTCTTCGAGCGCGCGTACCATCAGTTCACCTGCAGGACCGCACACCATATTGATCACAGCCGTGGAGTCCATGGGATTTCGCTGGCGCAGGGCCAGTTGCGACATAATACGCGCAGCCGAGGTACCGTATTCGGCAAAGTAGCGCTGCTGAAGCGTGCCGACCGGCGCGCGAACGATAAAGCGGGAAACCCAAGAGCGATCGGCGGCCCGGCTCTGCGGGCTGCGGCCGTCGGCGAGCGGACGGGACGAAAGCACCAAGCCGCACAGCTCGATATGGCTCAGATGCGCCGCGCGCTTAAAGATGTCAAACATGGCCCCGCATGGGGTGAGCTCAACTTGAGATGCCATGACCTAGGCCTCCTTGGTCGTAGAAATAGAATCGGACGATACTTCGACAGGTCCGCCAAAAGTACGGGCAGCTGCGGCTCCACCGGCAAGCGGAGTCGCCATCTGGACTTTTGTGCGTCGCGGTGCCGAAACGGGAAGTTCAAAGGCAAAGCCCATCGCAAGCAAAAACCACGTAAGCGTATAGGTTGCAACCAGAGCGGCAACAAGGCCGCCCATCACGGCGCGTTGGGAAAATACGCTACATGCAGCCACAACCAGCACCGGAACCTCGCAGGCAGAAAGCGCAAGCACACCCTGCAGGAAGCCCGAGCGCCGATTGCGCGCAAGTGCCCCCGCGACAACGCCGGCTATGCCTGGCAGCGCCAACGCCAGTGCGGCAATAATACCCGGTATCGACCCAGACCACACGAGCGATCCCAAAGTCGCCGTCACGCGAGCGCCCGACGCCAGCAGCGCGGCCGAAACCACGACCACAGCCCAAACCACGCCACAGACGACCGCCGCGCCGACCATCAGCGCGCGACGAACCGCGCGGCCAGACGCATCCATGGGGCACGGCGTGAGCGGCTCGCCGCGGAGCGAACGACCGACATTTTGCGCATAGTGGTCACAAAACGCCGAGAGCGCCGCCTCGACCGCCGCCGGCTCGGGACGATCTTTTTGATGGCTGGACAGACAGGCCATCACCACGTCGAACAGCTGGGCATCGACAAACGCCAGCGCATCGCGTAGCTCCTCGGAATCCGGCTCAAGCCCCAGCTGCTGGGCCTGCTCGGCCGCAGCGAGCGCCACATCGGGCTCACGACGAAGCAGCTGAGTCAAATCGCAACCGGGCGCATGGGCACCAATGGGATAGTCGGGCAGCGTGTCCATCTTGAGACGGTAGGGGCTGGCGATGTCGCGCGTCTTTTTGCGCGAACCCGAGGTGCCCGAAGTGCTCGGCGCGGCTTCGTATGGCGCGGCGCCGGCAATGAGCTCGTAAACCGTGCTTGCTGCGGCATAGACGTCGATCGCCGGCGACATACGCAAAGCGCGCAGGTCGGGAATATCGTCGGTGAGCATCTCGGGCGGGGCATAGGCAACCGTCGCGCGACGCAGCGTGGCATAGCGCTCCGTAAACGACGCCTTGCCGCCGGTACCGGCCACGGCCGACGCAGGATCGAGCGCCAGCGACGAGCCAAAGTCGATCAGGCACAGGTCAAAGGTGCCCTCGGCAAGCTGCCGGTCAAGCGGTAGACGCGCCGTACGCACCATAATATTAGCGGGCGAGATATCGCGATGGACAAAGCCCTCGCCCACCAGGCTCATACGGCAGAGCAGATCGAACAGGTCGCGACCCAGACGCGCCGCCACAAGCGGCGATAGGCGGCCGGCATCGTCCACGGCAAAGCGCGAGCGCAAGCGGGCGAGCGTCTCGCCCTCGACCCATTCCATGACAATTGCAGGCACACCGTCGACCTCGCCCCAGCCATAGAGGCGGGGAAAGCCCTTAAGGCCCGAAAGGGCGCGATGGCATTCGTATTCCTCGCGAAACGCCGCTTTGAACTTGGCGACCAGCGCCTCATGGGCGGCGGCATCGTCAAACTCATCGCACGTTGGCAAGATGAGCTGCTTGAGTGCCACGGCCTCGCCTTGGGCGTTGACGGCACGCGTCACGCGGCCGATACCGCCACGGCGCATGATGGCATCGTCGGCAAACAGTATCGTAAAACGACGCAGATAGGCAGGCAGTTCGTCCTGACCGAGCGCAATGGCCGGCTCAAACCCGTCGACACGCGCCAGGCGCAGGCCGACCATGGGATCGCGACCGAGCGATTGTGGTGTGGTGGATGCAAGATCGGTCATCATAGGGCAAGCGCCGCCACGTTATTGTTGAAGTTACCGAGCGCGACGTCATCATCGCCGTAATGGCCGACCCATTGACATAGGTTGGTGTAACAGCCCCACAGATTGGCATACTGCTGATACCACTTTGACCGGGGCGAGAATGTCTGACGACCGAACTCGGCTCGAATGACAAACATCTCCCCGACCAGGCTGTCGCACGGCCTGGGATCTCCCGTAGAGTTATAGGTCGAGACCACGTCATTGGCACGAGAAACATAGCCGTCGAGCATGTTGTACTTGGTCACAAGCCAGCTGTGAATGCTCTCTTCCTCAGCAGCGGAAAGGCCACCGGAGTTTGCATCGTTGTCAGTGTTGCCGCCCGTCGAGCCGCCGTTTCCAGACCCTCCGGCAGAGGAACCCGACCCAGAGCCACCGCCCGAACTCGACGAATCCGAGCCGGAGCCAGAAGTATCCGAGCTACCGGGCTTTCCGGACTGCTGGGCGTCCTGCTCCTTCTGCTGCTCGACCTTATTCACCGTTGCCGCCACGCTATTGTTGGACAACCGATCGATGATCTTGGTGTTGGTGAGCACGATGGTTTTGCCATTGGCAAGCGTGACTTCGTTGTCCGGGGCCTCGGCGCCGTCCGCGTCGCCGGTGCCAAACACAATATGCGCGACCACACTTGCCCAAGCATATCCAGTCGTGGTCCCCAGGTCACTTTTGACCTCATGCCCCACGCGCGGTTCGCGTGCGGCATGTGCCTGCATCATGGACGGCACGGTCATGCCATAGGCAGAAACGCCAGCTATGACCAGCACCAGCGAGCACGACAGCAGCGCGTACGCCCGAGGCGCCAAGCCCAGTCGGCGTCGCATGCGCACCGCGGCGCCGCGCTTTGTCTGAGTGCCACCGGGCCGCATGCGTTCTCCTCCAACAAAAACACGCCGCTCGGGAGCGGCGCATTCATTCGAATCCATATTTGAGTGTATCAGCGAACCCAAAAGGTTGCGCAACGAATGAGCAAATTAAGGATGCGAATGGAAGCATCCATGCGATAAGCGGATGCAAAGTATCTTTGTTGCACAACAAACTTACAGTCGCACGGGAAATTATGGCTACCCCGTGCGTCGCGATGAAGACATACGGCAGGAGCAGGTTCGCCACCTAAATCGTGCGACGGGCCTCGATGGCGCGCCCAAGCGTAAGCTCGTCGGCATACTCCAGGTCGCCGCCCACGGGAAGGCCGCTCGCCAGACGCGATACCTCAACGCCCAGCGGCTTGATAGTGCGGGCCAGGTAGCTCGCCGTGGTCTCGCCCTCAATATTGGGGTTGGTGGCGATGATGACCTCGTGGATGTCCTCGTGGCCCAAGCGTGCCAGCAGCTCGCGAATGTGCAGCTGCTCGGGGCCGATCTTGTCCATGGGACTGATCACGCCGCCCAATACGTGGTAGAGACCGTGGTAGCTGCCCGTGCGCTCGATCGCCTGGACATCGCGCGGCTCGCCCACCACGCAAATGCGAGTGGTATCGCGCATCGAATCCTGGCAGATGGAGCACTCGTCGGCCGTGGCGTAGTTAAAGCAGCGGCTGCAAAAGTGGACCTCCTGCTTAACCTCCAGGATGGCCTCGGCCAGGCGGCGCGCCTCCTCGGCATCGGCCTCGAGCAGGTAATAGGCGATGCGCTGGGCCGACTTGGGACCAATGCCCGGCAGACGGCCCAGCTCATCGAGCAATTTTTGCAGACTATGGTTGGCACTCATATATATGCGCGTCTTAGAACGGCATGCCCGGGATGTTGAGGCCGCCGGTGATGGCGCCCATCTGCTTGTTGGCGAGCTCGTTGACGCCGCGGACGGCCTCGTTGACGGCAGCCATGATCATGTCCTGCAGCATATCGACGTCCTCGGGATCGAGGGCATCGGGGTCAATAGTGAGGTTGACGAGCTCCATCTCGCCGTTAACGGTCACCTTGACCATGCCGCCGCCGGCAGAGGCGTCAACGGTCTGGGACTTAAGGTTCTCCTGCGCGGCGGCAAGCTGCTCCTGCATCTTGCGAGCCTGCTTCATCATTTGCTGCATGTTCATACCGGCCATGATGGCTCCTTTACGTGCGGCCGCGCGACAAGCTGCAAGGGCAGCCGGAGCGCGACGGGACTTTCAAACTCAAAAATCGTACCACGGCGCGGGGCAAGCGAGCGGGGTGGTCACGCTACCTCAGTCGATATACATGTCCTTGAGCGTGACGCACGCCCAAGATTATGCAAGGTCGAATTATGCAAGGTTGCATAATTATCTCAAGCTACATCTAGCAGAGCTGGAACCAGGCAGTTTATGCGTAGGGCTACAAGGCTACATGGCAAAATGCCGAGCCGCTGCTCGAGGCGGCACGCATGGCGGCTGGGTATAATTTGATTGTCATAGATGACGATTTGGAGGTGCCCTCGTGAATGTCCCAGCCGTACTCCAAAACATCCGCTCAAAACACCCCGTTGCATATGTGGTTCTCTATCTCTTTGTCGTCTGGGTATTACTGGTTATCATCACCCATGCCATAGCTTTTGGAGCAGAACTGCTGATAGCCAGCTCGGACCAGCCCGTCGTCAAATGGGAGACGACCGATGAATGCACCGACGGAACCCGAACCATTTACTACAACAGCCCGTCCCTCTACCAAGAGTTCAAGGTCAAGATAAAGGACTCCAAGATTGTCGATGCCGAACTGGGCTCTTTATTTACAATCGGAGCAACCGTCAACGCCGAGCAAGTCGAGTACACGGACAGCCATGCGACGTATCGTATCGACCTCAGCATCCTAGGCCGACCGTCACGCGCCTGTCTGCTCGAATGCGATATACGCGGCACCACGTTGCACATGTCCGAAATACAGATGCGCCCGGGCAAGGGGTTCTCTTCTTGAGCAGTATACCCGCCTGCGCAGCTACTCCACCGGCTTGAAGATGGTGGACTGGCCGAAGACGCTGCGGATGAGGGCTTTGGCCTCGTCCTCGGTCTGCGGGATGCTCGGGGCTGCACCCTGATGGCCGAAGGGGCCGCCCGCACCGGAGTTGGACTCCCAGGGAGCTGCAGGAGCGTCCTCCTCTTTGGGGGCAGTTGCAGCGGACTTGGGCGCGGACGCCGCACCCGGCACGTCGAACGGAGGCAGATCGTCCCCACCAGCATCGGCAACAAAACCGCCAACCATGGCATCGTCGTAGGGAACCTGCTCGGATTCCCATGGCGCAGACGGCGCGGCGGGCTGAGCCTTGGGAGCGGACGCGCGCTCGGGCGCTCGGGGCGCGGGCTCGGTCGGGAGCTTGCCCGTGGCAGGAGCGCCGGCGGGGTTGTCGGAGCGCAGCCAGGGGGCTTTGCCCAGGTCAGACGACTTGGGCGCGGGCGAGGCAGGCTTGGGCGCGGGTGTCGGAGCAGCCGGTTTGGCCATGACGGGCTTAGGCGCCGACGGGGTCGGCGCCGCTATCGGTGCTGCTTTTGGCTGCGTCGCGCTGGCGCTCGAGGATGCAGGGGCCGCCGAGGACACGGGTTGCGGGTCCGCAGATACCGCAGCCCGTGCAGATGGAGAATGCTCCTCATGTTGAGGAGCCGGCGTGCCACCCCCATCCAGGACATAGTCGACGGTACGACGACCGAAGACCGCACTGACTGTCGGCAGGACCACCGACTGCGTGTCGGCGCGTCCAAGCATCTTGATGGCAAAGGTCGAGCCCGCGGGGAACGAGACCGTGAGCCTGGAGCCGTCGTCAGCCGTGGCGCGGGCATTGAGCAAAAGCCCCGCGTAGGAAGCCTGACGCGCCTTGACACGCTCGACAACCTCGGCCCATTTGCGCTGCAGCTCTCCGGCATCCTCGACCGCGGGCGTCTCGGCAGTACCGGCGGCGGCAACCTGGGCGGCATTGTTGGACTGGGGCTTAGGTGCCGGAGCGGTGGCAGGCGCGGGAGCCGCAACGGGCTGAGGCGTCGGAGTCGGCGCAGGCTGAGGTGCAGGCGCTGCAGGCTTGGAAGCTGACACGGACGCAGAACGGGACGCAGGCTGGGCAGCCGGAACAGCAGCACCACGGTCCCAAGGCATACCGCCCTGGCGCGCGGACGTAGCAGCGGGGGCAGCGGATGCCGCCGGAGCGGCAGCACGAGCGCCCGAAATTAGCGTCGGCTGTTGGGCAGCAGCGGGTACGGATGCTGCAGGCGCGGCGGCCTGAGCAGCAGCCACGCTCGCCGGCACGGCGCCGTTGGCAACCATGGCCTCCAAGCGGGCCACGCGCTCGGCCAATGCCTCAATCGTTAAATCGGCCTCGGGACGTGCCAGGCGCGTGCAGGCGATCTCGAGCACCAGGCGCACGTCGCTCGCGCCCCTCATCTCCAGTGCGGCATCGTCGAGCACCGTCAGCACACGGGCCAGGCGGTCGGCAGGATGCTCGCCAAAGACAGCGGCCTCGGCAGCAAGCGCCTCGGCCTGCTCGGAGCCGCCCTCAAACAGCTCGGCACGGGCACCGGCAACGCAGGCAACGTACACGTCACGCACATGCGCCACCAGGTCGCGCGTCAGCTCCAGCAGGTCGTTTCCTTCCTCGACCTGCGCACGGATCAGTCCATAGAGCTCGGCAACATCGCGATCGGCAATGGCGCGGGAAAACTCGCCCAGAATCTGGTCCGAAACCTCGCCTAAAAGCGAGCGGGCGTCGTCCGCATGCACAGAACCGTTGCCAAAGACGCTCAGCTGCTCCAGCGTGGACAACGCGTCGCGCATACCGCCCTTGGCATGGCGCGCCACGATAGCCAGCGCCTCATCGTCGTAATCGAAGCCCTCCTGCTCGCACACGTATGCCAGGCGACGCTCGATATCCTCGTTGCCGATGCGATGGAAATCGAAACGCTGGCAGCGCGAGAGGATGGTCTCCAGAATCTTTTGCGGGTCGGTGGTGCACAGCACAAAGATCACGTGTGCCGGCGGCTCCTCGAGCGTCTTGAGCAGCGCGTTGAACGCCGCCGTCGTGAGCATGTGGACCTCGTCGATGATATAGATCTTGTACTTGCCGCGCACCGGGGCAAAGTTGACGGAGTTGATGATTTCCTCGCGCACATTGTCCACGCCCGTGCGGGAGGCGGCATCGAGCTCGTAGACATCGGGGTGGTTACCCTCGGCAATGAGCTCGCACTCCTCGCAAGTACCGTCGGGCATGCAGCCGCTTGCACCCTCGGCGCGCGCCGCCTCGGCATTGCGGCACAGCAGCGCCTTGGCCAGAATGCGCGCCATGGTGGTCTTGCCCGTGCCGCGCGGTCCGCAGAACAGGTAGGCGTGGGACAGGCGCCCCTCGGTGATGGCGTGCTCGAGCGTCGAGACGATATGCTGCTGGCCCACCACGGAGTCAAAGGTGAGCGGGCGATACTTTCGGTACAACGATTCCATGGGTGCTCCCCCGGGTATACTGAGTCTTGTTGCCGCGGCGGCCATGCGGTCGCACGGCATACTGCATTCCATAATAACCCGTACGGCGAGCCCGCCGCGATAGGAGTCCAAAGAGCATGGCAGACGCAGAGAGCAACCTCGTTCCCTCCGAAGCAGCCGACCAGGTCGAGGTCGCGCTCGAGGAGCAGGCCGCAGCCGACGACGGCATCCTGTACCTCAACGAGTACCAATACGAAAACGACCTCGTCACCGACTTCGCCCGCCTGGTCGCCTCGCCCAGGCGTCGCGGCTCGCTGTATGTCGCCGCGGCAATTGCCGCGCTCATCGGCATCGGCATGCTGGTGGCCGGCGGCAGCTGGATCAAGTTCGGCGTCGTGCTGATCGTGTTCGGCGCCTTTTTGGCCTGGTGGAGCAAAAATCTGCACCATACGCTCGCGCGCGACTTTATCGATGCCGTCGAGGCAGACGAGTCCATGGGTGGCCGCTATCGCCGCGTCGCCGCCAACGAGGACGGCCTGATGGTTTGGGGCACGAGCGGCAAGTCGCAGTTCTTCCCGTTTGAAAAGCTCGACCACGTGCTCGACGGCGAGCGCATCTTTGTGGCCATGTTCGCCGACCAGGGCGTGACGATCCCTAAGGACACCTTTGTCCGCGGCGATGCCGAGCAGTTCGGTCCCTTCCTTAAGGCGCGCATCAACAAAAAACTCCGCATCGAGACCAAACGCAAGAAGATGAAGGCAGAAAAGGCCGCTGCCGAAGCAAAACAGGGCGACAAGCCCCAGGAGACCAAGGGCAAGCAGCGCAAGCAGAAGAAGAGCAAGAAGAAGCGGTAGGCCGGCCGACACCGAAGGCGCCTCGTCCCGCGCCCGATTCCGGGCCGGGGCGCCTGGAATCGGGCGCGCGTACCGCCAATGGACCCGTTTTGCCTTGCTCTCGAGCTATTTCACTTCAAACCTTAAGAGCCTCCGCTCCGGCAGATCGGTCATCTTCATCGTGTAAGTCCCGGGAAATGCTTTCTCAAAACGGACGGTCTCGTAACCTTCGAAATAGTCGTTGGTGTTCTGCATCATAAATGGGACGAGCAACTCGTTTTCTGCCCCAACCTCCACGGCAAACGCAGCAGAGCCGCCAAGGACCGGCATGGCTTGCGTTATCAGATCGGTATTGACTACAAAATCATAGTTTGGCGCAGACTCCGGAACCAGATGCCAAACATACGCTTTGATTCCACCGTCGATATTATCCCTATTTCTGACACGCATCTTTACGGCGATAACGCACGTGATGTCGGCATCCTTCAGTCTCGTTTTCGTATCCACGGTGCCATATTTTGAATAATCGTCATGTGCTCGTTTGAGATACTCGCGCGGCGTGAGCAACTCTGCCCCGTCTATGCAAAACGAATACCCATCAGTCACCACATCCTTCGACCCCAGAAACGCTCCATCCATCGAGAGCCATTCGCCCTCCGCGTAATATTTCTCAGGAATGACCGTCCGGTTCCCGTTAACGACGCTCACCCTCATGCCCGCAAGGCCGGCAGCAGCACAGCAAAAAAGCGCGAGCGCCGATCTTCTCGTCCACAGGGTCTTCTTCATCGCGCTCACGACCTTTCCCGAACTTTCACAACGGCACCGTCGCGCATGCAGTAAACCCGATCGGCCAGTTCCTCGAGCACCTCTCCGTCATGGCTGGACAGAAGGACCTCACGACCCGTTGATGCCGCCATCGCCACAACGCGCTTGAGCATTTCAACGCCCGCTTCGTCGAGGGCATTCGTTGGCTCATCGAGAACAAGCAGCTTCGGCTTCTCCATAATTGCCGCAGCTATCCCCAGACGCTGCTTCATCCCAAGCGAGTATGCTCGGAACTTCTTTTTTTCGTCTGCATCGAGCCCCACGAGCCGCAGGGCAGAGCGAATGTCCTCGGGGGTGGCAACGCCCTTGATCTGAGCGATGAGCTTCAGATTGTCGTAGCCAGACAGATATCCCAAAAAGGAAGGCGCCTCGATCAACATCCCCAGACTCGGCGGGAACGAGATGTCCGCCCCAAGCCTTTGGCCATCGATAGAGATTTCGCCTTCGGTAGGCTTGATCAACCCGCAAACCGCTCGCATGAGCATGGTCTTACCCGAACCGTTTATCCCCTGAAGCCCGACCACAGTCCCAGGGTCAACCTCGATGGACACGTTGCGCAGGACATCGTTTTTACCCATGCGCTTCGATACGCCCCTTACGATCACACTCATATCTTGTCCCCCTTTTCTATAAGGTCGGCCCTTCGAAACCACAGTCCACCCAACGATAGGCATAACGACATAAGCCCAATTGATGACAAGACACTCGAGCCCGCCGCGATTCCCTCTTTGACAATTCCACCCCAGCGCAACAGCATCAAGGCGTTACCCAATAGCGCCCAATGTCGTGCATATGCCGAGCAGATCAGGTAGCTCATTAAAACCACAAACGAGACTGACGACCCAAGCACAAACCCAACCGCTGCCTGCGCAAACGCAAGCGCCTCAAAAGCAAATAAGAGACCTATGAAAAACGGCAGCGCATCTGCCTCGGCAGCTTTGAGAAACCACGGCGCCAAATTAGCCAGTTGAAGCGACTCACCATGAATGACCGCGCTGAACGAGGAGCTCACCACCAAGCTCCAAATCACAACAGAGCAAACCACCACGAGCAGTGAAAATGCCGTTACTGCCGCCACCAAGATAAAACGCGAGACCCACCAAAGGGTTCTTGCCCGGCATCGAACAAGCGCTTGCAAACCAAACCCGTGCAACGATTCGGTCGGATAGTCGAGTGTTGTATAGAGAATAAGCAGAATGAGAAATAGCCATCCTAGCGGAGGCACAAACATGACCCCGGGCCTAGGCTCAAACGGAGCAGATCCGGCAAACACGAGCGCAAGATTATCCGCAAACCCCAAGGTATCCGTTCTAACCCCATACACAGAAGACAATCCGTAGGCGTACACCAAGTTCGCAACGGTCACTGCCGCAATTGCAATAAAAGTGATGATGTTCTTCTTCAAAACGGTCCTCAGGTCCGCGGCGACCAGCCTAAACAGCATCAGACCACCTCGCGTCTTTTCCACGCCCCAGAAAAAGCCAACGAAGCAAGGGTCAATAATATGATTTCCGCAAAACCGGCTCGAATGTCTGGCCAGTTATTCAGCGATTCCGACCTGATGCTGTTGAGGATATTGCAGTTAAACCCCACACAAGCCATTACGCCGAAGATCCAGCCATTTGCAAAATGCCACGCAACCATTAGCAGATACGGGACAATTATCGCTTTGATTCTGCTACGAAACAAAATTGAGAAGCCAGTTACAGCCATGGATAAAGTCCCGAGCGTGACAGCATCGAACAGCGTGTATGCGAGCACATATGACAAAGGATGCGAATAAAATAGACCGGAGAAGTAGCTATGCAGGTAAAGTCCTACGTAAGTCGACTCATCGACCCGAGGAAGATACGCAGGAAAAAGCATCGAGACGATCAGGAAATTGACGAGCAGAGGAATGGCAGTCACTGTAAACGCGGAGAGGAAAGCAGACAGCATCTTTACGTTCACGTACGCCTTTCTGGAAACGCGCGTGCATATCTGCATGTCATAACCACTCAAACGCTCAAAGAGACACGACCAAGATCCAGCCAACATTGCAAGCAGGGGCAGTGCATAGAAAAACACCGACGCAGACAGTGGCGCGTTCGCGCTCACAACAATCCAGTTACCGAAGCTGCTTTCACGTGTTTGACCGAGATAATTTTCGGCTTGCACGCCAACGCCGTAACCAAAAGAAAGAAGGTTGTGGCGCTCTTTTTCCAAATTTGCCCACGGCTCCAGCGCGGCAGCTATTGCAACTGCGACCGCAATCAAGAGAGCAAGGATAAAAGCTGGACGTCTAATCGTTTTCGACAGTTCGTATCTTGCGAGCTTTTGGTTCATACGTCCTCCTCCCCCTTCCGACCCAGAAAGCCGGAAGGGAGCCATTTCAAACAACTATGCGGGAAGCTTGTGGAAATGCCCGACGCAGTCGGGGCTCCATACGCCAATAACAGTGCCGTAGCCAGACTCCGCCCATGCAGTCAGTCGCGCCGCAGATCGCCCGTTCTCACGGACGAGGTTATACATTTCCCACTGTCCCTTGTGATTCGAACGATACGTTCCCTGAGTACAATTCATGCTGCCGCTACCGCTTGTGTTATACGCACCGTCTGTATATAACCGAAGCGGATTTCCCGTATGGCCCTGGATATCCAGATAGAGCGATGAGGAATCATCCTTTTGACGGTAGCCAGTTGCACTCGTCCCGGCACATTGAAAACTAAATGCCTTATCGGCATTGTTCGTACAGGTCGTAATTCCCGTATCGGCGTTTTGAGTAATGCTGGAAACCTGAGAGGTGTCAAACTCCTCTTGTGCAAACGATGCAGCGGGAACCCCTAGGGACAGACCAGCTGCAATCACCAAGCCGACTCCGATTCGAGCAATAGCGCTCCTTGGCTTAATCATGGCCTTCTCCAATCAAAAGCGGTTAACAATGCGTCGACGCACGGCAACCTTCGCATGAATAGAGAAAGATGTCTGTAAACACCCGCTATTGAGTTGATTGCTCAGGCGTTTACACGTTATTTACCTGCGATAACAATAAAATTAGCTCCGCCTTATTCTTGATCTTCAACTGGCGGTAAGATGCAGACCGCAGCGCTTGCACCGTAGATGCAGCGTAACCGACATCCTCCGCAATGGCCTTTGTCGTTGCTCCCTCTGCCGTCATCAGCAAAATTTGCGACTGAACATCAGAAAGGGAGCGCGACGTAAGCAGGGCCAGCTGGCGCACGCGGGCCGTTTCGGTGGACCCGTTCGCCCGGTACTCCAAGACGGCCTTCTCGTCCTCAACCGAGCGGGCGAGCGCGATGTGCGTAACGAACATGGGCACAGACCAGCAAACAATCACCGTTGCCACGACGACATTGACAGCCGAACTTTGCCCCAACAACGACGCGAGGAACAACGGCTCGAAAACCGTCAGATCCTGCACCATATTGAGCAAGACAGCCCAAACAGGAGCCGTCGCCCCGAAGCAAAGCATCCATATCCCAAGCATTTTGCGCTGCGGACAGCTTCGCATCACTATATATGTGAGCAGCACCCCCGTCAGCACCGCAAGTCCATGGATTCGCCCCCTAGCGACCGCATAGATTAAGGCAACCATGCCCATTGACACCAACGGCACGATAGCCCGAGCATGGGCATGCACCTTAAACGGACGCAGCCCAACAGCGAGCGAAGCCGTAGACGCCACGCCGCAAAACAGGACCGGCACAGCCATCAACGGAACGCGTATGCACATCAATGCCGCGATATAGATAAAAGACCATTCCACAGCAGATAGCACCGCCCATACGTACGGGCTTCCGAGCCAAATCGCTTCACCCGCTCTATCCAGCGCAGCGCCACGATTCGCTTTTCCACCCGCGTAGCGTAGCGACAGAAGCAGTCCGAGACCCAATGCGTAGCTTAAGAGGGAAAAGGCGACAGCCCGCGAAACACCGGACCCCCAATCGCTATCCGCCATTACCAAGGGCCCCGCCGCAAGGAGGATAAAGAATAATGTGAGCAGGTATCGAAACAGCCGGCGCGTTCGAGCTGATGCCACTATATCATCAGCATGCCGCTGCGGTAGCTCATGCCCTACAGTATCGCCCTCACCCGCAAACAGCGCCACGAGCTCGCGTGAGCCCGCAACCGACGCCTTCCCGTATGCTCGGTGAAGCGTTGTTCTCACCGTCGATGGCTTCGTATCCGTCTCCTTGGCAATTTCCGCCGGCGTTTTCCCTTTGAGCAGCAGTCGAACAAACTGCTCTTCTCTAGGCGAGAGGGCAGGGGAAAACACCCCCGCATCGAATGTGTCGGACGCACAGGCGATATCCGAATTGTTGTCCCGTTTCCCCCTTAGCAACATGCATACGAAGGCAGCAGCGATAACGGACCCCATCGCCAGCAATGCAATGACCACGGCATCGCTTGCGAAGTATGCCGCCTCAACAGCCGGAATAAGACCAATAGGAACTGCTACGAGCACAGAACAGGCAAACACGTCGCGCCGCCCATGGCCAAAGGCACGAGGGCGGCAAAACGGCGGGGCCACAGTCAATGCGAGATAGACCAACGGAATTAAAAGCGCAAGGCCAATTGACGCGGCCGTTACAGGGGGCATCCCCCATGGCTCGGGAACGACTCTCCATGAAACTCGACAGCAAAACAGCAGGCAAGACATGACGGCTATTGTTTCTGTAAAAATCTCGTCCTGCGGGTGACGAGTTTCCCTTTCGTCAGTCCGTGTCGACCTCTGCGTCAAAGGAGAGTCCGCCGTGCCCCAAATAACATATGAGAGAAGCAGCGACCCAACAAAGCACGAGACACACGAAACGCCATGTAACAACCAAATCGGTGCAAACACGATTGGAATAGAGTCTCCGCGAGCATAGAAAGCCAGGTCGGCCCATTCGGGAACCGTTGCAATAACACCAAGGAAAACACCGATGGCACCGAGATGCCTCGGCCTTCTCATTCCCCCCTTGCATAGCGCAGCACCATGAACAAACGCCGCGAGGCATGCGCCCAGGATAACGAGCCAGGTCATTGCACCTGACGCTAGGCCGATTGAAGATGAAAACCGGTGATAAGGGGTGACCGCCATTACGACAAGCGCAATGGCGCAGGCAAATGTAGCAGAACGGCGGGAAAAGAGCATACGGCCTCCATAGCGTGTCATTATATCGCTCGAGCCGCTCGTTTATCTCTGTTCTCACACCAGCCAGCATCAATGATTCAGGCGAACTCCAATCCGCGCCAGATCACGGTCCGGCTTTTGTTCGCAGTCCCCACATCAAAGCGGGATGCGGTTTCCTTTTGGACGCCGGTTCGGAAAGCGCATCCCGTTCCAGGGCAATATTCTGGGATGCAGTTTCCGCAGCCCACCCCATTTGGAAAGCGCATCCCATAATTTGGCTGAAAACTGAGATGCGCTTTCCAAACGAGCCGAAACGGGCCGAATCGATCGGGCCACCTCGCATCCCGCTATCCTCGCCATCTGCCCGAGCGTGCTACACTAGCAGCATCTATGCCACCGCGAATGGCTCGGCCCCACGCCCGCCACTCGCAAACGAACTTTAAACGCACGAGGGTTGGCCATGCCGCTTTTCTCGCAACATACCGCCCGGTTCTCGCCGGACGTTCCTTTGGAGGGCACCAGCTCTCGCGAGCTGCTCAAGCGGTACCAGCCGCTCGAGACACTTGCGACCGGCGGTTTTGGCTCCATCGAGATTTGCCGCGACACGCACCTGCGCCGCCGCGTCGCCATTAAGCGCATCCCCCTTATCAACGGCGCCGGCATGCCCGCCAGCGACATCATGGATGTCCTGCGCGAGGCGCACACTGCCGCCATGCTTCAACATCCCAATATCGTGCAGGTCATCGACTTTACGCATGACACCGCCTATGCCTACCTGGTTATGGAGTATGTCGACGGTATGTCGCTGGCCGAGTTTTTGCATCGCGTGGACGGCCACTCGCTCACCTTTGACGAGGCCGCGGCCATTGCCGATGCCCTGGGCCAGGCGCTCACCTTCGCCCATAGCAATGGCGTACTCCACCTGGACATTAAGCCCGCCAACGTGCTCATCGACCACTCGGGCAATGTAAAGCTCACCGACTTTGGCATGGCGCGGCTGTCGTCCGCCGGTGGCTTTGGCGGCTCACGCGGCGGCACCATCGGCTACATGCCGCCCGAGCAGCTCGATATCGAGACCGGCACGGTCGACGAGCGCGCCGATGTCTTTGCCCTCGCCTGTGTGATCTACGAGGGCCTGTGCGGCAGCGCTCCTTTTATGGCGGCCACGCCCGCCGACTCGCTCGGCCGCATCATCGGCGGCGCCACCTATCCCAGCGAGCTGATACCACACTTTCCCCCGGGAGCCGAGGCCGCGCTCATGAGCGCGCTCTCCCCCATGCCGCAGGACCGCCCCAACAGCATCGAGGCATTTTGCGACCAGCTCCTTGCCGGTCTGGGCAGCGTGCGCGAAGGCCGTCGCAGCCTGGAGCAAATGGTTGGCGAACTTTCGGATGACGAGCAGGAGCTCGACGATATCGAGCCGTCGCACTACGAGGACGACGTCATCGAGGTCGACCCCGCACTCGGCTGGGCAGGCACGCGCTGGAGCCATGCGCGCGACTACGCCATGCACGCTATCTCGGCGCTAACGTGCGGCGCCTTTAGCTTTTTGCTGATGCAGACGGCCGGCGTCGCGGCGCTTCCCGGCCTGGTCATTGCGGCTATCGCGATCGGAGCGGCGGCCGGCCTGGCCCCCCAGATTGGCTCGGCCATCTCGGCTGTGGGCTTTTTGGTGCTCATGGCAAACGCCACCATGCAGGCACAGGGCGTCCTGTCGATGTTGCCCGTCGCGGTGATCTTTGCCGCCGCCATGTCCGGTTGGTGGATCGCCTGGGGTCGCACCGAGGCTGCCGCGAGCGCCGCACTCACCTGTGCACTCGCGCTTGGCTGTCTGACCGGCAATACCTTCCTGGCAGCTGGGGTCACCGCCGGCGTCGCGTCATTTTGGCTCGGCCCGGCAAGCGCCGCCGCGGCAACGGGCATGGGCGCACTTTTTGCCCGTCTGGCCACGGTCGCGCTTTCAGCCGGAGGCGTGCTGGGGCTCGGTAACGTTGCCGCAGCGCTGGGAGACCCACTCCTTTGGGCTGCCTTTGTGCTGGTAGCGGCAACTGCCGCGGCGTCATCTGCGCTGCTCAACGCCCATGCCAAGCGTGCCGATCAGGGCTCAAACCTTGCCGTAATCGCCGCCATCGCTGTCGCCGGCATCGGCTGCGCAGCGGCGTCCTGTCTTGCACACCATATGGAAATTGCCAGCCTTGCAGCCGCGGTCGTCGCCAAGGCGGCGGTTGCGGGAACCCTATCCTCTATAATCGTTGGGATATGCCTATATTTGCTCGGATACCAAAGAACCTATACGGAGAGTGATCTTTCGTGAACTTCCTGAACATCTTCGAGGACCACGTGGCCGGCATCTTCGGTGCCACCCGTGCCCCGTTCTCCTTTAAGAAGCTTGCCAAGCAGGCCGCTCGCGACATGGAGGATCAGACTCTGGTGATCAACGGCGTCAACACGGCGCCGGCACTCTATACCATCCTGATCGCCGCCGACGACGATCCCATGCTCGCCCCGTTCTACCCCGAGCTTTCGCGCGAGGTCCGCGAGTTTGTGAAGGCGCAGGCCGAAAAGCGCCGCTATGTCTTTGTCGGCGAGCCCCTCGTGCGCTTTATGATCGATCCGCAGCTGCGCGCCGGCAAGTTCTCGGTCTTTGCCGAGAACGTCGATGCCCCCACGCTCGGCCGCCTGTACGAAGAAGAGCGCGCCTATCAAAACGGTCTGGGCCAAAACAACTCCGCGGCAAGCCGTGCCGCCAGCGCCCCGCGCGCCGGCCAGCAGCAGTTTGCTGCCCCGCAGCAGCAGCGCCCCGCCGCCATGCCCCAGCAGCAGCCGACGCCTCGCGCCGCCGCTCCCGACCCGCTTGCCGTGGCAGACCCCTTCGCGCCTAGCGTCCCCGACCCCGCCGCAGCACCCATCCCGGTGCCGCAGACCGTCTCGCGCGACGCGCTTGCCGGCATGGGCGGAGCCGCCGCGACCGGTGCCGCCGTGGGCCTAGGCGCCGCAGCCGGCATCGCCTCCAACATGGCGAGCACTCGCGCCCCGCAGCGCCCGCTCGCCCAGCTCGTCGACGTCGTGAGCGGCGAGAGCCATAGCATCACCTCCGCACAGGTGACTATCGGTCGCGAGCGCTCGGTTTCCGATATTGCCCTGCGCGACCCCAACGTGTCGCGCCGCCACGCCCAGCTCACCTTTACGGGCTCGGATTGGTCGATCGAGGACCTCAATTCCACCAACGGCACGCTCGTCAACAACCGCCGCATTACGCGCTGCCCGCTGCGCAACGGCGATCTGCTGACGTTTGGCCTGAGCACCTTTGAATTTAGGGGATAGTCGCTTATGAACATCGATATCGTCCTTTTTGCAGGCCGCATCGTCCTGGTCGCCCTGCTCTATATCTTCCTGTTCGCCGTCATGAAGACCGGCGTGGGACTTGTGCGCGGACAGCGCCGCGACTCGGCTATCTGGACGATCGATGTGGACAAGGGCCCGCGCGGCATCCGTGGCATCCACGTAGACATGCTCGGCCCCGTCATCGTCGGTCGCTCGCCATCTTCGGACATCTGCATCAACGAACCGTTCGTCTCGGCCTCGCATGCGCGCTTTTCGCTGCAGGGCCCGGCGCTCATCATCGAGGACCTCAACTCGCTTAACGGCACGCTCGTCAACGGCCGCCAGCTCGTGGAGCCCGCGACGCTGCGTGAGGGCGACGAAGTCCAGATTGGCGACGTGGTCATGAAGGTGAACCGTCGATGATCGACGAGGAGAACAAGTCCGCAACTATGACCGAGGCACCGGCTGCCGCCACAGCTGCGCCGGCCCACGCCGCTCCGGCGGGCTCCGCACCCGTGGAACCCGAGGACACCGTGTTCTCCCTGCCTCTTTCGCATGTAACGCATGATATTTCGGATCTCGCCGATAACGAGGACGAAGAGGATGCCGTAGCGGCGCCCATCGGCGCACATGCTGCGGAACAGCCCACAGCGCCCGAAGCAACCCCGGCGCCGGCTCACTTTGCAGAGCCCGTCGCCGCGGCAATCAACGAGAGCGCTGCGGTGTTTGCGGCACCCGAGCCCGCCGCGCCGGCGTTTCCCATAGCCCCGGCATCCGAGGTTGCGCCCGCGTCTACGCCGGCGCCCGAGCCTATAGACGTCAGCCCGCAAGACGACGAGTCGACCGCCCGCGCGCCCGAGGAGCCCGGCTCCCCGGACACCGGCGATTCCGAATCAAACGCCGAGACCGACACCGTCTCTCCCGGTGACACAGCCGAGATCGACGTTGCCGCCGTTGAGACCAAGCTCAAAGACCCCGGCTCGACCATGAGCTTTGAGCCCCTGACCGAGGAGCGCATCGAGACCGACTCGACCTATGATGCCGGCACCACCACGCAACTCATGTGGGGCGCCCGCTCTGACGTTGGCTGCGTACGCCCGCACAATGAGGATTCCTACCTGGTGCAGTCGCCGCTCTTTTGCGTATGCGACGGCATGGGCGGTCACGCCGCCGGCGAGGTAGCCTCTTCCATTGCCGTCGAGACTATTGCCAAGACGGCCCCGCAGTCCGCCGACGCAGCACGCCTGGCCGCAGCCGTCGAGGCAGCCAACGCCGCCGTAATCGAGGCGGCCCTGAACGGCCTGGGCAAGCCCGGCATGGGCTGCACAGCCACTTGCGCCTATATCGAAAACGACACGCTCGCCATCGCCCACGTGGGTGACTCTCGCGCCTACCTGCTCCACGAGGGCACGCTCATCCGCGTGACCCGCGACCACTCCTACGTGGAGGAGCTCGTGGACGCCGGTGAGATTACGGCAGACGAGGCTCGCGTCCACCCCAACCGCTCGGTCATCACCCGTGCGCTGGGCTCGGACCCCGCCATGTATGCCGACCACTTCACTCTGCATATCGAGGAAGGCGACCGCCTGATCCTGTGCTCCGACGGCCTTTCGAGCATGATTCCCGATAGCGATATCGAGAACATCGCCACGCAGTCCTCAACCGCGCAAATCTGCGTCGACAACCTAGTGGACGCGGCGCTTGCCGCCGGCGGCCACGACAACGTGACCGTAGTAGTCGTTGACCTGGTTGACGATGGCGTTATGCGCGAGGCGCAACGCGTGCGTCGCCGCAACGTCACCATCGGCGTCGTCTTAGGTCTCGTCTTGGTGCTGGCGGCTGCCATCTGGGCCTACACGGGTGTCACCGGCTCGTACTACCTGGGTACCTACCAGGGCAATGTCGCCGTCTGGCGCGGCCTGCCCGGCAAGCCGCTCGGACTCAAGCTCCACTGGCTCGAAAGCGAAACCAGTATCAAGCTGTCCGACCTGCCCGAAGACACGCAAAACCGCCTCAAGGCGGGCATTCCGCAAACAAGTGTCGACGATGCGCAGGACACGATATCCAAGTACCGCCACCAGATCGACGAGGAGCAGACCCGCCAGGTGATCGACGCGCAAACGATTCGCGACAACACCGACCAGGGATCGACCTCCGAATCAGATTCCGAGAAAACCGCCGAACAGTCCGCCGAGGCCGAAGCCTCCGAAAAGAACTAGAAAGGGAGTGCCGCTTATGAGTCGCCGCAACACCGAGCTGCTCTTGCTCATCGCCTCGGCGTTCCCCGTCATCCTGCTGTATGCGATGTACGTCCTCACCGCGGGCGCTGCCATCTCCTTTGAGACGCTCGCCGTACCGATCGGCCTCTTTGCCGCCTTTGCCGCGGCCCACATTGCCGTGCGCATCTTGGCGCCCGGTGCCGACCCCGCCATCCTGCCCATTGTCTTTGTGCTTTCGGGCATCGGTATCACGTTCGTGACGCGTCTCGCCCCCGCTCTCGCCATCTCACAGCTCATCATCCTGTTTGTCTCGGTGGCCCTGATGGTGGGAACGCTCGCGTTGGTTAAGAACCTCGACGTAGTCATGCGCTACAAGTACACCTTTGGCATTATCGGCATCATTCTGTTGATGCTGCCTATCTTTATCGGCACCACGATCTCGGGCTCCAAGCTGTGGATTCGCATCGCGGGCTTTACCATCCAGCCCGGCGAGTTCGCCAAGGTCTTTATCGTGCTGTTCCTGGCCGGGTACCTGGCCGAGAACCGCGAGCTGCTCTCCATCTCCAACCGCAAGATCTTAGGTCTTAAGATCCCTCGCCTGCGACTGCTGCTGCCGCTGTTTGCCGTGTGGGGTGTGTGCCTGCTCGTCGTCGTCTTCGAACGCGATCTGGGTTCGGCCGTGCTGTTCTACACCATCTTCTTGCTGATGCTCTACGTTGCCACGGGACGATTCTCGTATGTCGTTATCGGCCTTGCGCTCTTAGCCGTTGGAGCCGTGGGCGCCTACAAGTTCCTGTCTCACGTTCAGGTGCGTTTCCAGGTTTGGGTCGATCCGTTTAAGGACGCCCAGGGCCAGGGCTACCAGATCGTCCAGTCGCTCTTCTCGCTTGCCGATGGCGGTCTGGTCGGTGTTGGTATCGGCAACGGCATGGCCAACAACATCCCTGTCGTCGAGTCCGACTTTATCTTCTCGGCCATCGGCGAGGAGATGGGCCTTTTGGGCGGCGGCGCCGTGCTCATCCTGTTTATGCTCTTTGCCGTGCGTGGCCTCACCACGGCTGCCCGCGCTAAATCCGACCTCGCCGCCTTTAGCGCCACGGGCCTTACGGCCGCCATCAGCTTCCAGGCCTTTTTAATCGTGGGCGGCGTTACCCGCCTGATCCCGCTGACCGGCGTCACCCTACCCTTTATGAGCCAGGGCGGTTCCTCGCTGCTGGCAAGCTTTATCATCGTCGCGCTCCTGCTGCGCGCCGGTGACGAAGCGACCGGACGCGAGGCCGAGCTTACCGGCACCGGCACTATGGCCGCCATCACCGATGATCAGGTCGCATCTGCCGCCGCCCCGACGGGCACGCGCTTTGCCACCTCGTCTTCCTACGGCAGCGGCAGCCATTCCGTCGGCTCGCGCATGCGCCGTCGCCTGCTCGACACGCCTGAATCCGGTGTGCTCGGCCGCGTTGCGCTCGCCAACCGTCTAACCCGTGCGGTGCTCGCCTTTACGGCGCTGTTCGCCATCCTTATCGGCAACCTCACCTATGTCCAGGTCATCAAGGCCAAGGACTATCAGGATATGCCGACCAACAACCACACTATCGCCCGCTCCAAGTACATCCAGCGCGGTTCCATCATCACGTCCGACGGCGTGACGCTGGCCGAGTCGCTGCAGCAGGAGGACGGCACCTACGTACGCTCCTACCCCAACGGCAACCTGGCAGCGCACGTGGTTGGCTACGTGAGCCAGCAGTATGGCACCACCGCCATCGAGAGTGTCATGAACGACACGCTCACCGGCTCCAAGGATTACTCCAGCTGGAACAACGCCATCGCGTCGCTCGCGGGCCAGACCCAGCCGGGCAACACCGCCAAGCTCACCATTGACTCGCGTATCCAGACGGCGGCCGAGCAGGCGCTCAAGGGCTTTAAGGGCGCTGTAGTGGTCATCGACCCGCGTACCGGCGCGGTGCTCGCATGTGCCAGCTCGCCCACCTACGACAACACCAACATCGATGCCCTGCTGCAGACGGGCGGCGGCGAGGACGGCTCCATGTACAATCGCGCCATGGACGCGCTGTACACGCCGGGCTCAACGTTTAAGGTCGTTACGCTTTCCGCGGCACTCGAGACCGGTACCGCCAGCCTTACCAGCACCTACCAGGCGCCCGGCTCCATGGACATCGGCAACGCACCGGTCACCAACTATGCCAACGAGAGCTACGGCACCATCAGCCTGCAGCAGGCCTTTGCCGTGTCCTCCAACGTCGTCTTTGGCCAGGTGGCAAACGAAGTTGGCGCAAACACGCTCGTGCAGTTTGCCAACGCCTTTGGCTACGGCCAAAAGCTCGGCCAGGACCTGACCTCCGCGGCCTCCATCATGGCCGACCCGTCGCTCATGACCGAGTGGGAGACCGCCTGGGCCGGCGCCGGCCAGCCTGTCGGCATGGACCACACGCCCGGCCCGCAGACCACCGTCATGCAAAACGCCGTGATTGCCGCCGCCATCGCTAACAGCGGCGTGGTCATGGACCCATACTTTGTAGCCCAGGTACTCGCCCCGGACGGAACCGTGGTCAAGACCACGCAGTCCCGCTCGCTGGGTCAGGCCGTCAGCTCCGCCACGGCCGACCAGGTCAAGCAGGCCATGCTCGCCGTCGTCCAGTCCGGTACCGGCACCGATGCCCAGGTCCCCGGCGTCAAGGTCGCCGGCAAGACCGGCTCGGCCGAGACCGGCGGCACCAACGTCAACTCGATGTTCGTTGGCTTTGCACCTTACGATTCACCCACGGTCGCCATCTCGGTGGCCTTGGAGGATTACGACAAACACGACGTCAAGGCGGCCAAGATTGCCGGCATCGTCCTGACCGCGGCGCTCGCCGCACAGGGAGCGTGATGCCCATGATCGAATCGGACACCCGAGGCGCGCCGCGGCCGAAGAGTTAGCGGCAACGCGCCACACGGCCCCAGCGGCCACATCGTAGGTACTACACACATCGTTGAGCGAATAGTTATGTTAGGAGCAGGAATGGAACAGAGGGTCCTCGGGGGAAGATACCTCCTCAAGGATAAGGTGGGGACAGGCGGCATGGCGACCGTCTACCGTGCACAGGACCAGGTCCTCGACCGCACGGTTGCCGTTAAGATCATGCTGCCGCAGTATGCTGGCGACGCAACCTTCGCCGCACGCTTTAAGCAGGAGGCCCAGGCAGCAGCCGGTCTCTCCTCCCCCTATATCGTGGGCGTCTACGATTGGGGCAAGGACGGCGACACCTATTACATCGTCATGGAGTACCTGCGCGGTACCGACCTTAAGAGCGGCATCAAGAGCCACGGCGCCCTCGACCCCAAGAAGGTCGCCCAGATCGGCTCGCAGATCAGCTCCGCGCTTTCGGTCGCTCACAAGCATGAGATCATCCACCGCGACATTAAGCCGCAGAACATCATGGTGCTGCCCGACGGCAACATCAAGGTGATGGACTTTGGCATCGCGCGCGCCAAGAACAGCCACCTCACGCAAGACAACAACGTGCTGGGAACCGCCCACTACGTCAGCCCCGAGCAGACCCGTGGTCAGGACCTCGGCCCCACCTCGGATATCTACTCGCTGGGCGTCGTGATGTATGAGTGCGCCACCGGCCGCGTTCCCTTTGACGGTGACGACGCTATCTCGGTCGCACTCAAGCAGGTCAACGAGCTGCCTATTCCACCGAGCCAGATCAACTCCGGTGTCGACGCCGACCTTGAGCGCATCATCCTCAAGTGCATGGAGAAGGACCCGGCAAACCGCTTCCAGACCGCCGAAGAGCTTCGTCAGGTGCTCAACAGCTACCTGTCGGGCCGTGCCGTCAACATCTCGGAGCCCACGCGCATCATCGGTGCCCCCGGCGAGCTGGGCGCCACCAAGACTCGCGAGCTTTCCGATCAGACGCGCGCCATGGTGCGTCCCGTCTCGGGCGTGAGCGGCCAGAATACCGCCCGTAGCTCGGTTTCGGGCTCCACCGGCTCCTACGAGGTCGAAAAGCCCAAATCCAACAAGAACAAGATCATCGCCGCTGTGGTGGCAGCTGTTGCCGTCATCGGCATCGTTGTGGCCTTTGCTACTGGGCTCTTTGGCGGCGAGCAGGTCCCCGTGCCCGACGTGCTGGGCAAGGACCAGCAGACTGCCGTCGAGCTGATCAAGGAAGCCGGCCTCGAGGTCGGCACCATCGACCAAAGCTACAACGACGATGTCGACGAAGGCAAGGTCGCCGAGCAAACGCCCAACGGCCACACCAAGAAGGCCAAGGGCACCAAGGTGAACCTGGTGATCTCCAAGGGCCCCAAGCCCTCCGAGAAGGTTGAGGTTCCCCGGCTTGTCGGCCTGACCAAGGACCAGGCAGAAGCCGCGCTGGCAAGCGTTGGCCTGAAGGGCAACGCCTCCGAGGAGGCCAACGAGGCCGATGAGGGCCAGGTCTTTGAGCAGGGCACCGAAGCCGGTAAGGAAGTCGAGAAGGGCACGACCATCTCGTATAAGGTCTCGAGCGGCCCGGATACCACGTCCGTCCCCGACCTGACCGACATGACCGAGGCCCAGGCGCGCAACGCCCTCGATATGGCAGGCTTTGGCGTCGACGTGAGCTACCAGGAGAACGACTCGGTTACCGAGGGCACCGTGATCAGCTGGAACCCCAGCGGCAAGCAGAAGCCCGGCGCCACGATTACCGTCGTCATTGCCAAGAAGTCCGGCAAGGCCTCCGTCCCGGGCAACCTATACGGCAAGAGCATTTCCGCCGCCGTTACCGCGCTCAACAACGCCGGTTTCTATAACATTGGCTTCTGTGACCAGAACGGCAATCCCGTGAGCGGTAACGAGGATGCCACCGTTACGGGCGTCTCCCCCACCGGCAAGCAGTCCACCGACAGCACGATTACGCTGACGGTTGCACTTTCTGGCTCGGGTTCGGGTTCGGGTTCGGGCACGGGCACGGGCGGCGATTCCGGTACGACCAACTAAGTCGCCCCCCCACCGCTCATTTCGGCTCTCGCCGCAAACATATTCGCTCACAGGCGCCCGCTTGCTTCCCCAGCAAGCGGGCGCTTCATTTTTGACATGGCATGAATCAGAAGAGCCCAGCACCGTAGCGGTACCGGGCTCGGCAAATCTCTGGTGCCCCCGGGCGGATTCGAAAACTCCCCCCGCGGGGAAATGAGTGACGCGGGTGTCGACGGTCCGAATCCTGCCCTTAGACCAGAAGAGCCCGGCACCGTAGCGGTACCGGGCTCGATATTCCTCTGGTGCCCCCGGGCGGATTCGAACCGTCGACACCCGCTTTAGGAGAGCGGTGCTCTATCCCCTGAGCTACGGAGGCATGTTGTACTAGTGTAGCAGATTTGCGCCACTACCATGCAGCGCATAGCCACTCTTCGAGATAGTCGTCTGCGACGTTCTTTAATGACTAGTCGTTTAAGAACGTCCCAGGCGACTAGTCGCCTTTATGGAAGAGGCTTTTGATGACGGAGGGGATGCTCTTGGCGCCCTTGGCCGTCACATCGATAAAGTCGGGCGAACGCACGAGCTTATCCTCGTCGACGTACTTACGGACCGCGCGAAGCGTCTCTTTATCGTCGCGCGTCGAAAACGTAAAGTGGCCGTTGTCCTTGGTGAAGATGGCAAAACGCGTAATCTTCTTGGTGCCGCGCAAAACCTCGGCGGCAATATAGTCGACCTCGTCCCACGGGATTTGGATATAATCCTCGGGATTACGCTCGTTATAGTACTCAAACGCCTTATTGCCCACCATCACGTTACCGTGACTGGTAAGCCCCATCAGGCAGGTTGCCGGCGTTGCCAGATCGACCGTGCTGTTCTGTGATTGCGCCATGCGCGCCTCGCCCTCCAAATAAAACAATCGGACCGCATCCAGTGTACCCACCGGGTGCGGTCCGTTTCAATGGCTCAAAAGCCCTTGCCTAGCAACTCTCGGTCTTAAGCCGAAGCGTGCTTACATGAAGCCGCAGACGCGACCGATGATGCCGACGGCGAAGAGAGCCAGGATGATGACGATCGGGCTGACCTTCTTCTTGAGGAGCTTGCAGACCAGAAGGGTCAGGCACACGGCGGCAAGGCCGGGGATGAGCTGATCGAGGTTGGCCTGAAGCGTGGTGACCTTCACCGGGTCGAGTGCGTTGGCACCGACAGAGCTGTACATCGTCAATGCCTGCTTGATGCCCTCAGAACCGGCGGGCAGGTTGGCCCAGTCGATATAGGCGCCAGCGGACTGCGTGACCTTGGAGACGACCGGAGTGAAGGAGATGGACACCCAGCGCTCGACCAGGGCGCCGATGATGAACATACCCAGGATGGAAGCACCCTCGGTGACCTTGCCCATCAGACCGCCGGAGAGGTCCTTGGCAATGGAGGAGCCGACCTTGTAGCCAAACTCCTGCGTGTACCACAGGAAGGCGTAACGGATGATGTTCCACGCGAAGAAGAACAGCAGCGGACCGGCGATGCTGCCGGACAGGGCCAGGGAAGCGCCCAGTGCGCCCAGAATCGGGCGAAGGGTGAACCAGAAGGCGGGGTCGCCGACGCCGGCGAGCGGGCCCATCATACCGACCTTGACGCCCTGAATGGCGACGTCGTCAATCGGAGCACCGTTGGCGCGCTCCTCCTCGAGGGCGAGGGTAACGCCAATGACGGGGGCGGAAACATAGGGGTGGGTGTTATAGAACTCCAGGTGGCGCTTAAGAGCGGCAATCTGGTCATCCTTGCTGGTGTAGAGCTTCTTGATCGCAGGGATCATTGCGAAGCACCAGCCGCCGTTCTGCATACGCTCGTAGTTCCACGAGCCCTGAAGGAACTGATGACGGAAGCAAACCTTCTTACGGTCAGCCTTGGTGAGCTGAATCTTGTTCTCTGCCATATGTATCACTCCCCTCCTACTCGTAATCGTTCAGAATGTCGCCGAGCGGGTCACCGGAGCCACCGCCCATGCCGCCACCCTGCTTGGCCAGATCCTTAAGGCCAAGGTAGATGAGGGCAAGGGAGATACCGATGAGGCCAAGGGCGATCAGCGTGAGCTGAGGGATGGCAGCAAGGACAAAGCCGAGGATGAAGAACGGCCAGGTCTCCTTGGTGGCCATCATGTTGATGACCATGGCGTAACCGACGGAAGCGACCATGCCGCCGCCGACAGCCATGCCGCCGGACAGCCAATCGGGCATAGCGTTAAGCGCGTTGGTAACGGCCTCGGCCGGGATGATGCACAGAAGTACTGCCGGGATGGCGATACGAACACCCTGCATGAGGATGCCGGCGTACTGCCAACGCTCGATGCCGGCGAAGTCGCCCTTCTCGGCGCAGGCGTCCATGCCGTGAACCATAGCGGTAGCCAGGGTACGGCAGATCATGGTCAGGAACAGGCCAGCGACCGACAGCGGGACGGCGACGGCGATAGCGGCGGTAACGGCCTTGGCCGAATCAGTGGCGCCACCGTTGAGGGCGAGCACCATGATGATCGAAGAAGCGACCGAGGCCAGAGCGGCGTCAGGCGCGACGGCGGCGCCGACGTTAGCCCAGCCAAGGGCCATCATCTGGAGCGAACCGCCCAGGAGGATGCCCTCCTGAAGGTGACCGGTTACGAGACCGATAAGCGTGCATGCCACGAGCGGCTGATGGAACTGGAACTCATCCAGAATGCCTTCCATACCGGCAAGCAACGCGACAATCGCAACAAGCAGAATAGTGATTGCAGACATGTATCGGACCCTCCTTTACTATGCTTGAGCGGCCAGTTCGGCCTTAGCTTTCTTCAACATGGCGTCGAGATCCTCGGAGGAATCCGAAGGAACCTTGCGGACCTCGAACTTGACGCCCTTGGCCTTGAGAGCCTCGATGGTCTTGACGTCGTCATCGCCCATGGCGACGGCGTTAGTGACGACGACCTTGCCCTTGGAGTGGGCCATGGAACCGATGTTGGCTTCCTTGATGTCGACGCCGGCCTCGATGGCCCTGAGCAGATCCTGCGGGTTCTCGAAGAGCAGCATCGCCTTGGTGTCGCCAAAGCGCGTGTCCTTGACGACCTCGGCCATCTTCTTGATGGGCACGACGTTGGCGTGGACTCCCGGAGGGGCAGCCTGCTCGATCATGGTCTTGCGGAGCTCGTCGTGAGCAACGCCGTCGGAGACCACGATGATGCGGTTGGGGTTGATCTGCTTGGTCCACGTGGTGGCCACCTGACCATGCAGCAGACGCGTGTCGATACGGACGTGGGCGATCTTGATGTGCCCGTCGCCGATCACCGTTCCCGGAGGAATGGCACCCGCAGGAGCAGCGGCGGCCGCAGCCGGCTTCTTCTCCTCGGGCTCCAGAGACTCGGGCTTGACGCGCACGCCGGCCTTAGCCTCAGTCACGAGATGTTTTGCGATCGCATGTGCAGTGTTCTTTGCGTCAAAGCGCTGCGAATATGCCTCGATGAGCATAGGCAGGTTGACACCGGTGACGATAGCCCAGGAATCATGGCCCTCGATGAGACCGCTGATCTGGTTGAAGGGCGTGCCGCCCCACAGATCAACGAGGAAGAGCACCTGCTCCTGGTCCTCGAAGGAAGCGACTGCTTCCTCGACCTTGGCTCGGAAGTCGTCGGGGCCCATGCTCGGCTCGAGCGAGACCACGGCTACAGACGGCTGATCGCCAAAGACCATCGAGCCCGTCTGCTTGATTCCAGCCGCCAAGTCACCATGGCTAGCAAGAACAATACTTACCATCACATAACCTCCTTTTTGTCTACGTAATTCCTACACGACAGTTATGGAGTATAGCTGCAAATACAGCAGAATTGTTTGAAAAACTGCAAAAGGTAGCATTATTTGTTTAAACGTCTTAATTTGTTACAAGTTGATTACATTCCGGCATCATTGGCTGATCTGCCGCTGATAACTGATACCCAACCAATACTTACACGACGGATATGCGCATGCTGTCATTATTACCGCTTTTAAACAGATGCAAACGTGCTGAGACTGAGGCTATTTCGTTTAAACAGCTATGCCTTGACTAATGGCGAGCGATATGCTCTAGCAAAGTAGTTATTGGGGACGTTCTTAAATGGCTAGTCATTGGGGACGTTCTTTTTCGACTAGTCGTTTAAGAACGTCCCCAACGACTAAGTTAGGCGATGTGGAGGGGGTTGGCGGCGTCGACGGCATCGGGGGCATCGGATAGGCCGTCGGGGGCAGCGTCTGTCGGGTCCTCGTCGGGGGTCTCGATCTGCTTGATCATGACCTCCTGGCCCTGCAGCAGATAGGTCTCGCCGCTACCGCAATGGGGGCAGGTCTTGCCGTGCTCGACCGTCGCGTAGTCGCAGCCGCACGCCTCGCAATGCGTCACGGCCTCGACAGGCTCCACAATAAGCTCCGCGCCCTGCGTGATAGGCTTTTTATCTGCCGCCCAGCGCCAAGCATCAAGCAGCAGATCGGGAACGACGCCCGAGACCTCGCCCAGGAGCAGCGTCACGCTCGAAACGCGACTCACGCCATTGGCGCGCGCCACATTCTCGACATCACGAATGATGTGATAAACAATCCCGAGCTCGTGCACTTTTAATTCCTTCCGCCGTTCTACCGAACGGCGGTCGACTTGACGCTGCGCGAGCCCCAGACGGACGATCTGCCTTTCAATCGTCGGGCATGGGCAAAAGCCCTATGCCCTCCTCTTTCAAGGCACCTCGCCACGCCTGGGACTCGCTCGCTGTCCAACCGTTCTCTGCGCCGTTCTCTTGTTTGTTGCGTTTTTTATTTCTTCCCAAATTTGATTTTGATCGCGCGCTTCAAAGCGTACTTGCCGAGGCTGGGGAGCTTTTGCTCGTATTTGACCATCGTTGAGCACTCGGGGCGGTCGCGATCCAGATGGATGGCGTCGAACGCGCACTTGGTGGTGCACAGACCGCAGCCGATACACTTGTTGGGGTCGACGATCGAGGCGCCGCAGCCCAGGCAGCGAGCGGTCTCGGCGCGCACCTGTTCCTCGGTAAAGGTCTCGACGTACTCGCTAAACGGCGCGGCCTTCTCGCGTTCGCGGTCCACATGCGCAACCTCGCGGCTCGCGTTGTCGTAGCTCTCGAGCACAACGTCGTCGCGGTCGAGCGCGGTGTAGCGGCGCTGGTTGCGGCCGATGGTGAGCGTGGAGCCCGGCTGCACAAAGCGATGGATGGACACCGCGGCCTCATGACCGGCGGCGATGGCGTCGATGGCAAAGCTGGGGCCGGTGTAGACGTCGCCGCCCACAAAGATGTCTGGCTCGGCGGTCTGGTAGGTCTGAGGATCGGCAAGGGCACCCTGACCGCGGCCAAGCTCCACCTTGGAGCCAGCCAGCAGGTTGCCCCACACAATGGACTGGCCGATGGACATGACCACGCGGTCGGCATCGACACGACGCAGGTCGTTCTCGTCGTACTCGGGCGCAAAACGGCCCTCGTCGTCAAAGACACGCGTGCAGCGCTTGAAGGTGATGCCGCGCACATGACCGGCCTCGTCCAGGTGAACCTCCTTGGGGCCCCAACCGCAGCTGATGTGCGCGCCGTCCTCGATGGCCTCGCGACGCTCCTCCTCGCTGGCGGGCATCTGGGCCTCACTCTCCAGGCAGAACATCTCAACGTGCTCGGAACCCAGACGGCAGGCGTTGCGCGCGACGTCGATGGCCACGTTGCCGCCGCCCACCACGATGGTGCGGCCGGGCAGCGCGTCGATCTTGCCACTGTTGACCTCGCGCAAAAAGTCGACGGCCACGGTCACGTCCTCGGCCGCCTCGCCCGGAATACCGGCGAGGCGGCCGCCCTGGCAGCCGATGGCAACATAAAAGGCCTTAAAGCCCTGCGCGCGCAGCTCGTCGAGCATCACATCGCGACCGACCTCCACGCCATAGCGGAACTCGGCGCCCATCAGGCGAATGATCTCGACCTCTGCCTCGATAACGTCCTTCTCCAGCTTAAAGCTGGGAATACCGTAGGTGAGCATGCCGCCCGGGCGCTCGTTCTTCTCGAACACGACGGGCTTGTAGCCCTTCTCGGCCAGATAGAAGGCGCAGGACAGACCGGCCGGGCCGGCACCGATGATGGCGATCTTCTGATCGAAGCCGCCAGCGCGTGTCGGCGTCACCACGGGCGGGACATAGCGGGTCGCGGCATCAAGATCGCGCTGGGCGATAAACTTCTTGACCTCGTCGATAGCCACGGCGGCGTCCACACGGCCGCGGGTGCAGGCATCCTCGCAGCGGCGGTTGCACACACGGCCGCAGATAGCGGGCAGCGGGTTCTCGCGCTTGATGAGCGCCAGGGCCTCGTCGTAGCGGCCCTGCGCCGCAAGCTTTAAGTAGCCCTGAACGGCAACGTGAGCGGGACAAGCCGTCTTGCAGGGCGCAGTGCCAGACTCGTGCGCCTCGATGCGGTTGTCGTTGCGGTAGTTGGGCGACCACTTGGTGTGATCCCACTTGGTGGCATCGGGCAGCTCCTGGCGCGGATACTCGGGCACGCGGCCGCCGGCCTTTTTGCTGCAGAGCTTCTGGCCCAGTTTGGCGGCGCCGGCCGGACACACCTCAACGCAGCGACCGCAGGCCACGCACTTGTCCTTCTCGACCTTGGCGACATAGGCTGAGCGCGACAGGTTGGGCGTGTTGAACAGCTGCGAAGTGCGCAGGGCGTAGCACACGTTGACGTTGCAGTTGCAGATGGCGAAGATTTTGTTCTCACCGTCGATGTTGGTGATCTGGTGCACAAAGCCGTTGTCCTCGGCCTGGCGCAGGATGTCGTAGACCTCCTCGCGCGTCACATAATGGCCGCGGTCGGTCTCGACCACGTAGTCGGCCATATCGCCCACGGCGATGCACCAATCGGCCGGGTCGTCGGCGCAGCCCTCTCCCATCACGCGACGGCTCGCGCGGCAGCTGCAAGTGCTGGCGGCATACTTACCCTCGTATTTGTCGAGCCAATGCTCGATATGCTCGATCGGCACCGAGGTGCTCGCGGCATCGATGGCCTTCTCGACCGGAATGACATGCATGCCGATGCCGGCACCGCCAGGCGGCACCATCGGCGTGGCCTTGGACAGCGGTCCCTTGGACGCCTGCTCAAAGAACTTAGCATAGACCGGGTGTTCCTCGAGCTGGCTCACGCGCATGTTGAGGAACTCGGCAGAACCCGGCACCAGCATGGGCAGCACCCACTGCTTGGCGCGCTCGGGGTTTTCCCAGTTGTACTCGAGCAGACCCGTGTAGCTCATGTCATCGAGCATCTTCTCGATATCGGCCTCGGGCATGCCGGCGAGCTTGACCATCTCGGGCAGCGTATAGGGACGGCGCATCTTCATCTTGCAGAGCACTTCGGCCTGCTCGTCGGTTGCGGCCTCGGCAAACGACCAGTACTCGTAGCCCAGCAGCTCGTCGCGATGCAGCAGACGGTTGGTGCAGCGCTCGCACAGCTTGACGATTGCCTCGCGCGGATGCTCCGGCAGCGGCGGCACGAACTCCGAACCGATGTCGGGCTCGGTGTAGCTAATTCCCGGTCCGTTGAGAATCATGGTTGTCCCTTCTCTTGCCACAGCCCGGCGAGGCCGCGGCACCCCTCTTTTTTTGCAGGCCGGGCATGCCCCCATGCCGTTCACCCGCCATTGTTGACATTGTGTCAAAAACAGTATTGACGAACCGTCAACAATATTCAAGACTGTTAGGCGAACGATCAAGCAAAAGAGGATGAAAGGCGGCAAAACATGGGCAGCAACACAGCAGATACCTCTGTGGTCGACGCCGTCCCCGCATCCGATAGTGCGACAAAGCGCCTGACGGGCGACGAACGCCGTCGCGAGATCCTCGATGCCGTGCGCACCGTAAGCTCCGAGCTTGGTGTGTCCCATCTTTCGGTATCGGCCGTGACCAAGCGGGCTGGCTGCACGCGCTCACTGTTCTACCACTACTTTGCCGATATGGACGCCGCCGTCACCGCCGTTATGGACGAGGCGATCGACGGTTTTATCTCCGAGCTCGAGCACTGGAACGCTAGCCGCACGGTTGGCGACATCGAAGGCGCGCTCGACACCGTCGCCCCGCTCTTTAAGCGTCTGGTCGCCAGCGGCCACGAACTGCCGAGTACGCTCACCTCAAGCAGCGGCGCGCTCTACGGCGGCTTTCTGCACAACGTGGTTCAGCGCGTGGCGCAGTATATCTGCGATACCACCGTGGTGGATTTTGTCGCCCATCACGAGCTACGCATCGACCATGTCTACGAGACGTTCTACACCCTCATCATGGGGTTGTTGATGTATATCCGCACGCACCCCGATGTGCCCGACGAGACGGTCAAGGAAATCATCGCCTCGACGCTCCATATCGAGGGCTATACCGCCAAGTATCCGGAGCGCAAGCCCCAGAACTGACGACATTTGGCCAAACTGCCCGCGATCAGAAGAGGGGCCGCGGGCTTGTGAAAGGAGAGCAGCATGCTGTTCGATGTTTGGGGTAGCAATACCCTTATCCACTGGGCCGGCTGGGCCATGGTCTTTATTGGCCTCATCGTGCTCAACGAGGTCGGCAGGCGCACCAAGCTGGGCGCGGCCATCATCTTTGGCGTGGCTCCGCTGGCCATGACTATCTACTGCGTCGCCATCGCCATTGGCGTCTCACAGGGTGCCGAGTGGGCGCTCACCAACCCCACCCATGTGTACCAGAACAGCTGGTTCCACTACGCCAAGGTCTACGCGGCGTTGGCCGGTTGCTGGGGCTTCATCGCCATTAAGTATCAGTGGGGCAAGATCGGCAAGGCACACTGGTTCCGCGCGTGGCCGTTTGTGATCGTCGCCATCAACATCATGATCGCCGTCGTGTCCGACTTTGAGAGCGCCTATCACTTCTTTGTCCTGGGCCAGTCCACTTGGGTCACCTCCGAAGGTGCTACGCAGCTTGCCGGCTGGAACAACGTGTTCAACGGCATCGCCGGTATCATCAACATCTTCTGCATGACCGGTTGGTGGAGCGTCTACGCCTCCGAGGACAAGACCGACATGCTGTGGCCCGACATGACCTGGGTCTACATCATCGCCTACGACATCTGGAACTTCTGCTACACCTACAACTGCCTGCCCACCCACTCCTGGTTCTGCGGCTTTGCACTGCTGCTGGCGCCCACCGTCGCCGCCTTTATCTGGAACAAGGGCGGCTGGATCCAGAACCGTGCCTTTACGCTGGCCATTTGGTGCATGTTTGCCCAGGTGTTCCCGTACTTCCAGGAAGAGTCCATCTTTGTGACGCACTCCACGCTCGACCCCGCCGCCGCCACCGCGGTCTCGGTCGCCGCGCTGATCGCCAACATCGCCGCGATTATCTACGTCGCCTACCGTGCCAAGAAGCTCGGCCGCAACCCCTACAAGCAGGATGTCTTTGAGGGCACCAGCGATTGGGAGAAGGCCACCGCCCGCCGCGCCAAGGTTGATTACGCCCACGCCGAGTAACATGTTTATTCCGTCCACATTTGGATGTAGGCAAACTTAGTCGACGCCGCAATCGCGCGTCATGTGCAGCCCCGGAAAGCGATTCACCCGCTTTCCGGGGCTTTTTGTTGTTGTGCGCATTCACGCACATATGCAAAACCTCTCTCACAGATAAATTCATATTTCCAACCGCCTGACAGCTCTATGTGACCCCAATTTTGGGTACATTGTTGTCCCGATATTGAGCTTGGGGGATATATGAAAGATGAGACGACGGGCCAAGAGGACGCGGCCCAAGATGCAGAAGCGTGTGCCGAGGCCCTGGAGAGCCTAGACCAGATCGCGCTGGCCGAGATTGCGTTTGACGATTCGAGCGTTGATGTGCAGGATGAGCCGGAAATCGAGGCGCAGCCCGATGATCGGGATGCAAAAGACGATGGCGCCGCGCCCACCGAAGATGAGGCGGGGCACGAGGAATCCGAATGCGAGGCCGACGACCAGCCCGAATCCGACACGAGCGAGGAAACCATCTTGCTCGACAGCTTGCCGGCCGAAGATTCGCTCACCCGCGAGCTCCCCGGCTTGGGCTCTGCGCCAGTCGTCGACGAGACCATCGCCATGGGAGATATTCCCCTGCCGTCCGCTCCCTCGGCACACGAAGCCGAGGTTCGTCATCGTAAGATGTCGCCCAAGCGCCGCAATCTGATGGTCGCCGGTGTCGTGGCCGTCGCGCTCGTCGCCGGCGGCGCGGGCTATGCGGCTTGGAACGGATACCAGCAAGAGCAGGCCGCCGTAGTTGCCGCAAACGCCCATACCATGATGTCGGTGCAAATTGGCGTACATGCCGCGGGACTCGACTGCTCCACCGGCTCAAAGATCCCCGTGCAGGTGAGTGGCCAGGACTCCGACGGCTCTTCTGTGAGCGAAACGCTCTACGTTGACGAGCACGGCCGCGGCATCAAACTGCTGCCCGGCGATTACACGCTCTCCATCGCTGCCTCCCCCATCGCGGCCGACGGCACCATCTATACCGTCCCGACCACCAAGACGCAGGTCACCGTTAAGAGCGATGGACAGGATTTAAGTGCCCAGGCTGCCTTTAAACTCAAGGTGCCTTCGGCCGACACGGTAACCAACGACCAGATCGACGCCGCCGCCAAGTATGCCGAGGAAGGCGGCGCGAGCTCCGCCGCCACCGCCAAGGTGCTCCAGCAGGCGGCAACCGCGCGGCGCGACGCCGCCGTCAATGCCGTGAGCGCGCAAAAGGCACAGGCAGCCCGTGATGCCGACGCCCGTCACAAGGCAACCGACCTCTACCAGCTCGATATCCCCGTCGAATGGTACGGCAAGGTCGAGACTTGGCAAAATGGCAGCACGCTATGCATCTATCTTGCCGGCGACAGCGATACGCCGATTGTGACGCTCGTCGCGGTGCGCGAGGGCGAGAGCTTTACGCCCGATGAGGGCGATACGGTTTTGGGTGCGGCCAATCTAGGCAACGGTTATACCGTCTACGCCAGCGGCCCCGTCTATCCGTACGTGGTGCCCCAGACCATCAACGGGCGCACGCAGAACCCCGTGTCGACCTATCCCATGGACACAGCCATTGAGCTTGTCGAGCTTACGACCGGCAACCGCTACACCTACAGCCAGATCAAGAGCGTGCTGGTCGGCAAAGACGGCAAGGCCGACGCTGCCACCAAGCTCGAATGCGACTACATCGCCCAGATTCTGCTGCCGAGCATCAAGGCCCAGGACTAGCCGGGCGCATCATGGTACTCCCCAACCGTGATGAAGGGGCCAGGAGGTCCTGGCCCCACAGATCCGTAGATGATTAGGCAAGGAGCCACTTCCATGCGGGCACAGCGTGTACCACACCGTGTTCACATGGAATATCGGCCTGTTCATCCATAGTAACGATTACCGACTCGCCAAGATCAAACTGGGCCATCGAGGCATCGAGGGCTGCAATTTCGCGTTCGCGCGTTTTCTCGCTTGCCATATCCACACTCACCTGAGTCAGGCTATAAGCCTGCATGAGAAGTGCATCCCCAGCCACAAAGTCAACCTCATGGCTTTTATTCTTCTCCTTGACCAGTAGGCGGCAGACCGAACCGACCCGCACCGCAGGAGTCCTTCTTCTGAGCGCATTGAACACCGCAGTCTCGAGCCTCTGGCCCTGGTCCAATGCCGATGCGGGAGAGAATGCTCCAAACATCGCAGGATCGACAGCGTAGACTTTAGACGCAGACCGCGTATTATTTGCAAGTGAACGCGTAAACTCCGGCACAGAAAACAGCAGGTAGGCGTCCTCGTAATACTCAAGTAAGTCGCTGAGCGAATTACGACTGACGGGTATCTGCCTGCTCTTGAACTCGTTGTACACCTTGTTCACCGACAGCTCTCGTCCCGAAGATGCCATACACCGCGTCAGAAACAGTGAGGCCAAACGAGGGCTCTTGACGTCGTAACGCTCCACAACGTCCATAGCGACCGTTCGCGACGCATATTCCTGTAGCAGCTGAATCGCGTCTGCGGGCGTCTGCTCAAGTGTCGCGATGAATCCCCCTCGCTCGAGATATCCGACCAGATGGTGTCGGAGCAACGCTGCAGCGCTTGAGGAGAAGGGCGCGTTCGACTCAGGAACGCTCCCCGTCTTATATCGGACGTATTCCGAAAAACTCAACGGAAAAAGCTCTCGCACAAGAGAACGGCCCCTGAACTCGCTCTTAAGTTCTGAGGACAGCATCTTAGAAGAAGATCCCGTCACGTAAACGGTCGCCTTCTCCGTATCGACCACGCGTCGCAGAAACGCACCCCATTCGGGTATTTCCTGGATCTCGTCAAAGAAAAGGTAGGCGCCCTCGCCTCGAGCAGCAGGATATAGTGCATAGAATGTATCGAGCACGTCCGCTAGTAGCGATGGCTCATACGGACGCAAGCGCTCATCCTCAAAATTGAAATATAGCATCCGGTCAAGCTCGACGCCTTGGCCCTGAAGCCGCCGCATCTCCTGATACAGGCGATACGTCTTTCCACAACGACGGGCGCCCACAATCACATATACGATGTTGTCGCGCTTTGGCTCCTGCGGGTTGCCCAGATCAAGGTCGCGCTCAAAGACCTGCGGAATCCCCTGTTGCTCAAAGTCCTTTATTTTTTGAGCCACCAAGTCGTTGAATGCCATAATTCTCCAATCTTGCTCTCCTGCTAATCAAGATTATAACGATTCTTGATTAGCAGGAGAGCAAGATTGTGCGTATCTTGATTAATGGATAAGCAAGTTTTCTATTAGTGGCCCCTCCCGGAGGATATCGAGCGGCCGAGGGGGGCAGGCATGAACGCCTCTAGCCGAAAACAAAGTAGCTAAAAAAGCCCCGTCCCAAATGAGCTACTTAGCGCCAGGGGTCGGCTTCGAAGAGGGGCTCGCGCTCGGGGCGGCGATCGCTGTAGGGATCGTAGCCGTCGTCGTCCTCGTTCTCGGCGCGGATATAGGGGTCGCGCGGCTTGGGTGCCGGCTTAGGCGCAGACTTGGGTGCGGCGGGTGCGGCATCGGTCGCCGACGTGTTCGTCTTGTTCTTGTCTGTCATCTGCGCATCTCCTTGCATCGCATCCGTTCAACACCATCGATTGTCGCACGAAAAAGGGCGGCGGACCCAATCGGATCCGCCGCCCTTGGCGTTTTGCGATGATGGGCGGTTTTAAAGCCGGCCCAAAATCTACTCGGCGTCGGGGACTTCGTAGGTGGCCGCCGGCGTGTTGTCGCACACGACGGTAAAGCCGCCGTCCTTGTCGACATCGACCGTCACCTGATCGCCCTCGCGCACCGTGCCGTCGATGATAGCGGCCGCGATGGCATCCACGACCTCGCGCTGGACCAGACGCTTGAGCGGACGGGCACCAAAGACCGGGTCCAGGCCGCCCACGGCGAGCATCTGCTTGGCCGCCGGGGTGATGGCAAGCGTCATGCGCTCCTTGGCCAGGCGCGCGCGGACGTCGGCAAGCTGGATATCGACGATCTTCTCGATCTGCGCCATGCCGAGCGGATGGAACACCACGATATCGTCGATACGGTTGAGGAACTCGGGGCGGAAGGTCTGAGCCATGGCGGCGTCAACCTGATGGCGCATCTCCCCCTCGTCCTTACCGGACAGATCGGCGATGGCCTTGGAGCCCACGTTGGACGTCATGATGATAATCGTGTTCTTGAAGGACACCTGGCGACCCTGGCCATCGGTCAGACGGCCGTCGTCAAGCACCTGCAACAGCACGTTAAAGACATCCGGATGAGCCTTCTCCATCTCGTCGAGCAAGATCACGGAGTACGGACGACGGCGCACGGCCTCGGTAAGCTGGCCGCCCTCGTCGTAACCCACGTATCCCGGGGGCGCACCGATCAGACGCTGGACGCTGAACTTCTCCATGTACTCGGACATGTCGATACGCACGAGCGCGCGCTCGTCATCGAACAGGCACTCGGCCAGCGCCTTGGCGAGCTCGGTCTTGCCTACACCGGTGGGGCCCAGGAAGAAGAAGCTGCCGATGGGCTTGTCTGGGTCGGAGAGACCCGCACGGCTGCGACGCACGGCCGCGGCTACAGCGGAGACGGCCTCGTCCTGACCGATAACGCGCTTATGCAGCTCGCCCTCCAAGCCCTTCAACTTGTCGAGCTCGCCCTGCATCATCTTGGACACGGGCACACCGGTCCAGGCGCTCACGACCTCGGCGATCTCGTCGGAGGTCACCTGTTCGTTGAGGCCCTCGCCGTCCTGCTGCTTTTGCGCCTCGAGCGCAGCCTCGGAATCCTGAATCTGCTGCTGCAGACCCGGGATCACAGAATAGCGAAGCTCGGACGCACGGCCCAGATCGCCGTTGCGCGTCGCGCGCTCCTCTTCGCTCTTGGCCGCGTCAAGCTGGCCCTTAAGCTCCTGCACGTGGTCGATGGCGTTCTTTTGGTTGAGCCAGCCGGCCTTTTGCACGTTGAGCTTTTCCTGGACTTCGGCAATCTCTTGGCGCAGAGCCTCCAAACGCTCCTTAGAGGCGTCGTCGGTCTCTTTCATGAGCGCCTGTTCCTCGATCTGCAGCTGGGTGAGCTGACGCGTGGTGGCGTCGATCTCGACCGGCATGCTGTCGAGTTCCATGCGCAGGCGGCTCGCGGCCTCATCGACCAGGTCGATAGCCTTGTCGGGCAGGAAGCGGTCGGCGATGTAGCGGTCGGAGAGGTCGGCGGCAGCCACGAGCGCGCTATCGGTGATGTGTACGCCGTGGAAGATCTCGTACTTCTCCTTCAGGCCACGCAGGATTGAAATGGCGTCCTCGACGGTAGGCTCGCTGACCATCACGGTCTGGAAACGACGGGCGAGCGCCGCGTCCTTCTCGATGTACTTGCGGTACTCGTCGAGCGTGGTCGCGCCGATCGCGTGCAGGTCGCCACGAGCGAGCGCCGGTTTGAGGATGTTGCCGGCGTCCATGGAGCCCTCGGTGGCACCCGCGCCCACGATGGTATGGAGCTCATCGATGAACAGGATGACCTTGCCTTCGGATTTTTGCACTTCCTTGAGCACGGCCTTCAAGCGGTCCTCGAACTCGCCGCGGTACTTGGCGCCGGCGACCAGCGCGCTCATGTCGAGCTCGATGAGGTCGCGGTCGCGCAGGGTGCTCGGTACGTCGCCGGCCACGATTCGCTGAGCAATGCCCTCGACGATGGCCGTCTTGCCGACGCCCGGCTCGCCGATAAGCACGGGGTTGTTCTTGGTGCGGCGGGACAGAACCTGAATAGTACGACGGATCTCGTCGGTACGGCCGATGACCGGGTCGAGCTTGCCGGCGCGAGCCAGATCGCAGATGTTGCGACCGTACTGCTCCAACGCCTCAAACTGCGTCTTGTCCTCGGCAGACGTCACGCGGTCATCGCCGCGCAGTTCCTCGTAGACTTGCTCGATGCGCTCCTTGGTCACGCCGGCGTCACGCAGCACGCGACCCGCCTCACCCTTGTCCTCGGCAAGTGCCATCAGCAGATGCTCGGTCACCACAAAGCTGTCGCCCATCTTGGTGGCCTTTTTCTCGGCCTTCTCGATCACGCGAACGAGCTCGTTGGACAGGCCCATCTGCTGACCCTCGCCCGACACCTTGGGCGCATGGTCGATGGCATCTTGTGTGGAGCGTGCGAGCTGAGCCGGGTCGGCACCGATGCGCTCGATGATCACGGAGATATTGCGCTCGCCGGCACCGAGCAGGGCAGACAGCAGGTGGATCGGCTCCACCGCGCCGGCCTGTGCATCGGCAGCCGTGCTCATGGCGGTCTGCAGCGCCTCGCGCGACGTCATTGCTAGCTTATCGATTCTCATGGAATCACCTCTCTTGGGGCGGCCGCCCTACGGGGCGGCTTCACGTTGTTCGAGAAGTATTGTTGCCAGCTTTACGCGATCTTATACACAAATCTAAGTCTCTATATATAAGATTTTCTGAGTGAATTACGGATAGGGTACTGAGATGTCAGCCCGCCGCTGCCCAGGCGCGCTACCGTCTCGATCTGTAACATCTAGCAGCCATTTTTGATCCTAGATGTTACAGATCGAGACGAATTGTTCAGCGGCGCCCGTTTGTCTCAATCTGTAACAACTAGTCGGCAAATAGAGCTCTATCTGTTACAAATCGAGACGAACAGAAGACACCCGAATCGAAAATCTAAATCTGTAACACCAGGCCCACTTTTAGCGGCCAAGATGTTACAAATCGAGACAGACCGAAAACCACCACAAAGAGGACAGGCACCTTTGTGGTGGTCGCGGTCTCTACTCCTTCGCCGAACCCGCACTTCCCGATTCGACGGTCCAGGGCATCTCATCCTCGAACAGCCATGTACGGGCAGACCCACTATCGCGTGCAGTCTGCGGGTCAGGCAAGCAGGTCTGTTTATAGGCATCTTGGATACACTGACCCATAAAATCGTTGAGCTCGGTCTGGTCGCCCTCCATGACATAGGCGACATCGCCGTCCATGATGTAGACGCCCGGACCCTCATTGCCCTCGTAGCCCGGATCGTACGAGACATCACATAACTTTGCGCCGTTTGCAGTGTCCAGCTCGATGGACGAGTGGCATCCGCCAACCATGTCGTTCGCTTTTGCCCGATAGGACGCATATCCGTACCAACGCTTAAATGTTTTGCCCTTGAGTAGCTCGGACGCCCTATCGATCAGGCTTGTATCCGTGGTATAGCGCATGGCCCCAAGCTGAATACGCGGATAATTGCTAATACCCAGCACAGCCGGCTGCTCATCAAAATCAACGGTAATGGTCTCGGGCTTGTCGTCGCCGGTCAGAAGTTCGACAGATTGAGTCACAGGCTTGACCACCGGCTCCGTCACCGCAGCAGGTAGAAATGCCATACCGACAGCGCCCGCGCCAACCACAGCGATCGCAAGCGCCAAGACAATCAATCCAATACGGGCAGAACGGCTCACGGCAAAACACCCCACAATGCAAACCTTCGCCACCTGCACTAATGATACCGCCAGCTAACACTATTACCAAAAGAAGCCGCGCGCTCCTCACCACCACAAAGGGGACAGGCACCTTTGTGGTGGTTTTCGACGCTAACGGTCGACCATCTCGCGCAATGAGATTAAACTTGAATTGCTCTCTGAACATATCCATTTCTGCCTATCCTCAACAGATCTTTGTCTCGAGGAGCGCATATGAAGCCGCCTCATTCCACCGGTCGCAACGTCATCGCCATTCTCGCCATACCCATCGTGATGCTCTTCCTTATCGTCATCACGCCCTTTTCCCTTGGTATCACCTCGCCCTTCGATTTATGCGGAATGGTCGACGCCAGCTCGCGTGCCACCTCGCTCTCTTTTATCTGCCGTGGTGTGTTCTACGAAGACGCAATTCCCACCGGGCTTTGGCGGTCAAAGCTGCCGCTGCTCGGTCAGGTCGATGGACGTTCTCCCTACTTCAACCTTGAACCTCAAGCGATGAACTATCTGATCGATGACCGACCCCTTGCCTCCATCACCCTCACTTACGACTATGCTCCAAACACCGATGAGCGTCACATGAACCAAGTCCTCGACAAACTGCTTGAACAGTGCGGGCTCACCGATGAGGTCGGCCGAACCGTCGACAGCGACCAGAAATTAAAGCGAACAGAACTCCGCCGCATTGGAAAAATCAGAGAGCGAGGCGGAGCTGCCTACTGGCAGGCCTGGGCGATACGCGACAAGAGCGAATTTGGGCACAGCACCTATATAGTCACTGTCTACACCAAAGACGGAATTAAGGACAATGTTGACGATTTCGCGTCATCCAAACTCGGCATCCCCAAAACAACCAAGACTCCCGGCTTGGATGAAATCCTGTAGGGACGCCCATTAACATGCCGCTCAACGATCACAACAACATCGAGCTCGTCCCCACCACCACAAAGGTGCCTGTCCCCTTTGTGGTGGTTTTCGACAAAAAGAAGCCGCCCCGATAGCAGAGGCGGCATCAAGCAAGTCTATTTTTGGCGTCCCTCAAGACCCAACGAGAACATCGCGGTAGCCCCGGCCACACCTTTCCCTCGGGCGACCCTCGCGAAGCGCGTGAGCACGAGGGAAAGGTGTGGCAGGGGCGTACAGCAGAGTTACTCGGCAGCGGCCTTGAACTTGTTGTAGTTGATCAGGCAGCCGGCCTTGACGATGGCACGCTCCTCTGCCGTCATATCGGCAATGTAGAGCTCAATCTGCTCGACCGCACCATCGGCGCGCACCACGTAGGCGGCGATGTCCTTCAGGTCGCCATCGAGCGCGGCACGGATACCCGGCACAAAGACGTAGTCGTCCACCTCAAAGTTGGGCTCGGCCTCCATCTGGAAGGGCACCATGCCCCAGTTCATCACGTTGGATCGATAGCGCTTGGTGGCGTACTCGTGGACGATGTTAGCCAGACCGCCAATTACGCGCTGGCAGCTCGCCGCCTGCTCGCGGGCGCTGCCGTCGCCGGGCTTCTTGGCGTAAATCATGGAGCCGTACTCGGTCGCCTTGGCATCTGCCGCGACGCCCGCACCGGTCAGCGCCTCAAACACACCGGCAAGCTCGACATCGAGCACCGACAGGTCACCCGCGGACTCGCCGGCAACGCGACGCTTCTCCACAGCGTCGACCTCCTTGGAGCGGCCCACGTAGGCCGGATCGCGACGGCTCAGCGTAAACTCGGCCAGACCCAGCGGGTTGGAGCGGAAGGAGCTCGTCTCGCCCGAAGGAATGAGCTCGTCGGTCGTGGTGACGGGATCCATAATCTTGGAGCACACCTTGAGCAGGATGTCGTCGCCGAGTGGCTCCATCGCAGGCCACGGCTTGATATTGGGGCCCTCGACCAGCTCGTCTGCAGGCTCGGCCTTGCCAAAGCCCCAGTACACGCGCTTCTTGTAGGGAGCATCGTCGAAGGTGTACTCGCAGGCCTCGTCCCAAGTGTCCTCGGGCAGGTCGGTCGCCGGGGCGAGCACGCCGCCGTTGGCAGCCGTCGCTGCAATGGAGCGGGCGTCCATCAGAGCCACGGCGCTCAGCTGGCCATTGCCCGGCTTGGAGCCCTCGCGGTTGGGGAAGTTGCGCGTGGTGTGGCGGATCGAAAGGCCGTTGTTGGCAGGCGTGTCGCCGGCACCGAAGCACGGGCCGCAGAATGCCGTGCGAACAATCGCGCCGGCCTCCATAAGGTCGTAGATGTAGCCGCGGCGTGTAAGCTCGAGTGCCACGGGCTGGCTCGTGGGATAGACCGACAGCGAGAACTCGCCGCAGCCGGTGTTGGCGCCCTTGAGCACGCGGGCAGCCTGGACCACGGAGTCGTAGTTGCCGCCCGAGCAGCCGGCGATAACGCCCTGCTGCACGTGCAGCTTGCCGTCGACGATCTTGTCGAGCAGGCTAAAGTGCGTCTTGCCCTCGCCGATCTTAGCGGCCTCGAGCTCCACCTCGTGAAGGATGTCCTCGAGGTTCTCGTTGAGCTCGTCAATCTCAAAGCCGTTGGAAGGATGGAACGGCAGCGCAATCATGGGCTTGATGCTCGACAGATCGACCTCGACGCAGCCGTCGTAGTAGGCAACATCGGCAGGCTTGAGCTCACGGTAGTCGTCGCCGCGGCCGTGCATGGCTAGGAATGCGTGCGTGTCCTCGTCGGTGGCCCAGATGCTCGACAGACAGGTGGTCTCGGTGGTCATGACGTCGACGCCGTTGCGGTAGTCGGTCGTCATGCTCGCGATGCCGGGGCCCACAAACTCCATGACCTTGTTCTTGACGTAGCCCTTGGCAAAGACAGCGCGGATGATGGCGAGCGCCACATCGTGCGGGCCGACGCCGGGGCGCGGGGCTCCCGTGAGGTAGATGGCGACGACGCCGGGATAGGCGACGTCGTAGGTGTCGCGCAGCAGTTGCTTTGCCAGCTCGCCGCCGCCCTCGCCCACGGCCATAGTGCCCAGAGCGCCGTAGCGGGTGTGCGAGTCGGAACCCAGGATCATCTTGCCGCAGCCCGCGAAGTTCTCACGCATAAAGGAGTGGATAACGGCGATATGCGGCGGAACGAAGATGCCACCGTACTTCTTGGCGGCCGAGAGGCCAAAGACGTGGTCGTCCTCGTTGATGGTGCCGCCCACGGCGCACAGCGAATTATGGCAGTTGGTGAGCACGTAAGGCAGCGGGAACTGCTCCATGCCCGAGGCGCGCGCCGTCTGGATGATGCCGACAAAGGTGATGTCGTGGCTCGCCATGGCGTCGAAGCGAATCTTGAGTGCCTCGGGATCTCCGGACGTATTGTGTGCCTGGAGGATCGAATACGCGATGGTGCCGCGCTTGGCATCCTCGGGCGTCTGCGTAATACCGCGCTCGGCAGCCTCGGCCGCAGGCACAACCTCGCTGCCGCCGCGCAGGTAGATGCCGTCCTCGTACAGCTTGACCATACTGTCTCCCACTCTGCCCAAAACGATTTGGGCGCATAGCATACATTCGTTCAATATCGTGCCATAGAACGGTTGCGAGTGGGTTACGAATCTGCACGTTCACTTTATCTCAGTAAAGCAAAGAACGAGTTGGATGCCGGGGGCAGACTTAGACGCCGAAATGACGAGAGTGGATAATCTCCCACTTTGAGCCTGCAAACAGGCCAAAAACGGGAGATTATCCACTCTCATTCTGCGGGCACTCATTTAAGTCTGTCCCCAATGAGTGCCCGGCAGCGTCGGCGGAGCTATAGGTCGCTACCCGTACCTAGCAGCTTGCGCATGACTTGCTCGGGGTTGACCGAGCCGTCGCGCGGGGCCAGGGCGGTGATCTTCTTCTGCATCTTGTACTCGTGCAGCTCGTCCTCGAGCTGGCGCACGCGTGCGCGGAGTTTTTCGTTCTCGCGCTCGCGCTCCTCGGCACGCTCCTTCATATCGAGGATGCGCACCACGCCGGCAAGGTTGATGCCCTCGTCAGTCAGCTGGTTGATGAGCTCCAGGCGCTCGATATCGGCACGCGAATACAGACGCGTGTTGCCGCCCGAGCGCTGGGGGTTCACCAGGCCCTTGGACTCGTAGACGCGCAGAGTCTGCGGATGCATGCCGGTCAACTCGGCCGCCACGCTGATCATGTACAGCGGTTTATTCCTATTGTCCTCGGCCATGCTACCTGACCCCTTTCCGTCTCGTTATCGTCCATCATAAGCCCGCGGGCGCGGGTGTGCGCCACGACCGCCCTAGTACGTCGCCTTGTAACGGTTGACCTTCTCGCGATAATCGCGCGTGTCGACCTCGCGCAGCTTGGTCATGGCATCGCGCTCGTCATCGGATAGGTTCGTGGGGACCTGCACCTTGATCTCGACGAGCAGCGCGCCCGTACGGCCACGGTGCTTAACGTCGGGCGCCCCCATTTCCTTAAAGCGGAACTTCTTGCCCGTCTGGGTACCCGCGGGCACCTTCAGACGAACCGTCGCACCGCCGGGCGTCGGCACGTCCACCGTGCAGCCGAGCGCCGCCTCGTAGACCGAGACCGGTACCTCCATGGTCACGTCGGCACCTTTACGCTTAAACAGCGGATGCTCCTCCACATGCGTGGTCACGACCAGGTCGCCGCGCTCGCCACCCGCAACGCCATACTCGCCGCGACGCTTGTAGCGCAGCTTGCCGCCGTCGACCGCGCCCGCGGGCACCGAGACCGTGATGGTCTGCTGCTCGCCTGTCGAGGGAATGCGATAGGTGACCTTGTGCGTCACACCGCGGAACGCGTCCTCGGCAGTTACGTCGACAGTCAGCGACAGGTCGCCGCCCTTGCGCGCGCGGTTGCGGCCCGCGCCCGCACCGGCAGCGCCCGCGGCCCCGGCAAAGCCCGAGCCCCAATCGCTGCCCCAGGCGCCGTTGCCGCTAAAGATGCTGTCGAAGATGTCGCCCCAGCCGCTGGCGCCCGCGCCGGCACCGTAGCCGCCGCCATACGCGCCGCCTGCGCCCGGCATGCCGCCAAACATGAGCATCTGGTCGTACTCTTTGCGCTTCTTCTCGTCCGAAAGCGTCTCGTAGGCCTCGCTGATCTCCTTGAACTTGGCCTCGTCGCCGCCGGCATCGGGGTGATATTTTTGCGCGAGCTTGCGAAACGCGCTCTTGATCTCTTTGTCGGAGGCGCTCTTGGATACGCCCAGGATGTCATAGAAGGTTTTGCCTGCAGCCATCGTAGCTCCTCTCCTGTTTCATCCGCCGCCCAGCGGGCGGCGGCTCATGCTTTCATATGGCACTAGGCCAGAAAGGGCCCCGGGTGTTGCCCCGGGGCCCTTCTCAATTACTCCTCGGTGCTCTCGGCCGTATCGGCCGCAGCATCCTCGGGCGCCGCTTCGGGCTCCGGTGCGGGGCGCTTCTCGCCACCGTAGGTCACCGTCACCATCGCGGAACGCAGGATGCGATCCGCCATGCGGTAGCCCTTCTGGTACACGTCGTTGACGGTCTCGTCGTACTGCGATGCGTCCTCGACGCGACCCACAGCCTGGTGCTCGAGCGGATCGAACGCCTCGCCCTTGGGGTCGATGGGCTCAACGCCCTCGTGCGCAAACACATCAAGCAGCTTGGCATGCACCGCATCGACGCCATCGACGAACTGCTTAAAGTCGTCGGAAAGCTCTTGGCTGCGGGCATGGTCAATCGCGCGCTCGATATCGTCAATCACCGGCAACAGCGCGGTGACAAGCTTCTCGGTCGCGCGCTCGCGCTCGGCGATACGCTCATTGGCGGTGCGGCGACGGAAGTTCTCCCAGTCGGCCTGCAGACGGGCGGTACGCTCGGTGGCGTCCTTTGCCTTGTCCTCGGCGGCCTTCTGAGCCTCTGCCGCAGCATCGAGCTCATTGCGCACGTCGGCAAGCTCTTTCTGAGCCTGCTCGAACTTGAGCTTAAAGTCGTTGTCGGCGGCTTCCTCACCGGCGCGGATAGCGGCTTCCACCATCTCGTCCTCGGTCATCGTCGCCTCCTTGTTGGAATCCTCTACCTGGTTCTCGGCAGCCTCGGCGGCCGGGGCCTCGTTGGCCTCGGTATCGTCAACGGCCTCTACGGGAATCTTCACGTCCTTCTCCTCAGAGTCAACGGGGGCGGCGCCAGCGGCGGCCGCCTCCGTGCGAGCTTTACGGGCGGACATGATTATTTGTCCTCGTCGTCCACAACCTCGTAGTCGGCGTCGACAACGTCATCGTCGGCAGGCTGGGCGCCAGCGGCACCGTCGGTCTGCTGCTGAGCGTCGGCGTAGACAACCTGGGCCAGCTCGTAGGCCACGGACTGCAGGGACTCGCCGGCAGCCTTGATAGCCTCGACGTCAGAGCCCTCGAGCGCCTTCTTGGCGTCGGCGATAGCGGCCTCGGCCTTGGACTTCACGTCGGCGGAAACCTTGTCGCCCAGCTCGTTGAGGGTCTGCTCGGTGGAGTAGCACAGGCTGTCGGTCTGGTTGCGGACCTCGACCTCTTCCTTCTGCTTCTTGTCCTCCTCGGCATGAGCCTCGGCGTCCTTGACCATACGATCGACTTCGTCGTCGGACAGAGCGGTGGAACCGGAAATGGTGATCTGCTGCTCCTTGCCGGTGCCCTTGTCCTTAGCGGAGACCTTGACGATGCCGTTGGCGTCGATGTCGAAGGTGAC
>CANRSF010000010.1 GCA_947642445.1 uncultured Collinsella sp. | reverse complement strand
CCGCCTGCCGGCGTCCTCGCCCGCTCGCTACAAACGCTTCGCGTTTGCTTAACGCCCGCGCCCTGCATAGAGTTCGATTCTCCGCGGGTTTGGGATTCCGTTGATGCGGCGTATGGCAGGCTGAGATTCGATAACATCGCATCCGTTTTGAGTCGAAAGTTCGCGCGGAGAATCCGCGTATTTGCTTCGCAAATCCGCACCGGCTTCGGCCGCCTGCCGGCGTCCTCGCCCGCTCGCTACAAACGCTTCGCGTTTGCTTAACGCTCGCGCCCTGCATAGAGTTCGATTCTCCGCGGTACGGGCTAGAAATAAAAAGGCAGGTAGAGACACTTCTCTACCTGCCTGTAACTATTGGTGGAGGCGCGGAGAATCGAACTCCGGTCCACGAAAGCCCCCTGATTGGCATCTCCAAGCTCAGTCGCTGGTTTAGTCTCGGACGCTTTGCGCGCAGCGACACGCTCGCGGTGTCCTAACCGGTTCGGTCTTAGCCTGCGCCATACCGATTACGTGCGCAGGAGCATTCCCCTAACATGACGTCGCGCCGGTGTCGGGGAAATCACCGGGTTGACGCGCCGCTATAAACTAAGCAGCGAGAGCCATAGGCTCAAAAGAAGAGTTGTTGTCAATTCAATTTGACGGTACCCCTGTTTAACGAGGCGAGGAGACCTCGGCTTGCTTCCTCTCTCAGAGCTATCGTGTCGAAACCAGTCGCCCCCGAATGTCGGGAAAGTCTGGATGGTATCGGGCCTGCAAACACCCGATAACCGTCGACTTTTCAAGGAACATGCGGGGCAAGCCCCGCTTGTGGAGTGTTATCTTACCACGTTCTGAAAGCGGACAGCTGTTCTATGCACGAGCTGTGAAGACCCCAATGTGCGCCGCACTTCGCACTTTTGTTACCGATCGCGTCACGTACATTTTCGCCAAGCAAAATTGACCCGTCGAAAGGACCGTTATGGATACCAAGCAGCAACTCGTCAATGCCCTCGCAGGCCTGGGCGCAACCATTACCGAAGCTATGGATGTCATCGAGGGCTTTGTCCCCTGCGGACATCCCGCCCTCACGGTATCGAACGCACTCGTCGCGCTGGACGCTGACGATGATGCAGCTCTCACTCAGCAGCTTGAGACCGTCGAGGGCTTTATCGACCACGTGAGTGAGAACCGCGGCGCGGCTGCCTACCACGGTATCGAGGTCGATCTCGCGGGCCCCAAGGCCGATCTGTTCGCAGCAATCCGCGAGGTAGGCGCCCTTATGCAGACCGCAGGCGTCAAGAACACCCAGGTCAACGAGTGGGTCTACCGCAGTCTGGCAGCACTCGACAGCTCCGACGAAAAGGCAGTCGAGCAGCTCGCAGAAAGTCCCACCATCAAGGCCGAGCTTTTGTAAATAGCAGACGCGGGCCCCTTGGCGCATCGTCGTCCAAGGGGCCCGCGAACAGCTCGCGTCAACCGATAGCCGTGCCGCCGCGTTTGGCCAAAACAAGAATCGGCATCATTTGACGAGGTGTCTTTGCTGCAAGATCGGCATGTTCGAGCAGTTTTCGATCGTTGGTCACCAAGTAATCAACCTGGGCGCGTTTGCATGCGGCGAGTACCAAGTTGTCCTCGTAATCGCGATGGAGCGCTAAGTATTTGTCGGCCAGCCAAAGGTCCGACGCATCTGCACCCACGGCCGTGGCGTTTTCGGTCATGTTCCGAACAAACGCCAGCGCCGCATCGCCAATCGCGCGGGCAGAAGCCTCGCCGAGCGCTCCCCCGCTGGCAAGAACGCTGCGCTTCAGTTCGTGCTGTACAACATACAGTACGTCCTTGGCGATATGCACCGGAAAGAACAGCGATGCCCCCGCCTCCGTCGCCTGCCCAATAAACGCGCGTGCGGCAAGCGACTCGGCATGGTCGGCGCAAAACGAATCAACCCATACGTTGGCATCCACCATTATTTTGAGGGGAGCCCCGCTCACAGGATCATCCCCTTTTGGCGATAGTGCTCGTCCATGGCTTCGGAATAGATTGTTTCCCAACCGCGATCGTCGGATACGGGCGACGTAGCGATGCCCAGGTCCGCGTAAAGCTGATCTGCCGCCGCCCATGATGCGGCGAACGGAGTATCGGGCGCGACGGTCTGCCGCCGGTCGTCGACGGCCGCAAGCACTTCCTCGCACTGCCCGCCACCCTGCGCGACCTTGGCCACCACCTTTTTGATGAGCTCGGGCAGTGTCCCGCCCGAAAGCCGCAACGCTTCCTCCGCATGGTCCTTGACCTGGCGATCCACGCGAACGTTCACCTGCGCCATGCTGCCAACGGTAGCCATCTCAACCTCACCTTCAGCATTTGCTAGCTCTGCTAGCACGAGCATATATCCGAGCTAACATCTCGTCAAACAAAAGAAGGCCTGCACCCTGGCGGCTGCGGTGTCGCCAGGGTGCAGGCCATTTACTCAATCGAAAACGCTAACGCAGGTAAGCCTTCGCGTTGCTCAGGCTGTAGGCAATCGTCGAGCCGTTGTGCAGCAGCGACGACGCCTGCGGGGTAATCGCGCCGGTAATACCCAATGCCAACAGCGCCGAATTGGTGAGCATCACCTTAGAGTAGGAGCTCGTCAGACGATCAACGAGGCCCTGACTCATGCGGCGCAGGCGCACGATCGCGGCAAGATCCGTATCGGTCAGGATGATATCGGCGACCTCCTTGGCGATGTCGCTTCCGCCACCCATGGCCAGGCCCACGTCGGCCAGGCCCAGCGCCGGTGAGTCGTTGACGCCGTCGCCCACCATGGCAACGTGGCGCCCCTCGCTCTTAATGCGCTCCACATACGCGTATTTGTCCTCGGGCAGCAGCTCGGCCTTAAACTCGTCGACACCCGCCTCGCGCGCGATGCGCTCGGCCGTGCGCTCGGAGTCACCCGTGAGCATGACCACGTGCTTGACGCCCAGCGCATGCAGGTCGGCAATGGCCTCGCGGACCCCGGCCTTGAGCGGATCTTCGATGCCGAGCACGCCGACGACCTTTCCATCGACCGCCAGATACAGCGGCGACAGGCCCTGCATCTGGGACTCAATGCGCTCCTTAATGTCGGAATCGAGCTGCGCGCTCTCGTCTTCAAACACAAAGTGTGCCGAGCCGATAATCGCGCGACGCCCCTCGATGGACGAAGCGATGCCGTGCGCCACGATGTACTCGACGGCGGCATGGCGCTCTCGGTGCTCGAGCCCGCGCTCGCGGGCGGCGTTGACCACGGCACGCGCCACAGGATGCGGGAAATGCTCCTCCAGGCAGGCAGAAAGGCGCAGGACCTCGTCCTCGCTCCAGCCGTCGGTCGTCAGCACACAAGCCAGGCGCGGCTGCGCCTCGGTCAGCGTGCCGGTCTTATCAAACACAATGGTGTCGGCCTTGGCAAACGACTCAAAGTACTTCGCGCCCTTGACCATGACGCCCATCTTGGCGGCATCGCTCATGGCGGTCATGACGGCGACGGAACCCGTGAGCTTGAGTGCGCACGAGTAGTCGACCATCAGCGCCGCCGAGGTCTTGATAAGGCTGCGCGTGGTGAGAGCGACAAGGCCCGCGAGCAGGAAGTTCCACGGGACGATCTTGTTGGCGAGGTCTTCCATGTGCGACTGGCCCTCGGACTTGAGCGAGTCGGCCGTCTGCACGAGCGAGACGATCGAGCGCAGTTTGGTTTGCGCCGTATTGGCGCGCACGCGCACCAAGATGCTGCCGTCTTCCACGACGGTTCCGGCGAACACGTCGTCGCCCACGCTGCGTTCGACGGCCAGCGGCTCGCCGGTCAGGGTCGCCTGGTTGACCATAGCGCTCCCCTGCTCGACAACACCGTCGATGCAAATGGACATGCCAGTACGCACGGCCACCAAGTCGCCGGGCTCGAGCTCGGCGGCGGCAACGCTTACCTCGATGTCGCCGACGACCTTTTGCGCCTTATCGGGCACATCGAGCAGCGAGTTGATGAGCTCGTTTTCGCTCATGGCGCGGGTGTAGTCCTCGAGCAGCTCGCCCACGTTGAGCAGGAACATCGTCTGGCCTGCGGTGTCGACATCACGTTTGACGAACGAAATGCCGATGGCCGAAGCGTCGAGCACGGGAACGGTCAGGCGCGGCTGCGCCAGCTCATGAAGGGCAGCGCGCAAAAAGGTCATGTAACCGGCTACGACAAACACCGCACGCAGGGGCGTGGGCAAAAACCAGCGACGCGCGTAATGGGCACCGACGAGTGTCGCTAGGTCCATAACGAGTTTGTGCTTGCGCGGCTCAAGCTGCATCACGTAACCCGTCTTTGCGTCGGCAATGGCCTGAGCGTCGAGCGCACCGACGGCGGCCAGCACGCTCGCGCGGCGCGGCTCATCGTATTCGAGCGCCATCTGGCCGATGCGGCCGTAGACGCGCACCTTGTGCACGCCGTCGATGTCGCCGCCAAGCTTAAGAAGTGCATCGAGATCGCTCTCTGGCACAGGACCCGCCAATTGAAGACGGGTCCTGCCGGGGATCTCGCTGATAATCGAGAATCTCATAGTTTGTGCCTGGGAGCGTTACTCAGCTGCCTCGTCAGCAGCTGCCTCGCTCTGGGTGATGTAGGCAGCCTCGGCAACCATGTCGTCGACATTAGCCTTGGCCTGCTCGACCATGTCCTGGTAGCCGTTCTTGATGCGCATGCCGCACGCGATACCCTGCACGCAGGCATTCTTGACCGGAGCGCTGGTAAGCAGCTTGATGCCGGCCGTGCCAAGCAGAAAACCGCCACCGACAAGCAGGGTATTGAACGTCGACTTCTTCATGTTGCTTCTCCCTTTTGCCGCATTGGACGCGGCATGGTGCCTCAGCACCCGAGTAAACAAGTTTGCTCGAGCACGCTTTTGAAATATCTCAATTTTATCTAACTATCTAGGTCAGCCATGGCTAACCTTTTGAAAATTAACGATGCGGAGTAACCGATTGTCAATGTGACAAAGGGACTGTCCCTTTGCCCCTTCTTACAACTGCCAGGTAGCTGCTTCCTTTTGCAGCGCCACCATGCGGGCGAATTCTCCACCTGCCGCCTTGAGCTGCGCCGGAGTGCCCTGCTCGGCAACCACACCATCCTTGAGTACAACGATTTTGTCGGCATTTTCCACCGTACGCATACGGTGGGCAATAACGATAACCGTCTTACCTGCAAGCAGACGGGAGAGCGCCTGCTGAACCACGGTCTCGTTCTCCACATCCAAGCTCGCCGTCGCCTCGTCCAACAGCACGATAGGCGCGTCTTTGAGCAGCGCACGGGCGATAGAGATGCGCTGGCGCTCACCGCCGGACAGCTTGGAGCCGTTCTCGCCGATCATGGTGTCATAGCCCTGCGGCATGCGGCTCACAAACTCGTCGCAGTTGGCGGCACGCGCGGCAGCAAGCACTTCCTCATCGGTGGCATCACGACGCCCGAGGCGGATGTTTCCCATCACCGTGTCGTCAAAGAGCAGCACGTCTTGGAACACAATGGCGTAATCACGCAGCAGTACCTCGGGATCGACGCTTGCAACATCCACACCGCCCACGGTAACCTTGCCCGCGGTGGCATCCCAAAAGCGCGCGGCAAGGCGGCTCACCGTGGACTTACCGGAACCCGAAGGACCGACCAGCGCCGTAACTTCGCCTTCCTTGGCGGTAAAGCTCACATCGGTAAGAACTTTCTCGCCGGCGCGGCCGTCCTCGCCCGCACCATAGCCAAATGCCACGTGATCGAACACCACATCGTGGCCCACGGGCTCAAATTTCTCGCTACCCCGCGCCACAGGCTCTTCCATGATGGAACGCATGCGCTTGGCAGACGACTCGGCGGCAAACAGCTCGGACATTAACATTAACGCCTGGTCAAAGGGTGCATAGATACGGCTCACCATAAGCAGGAAGGCAAACATCACCAAAAAGTCGACCTGGCCGGAGGCGACCATCGCAGCGCCCGTGACCAACGTGGTGGCAATCCCCAGGCGCAGGATGGCAAAGGCGGAGTTGACCAAAAGCCCGTTGGCGAGCTCGCCTTTGGTGGTCTCGCGCTCCTCGGCATCGATCACGGCGTTGAGTCCCTCAAGATAATGGGCCTCCTGGTTGGTGGCGCGGATCTCGCGCACGCAGTCGAGCGTCTCCTGGATCGCCTCGGTGACCTTGACCTTCTCGGCGCGCACGCGGTCGAACACCGGGGTCATGGGCCCGCGTGTCAGATACAGCACGGCAAAGGCCACGGGCACGCTCCAAAACGCCGCGATCGCCAGCTGCCAGCAAAAGAACAGCGACGCCACGAACACGATGGCACTTGCGATGATGGCACCCCAAAGCTCTCCCAGCACATGACTGTAGGCATGCTCCATAGTCTGAACGTCGCCCATGATGGTTTCGGTTAGATCGGCCAGATCACGACGGCCGAAAAACGACAACGGCAGTTTGCGCAAGCGCTCGGCAATCCCCATGCGCTGCTTGCCGCATTCCTCGTAAAAGATGCAGTAGGTGTAGTAATACTGCTGCCAGTTAGAGGCAAAGAGCATCACGAAAAAGACCAGGAGACCGCCCACGATAGGCAGTGCACTCGGCAGATCGGCCCCACTGGCGAGATGCTCGACAAAGCCGGCCATGACCAGGAACAAAAGGCCCATGCCGGCCATGATAATGAGATTGGTGAGCGTGGTCCAGAAGATGCCGCGCTTAACGCCGGCGACGCCTTTATCGGATAGGAAATACTTCTTTTGGAATGAGGCGAACATTTAGGCCTCGCCTCCCTTCGCGACGGCAACATCCGCGGCCGCAGCAGTGATCTTCCAGCTCGCGGCCTGTTCGTATTCGGCCCACATCTTGGCGTACAGACCGTTTTGGGACAGCAACTCGGCATGGGTACCAGCCTCCTGCACGCCACCTTGGTTGAGTACCACGATCTTGTCGGCGCCCACCACGGTCGAAAGTCGGTGCGCGATCATAATGACCGTGCGACCTGCCGCCAGCTTGCTAAAGGCACGCTGGATGAGTGCCTCGTTCTCGGGGTCGGCAAACGCGGTGGCCTCATCGAGCACCACGATAGGCGCGTCCTTAAGGATTGCGCGGGCGAGCGCCACGCGCTGGACCTCACCGCCCGAAAGGTACGCCCCGCCGGCGCCGAGCATGGTGTTGATACCCTGCGGAAGCTTGGCCACGATATCGTCGCACTGGGCCGCGGAGAGAGCCGCACGCACTTCGTCGTCAGTGGCTGCAGGCTTGGAGGCGCGCACATTATCGGCAAGTGTTTGCCGAAACAGCTGGTTGGTCTGAAACACGAAGGCGACCTGGTCCATAAGCTCGTGCGGATCCATGTCGCGAACGTCTACGCCGCCCACGAGCACACGGCCCGAGGAAACATCCCAAAAACGCGGGATCAGGCTTGCGCAGGTCGACTTACCGCCGCCCGAGGGACCCACCAACGCGAGGGTACTACCTGCGGAAACGCTAAAGCTCACATGGTTGACGGCAGGTGCCTCGGCACCCTCGTAGGTAAAGCTCACGTCCTCAAAGCGCACATCGCCGCTAACAGGGCACTTGGGCTGGGCAGGCACGGAGAGCTGTTTGGAATCCATAACGCTTCGGATGCGCGCCAGCGAATCGGCACTCATCTGAGACGCCTCGCCCACAAACATGAGCTTGGTCATGGCCGTCGGCACCACGGCCGAAAAGATCGCGTAAAACGTGAAGTTGACCATAAAGTGCGCGAAGTCCGTCTCGCCCGGCGCCAACAGCAACGCCACGGGCAAAAGAAATGCCACGAGGCCATTGAGCGCGGTAAGGTTGAGCACCTGCGGACCTCGGCAGAACGTGCCCGCATAGCTTTGCGCCATGTCGGCGTATTCGGCGATCGCATCGTGAAACGCCTTAAAGGAGTAGACCGTCTGCTGGAACACCTTGACCACGGGGATGCCGCGCACGTATTCGGTGCCGGTCTTGTTCATCTTGACCAGCGCGCCCATGTAGGCCTTCATAAATTCGGCGCCCTTGCCGCTCATCATGGTGGCCATGGCGCAAAACGAAACGACGACCGAGATTAAGCATGCCGCGCCCAAACGCCAATCGAGGGCGAAAAGCAGCACGAGCAGGCCCACGACCATGGCGGTGGCGCCTGCGATATCGGGCAGCATGTGCGCGAGCAGCGTCTCGGTGGAGGCGGCGCAGCCGTCGACGATACGGCGCAGCTCACCGGTGGCGTGCGTGTCAAAGTAGCCGAGCGGCAGCTTAAGCAGATGCTCGCTCGTAGCCTTGCGGATATTGGACGCGCAGCGAAACGCGGACAGGTGCGTGCACATGAGTCCCACGAAATAAACCACAATGCTCGCCAGGGCAAAGCCCACAGCCCACCAACCATACATCGAGATGTCGGTGGCCTCGCTCCAGTTGGGCGCCACGGCGATAAGATCTCGCGCAACAAACCAGATGCAGACGTACGGGCCAAAGCCCAGCAGCTGCGAGAACGCCGAGAGGGCCATGCCCAAATACGTTAGGAATTTACGGTCACCGGCATATGCAAGCAGCTCGCCGATGCCGCCACCCTCCTTTTTTGATCCCTTTGCCATGAGATTCCTTTCTAACGGCTTGAGAGTTAACCGTAATGAACTTATCATTGGCGTGTTAGCCGAGGCACACAATTGAGCCAGGCGTGGACGTTTCCGCAAAGGAAGGGGACGCTTTTGAAAATGCGGCGGGCAGCAACCGATATAACCGAGCTCTACGCACCGCAGTTTGAGCAGTTTGGCCTGCAACTTTCCGGCAAGGGCGCCGTCTTTACCGGTGAGGTGGCAAACGATCGGACGCACGGACGCGCATGGATCATGCCCCTCTCCCCCACTTGCATCGTCATGGAGCATTTCATTACCCCGATGCACAACATGCACCTAGCCGAATACACGCCCGAACCGTACGCGTGCGTGAGCGAGGTCAGCGCGCCCACGCTCATGTGCATGCCCGAAGCCGGCATAACGCCTGCGAACCTCAAGCCGCTGCGTGGGCCGTGGCCGAGCAGCGCAGTCTGCAGCTTTATCCAAGACAGCTGCGGCGAGGAGCTAAGCCCGCTGTTTGCAGGGCAGCTCTACCACTCGCGCTCGGTCCTCTTTTTGCCCGGTTATTTTGACGAGTTGGAGCATCGCTATCCCGCCGAGTTTGCGGGGGTCTTTGAGGCGTTTGCCGAGTCGTGGCACGAGGAGGCAGCATCTGCCATCTGCCACACACTACGTCGAATCAACGAGGACCGCGCTCGCGCCGTAGGCGGACACGTCTATATGCAAGGCATCGTGGAGACCATGGTCGCGGAGCTCGCCTGTTCGCGCGCGGCCCACAAGCAGGCGCAGCAGGCGGCAGACACACGCGCCAGCGTGACCATTGCCGAGGAAGCGACGGCGATGATTGAGTGCGCGCTCGACAAAGGCAGGCGTGTGGGTGTCAACGAAGTGGCCGAGAGGCTCTACACAAGCCGCTCCAAACTATGCGCCACCTTTAAGGCCCAAACTGGCGAGTCCCTGGGCGCCTACATTCGCAGACGCCGTATGGAGCGAGCACAGGACCTTTTGGCCGATAGCGCGCTCACGATAGCGCAGGTGGCAGAGCGTCTAGGCTACCCTCAGCAGGCCGCCTTCGCCCAAGCCTTCAAGCAACACACCGGCACCACCCCCACCGCTTGGCGCTCCCAACATATATAAAGAATGAAGGCGCCAACGGCGCCCTCATTCGCCAAATTCCATTCAGCCTACCTGACCCGAACGGCCGAGTCGTTACGGAACCGAGGGGCCGGGCGCAGGGCCTTGCCTCTCAATGAGTTCCGCACGAACAGGAGGCGCCAGTGGCGCCTCCGTCGTGAGTCAGGACTGTCCGAAATTGAGAGGCAAGGCCCTGCGCCCGGCCCCTCGGTTCCCGTTTACGAGAGCGACGTTCTCAGCAACTCGTTGAAGAGCTTCGGGTTGCCCTTGCCGCGGCTCGCCTTCATGCACTGGCCCACCAAAAAGCCGATAACCTTCTGGTTGCCGTCACGATACTGCTGCGCCTGATCGGCACAGTTAGCCAGCACCTCGTCCACGATCGGCTGCAACGCACCGGCATCGCTCACCTGACGCATACCACGCTCGTCGACGATCTTGTTGGGGTCGTCACCGGTCTGGGCCATGGCCTCAAAGACCTCGTGCGCCTGGTTGGAGCTGATGGCATCGGTCACCAGCAGCTTGGCCAGCGCTGCTACCTGAGCCGGCGCGATGCCGGACTCGGCGAGCGACACGCCTGCGCTCTTAAGGTAGGCGATCATCTCGTTGACCAGCAGGTTTGCGACCGTCTGGGCCTCCTTGCCAGCCATACCGGCAGCGGCAGCCTCAAAGAACTCGGCAAACTCGGGGTCGCCCGCGATCTGCTCGGCATCGGCCGCCTTAATACCAAAGTCGGTCTCAAAACGGGCGCGCTTGGCATCGGGCAGCTCGGGAATCTCGCCACGGCAGCGGTCGATGAACTCGTCGTCCAGATCGAACGGCGCCAGATCGGGATCGGGGAACAGGCGATAGTCGTCGGCCGTCTCCTTCACACGCATAACCACGGTGCGCTTACGGCTGGGCTCCCAGTGGCGGGTCTCCTGATAGATGATTCCGCCCTCCTCGAGCACCTCGGCCTGACGGCAAATCTCGTAGGCAAGGCCGTCGTGCAGGCTCTTAAACGAGTTGAGGTTCTTGAGCTCGGTCTTGGTGCCCAGCTTGGTCTCGCCGCGGCGGCGCAGCGACACGTTGCCGTCGCAGCGCATGGAACCCTTCTCCATGGAGCAGTCCGAAATGCCCAGCGTCACAAAGATGCGACGGAGCTTCTCCATAAACAGGCGCGCTTCCTCGGGCGTGCGCAGATCGGGCTCGGTGACGAGCTCAATCAGCGGCGTGCCGCAGCGGTTGTAGTCGACGAGCGACTCGGCAGCGGCGGTAATACGGCCCTCGGCACCGCCCACGTGCACCATCTTGGCGGCGTCCTCCTCCATGTGGATGCGCAGGATGCGGATGGGCACCGTGTAGGAACCGTCCTCGCGACGCTCGGGCATCTGCAGGTTGGACGCGTCATAGCTGGCCAGGTGGCCGGCGCGCTGATTGCCTTCGCGCATGGTCGACGTCATGGACGTGGACAGGCCCTCGGCATTGGCCGAGGCGCTCGCCAGGCTCTGGGCCTCGGCCTCGCCAAACGCGCAGTCGGGGCGCTCGGCGGCACCGCGACCGGTCACGTCCAGGTCCAGGTGACCGTACATGGCAAAGGCGACCGGGCCCTGCGTGGTCTGGAAGTTCTTGGCCATATCGGGATAGAAGTAGTGCTTGCGGTAGAACATCGAGTGGCGCTGGATCTCGCAGTTGGTGGCGAGACCGGCCTTGACGATGCTCTCGATGGCGCGCTTGTTGGGCACCGGCAGCGCACCGGGCAGGCCCAGGCATACCGGGCACACGTTGGCGTTGGGTTCGTCATCGTGGCTGAGCTTGCAGTTGCAGAACATCTTGGTATCGAGTGCGGTGAGCTCGGTATGGATTTCCAGGCCGATCACGGCCTCCCAATCCTGCAGGACCTCGGATAGCTCCTTCATTACAGCTCGCCTCCCTTCCCGGCAAAATCGGGCGCGACAGAAAGCGCGGGCGCACCCGTGGCGGCATCGGCAAAGCCGCGCTCCAGGGCGCGGGCAAACGTAAGCAGCTGACGGTCTTTAAAGGCAGGTCCCACCAGCTGGGCAGAAACGGGCAGCTGAGTATCCTCGCCCAGGCCCAGCGGCACCGAAATGCCACCGTTACCGCAAATGTTGAGCGAGATGGTGTACAGATCGGAGAGGTACATCTGCGTGGGGTCGCTGATCTCGCCAAACTTAAAGGCCGTGCGCGGCGAGGCGGGCATGAGGATGGTGTCCACCTTGGCATACGCGGCGTCATAGTCCTGCGTGATGAGCGTGCGGGCCTTTTGCGCGGCGTAGTAGTACTTGTCGTACACGCCCGAGCTCAGCAGGTAGGCGCCGAGCATCTGACGGCGCTTGGCCTCGGCGCCAAAACCGTGGGCACGCGAAAGCGAGCTCTGGTCGGACAGGTTGGCGCAGCCCTCCTCCTGATAGCCATAGCGAATGCCGTCGAAACGAGCCAGGTTGGAGAACGCCTCGGCCGGGCCGATGACGTAGTAGGCGGCGATGGCGGCGTCCAGGTGCGGCAGGTCGACCTCTACCAGCTCGGCGCCCTGGTTCTGCAGCTCCTGGGCGGCGCGCTCAACGGCGGAGCGGACCTCGGGCGTCAGGCCCTCGGCCTCCATAAACGCGGGGATGATGCCCACGCGCTTACCCTCGATGCTGTCGTTGAGGTGCTCGGTAAAGTCGACGGCGCAATCCTGGCTGGTGCAGTCGTACGGATCGTGGCCCGCGCCGGTAAGCGCGTTCATGGCCAGCGCGACATCCTCGACCGTGCGGCCAAAGGGACCCACCTGGTCGAGCGACGAGCCAAAGGCAACCACGCCGTAACGGCTCACGGCGCCATACGTGGGCTTAAAGCCCACCACGCCGCACAGCGACGCCGGCTGGCGAATGGAGCCGCCGGTGTCCGAGCCCAGCGAGAGCGCGACCTCGCCCGCGGCGACGGCGGCAGCGGAGCCGCCCGAGGAGCCGCCGGGCACGCGTTCGGTATCCCAGGGGTTGTTGGTGCGGTGGAACGCCGAGCTCTCGGTGGAGCTGCCAAAGGCAAACTCGTCCATGTTGGCCTTGCCCATGGGCAGGCAGCCGGCATCGAGCATGCGCTGGACGCAGGTGGCGGTGTAGACGCTCTGGTAGTTCTCGAGCATGCGGGAAGCGCAGGTGGTGCGCGTGCCCACGAGGTTCATGTTGTCCTTGATGGCCAGCGGCACGCCCGCGAGCGGGGGCAGCGGCTTGCCTGCAGCGCGGTCGGCATCCACGCGCGCGGCGGCCTCGAGCGCAAGCTCGGGCGCCACCTGCAGGAATGCCTGGACCCCGTCCTCGCGCGCCTCGATGACGGCAAGGGAGGCCTGTGCCACCTCGGTAGCGGTAAAGTCGCCGGCGGCAACGCCCGCGGCGATCTGGGCGGCGGTAAGGGAATCGAAGCTCTGCGCCATTACTCGCTCTCCCCCTCTCCCAAAATGGACGGCACGCGGAAGTAGCGGTCGCGTGCGCTGCCGGCGTTTTCGAGCGCAACGCCGAGCGGCAGGTCGCGCTCGGGCTCGCGCAGGTCGTCGCCCATCACGTTGGACAGGCTTCCGATAGGATGGAACGTGGGCTCCACGTCGGGCAAGTCATATTGCAAGACGGGCTCGAGCATCTGGACGGCGTCGTTCATGTAGGACGTCATCTGGGTGAGCTCGTCATCGGTCAGTGCGATCTTTGCGTACTCGGCAATGCCGCGCACGTCTTTCTCGCTGAGTGCCATAGGCGCTCCCTTCCGCATAACAGATAAACCGCTCTAGTATACAAGGCAGCGCCGGCTTGGAGCAGGCGCTTTACCCAAATGCAGCGAAAACGTAACGAGGGCGGCGGTTGACAGGCAGTGGGCTGACGGTTCTGCAGCGAAACCGCACCGTCCATAGCGAAAACCGTCTCGCCCGCAACGAAAAGCATCACAACATTCGACACTTTTCGCCAAAATCGAGATTTTCATCGAATGTTGTGATGGTTTGGAAGCCCCGGCCACCACAAAGGTGCCTGTCCCCATTGTGGTGCTTCTGAACGATGCCTATGCCGAGGTCTTGGCCTTGCGGCGCTTGCGGACCGCGTGGATCACGATGTCCAGCAGCAACAGCACAATGGCTACGACCACGATGAGCACGGCAAACTCGCGCTTGCCCCAGTGGCGTCCGGCCAGCGACTTTTGCTTGTCGACGTCCTTTTTGCTGTACTTGGTGCGCACGCAATGCACCAGCAGGCGATGGTCGTTCACGCCGTAGGGCGTGCAGGTGACGAGCGTCACCTTGTCGGCGCCGGGCTCGATAGTCAGCGACTCCATCTCCTCGGGCAGCACCACCTCGGAGTCCACCATCTTGTAGGCGAGCGTCTTGTTCATGGTGTGCAGCAGCACCAGGTCGCCGGGCTCCAGCGAGTGGATGTCGTCGAACATGCTCAGGTTGCGCATGCCCGAGTGCGCGGTGAGCACGCAATGCGTCGAGGCGCCGCCCACCGGCAGGCTCGTGCCCTCCAGGTGGCCGACGCCCGCCATAAGGACTTCCTCGCTCGTGCCGTGGTAGATGGGCATGCTCACGTCGATGGAGGGGATCTCGACCCAGCTCATCATGGGGTCGCGGTCAAAGATGAGCTGCTGGGCGTAGGGCTCGATCTGGTCGGCCGGAAGCTCGGTGGCCTCGCCCGCCAGTTGCTCGTTATAGGAGCGCGCCTGAAGCAGAATGCGCTCGCGCTCCTCGGCAGACAGCGCGTCCACGGTGCTGGACACCGTGCTAATCTGGTTGAACACGCCCGAGGCCTCGAGCCGGTCCAAGATCCACGGCCAGGTCATAAGGCCTACGCCAATAAGGATGATGACGATGGTGATGAGCCGGTCGGCCCAGCGCGGCAGTCGCTTGCGGCGGCGCTTGGACTTGGGCTGAGGTTTGGGCTGAGGGCTTGAGCCGCCGTTGTCCGCGGCGTTATTGCTCTTCATATGTTTGGCGCCCTGCACCATCGCCGGTCACTCCTCTACAACTCAAGTTGTCTAAACAAATAATAGCCGATTAGCGAGCCCCTGCGCCGGACAACGCAGTTAGACTGCACCGTCCAGTCGAGGATAAGCCAGCATTTGAGTTTTCAAAATGTCCCGGATCGGCGGGGCGATTCGGGATACAATATCAATGGAAAACGACGCACCCCGCGTAAATGTTTGGGAGCGCGGGCGGCCTAGTTTTCAGCTTTTGTTAAATGCCCGGGCTCCGAACCCCGGGCATTCTTATTTGCGCTTGCGGCGCAAATGCCTTCTACCGTCCGCACCGCGCGTGCGCCTACGGACCTTAAACCGAACCTCATACGAGTCAAGAAACGCGATGACGAACGTGCCCACCGCCGCGAGGGCGGCGAGCGCGTTAAGGAATTTCAGCATTTGGGGACCTCCGATCGAGTCGTCGGCCGCCCGCGCACGGGATGCGTCGCAAAGCCATTTTACTGCGAGCGTATGCACCCACAGCTGGTAAACGCAATATTTGCAAACATCTGTTCGCTAATCATACGCTCGATCCGGCAAGCAACGGCGCCCCGGCTGCTATGTCCAAAAAAAACGGGGCAGACTCCAGTGCGGAGTCTGCCCCGAAAAGAGAATGGCAAAGCAAGAACGTCAATGGACGAGAAAAGTGTCCGCAAGTCTCATGGCCATCACATCCCACCTGCCAAAGGGATGGGTGAGTGAGCGTTACTCCTGCTCGGACTCCTCGGCCTGCTTACGGCTGCGGATGAGGTGCGCCACGCCGATGCACAGCACCGCGCCACCAGCGATCCAAGTGAAGGTCACGCCGTTGAGACCGGTCAGCGGGAGGCCGACGGACTTGGTGTTGCCGACGTTGATGGTGATCTCACCGGTGGCGGCGTTGGTGCCGGTGCCATCCGTACCGGTCAGCTTATTGTCTCCGTCATTGCCGTCGAGCTTACCGAAGGCGATGTCGGTGCGGCCCTCGTCGGCCTTGGAAACCGCCGCCGTGAGGCCCGTCACCTTCATGCTCGCGTCATCATACGTCGCGGTGATGGTGAAAGTGAAGGGGTTGGCCTTGGTGTAATTCTCATTGGGAGCCTGGACCTCGGTCACCTTGTAGGAGCCTTCATCGAGACCTTTCACGGCAATCTGGCCATTATCGCCAGACGTGAACTTCACGTAACCGGGAAGGCTGGTGGTGCCGGCAACGGTCACGAGCTGGCCCGCGACGACGCCCGCGGTGGGGTCGTCCTTCGAGGCGATATACTGGTCTTGAGTGTTCGCATCAGCGGACTGGATGGTGAAGACGGCGCCCGCAAGGCCCTTCTCGGTGCCCTGGTCGACCTTGTTGAGGTTGAGCCTGAAAGCGAAGTCGGCGACGGTATCCTCGATCGTCTCGCCCGTGTCCTCGGCATACGGGTTGTTGGAGTACTCGAGCTTGACGGTGTTGGGGTTGCCGCGCTTGTTGCCGTCGGCTGCGTTGCCGATCACGGCGTTGCCGTTGAGCTTTGCCTTGTAGAAGACAACGATCTTGGTGTCGGCGGTCACGCTCGCGACGTCCTTGAGGCCCTTCTTGCCGTCTCCGGTCTTGAACTCGACCGTCAGCGTGTTGTTGTTGCTAGCATCAGCATCCGTCACGGTATAATTGTTCGACTCAATCTCGCTGTAAGTCTCGCCGTTCAGCGCGTACACCTTAACCGAGCCTTTGACATAGTCAAGGCCATTGGAAAGCCCGTCGGTGAACTTGTAAGCATACGTGCCAAAGGTAGCGTAGTTGCTGGCGATCGTGCCGGTCAGCTTGTAGTTAACTTCCTGGCCGATCTGGGAATCGGCGACATCATTCCATTTGTTGGAGCCCTTGATGTCGGTGGCATCGGCGGCGTCGGCATCGTCGAGGACCTTCTTCTCGACAGTGGGCACGCCCTTCTTTGGCGTAACGGTCGTCGCGTCTACGCCGTCGATCACGGCGTAGACGGGAGAGGTGAACACATCGGTCGACTTGTCAGCAGGCTTACCGGGAGTAGCGGTGAGGAAGAGCCAGTAGCCGGCGCCGAGTCCGGAAAGGGATGCACTGCCCTCGCTCGTCACCTCCCAGGCGGTGCTGCTCTTCAGGCCATCGGCGATTAGACTGAGAACGTTGTCGCTAGCAACCTTCGAATCGGTCCCGGTAACTTCAGATTTGGTGCTAAGCCAATCGGCAGCATCCTGTGCGTTCTTGCTATCGTAGGATGCATCCTTTGTCTTGATGGCGTTTACGACAGCAGTTTGGGCTTCGGAGCTGGCCCATTCGATGCTACTCACCGTCGTATTCCCACCGGTCGTCGTGACCTTTGCCTTGAAGATCTGGATACCCTTATAGGTCGTGGACGCAGCGTAATCGGCGTCCTCGAACGTGACGGTCGACCCCGTTCCCTCGGCAAACGCCATGGTCACCGGGGCCATAACGCCGCCGAAGCTCAGGGCTGCGGTGAGGCCGGCGGTTACTGCCAGGCGTGCGATGTTCTTGGTTGTTTTCATGTTGGGACCTCTTTCTTGGAGGTTGCTTTAATTCTCGTCATCACCAAAAGTCAGCAGGCTCATTTCCCTGCGCTCTAATCGCTACGGAGGCAGTACGCCATTGAGCAGGGGGGGGACAATTATTTATCATGGCGACCTCCTCCCCGCTTGATGACGAGCGCGACGACAATAGCCACTACTCCGATGACGGCCAAAGCCGTTACCGACACCAACATTCTATCTCCCGTCGAGGGCATAAAGCCTCGACTCACTTCGTTACTTGGGGTGTTAAGCACCGACAACTCGACTAAACCCTTCCCGGCATCGGCGGCATCAACTCGCAGAGGGCTTTCGGCCGATACGGTCACCTTAGGCTTGGCGGCGGCCACCTGGTCGACGTCCAGGCCCTCGGCCTTGACCGTCACGGAGCGCGTGCCCTCAAAGGCAGTGTAGCCCTTGGGCGCCTTGAGCTCGCGGACCTCCAGCTTGCCCGAGTCCACGCCCGAGACGGTCACGCGGCCGTCCTCGCCCGTGGTGACGGTGGCCTTGCCTTGCGCATCCCACGTGCCGTCGGCCGCCAGCGCGCGACCGCGGTCGTCGGTGATGCTCAGGACCGCCCCGGGCAGCGGCTTGTCGCCGTCGCTGCCGCGCTTGGTGAGCGCGAGATCCCAGGCGTAGGCGCATGCATCGTCGCTCGGCGTGCTGGTGAAGCCGGCGTCGCCGGACTGGTCGGCAAAGGGAGAGCGCGGGTAGCGCAGGTAGGCCTCGTTGGGGTTGCCCTTCGCGATGCCGTGGTTGCATGCGCTGTTGAGCGGCGCGTTGTACACAGCGACCACGCGGGCGCCCGTGGCGAAGGCGTCGGCCCCGCCGAGCGCGGCGACCAGGTCGCCGGTGTGCACGATGAAGGTCCCGTCCGCGGCCACCTTGGTGGCGCACTGGGCCGTGATGTCGGTCCAGCCCTTCGCGGCCTTAGTGCCGGCGCGTCCGTCCTTGCCGGTGGCAACGGCGTCGAAGCCGCCGTCCGCTCCCGCCGCCACGTACACGTGTATGCTCGCGGCGACCTTGGAGAGGTCGAGCCCCGCGCTCATGGTGTCGACGAACTGCACCGTATAGGTGTCGTAGGCGGTGAGCCCGGCCGGGACCGTGGCAGAGAGGCGCCAGTACAGGTCGTCGGCGACCGTGGCGTCGGCGGCCTTCTGCCATGCGGCGGTGTTGTCCTCCAGCACGTGCTTGGCGACCTTGGGCGTCGCGGCCTTGGGCTTGACGGTGACGGCGTTGCCGCCCACCAGCGCCATGATCGGCGCGGTGCCGGCCTCGCCCTGGGCGATGGCGTCGTCTCTGGCGACGATGAGCCAGTAGCCGCAGGGCAGCTCGGCCGCCGTGCCCGCGTTAAGGGCCACGGGCACGGCGCCAGAGCTCTGGAGGGAACGAGCGAGCTGTGCGCTCAGCGCGCTCGTAAGGTGGGAATCGGTGTTGAGCCACTCGGCAGCTTCCTGCGCGGTGGTCTGGGAATCGGGCATGCCGGCGCTGTGCAGCACAGGCAGGACAGCGTCGCGCGCGGCGTCGCTTGCCCAAGCGAGGTCGGTAAAGGTCTTGGCGTCGCCGTCGCCGTCGACGACGTTGGCGCTAAAGATCTGGTAGGCGTCGTAGTTGCTCGCCACGGCGCCGCTCACCGTGATGGAACCGGTCGAGGTCGGCGCGGCCTGCGCGGATGCGGGGAACACAACCGCGCAGATGCCGATCAGGAGGGCAAGCAGCGCAAACAAGATCGGGAAGGAGCAAACTTTCTTATTCACGACGCTCACCTCCCCTCGCGCTCGCCTTGCGACGAACGTGCATCCAGGCCGCAGCGACGCAAAGCATCGCCGCGCCGGCAAGGTACGTCAGAGTGACGCCCGACATACCAGAAAGGGGCAAAGAGGTGGAGTAGGTGTTGGTGAAGGTGGGAGTGGACTTGCCGGTGAGGTCGTGGGGCGTGTCAGTGGTCACTTCATTGCCATCACGATCCTGAATCTGCTTGTAGGTCGCAGTGACGTCGATATGGTGGTTAGAGTCGTCAGTCGCGTTAACCGTAATCTGATAGACCGACTTGTCGTACGTATAGTGCGAGAACAGCGAACCGTCGTCTTTCTCGCGCACGTAGTACGTGAAGGTCTTGGAAGCACCACGGCCAGTGGGGCCAGACGCGAGCTGGTCGAGTTGATCGAGTTTGTAATCAATCTTGTCGAAGCTCAGGGTCTGGGACTTGTCGCCGTCGGCAGTGGTGGACTTGCTGCTAACGATATCCGTAAAATCTGTGTCGGTCGCAAGCTGGAGCGTGAACTCCTTCATCTCGCCACCCTCAACGACCTTAGTCGCCATAGGCGTCCAGGAGCCCTTCGAGTCGTACGGAGTGAACTTGTTAGTGAAAGTCGTGGAGTCACCCTCACAGATAATTGGATAATAGTCTCCACTCTTCTGCACCTTGCTCCTCGCTTTTACGTTCTCCCACTTCCCAGACGACTCGCGGAATTCGTACTTGGTTACACCGACGTTTTTAATCGTGTAGTTATGGATGTAAAGATCCTTCAGTTGGCTTGAGTTTTCTTTACTCGGAACAGACATGAGCAAGGTCTTGGTATCTTCGGCCGTCACCACAATCTTATACACGCTGGAGTCGTACGTGATGCCAGAATCACCACCGGGATCTTCGACCAAGTAGTATGTGATTTCGTTACCCGCGCCACTCGATGCGAATTGTTCACCAAGGTCAAACGTAATGCTGCCTTCTGCATCATTTGCTGCTGTTCCAACCTCGGTGCAAACGTCGCGATTGAATGTCGTGCCAGCTGTCGTGCCAGCCAAAGGGTCGTCTGAATCCTTGCGATACACCGTAAAGGAGAACTCCCCATCATTGAGCTTGCGGCCTTCCAGCTTCTTGGTCGCCTTGAGCTTGAGGCTCGGATAGACATACGTGTCCTCAGGCGCGCCCATGTACAGGTCGCCGTTCGACATGATGCCGCCGCCATGGTTCCAGGAATAATTGCCCGTGATAAACGTCGCGCCCGCCTCTAGCGCAGCCTTTCGCGCATTGATCGCCTCGGGGTCTTGAGCCTTAACATCCGAACTCAGGCCGATGCTGTTATATACCTGCACGCCACCGTTAGCGGGGATAGTAATGGCTTTCTGAAGCTCTAAGCTTCCCCGATACTTAGCATCGCCGCCGCCAAGCATTTTGCCAATCACCGCCGCGATCGGAGTCGTATGACCCTCCGCCGCAAGGAAGAAGTCCGCGTGGCCGTTTTTGCGAAACACTTCGGCATTGTAGGCGTCGGAGTCCTGGTCCTTACCGTGACCACCGCCGGAAAGATGGGGGGTGCCGTTATTGCCTGTATTACTCACGGATTCGTAATCGTTCGCGTTTTGCTCATTTCCGGCAGAAGTATTACCGAAAATCGCCGTGCCGTCGGTGCCTGTCACCAAAGTCTTACCCGTCGGGCAAACCGCAACGCCGCCACCGTAGCCACCGGCCTCATTGCTGCTTATATAGGAGTTATAGACAAATAGCCTACCAGCATTAGACGCGACCTTAGAATCGCCCTGGACGAAGATGCCGCCTCCACCCCAGTCAAAGCGAGACATGCAGTGGTTATTAGTGATATAGACTGGATTTGAATTTGACGCTCCTTTTATCATCGCGTCAACCATCTGGCCCACGCGAATGCCGGCACCCTCAGAGCGAAAACTCACGTTAGAGGCAATAGTTCCCCCCGTAATGTTGAGCCATGCCATTGTCTTGCGCGAGCTCGCCCCTTGGTGTTCGATGTCGGTCACATAGACGCCGCCGCCGGCTTCCTCAGAATAGTTGCCCGTGATCTGGCCGCCCGAAATGGTGACATGAGTACCGTTTTTAGCGGCAAGTCCAGCACCGCCATGATCGCCATTACCATCGTTACCACAGTAATTGGCATATTTATTGTTAGTAATGTAGCCACCAGAAACAGTAACGCTGCCGCCTTCGGCCATGGTGCCGCCGCCGAAACCAACACCAGTAGCAAGCGTGCTGTTGCCGGAGATTACGCCATTAGTTATGTTGACCGTGGAGTCTTTAGCATACACACCACCGCCACTAGGAGCACTGTTGCCGGCAATTACGCCACCGGAAACCTCGAGGGTCGAATTACCGTGTATTTCAATTCCGCCGCCCGCACCCGAGCCAGAAGCTCCACACACATAGCCGCCGCGCATGTTGACGGTAGAGCCGTTCTCGGCATAGACCAAGCTGCTAACGCTGCTGCCTTGTTTTTGCGTGATCACGCCGCTCACAAGGTTAAACGTGCCACCCTTGCCGTTGTTGTTATACAGATTGATGAGCTTTAGATTTGCGTTGCCGTCGCACGCCACGATGGCGCCCTTAATATCGACGTTATGTCTGACAAGCGTCTCGATTGTCCCTGTACCACTCGGAGTCGATTTGGTCACGTAGTAGGTAAGATTAGACGGAATGCCACCAACGTAATTTAGCTCGACTTTCTTGCCATAATTATTGGGATCCAGCTTCTGCCCCTGATCAGTCAGCTGTTGGACATCGTTGACCGTCTCAGTCACCGGCGCGGAGTCCTTAATTTCGTCCTTAATTGTAAGTGTTGCGCCGTTAGCAACATCAAATAACGGCTTGTCGGTGTTCAAGCACTTGATCTTATGACCGTTTAAGTTCAGCGTTATATTGCTGCCGCTCTTCTCAAGTTTGATTTCACCAGCATAGTCAATATCAGCTGTGAGCTCGAAGCGGGCAGTTTGGTTTTCCCCAACGCCTTGAAGCTTAGCTGACAAATCATCGGCGTTAGTAATGTTAGTAATAGCTGTGGTTGTCTCTTCGCTCTCTGCAGCCTCCTCGGCTGACGCGACAGCGTTAACATCCATCGCATCATTATCTTCCGCCTGCGACTCGTCCTTGGACTGCTCCTCCGGCCGAGCGTCGTCGTCGCTCGCAGCATCGTCGCTGTTCTGGTTTTCGGCGTCTGTGCCGGCATCCCCGTTAGTACTGTTGTCTATACCAGTAGACTCACTTGAGGAACCCCCCCCCATCACAGTTTCCTCGGTAGAAACCGTCTGGGCATCGTTGGCAATGGCCTGCGAGATCGGGGGCATGACGAGCGACAGTACCAGGCTCAAAACGGAGGCTCCGCACAAAACGCCTGCCAGTACACGGCGCGTCGCTTTATTACTCTGCTTAGATTTGTCCGAATTCGCTTTCATCGATGTCTCCTCCCCAAGAGACCGCGATCTTGCTCTTTCCCTATCAAACGTATCTGCGCAATCTGTAATTGCGCTCGCTAAGTGATGCAATTATAACGATTGTTTAAATATCTGAGCAGCAAAACCGACATTTTTGTGCAAGTTCTTAATTCTCTTGACAATTGTTTAGATTTGCCTTCGTTTATTCGCTATAAAATATCTGTTTCTACTGGTAATTAAGTTAGTTATCAGTTTTTTAATAGCATTTTATTTATTTGCACAACCTTTTGCTCAAGAGCAAACATCCTGTGAACGGTCGAAAATCGACCGTGAACGGTAGATTATTAACCGGAAGGAATATCCTACCAAACTGATGAGAATATCTTTAACCCACCGGTGGTTAGAGGAATGATGTTCAGACAACTATATTTGAATTATCGCGCAGATTTTAGGCATCAATTCGCCCAAATCGCCTGAGGCCACCACAAAGGCGCCTGTCCCCATTGCGGGGGTTCTCCCCCGGCGCTACAGCAGATGTTCCTCGACAAAGATCGCAATGCCGTCTTCGTCGTTGCTGACGGTTACAAAATCGGCGGCGGCGCGGGTGGCGGCGCTGCCGTTTGCCATGGCCACGCCAACGCCGGCGTCAGCCACCATGCAGGTGTCGTTGTCCGCATCGCCAAACACGCAGATGTTCTGGAGCTCCATGTCGTTGAGCTCCGCCACGCGCCCAAGGCCGCGCGTCTTGGACACGCGCGGATCCATGAACTCGTAGAGCCGCTGCGTGGTTTGCAGAGCCGCCGCCTTAACAGTGTTATCGGCAAACGTCGACGCCCGCTCAATCACCCGCGGCATTACCTCGGGCGCCATGGTAAACATCACCTTGGGCTGCGGCTCGCGCAAGAACTCGGCAAAATCGACCACCTGGTAGGGCACGCCGTCGACGCGTGACAGGTGCTCGACGCACGCGTTGCTCTCGGGCACGTAGAACACGCCGTCTCGGGGGCAGACGGGTGTTGCCAGAAGGTCCGCCATGTGCTTGCAGATGCGCGCGATGGTCTCGCCCGGCAGCGGATAGCTCAGCTCGTTGATGTCGTACGCGCGGTCGATGACCTCGGCGCCACCGCAGCCCACGAGCACGTCCACCAGGCCTTCGATGCCCCAGAGCTCGTACATGGCCTCGGTTGCATGGGCGTCGCGCCCGGTGCACAGGCCAAAGAGCACGCCACGCTCGCGCAGGGCGCGGATCGCCGCCACGGTGCGCGGGGACACCGTGTGCTGGCTCGTGAGCAGCGTACCGTCGATATCGCAGAACACGGCTTTGATGTGGCTGAAGGTGGTGTCCATGGGGGCCTTTCTGGGTTGCGCGGCGGTGTGGGGCGTATTCGTGAACGGCGTGCATGGTATACCAAGGCGCGGGCGCGGCCCCTCAAAGCAAAACCACCACAAAGGTGCCTGGCCCCTTTGTGGTGGAAATGACGTTTGCGGGCCAAACCATCACAACATTCGATGTTTTTTGGCAAAATCGCGATTTTCATCGAATGTTGTGATGGTTTTTACTGCTTTGCGGCACGATCCAGATGCCGACGTCCAAACAGCAGCAACGCCGCGGGAACTGCCGTCACGACCATGCCCGCCCCTACGAGCGTCTGCTGCACGCCAAATGTCGCCGCCAGCCACGGGGCAATCGCCAGCGGGGCCACGCCGGCGAACATGTTGCCAAAGCCCATGACCGAGTTCACGCGACCGAGTTGCTCGAGCGGAGCCGTCGTTTGCACGATAGTGTTGTGGAGCGGGTTGACGATGCCCCAAGCTATGCCCAGTGCAATCTGGCCGACAAGAGCCACGCCCACGTACGGTGTCCCCACATAGAGCAGGCTTCCCAGGCCCACGGACATGAGCGCCACGAGCAGTGTTTTAAGGTTGACCAGGTGCGGCGGCATCCGAAGCGCAACCACGGCGCCCAGCACCGCGCCCACACCGCAGGCCGACGAAAGCCAGCCCATCCACTCAACGCCGACGTGCAGGACATCGCGATAGAAAAACGACTCGAGCGGATCGAAGGCCCCGTAGCCAAAGTTCGAAAGAAAAATGATACAAAACAGCAGGGCGAGGACGCTGTTGGTGAAGACTGTCTTGATGCTGGCTGCGAAGGTGGCGCGGGCGGACGTGCTGGGGTTGGAGCTTTGTCCCGCACGCTCCCCTTCCTCTGCCGAATCGGCATCCGCATCCCCGGCGACATGGCTGGTCTGCGGCCTAAAGCCCCAACCGACGACGAACGCCAGCACGGTAAAGAGCATCATAAGCACAAACACCGCGCGCGACGACGCAGCCGCCGCGACAAAGCCGCCCAACGTGGGTCCGACGATAATACTCACGTTTGAGAACATGGCGATGGCGGAATTGATGTCTTTGAGCTCGACAGGATCGTCGGTGAGGTAGGCCGGATAGGACGTGGCAATGGGCTGGGCGAATCCCATCGTAAAGCCCAGAAACACCGCGCCGAGCAGGACGACGCCGGTCGCGCTACCAAAGGCGATGATTGCCGTGCCAGTTGCAAGCGTGCCGACGATGCTCAGCAAGAAATGGTGGCGCGGACCCCATGCGTCGAGCGCAGCGCCGCCCGCAAAGGATCCCAGGATCACAAATACATTCATAAACAGGACGGCCAGCGATGTCGCGACGACCGAGGCATCGTCTGCATAGGTGAGTGTTCCGATAACGCCGATAAAATAACTGGTCTGAAACCCGGTGTAGATGAGAAAGCGCATCGCCACCAGGCGCTTGGCCTGCACGGACAGCGACGAGCGGACTTTTGGGAATACAAGCGTGGGCATGGGTGCTCCTTATCGCATACGAATAGCGGGCAGCGGCCATTCATCCGCTGTCCATTGGCTCAATCTATCCGTATGCCTGACTAGGGTCGCATCGAACCCCTTCCGTCTTTCCGCCCAGCATGAACTACTTGGTAGATTTTAAGGCATGTCCCAAAAATCTACCAAAGAAAAAAAACCACCACAAAGGTGCCTGGCCCCTTTGTGGTGGAAATGACGTTTGCCCAGATAAAACCTGCCAAAATAAACCTGTCCCTTTTTGGCAGGTTTTAGGTCAGGTGGTCTTGGATGAGGTCGCAGATGGCTCGGGCGTCGTTGATGTTGATGGCTCGGGTCGCAAAGCCGGCGTCGAAGGCCTGACGCGCCAGGGCTTCGTTGCAGGCAAGGGCCAGCGTGTGACCGTCGACCAGGTCGAGCGAGCTCTTGCCGCGTAGACGGTCGACACCGGAGCGCGCGACGACGATGTTGTCGAAGCCCTCGGTCTTGTAGCCCTCGATGATCACCACGTCGACATCGTTGTAACGCGACAGCAGCTCGCGCGCGGGCATCTCGTCCTCCTCGCGCGTGTCGGCGTACTCCGCCCAGCGCGTGGCGCAGATGAGGCCCACGTGCTTTGATCCGGCTTGGTGATGGCGCCAGGTGTCCTTAGCGGGCACGTCGATATCAAAGCCGTGATGCCCATGATGCTTGAGCGAACCCACGCGCAGGCCGCGGCGGGTGAGCTCGGCGATAACCTTCTCGACGAGCGTGGTCTTGCCCGAGTTTTGGTAGCCGATAAACGCGATCGCGGGGACGGCCGGGGCCGGAGCTGCGGGCGCGACGGCGACGGGTGTGCCCGCGGGTGCATTGCCCGCGGCTCCCACGGCCTCAACAGTAGCGGCCTGGCGTTCGGCACGATCCCACACGCCCGAGCGACCGCCCTCCTTGTGCAGCAGGCGCACGCCGACGATCTCCATGCCGCGATCGACGGCCTTGCACATGTCATAGATGGTCAGACACGCGGCACTCGCGCCGGTCAGGGCCTCCATCTCGATACCCGTCTTGCCCGTCACGCCGGCCGTAACCAGTACGTGAAAGCCAACCTGTCCGTCCGCGCGCGCCGGCGCCCAGCCTTCGGGCACGTCCTCGGCCGGCGTCCCCGCCGGAGCGATGGGCGCAATGTCGCACTTGCTCTTGGTGATGAGCAACGGATGGCACATGGGAATGATGTCGCTCGTGCGCTTGATGGCCATGATGCCCGCCACGCGCGCGCAGGCAAGCACGTCGCCCTTTTTGGCGCGGTCCTGCAGCACCATGGTCTGCGTCTCGGGGTGCATGAGGATGGTGCCCTCGGCGATGGCAATGCGATGGGTCTCGGCCTTGTCGGACACGTCGACCATGCGTACCTCGCCCTTGGCGTCCACGTGCGTCAGCTCGTCGCGACGGGCGTCGCGGGCGGTGTCGGTGGCAGCGCTGACAGTCGGCCGCGCGGACGCGTCGGCATCGCCAGCATTCGCCGCGGCTGAAGCTTTATGGGCAGACATCGCGGCCCTGCGAGCGGCCTTGGTGGCATCGGCGTACCTGCTCTTGGCCATATGATCATCCTCCGATTTGGGACATAAATCGTTGCGTGCCCTCAATTATCGCGTGTTCCTGCGGTTTGTGGGCCACGGCATCGCGCCAAATCGAAAGTACCTGCATATCATCACCACGGCGAAGCGCCTCACGCACCGAATACTCGGCATCGCTGAACAGGCACGGACGCACGTTGCCATCGGCCGTCAGGCGCAGACGGTTGCAATTCGCGCAAAAATGGTTGGACATGGCGCTGATGAAGCCGACCGTTCCCGCCGCACCCGGAAAGTGCCAGTAGCGCGCAGGGCCCGCGCCGGCAGGAGCGTCGGTGATGTCGAGTGGCTCGAGCTCGCCCAGTCCCGCCGCGGCGGCCCCGGCATTGATGCGCGCCCGCAGCTCGTCACTCGGCACGGTATCGCTCGCGTCCCACAACTCGGGATTGAGCGCGGGCGCATGCGGATCCACGGCACAATGCGAACTCGTGCGCTCGTCGCCGATGGGCATGTATTCGATAAAGCGCAGGTGGATGGGACGGTCGAGCGTGAGCCGCGCGAGGGCCGCCACATCTTGGTTGAGCCGGCGCACCACAACGCAGTTGACCTTAACGGGCTCAAAGCCCCAAGCCAGCGCCGCGTCGATGCCAGCCATGGTCTGCTCGAGCCGGCCCAGGCGCGTAATCTTTCCAAACAGCGTAGGGTCGAGTGTGTCGAGCGAGATGTTGACGCGGTTAAGGCCGGCATCTTTGAGCTGCGGTGCCAGCTTGGGCAGCAGGGCGCCATTGGTGGTAAGCGAGATGTCCTCGATCTGCGGGATCGCGCGGATGTCGCGAATGAGCGGAATGATACGGCGGCTGACCAGCGGCTCGCCGCCCGTCAGGCGTACGCGGCGAATGCCCTCCCCCGCTACCAGGCGCACAAAGCGGGCGATTTCCTCGGCGCTGAGTAGCTCGTCGTGTACACGGGGCGCCACGCCATCGGCCGGCATGCAGTAGATGCAGCGGAAATTGCACTTGTCGGTAACGGCAATGCGCAGGTAGTTGATATCGCGGCCAAAGCCGTCATGTTGCACGTGCCCGTCCACGCAGCCTCCCCTCACGCGGCGTTTTATTCTTCGGAAAACATAATACCCCACGAGAGAATCATGCCGACACCCGTACGACAGGACAGGTCACTTCGAGCAAAACCGGCTTCCCAAGCCCATCCTCAGCATACAAACCATCGCAACATTCGATGCTTTTCCCGATTTTGGCGAAAACCGTCGAATGTTGTGATGGTTTGCCTGCCCGCAGCGCCCCGTAGAAGGACCAAAGCGTCCCTAAAGGCCGCCGTCCCAGTGCCGAATCACGAATTCTCGCAGGTCGTTCTGACGTTTCTGGAACGCTTCGCTTCGGTCGCACTTAAGACCCATAGCGAGTGCGATGGCATTCATCGCCCGGTGCAATTGCAGCTGGTGGGCAAACTGAGTCCCGGTGAGGACGATCATCCTAAAGCCCAGCGCGCTCAGCACGGTCATACGCTCCGCATCCGACGCGCTGCGCTGTTTATCAAGATGGTCCGAACCGTTGTATTCAATCCCCGTACCGCTCGCAGGCGCATATACGTCGATCTCGAAATACCCGGCCTTTGCGAGATACTTGAACTCGTTGGGAACATCGACCCGATGGTTGAGCTCGATCTTGGCGTATCCCAGCCCGCCCTGGGAACGTTTTGCTACGACCATGATTGCGGTGGCCGTCTCCATGGGCGACCGCGCGCCATCGTGCACGCGCTTGAGCACGGCGGCCGCGCGTATAGCCCCCTGACGAGATCGGTTCTCATTGCAATAGGCAATCAAGTCGGCAACGGTATACCTCTGCCCCATCTCGACATAATCGTCCGTCGACAGATGATTCAAATGGTATCGGGCACAGATTTCGTAGCCATATTCCAGCTGTTCGGGCTCGCTCATCCACGAACCCGCTTGGACAAAGCACATGACCTCATCAACCACTAGAAGGCCCTCTGCCACCTCAAGAAGATGGTCTGGAGGTACCGGCGCCCCAAACACGTGGCACCTAAATCCAGCCGGCGTCGAGCGCTCAAAATCGAAGTTGACGAGCGTGTCGATATGACCCAGCTCTTCTCGTGGAATACCAAGCGAAACCAGATAGTCGGTAACGATCCCAACTGCCGCTGAAGCCCTCAGCCCCTTGACATCGAGTCCCAATTTGGACAGGCCCGCAGTCGGCTCCGCCTCGTTAGCAAGCGAGTCCTCATCGTATAGGCTGCTTGCTCGCGAGAGCGGCTCGGACGGGCGCGCCACGTTGTGGTACAGCCAGGCAGTCTTATGGGACAGGACGATCGGCAGGTCCATGAGCCCTCCAATGGAGTCGGATAACCAACCTTATTCCCCTGCCCACGGGTCCGCACACCTTCGCGCGCAAGAAAGCGATTCCACCCGATCGAGTGGCAGAAAAACCATCACAACATTCGATGCTTTCCCCGATTTTGGCAAAAAACGGCGAATGTTGTGATGGTTTGGGGTGATTTGAGATAGGCCGAGAGGTTCGAAAAGTCAGGAGCTGCCGTACTTTGTGGGGCGCGCCACCCTGCATTCAAGTAGAAATGCCTACGCACTCAACTTTTTCTCCCCGCCGCCAACACAAACCTTGACTCTACAATCGTTGTAGGGTTTTCACTACACTGGTACGTAAACGATCTAAGCCAGAAAGTGCCCCGCCCATGGAACACGACCTCACACGCGGCAACGTCCTTAAGACCATCGCGGTCTTTGCCCTGCCCTATATGCTCTCGTACTTTTTGCAGATGCTCTACGGCATGGCCGACCTGTACATGATGGGGCAGTTTAGCGGCGCTGCCGGCATCACCGCCGTGGGCAATGGCGCGCAGACGCTCTACATTATTACCGTGACGCTCGTGGGCCTGGCCATGGGAACGACGGTCATCGTCGGCCACGCCGTGGGCTCGCGCCGGTTTGACCGCGCCGAGACCGCCATCGGCAATACCATCACGCTCTTTATGGGTGTCTCGGTGGTGCTGGCCGCTGTCCTGCTCGCACTGTGTCCGCAGATTGTGGCGCTCATTGGCACTCCCGCCGAAGCCGTCGAAGGCACTGCCGCCTACCTGCGCATCTGCTTTGTCGGCATTCCCTTTATCGCCGCGTACAACATCCTCTCGGCCATCTTTCGCGGGCTAGGCGATTCGCGCTCGCCCATGTACGTGATTGGCGTGGCATGCATCATCAACATCGCGCTCGATTTTCTGTTTATCGGCCACATGGGGCTCGGCCCCGTGGGCGCGGCGCTCGGCACGGTGACCGCGCAGACAGCCAGCGTTGCCCTCGCGCTCGTGTGGCTCAAGAGCCGTCGCACAAACATCCACGTTAAGCGCAGCGACCTGCGCCCCCAGCCCGAGGTGCTCGGCAGCATTCTTAAGATCGGCGTGCCCGTGGCTGTGCAGGACGGCTGCATCCAGGTGGCGTTTATGTTTATCACCGTCATCGCCAACCACCGCGGTCTGGTCGACGCCGCCGCCGTGGGCCTGGTCGAGAAGATGATCAGCTTTTTGTTCATTGTGCCGAGTTCCATGGGTGCCACCGTCAGCGCACTCACGGCGCAAAACGCCGGCGCGGGCAAGGGCGACCGCGCGCGTCAGGTACTCAAGGACGCCATGACGATCTCGGTGGTGTACGGCTGCCTGATCACGGTGCTGATGTGGCTGGTGGCGCCGGCGTTTATTGGCTTTTTTGCCAAGGACCCCGCGGTGGTCGCGGCCGGTACCGGCTATATGCACAGTTATATTTTCGATGCAATCTTTGCCGGCATCCACATTTGCTTTAGCGGCTTTTTCGCTGCATACGGCAAGAGCTACATCGGCTTTGCGCACAACGTGCTGGCCGTGGCGCTCATTCGCGTGCCCGGCGCCTGGCTGCTGTCGAACGCCTATTCCGACACGCTGTTCCCCATGGGTATCGCCTCGCCGTGCGGCTCGATTCTGTCGGTGATTATTTGCGTGGTGGCATTTACCGTGCTCAACCGGCGCGGAGCTTTTGACAAATTGGCAGCGTAGCGGGGCAACGCGAGATCGCCCTCATCGACGACATCATCAGCGACGACCCCGCGACCTACGTGACGCAAATCACGGTGCCGGTTGCCCCGTCCAAATAAGAACCGCCCGGAAGGCATCGTGCTTCCGGGCGGTTCTTCAATTTGACTATTGATGCGCTAAGCCTGGGGCACCTGACCAGTCGCCAGGATCCGCTCGAGCGCGTCCTCGTCCAGCACGGGTACGCCCAGCTGCTCGGCCTTGGTAAGCTTGGAGCCCGCTTTGGGGCCGGCGACCAGATAGCTCGTCTTCTTTGAAACACTGCCCGAGACCTTGGCGCCGAGCACTTTAAGCGCCGCACCCGCCTCGTCGCGGGTGCGGTTGACGAGCGTGCCGGTGAGCACGAAGGTCAGACCCGCAAGCGGCTGTGCGTCAGCGAGCTCGCCCGCCACGCCCGCGTCGGCTGCGGCTTGCGCGTGCGCGGCGCCCAGGTCGACCTCGAGCGACAGACCCGCCTGACGCAGGCGCTCCAGCACGGCAAGGTTCTCGGGCACGGCCAGGAACTGCTTGACGCTCGCCGCAATCTTGGGACCGATGCCCTCGCACTCGGCGATGTCCTCTTCGCTCGCCAAGATAAGCTTGTCAATCGACAGGAATCGTTCGGCGATGACCCCGCCCATGCTCTTGCCCACGTGGCGGATGCCCAGGGCAAACAGCACGCGACCGAGCGGCTGGCTCTTGGACTTGTTGAGCTCGGCGATGATTTTCTCGGCCGTCTTGAGGCCCACCGGGATGGGGTCGCCCTTCTTGACGCCCTTTTTGCTGTTGGAGCTGGCGTACACGCGCCCTGTGTCCAGGCCGGCGATGTCGTCGACCGTGAGCTGGTAGAAATCTGCGACATCGTGGATCAGGCCGGCGGCGATCATCTTGTCGACGATCTCGTCGCCCAGGCCGTCGACGTCCATGCAGCCGCGGCTCACCCAGTGGAGCAGGCGCTCCTTGAGCTGCGCGGGACAGTCGATGGACACGCAGCGGTAGGCCACCTCGCCATCCTCGTGAACCACGGGGCTGCCGCACACGGGGCAAACCTCGGGCATGTGCCAGTCGACCGAATCAGCCGGGCGCTTGTCGAGCACGGGACCCACGACCTCGGGAATCACGTCACCCGCCTTGTGCACGATGATAGTGTCGCCCTCGCGCACGTTTTTGCGGCGAATCTCGTCGATGTTGTGCAGCGTGGCGCGCGCGATGGTAGAGCCGGCGACCGTCACCGGGTCGAACTCGGCGACCGGCGTGAGCACACCGGTGCGGCCCACCTGGATGCGAATTTCGCGCAGGACGGTCTGCTTTTCCTCGGGCGGGAACTTAAAGGCAATGGCCCAGCGCGGCGCGCGGGCGGTAAAGCCCAAGTCAAGCTGCTGCTGGAAGCTGTCGACCTTTACGACCACGCCATCGATGTCGTAGTCCAGGTCACCGCGATGCTCGAGGGCCTGGGCGCAGAACTCGTGGACCTCGGCCGGCGTGGCGCAGCGCGCCACGTTGGGGTTGACGCTAAAGCCGGCGCTACGCAGCCAGTCCAGAAACTCACGCTGGCTGTGGACGTGCAGCGGATCGGTATCGGCGATGGCGTAGATAAAGGTGGCCAGATCGCGGCGCGCCGTGACCTTGGGATCCTTTTGACGCAGGCTGCCGGCGGCGGCGTTGCGCGGGTTGGCGAAGGGGTCGCGGCCCTCGGCATCGGCCTCGTCGTTCAGGCGCACAAAGCTGCCCTTGGGCATATAGACCTCGCCGCGCACTTCGATGGTACGCTCGCGGTCGGCGCCCATGTGGGCGAGCGCCGGCTCGGACAGGTGCATGGGCACATCCTTGATGGTACGGACGTTGAGCGACACGTCCTCGCCCGTGGTGCCATCGCCACGTGTAGCGGCGCGCACAAAGGTGCCGTTTTGGTAGGTAAGCGCCACGCCCAGACCGTCGATCTTAAGCTCGCAGGTATAGGTGACGCTGCCGGCACCGAGCGCATCCTCGGTGCGCTGGAGCCATGCGTCGAGCTCGTCCAGATCCATGGCATCGTCCATGGAATACATGCGCGCCATATGCGTGACCGGCGTAAACTGCTCGCTCACGTAGCCGCCCACGCGCTGGGTATAGCTGTCGGGCGTCACCAGGTCGGGGTAGGTCGCCTCGATCTCCTGCAGCTCAACGAGCATTTTGTCAAAGGCGGCGTCCGTGATCTCGGGCGCATCGAGCATGTAGTAGCGGTAGGCGTGGTAATCGAGCTCGTGGCGCAGCTCGGCCGCACGCGCTGACGCCTGGGCACGGGCATCGGCCGGTGCAGCGGTATCCGTGCTCGCGGGCGTTTCGGTATCGATGTCCACGCCGTCACCAAACAGGCTCGATTGCTCCATAGCGGCACTCCTTCGCTCGATTTCAAACGGATACTAGAGTACCACCGGTCACGATGGGGCCGAATAGCGGTCTCAAACCGCATCGAATCGGCAGCGGCCGGACCGGGGTGGATTGCACGATCAAACCATGCCCTTGTCAGTTCTAAATGATACGTTTTCCTCCGTCCCCAACGGATCAATAGGAAAAGAGGGGGCTGTCCCGCGTTGGCGGAACAGCCCCTCTGGCTTCGATATGTGCGATACAGCTCGTTAGAAACCCTGGCCGTAGCCCTGGCCCTGGCCCTGCTGGCCGAGCAGCTCCTCCAGGTACTGGCGCAGCTGCTCATCGGTAATACCGCCGTTGCCAGTGTCGGTTGCACTGTCGTTCTGCTGCTGGTTCTGCAGTTCCTCGTCGGAGCCCAGCTCGACGGTGACCTTCTTCTCTTCCTTGCCGCGCATGAGCGTGATTTCGACCTTCTCGCCCACCTCGTGGCTGCGTAGTGCGATGATCAGGCCATCGGCGCTCGTAATCTCGTCGTCGCCCAGCTTGGTAATGACATCGCCCTCTTGGATACCGGCCTTGGCAGCAGGACCGTCCTCGACGACGCTCGCCACATACGCGCCGCTATCGGTGCTCAGCTTGTTGGTACGGGCGTTGAGCGCGTTGACGCTCGAAAGCGTGGCGCCCATGTACGGATGCACCGGCGTCTTACCGTCGATAATCTGGTCGGCAATGTTCTTGGCGTAGTTAACCGGAATGGCAAAGCCCACGCCCGAGCTGGAGCCCGAATAGCTCTCGATGAGCGAGTTGATACCCACGAGCTCGCCGTTGTCGTTAACGAGCGCGCCGCCGGAGTTGCCCGGGTTGATGGCAGCATCGGTCTGGATCATGTTGGCATAGATGGTGTTACCGTTGGCAGAGCTCATGGCCGTGGAGCGATACAGCGCCGACACGATACCCGTGGAGACAGACTGCTCGTTGCCGAACGGCGAGCCGATCGCCATGACCCACTCGCCCACGTTGAGCTTGGAAGAGTCGCCGATCTCGATCGGCGTGAGCTTGGAGGCGTCGGCGTCCCTGAGCTTGATGACGGCTAGGTCGCTCGAAGCATCGTTGCCCACGAACTCAGCCTCGTAGGTGGTGCCGTCGTCCATGGTTACCACGTACTGGTCATAGCCATCGACCACATGGTTGTTGGTGAGGATATGGCCCTCGGTATCGAGCACAACGCCCGACCCGACGCTGCCCGAGCTATTGGAATCGTCGGCAGATTGCGAAAGCGAGCCATTCTGGCTGCCGCTCGAAGTGGCGGTGATGGAAACGACGGAGGGCAACGCCTTGGCGGAAACGGCCTCGGCCAGCGTAGTATCCTCGGAGTCAATGGTGATCTTTTGCGTCGATGAACCCGAAGCGCCCGCCGTCACGGCATTCTTACCGCCGCCGATATCGAGCGTGCCGCTCATAATGAGTGCAATGACCAGCAGGGCGCCGCAGGCACAGCCGGCGAGTGCCGTAATAAAGATCGGCAGCTTTTTGGTCTTGGTCTTGACCACCGTGTGCTTGTTTACAACCTGTTGGCCGCTCAGCGGCTTTCCGGTCTGCGTGTCGTATGCCTGCACGTAGGGAATGTTGCCGTCGGCAGGCGTCGACTCCACCTGCACGCGCGGCTGCTGCTGGGTCTCGCCGGCATTGCCCGCATCCTGGGGACGCTGGGAATCGTTCTCGCTCATGGCTGCGATCCTTTCGTCAAATAACCAAAGGCCCGCCAAACATGTGGCGGGCCATCATTGTTCACGTTGAGTTGTACCCCAATATGCGGGCGAACGTGTATGAGAACGCAATCTTTTAGGAAGGCTTAAGTTCTGCTGCAGGCCCGAAAGGGACCCTCACCTGTAAAAAAGCCACCACAAAGGTGCCTGTCCCCTTTGTGGTGGAAATCTAGTCCTTAAACAGATAGCCCACGCCGCGGACGGTGGTGATGTGTGCCGCGATCTGCGGGCCCACCTTGGAGCGGATGCGTCGGATGTGCACGTCGACGGTGCGCGTACCGCCGCAGTACTCAAAGCCCCACACGCGGTGCAGCAGCACCTCGCGGCTGTAGGCGCGGTTGGGATGCGTCGCCAAAAAGCTCAGCAGCGAGTACTCCATCAGCGTCAGGTCGATAGGCTCGTTATCGAGCGTCACCTGGTAGGTTGCCAGGTTGATCTCGAGGTTATCGATGTTGAGCACATCGTCGGCGGTGATGGTCTCCTCCTCACCCATCAGGCGCTGCGCACGAGCCTTGAGCTCGTTGGGCGTCGCCGTGGGACATACAAAGTCGGCATGCGCGTGATTGGGCAGGCGCAAGGTACCGAGCGCCTCGTCGTCGACGATCACCAACATGGGGACGCCGCCACGATCATCAAGCCACTTGGCAATCTGGTCGATGCGGTCGCTGCGGATGCCATCGGAATCGAGGATCAGCAGGTCAAAGTCGTGCGCCGCAGTCGGTGAATCGGGAGTTGCCAGGCTCACCTCGACACCCAGGGTGGTCGTCAAGCTGCGGGCAAACTCGTGGAAGCGCGTCGTGCGCGCCATGAACAGGGCACTCTTTTCGGACATATCGGCCTCCAAAGAAATGAGCTCAATCGTACTGGGACAAGCCAGCGCGATTAGGAGTTCGCCAGGTAGTGCTTGATCTCCCATTCGGTGATCGTGGATTCGAACTTATGCCACTCGTCGCGCTTCTTTTTGAGGAAGAAGCTATGGATGTGCTCGCCGAGGGCATCCTTCATAAACTGCGAGTCCTCAAACACGTCGAGCGCCTCTTTGAGCGAGCGCGGCAGCGGCGCGTAACCGGCCTCGAGCATCTGACGGCCGGTGAGCTTGAGCGTCTCGGCCGTTGCCTCGGGCGGGAGCTCCAGCTTGCGCTCGATGCCGTCGAGACCAGCCGCCAGCGTGACGGCGTTGACCAGATACGGGTTAGCCATGGGATCGGGGCTGCGAAGCTCAATGCGTGTGGAAGGCTGCTTGCCGGGCTTGTAGACCGGGATGCGGATCATGCTTGCGCGGTTGCGCAGGCCCCACGTGGCGTACTGCGGCACGGAGTCGCCGCCCGTGGTGATGCGCTTGTACGAATTGACCGTGGGGTTGGTGATGGCGCTAATCTCGCGCGCGTGCGCCAAGATACCGGCCATATAGTGCTTGGCGACGTCGGAGAGATGGTACTTCTCGTCGCCCTCGCCCCAAAAGACGTTGTTGCCGTCATGGTCGAACAGCGACTGATGCAAAAACATGGCGCTGCCGTCCTCGCCCGCCAGCGGCTTGGGCATAAAGGAGGCGTGGCAGCCGCTCTCGTAAGCCTGCTGCTTAATGATGAGCTTGGCCGTGGTAATGGCGTCGGACATGCTCAGGGCCTCGGCGTGGCGCAGGCTCATGCCGTGCTGTGAGCGACCGGCGGCGTGGAAGGTGTACTCCACGGGCACGGACATCTTCTCGAGCGTGAGGACCGTGTTACGACGCAGGTCGCGAGCGGCATCGCTCACCGAAAGATCGAAGTAGCCCACGTTGTCGAGCGGCTCGGGCGTGTGCTCGTCGGGGAAGTAGTAATACTCCAGCTCAGCGCCCACGTTGAGCAGATAGCCAGCCTTCTCGGCCTTGCGGAACATGCGGCGCAGGGCATCGCGCGGGTCGCCGGCAAACGGCTTGCGATCGGGAGTGCACACGTCGCAGAACACGCGGGCGACGCCGTTGTGGCTCGGGCGCCACGGCAGAATCTGGAAGGTCGAGGCATCGGGGAACGCCAGCATATCGGCTTCCTCGGGCGTGGCAAAGCCCTCGATGGCCGAGCCGTCAAAGCCAATGCCCTCCTCAAATGCGACCTCGAGGTCCTCGGGGCTAATAGCAAAGTTTTTGAGGCGGCCGAGAATGTCGACAAACCACAGACGCACAAAGCGGATATCACGCTGCTCTACGGAGCGGAGTACGTAATCGATGTTCTGCTGGTTCATGTCGCTCCCCTTTCTTTCGGGCGGGTTTCGACTGGTCTATATCGCAGATACTATCGCAGAAAAATGTTTCCGCAGGGTTAAAGCGTATCAAGCGCTCAAAAAACGTGCTTGAGCAGGCCATTGCGAACGAGCGGCTAGCGCGAGGTCGAAGCGCGGTGTTCGATGCGGCCGGGTATCTCGATGCGCTTGGGGGCGAGCTTTGCGGCATCGCCCACCGTAGTGGTAACGATGTCGATGCGCTCGGAGAGACGCTCGACTACGCGCTCGGCAATGGTGAGGGTGTCCTGCGCGGCCGTGGTCACACCGCCAAAGAGCACGTGGTTCCAGGGGTAATCGTCAAACGTCGCAATCTTAAGGCCCGCCGGCAACGAGGGACCGAGCTGGGCCAGCGCCTCGGTCAGACGCAGGAAGACCAGGCCGTTGACGGCAATGAGGCCGAGCTTTTTACCCGCATAGCCGCTGATGGTCTCGTCCAGGCGACTGACACCCGTGGCGCCACCGTCCGCCAAGGTGACGACCTCGCCCGCAAGACCGCGGCGCGAAAGCTCGTCGGCAAAGCCCTCGGCGCGCTCGCGACGCACGGGGCTGTCGTCGCTCGCCTCGGTGAGCAGGCACAGGCGCTCGCTGCCCGCAGCGGCCAAGGCGTCTACCAGGCCGGCGACCAGCTCACGGTTGTTGGAGGTCACCAGATCGACACCGCCGGCGGCAACATCGCGGTCGAGCAGCACAACAGGCAGGCGTCCCGCAGCTGCGACAATTGCCTCGTCGTTGCCGCCGCAGGTGTTGACGACCAGGCCGTCCACGCCGGCATCGATAAGTCTAGTGAGCGACTCTGCTTCCTTGGCGGGGTCATTGCCGCTAATGGCCGTCATAAGCGAGCAGCCGCGCGCGGCGGCGCTGGCGGAAAGCCCTTCGAGCATGGCGCTGGAGAACGGGTTAGCAATGTCGGCCAAGATCACGCCGATGAGGTTGGTACGCGAGCTGCGCAGATTGCGCGCGGCGGCACGTGGACGATAGCCGGTGCGCTCGATAACTGCCGCGATGCGAGCACGGGTTTCCTCGGTCATCTGCCCGGGGCGATTGTTGAGATAGCGCGAGACCGTGGCCGGGCTCACGCCCGCCTCGGCGGCAATGTCCTTGATTCTCATCTGCGCCATAGCGCACCCCGTTTCCCAATTGTCGGCAGTCTGAGCCATTTTAGGCATTTTTTTAAAAATCTCGGTTGCAAAACGCTGCAGGTGAGTATACTACAACTCGAAACGAAACCGATTTCGTAAACCGATTTCGGCAAGCGTTGGCACGCAGGTGCAAAGACGCACCCTACCGTCTTGGCACCTGCGTGCCAACGCCATATCAAAGGTGTACGCACGAGCAAGAAGGAGCTACGCGACCATGGGTAAAACGGTTCTTACCTTCGGCGAGATCATGATGAGACTCTCGCCCAAAGATCACCTGCGTATTGAGCAGGCGACCGAGTTTGACGTTCGCTATGGCGGCGCCGAGGCCAACACTGCGCTTTCCCTGGCCTACCAGGGCGACAAGGCCGCTTACGTCTCCGTTGTCCCGGCCAACCGTCTGGGCGAGTGCGCCCTGCGTTCGCTGAAGGCCTACGGCGTCGACACCACGCGCGTCGTGCGTCAGGGCGACCGTCTTGGCTCCTATGTGTTTGAGGTTGGCGCCTCGCAGCGCGGCAACGGCTGCGTCTACGACCGCAAGTATTCCGCCATCAACATGGCCAAGCGCGACGTCTTTGACTGGGACAAGATCCTCAAGGGCATCGATGTCTTCTATTTCTCCGGCGTGACCCCCGCCGTCTCCGATGAGATGGCCGCCGCCTGCAAGGAGGCGCTCGCCGTCTGCCGCGCCAAGGGCGTCACCACCGTGTGCGACGTGAACTATCGCGGCAAGATGTGGTCGCCCGAGAAGTCGCAGGCCACCATGAAGGAGCTTCTGCCGCTCGTCGACATCTGCATCGCCAACGACGAGGACGCTCCCGCCGGCCTCGGTATGACCTGCGTCTCCGGCTCCCTTGCCCACGGCATCGAGGAGCGCGACACCTACGTCGAGATGGCCCGTCAGATTTGCGCCGAGTACGGCTGCAAGAAGGTCGCTTCGGTCGTCCGCAACATCTCCTGCGTCGAGCACTCCATCTGGATGGGCATGCTCTATGACGCCGAGAGCGGCGAGCACTGGTTCTCCCCTGCTCACGACGTGCACGTGCTCGAGGGCGTTGCCGCCGGCGACGCTTTCAACGCCGGTTTGGTCCATGCCCTCATCAACGACTTTGACCCGCAGGACGCCGTCAACTACGCGATTGCGGCCTCGATCCTCAAGCTCACCATCAAGGGCGATTCCAACCTGGTGACTGCTGACGAGATTGCCGCTGTGGCATCAGCCGCCGACGGTGGCACCCGCGTCGCCCGTTAATTCGTTCCCCATTCCGCGGGCTGCAGTTTCCCATACCCATACCTCTGCAGCCCGCTCCCCGATTCCTCCGGCCAGGTAGAACCACTTAGTCCCATTCCAGTTTTGTCTGGCATTCCTTCACGACTGGCCTCGTAGCCGGTTCCGAAATTGCTTGTGACCCAAGCAGTGCCTCCGATAACCAATCCGGAACCGGCTCATGGCCAATCTTCTTTGGCAATCATGCGCCCGTGCGCGCCACACATCGAAAGGAACATCATGTTCGATCAGTTCTACACCACGCTTGAGTCCCTGGGCATCGTGCCGGTCGTCGTGCTCGACAAGGTCGAGGACGCCGCTCCGCTCGCCCACGCCCTTATGGCAGCTGGCATGAAGTCCGCCGAGGTCACCTTCCGCACCGCCTGCGCCGCCGAGTGCATCGCAGCTATGGCCGAGGCCGAGCCCAAAATGTGCGTCGGCGCCGGCACCGTCCTGACCGTCGAGCAGGTTGAGCAGGCTCGCGCCGCCGGTGCCAAGTTCATCGTTTCCCCGGGCTACAACGAGGCTGTCGTCAAGCACTGCATCGACATCGACCTGCCCGTGCTGCCCGGCACCGTGACTCCCTCCGAGGTCACCGCTGCCGTCAACCTGGGCCTCAAGGTCACCAAGTTCTTCCCCGCTGCCCAGTACGGCGGCCTCAACACCATCAAGGCCCTCGCCGCTCCGTTTGTCGGTCACCGCTTTATGCCCACCGGCGGCGTGAGCACCGCAAACGTCGAGGAGTACCTGAGCTCCTCCGCCATCATCGCCTGCGGCGGCACCTGGATGGTCAAGCCGGCCCTGTTCGCCGACGGCGACTTCTCCAAGGTCGAGCAGATCGCTCGCGAGGCCATGGACGTCGTCAAGAAGGTCCGCGCCTAATCCAGCTCTCTATCGTGGAGGGCGCGACCTAGACCGCGCCCTCTTTTTTGAAGCGGCTCGGAAGCGTGCCGTTTCCGTCACGGACAAGAACCGAAACCGTCTTGTATGCTGATAGAACGTGACGGAAGCGACACGCCCCCGAGCCGCTTTTTTCCTCGGCTGAATCTTTGCCCAACATAGTCCAGAGCGCCAAAACAAATGCGGTGCCGTCTGGAGGAATCGACCCCTTGCTTCCGGTCTGTTCCTCCAAACGGCACCGCATTTTTATGCCCCGGCCATGCCCCGACGCAGTTGCGGTGAAATAGGGACTGTTTGCGCCGCCTGGGCCGCAAAACAATCCCTATTTCACCGCAACTTATGAGGGGATAGATTAGATGGACGAGTCTTTGGGCAGCTCGAAGTAATCGGGATGCAAGGCGATAACTGGACCCTGCTCTTCGGGCATCAGATGCAGGTGCGTCTGCGCCAGATAGCTCGCCGTATCGGTATCGCCCTCTTTAATGGCCTCGAGGATTCGACGATGCTGTCGACGAATCGGCTCCCAGTCCAGCGCCTGCGACACCGCACGCAGCCAGTTATACCGCTCAAAATGCGTGTTGATGCTCTTCATCCAATCCCACAGCATGTGGCGACCGGCAATCTCAAAGCACGTCTCGTGGAACAGGTTATCCAGGTCAAAGAAGCGACGCGTCTCGCTGTGGCCGAGCGACTCAGACTCGGCAAGGATCTGCTCAAGCTGGCGCTTTTGCTCGGGCGTGGCAGCCGAGCAGCATTTGATCAGCACGCTCCTCTCGAGCTTCTCGCGCAAAAAGCAGGCGTTCTCGGCGCGCTCCATGCTGATCTTTGAAACATAGGTACCGCTCTTGGGACGCGTTTCCACCAGCTCTTGCTCACGCAGGCGCACAAAGGACTCGCGGATGGGTGTACGCCCGATCCCCGTCTCCTTTTCCAGACCAATCGCCGAAAGGCGCGTGCCGGGCTTGAGCTCGGCATAGATGATCTTGGAGCGCAATGCGTTGTATGCCTGGTCTTGCAGGCTCTGATAATGCTGGTGCTGTTCCATAAAGCCCTCGGATAAGTCCTCGGTTAGTCAAATACCAACATGCAATACTATCGCAACGCCGCCCCCCATAAGTTGCGGTGGAATAGTTCCTGTTCACGGCCTTCAGCAGCAAAACCAGGAACTATTCCACCGCAACTTATGAGGGGGCGAAGGGGTTTTACAGGTTGTCGATGATTGCCTGGGCAATTTCGTCGTACTGGGCCGGCTCGAGCGTGACGCGACCGGGGTTCATAGCAAACACATCGCCAAACTCAAACGGGTCGTCCTTGTACTTGGGGACGATATGCACGTGCAAATGATGCATGGTGTCGCCGTAAGCACCAAAGTTAATCTTGTCGGGGTTGAACGCCTTGTGCAGCGCCGCCGCGACGTGGCGGACATCGGCCATAAAGGCGGCGGCGTCCTCCTCGGACATACAGGAGATGTCGTCGACGTGCTGCTTGGAGGCCACGATTACGCGACCCTTGTGGCTCTGCTCCTTAAACAGGATAAGCTTGCTGGCGGGCAGGTCGAGCATGGGGATGCCAAAGGCATCGACGAGCGTGTTGTCGGTCCCGCACATGCAGTACGAGCAATCGGTGTGCTGTTCCATGGTGATCCTTTCGATCTGGGTGAAGGCGTCCGCCGCAATGCGACCGGCGGGCGCGACCAAGCTGCCCGGCAATCTACGACAAACGCACAATGCGCTCTCTAACCGTTGCGAAATCGGTTTCGAGCATGTCTTTGCCATGATACCGCCAACGAGTTGTTGCGATTAGGTGAACGTTCACCTTTTTATTTTTTTTCTCTTTGCAAATAGAATCCCGTGCGTATACTAAGGCTCAAACGAAACCGATTTCGTTAAGCGTGGGCAATAGGATGCTAAGACGCACCCTACCATCTTGGCATCTTATTGCCCACACGTTGTCATTTGCTTTCCTCCCGTCTCGTTGGCCCTTCAGTCCCATTCCGGCACAGCGAGACATTTCCTAGACGACTGACCATGGGGCCGGCTTTTCTGCTTTTACAGCAGTGCCTCCGATAACCCTCTTTTGCCGGCCCAGGTCAGCCTTTTCTTCACAACCGAAAGGACGGGTAGCAGCATGCGACCGCTCATCATTATGAATGGCGAGAAGATCGATTGGTGCCATACCGTCATCAGGATGCTGATGTATTTAGCAGGCGTCGCGACGCTCGCCCTCGGCATGAGTATCCAGACCGCATCGGGCCTGGGCGTCGCCGCGCTTACCTGTTTTGCCACGACGCTGTCCATGCTCACCGGCAAGACGCTCGGCTTTTGGATTACCGCGACCTATGTCGCCTACATTGCCGCACAGGCAGCCATCTTGCGCCGCGAGTTTCAGCCGCGCATTTTGCTCGAGCTCTTTTTCTCAACGCTGATCGGTGGCTTCACCGACTTCTTTATGACCGTTAACCCTCTGCACCCCACCGCGCTGCCGGCACAGGTCGTAACCATGCTGCTCTCGCTTGCCATCACGGCGTTTGGCGTGAGTCTCGTCGTCAACATGGGTGTCGTTCCCAACGCGCCCGATGGCTTGGTGCAGGTCATTGCCGAAAAACTCAAGCGCCGCTTTGGCGATGTGAAGGTCGTATTCGATTGCTCGCACGTCGCCGCCTCACTCGCGCTGTCGCTGGTCTTTATGCACAACCTGGGCGGCTTTGGCGTCACGACCGCCATCTCGGCACTGTTCCTGGGCCATGTCATCAACGTCGCCAATAAGCTCTTCGCCCAGCGCTTTATCCGCGTGGCCTTTGGAAAATAGCGCCACCGCAAGAACTCGCGAGCAGCGCTATACGTTGCTATATCTCACTATACTTTGCTATATCTTGCTATACGTTGCTATACTTTGCTATATCTTGCTATATCTTGAGCAAAGGTGGCTCGCATGCAAACAAACCCTTTTAAGCCCACAGCAGGCAAAACACCTCCCACGATTATCGGCCGCGAAGATGTCCTCGAGGAATTCAATGAAGGCCTCGTCAACGGGCCTGGCGCCCCGGGACGCCTTATGCGCATAGCCGGCGTCCGCGGAACGGGCAAGACGGTCCTCCTTGACGAGTGCTCACGTTTGGCGCAAAGCCATGGCTGGACGGTCATAAAAGAAGTCGCAACCGAAGGACTTTGTCAGCGCATTCTCGAGCAGCTGCAGCCCAAATTCCAGGCCAAACACGCCAGATTTGAGCCAAGCGTAGCTGGCATATCCATCGGCAGCATAGACATTGAGCGAATCGGCCCATCGCTGCGTGACGCCATGAGGCAGGCAATATCAAAGAACGGCAATGGTCTGCTCATCACCCTCGATGAGGTCCAAGACGCAGAGCTCGAAGAGGTCCGAACGCTCTCCATTGCGATTCAGCAGGTTATCGGCGAAGACCTTGATATCGCCTTTGTTTTTGCGGGGCTGCCTTCGATGATAGAAAGCGTCATCAACGGAAAGACACTTACGTTTTTGCGCCGTGCCCTCCCCTTTGACCTGAAGGCTGTGGCAGTAACCGAAGTGTCGTACTCCCTCGAAGAAACCATTGAAGCGTCTGGCATGGAGCTGCAACCAGGTATTGCCGGCCAACTTGCCGAGGCAACGCAAGGCTATCCTTTCATGATCCAACTCGTTGGATACTACGCATGGCAGTTGGCAAGACGCGCACATACAGCGATTATTGGAGAAGAAGAAGCCGAGCGTGGCATTGCAACGGCACGCGAACGCTTCTGCGGCATGGTGATTGAGCCCGCGCTGCAGCGCATTCCGCCCACGTGCATCGCTTATCTGCTGAGCATGGCGTCTTTGGGGCAGACGAGCTCGACCAGCATGGTTGCCGATGCCCTAAACAAAACGCCTCAACAGGTGAGCTCCGTCCGCAGCCGCCTGTTAAGAGAATCGATTATCGAGGCTCCTTCGTACGGCAAGGTCTCATTTGCCATCCCCTACATGCGCGACTACCTCTGCGAACACAAAGCCGAACTGGAAGTTGAACTGTAGAAACGGCAACTGCCCTGCAAGACGAAAACCGTTTTCATACGGATTTAAAGCAGACGTAAACGGTTTTCGTCTTGATTTGCGTCCGAAATTAAGACGTAAATTGCGCTTTCGTACGCTTATTACCAGACGCAAATTGTTTACGTCCGGCTATGCGTCCCCAATCCAGACGAAAAAGGCCCCGAGCTCGTGTGAGCTCGGAGCTTTTTTGTACCACGCATCTATGAGAGGAGATATTTGATGCGCATGGGCGCTACTCCATGTAGCCACCCTGGATGGCGGAAACTGCATGCTCGGTAAAGAACTTGAGCGTGCCGGAGGTGTAACGATTAGCCTTGGGCTTCCAAGTGGCTCGACGCTCGGCCAGGACGGCGTCGACCTCGGCCGGCTCCATCTCCTTGCCGGCGATGCCCACGATGGACAGCGAACGCTCGGAGATGTTGATCTGGATCAGGTCGCCTTCCTCGATCAGGGCAATCGGGCCGCCCACTGCGGCCTCGGGCGAGACATGACCGATAGCCGGGCCCTTGGAGGCGCCGGAGAAGCGGCCGTCAGTGATCAGAGTAATCGAAGCGCCGAGCTCGGGATCGCTGGCGATAGCCTCGGTGGTGTAGAACATCTCGGGCATGCCGGAGCCCTTGGGGCCCTCATAGCGAATGATGACGGCGTCACCGGGCTTGACCTCGTGCGTCAGGACGGCGTGAATGGCGTCCTCCTCGCAGTCGAACGGACGGGCCTTGAGCGTAGCCTGGAACATCTCGCGCGGAACAACCGTGTGCTTGACGACGGCGCCCTCGGGAGCAAGGTTGCCGTGGAGGATGGCGATGGAGCCGTCGGTACCAAAGGCCTGGTCAAACGGGCGAATGATGTCCTCGCGCTTGAGATTCCACTTCTCAAGGTAACGACCGCACTTCTCGTAATAGCCGTTGTTCTTGAGATCCTCGAGGTTCTCGCCGAGAGTCTTGCCGGTGACGGTCATAACGTCGAGGTGGAGCATCGACTTGATCTCCTCCATGATGCGCGGCACGCCGCCCGCATAGTAGAAGAACTGCGCCGGCCACTCGCCTGCGGGGCGAACGTTGAGCAGGTAGTGGGCGCCACGGTGCAGGCGATCGAAATCGTCGGCGGACATCTCGATGCCAAACTCGCGGGCGATCGCGGGAATGTGCAGCAGCGAGTTGGTGGAACCGGAGATGGCGCCGTGGACCATGATGAGGTTCTCGAAGGACTCCTTGGTCACGATATCGCGCGGGCACAGGTTGTGCTCGGAGAGCCACACGGACTGACGGCCAGCCTCGCGCGCAAACTCACGCAGATCGGAGCTGGTTGCGGGCAGCAGGGCGGTACCGGGAAGCATAAGGCCCAGGGCCTCGGCGGTAACCTGCATGGTCGACGCGGTGCCCATAAAGGAGCAGGCGCCACAGCTGGGACATGCGTTGTGCTTGGCAAACTCAAGCTCCTCGCGAGAGATCTCGCCGCGCTCGTAGCGGGCAGAAATCGCGCCGAGCTGCTCCAGGGTCAGCAGGTCAGGGCCTGCATCCATGACGCCGCCGGTAACGACGATGGAGGGGATGTTGATGCGACCCATGGCCATGAGGTTCGCAGGCAGGCCCTTATCGCAGCTGGCGACAAAGACGCCGGCGTCGAACGGGGTGGCCTTGGCATGAATCTCAATCATGTTGGCGATCATGTCGCGACTGGGCAGCGAGTAGTTAATGCCGTCGTGGCCCTGGGCCTCGCCGTCGCAGATATCGGTGCAGAAGTAACGGGCACCGTGACCGCCAGCCTCGGCAACGCCGGCACGGACCTCCTCGACCAGCTCGAACAGGCCGGCAGAACCCGGGTGCGAATCGCCAAAGGTCGACTCGATGATGACCTGCGGCTTGTCCAGGTCCTCGATCGTCCAGCCGGAGCCCAGACGCAGCGGGTCCATCTCGGGGCTGATGGTGCGGAACTTGCCAGAACGCGGCTGCAGCTTGGCAACCAGCTCGGCGGCCTCCTGCTGAATCTGCTCTTTGGTCTTCTCGTCCATGGTGTACTCCTCTTTTGGTTTGAACGGTTGTACCAATCGTTGGTTAATGAATCAGGTGTAAATGGGTACCGAGCGATGCACTCGGTGAAAGATGCTTAGCTACGCGAACTAGGCGAAGAACGAAATCACCAAGGCGCAGGCAAGACCCGAAAGGCCGATGAGCGTCTCCATAACGGTCCAGGACTTGAGGGTGGTCTTCTCGTCAATCTCCAGGAACGAGGAGCACATCCAAAAACCGGCATCGTTGACGTGCGAGAGCGCCGTGGCGCCGCCGCAGATAGCACGCATGGCCGCAGAGCACGCAACCAACGACCAGGTCGTCTGTATCAAAGAGCTCTGCGACGAATCCGAGCGCCTGGCCGAGGCCGGTGAGGATTACTCCGCCGCCGACACCGCGTTCCACAATGCCATTGCCGAGAGCTCCGGAAACCTCGTCGTTCCCCGCCTGATGGGCGTGCTCAAGGCATCTGTCCCCCTGTTTATTGACGTGACCGGCAAAAAGCTGGTTGAGGAGACCATCCGCACCCACCGTGGCGTGGCCGACGCCATCGCCGCGCGCAATCCCACCGCAGCGCACGACGCGATGTATCTGCACCTGGTGTATAACCGCAACATGATCGCAGAGGGCACGCAGGAACAGAGCGAATAAACGTCCGCGCGGCAATGGGAGATCACCGTTTACCTTTTAAAAGTGAACGTTCACCTGATTTTAGGAGAATCTGACTTTTAATTCCCCCTCTTCTCCTATACTGACCTTGTATGAAAAGCAAGACTTATATAGATGAACGTTTCTTTTGAAAGGATCGCTATGTCTGATCTTATGGACAGCTTCCGCCTGGATGGCAAGGTCGCGCTCGTGACCGGCGCCACCTATGGCATTGGCATGGCCATTGCCGAGGCGCTCGGCGAGGCCGGCGCCAAGATCGCCTTTAACGCACGTCACGCCGACAAGGTCGCCGAAGCCGAGAAGCACTACCGCGAGCTGGGCTTTGAGGCTCACGGCTACGTGGCCGATGTCACTGACGAGGCCGTCGTCGCCGAGCTCATCGGTAAGATCGAGGCCGATTTTGGCACCACGCCCGATATCCTGGTCAATAACGCCGGCGTCATCCAGCGCACCCCCATGCTCGACATGAGCGCCGAGGACTTCCGCCGCGTCGTCGACATCGACCTTAACGCCCCGTTCATCGTGTCCAAGGCCTGCCTGCCCGGCATGATCGCCAAGGGTCACGGCAAGATCATCAACATCTGCTCGATGATGAGCGAGCTTGGCCGCGAGACCATCGCCGGCTACGCCGCCGCCAAGGGCGGTCTGAAGATGCTCACCAAGAACATCTGCTCCGAGTTTGGCGAGGCCAACATCCAGTGCAACGGCATTGGGCCTGGTTATATCGCCACGCCGCAGACCGCACCGCTGCGCGAGACGCAGCCCGATGGCAGCCGTCACCCGTTTGACCAGTTCATCATCGCCAAGACCCCGGCCGCCCGTTGGGGCACGCCCGAGGACCTGAAGGGCCCCGCTGTGTTCCTGGCCTCCGATGCCTCGAACTTCGTCAACGGCCACATCCTCTACGTCGACGGCGGAATCTTGGCCTACATCGGCAAGCAACCGCAGTAAGACGTCTGGGCGAGGCGGTGGACGATAAGGTCTGCTGCTCGAACAGTCCTGACTCGCACGAAGAGCACATTAAGTGCTCTTCGGCTCGTGCGGAACTCGCGACAGACCTTATCGTCCACCGCCCGCAGAGCGGCCTCTCTGTTGGAGATGCCAAGCAACATAACTAACAAGTAATTTAGAAAATAGTGGAAGGTTATCTATCATGAAAATCGCTCTGATCAATGAGAACTCTCAGAACTCCAAGAACCCTATGATCGAGGCTGCGCTTAAGAAGGTCGTCGAGCCCATGGGGCACACCGTCTTTAACTATGGTATGTATGCCGACGCCGACTCCAAGCCGCTCACCTACGTTCAGAACGGCATCCTTGCCGCCGTGCTGCTCAACTCCGGCGCTGCCGACTATGTCGTGACCGGCTGCGGCACCGGCGAGGGCGCCATGCTCGCCTGCAACTCCTTCCCCGGCGTGCTGTGCGGCCATGTCGCCGACCCGCTGGATGCTTACACCTTCGCCCAGGTCAACGACGGTAACGCCGTCGCCATGCCCTTCGCCCTCAAGAACGGCTGGGGCCAGGAGCTCAACCTCGAGTACACCTTCGAGAAGCTCTTCGGCTTCGGCTCGGGTAACGGCTATCCGGCCGAGCGCGTTGAGCCCGAGCAGCGCAACAAGAAGATTCTCGACGGCGTCCGCGCTGTGACCATGCGTCCGCTCGTCGACGTCCTGGGCGAGATCGACCAGGATCTGGTCAAGGGCGCCCTGGCTGGCGAGCACTTCCAGGAGTACTTCTTCGCCAACGCCACCGACGAGGCCATCATCGCCAAGGTCAAGGAGCTCCTGGGTCTCTAATCGCACGACCCATCGCAGCGAACGCAAACGGCGGCCGCCCCAACACGGGACGGCCGCCGTTTTTTGCTATCGACTGGTGCAAAGAGGTCAGGTTTGTATGCACCAGATTGGTGCAAAGTAACCTGACCCCAATGCACCAAGGGGTTGACTAGAGGGCGCAGGCCACTTTGTAGCCGTCGCCGATGGCGTCGCGGATGTTGCCGCACTTGTTGGCGTCGCCCAAGACGTGGGTGGCAACACCGGCAGCGGCTAGGTCGTCGGCAAGCTTGGTGTTGGGACGATAGCCCATGGCCAGCACCAGCGTATCGGCACCGATGATGGTGTGGATCTCGCCGTCCTTCTCGTAGCTGATGGTGTCCTCAGTAATCTCGGTCACCTTGGCCTCGGTCAGCACGTGGACGCCCTTGGAGAGCATGCGCGTGATGAGCACCGCGCGACCAGCACCACCTTCGTTGGCGGCAAGGGTCTTGGTCATCTCGATAACGGTGACATCGCGATTGGCCGGCGACAGGTCGTTGACCAGCGGGGCCAGGTAATCTGCCGTCTCGCAACCGACGGTGCCGCCGCCCACGATGACGATCTTCTTGCCCGGGAAAGCCTTGCCACCCAGTAGGTCGTCAGCCGTCATAACCTGCTTAAAGCCCTGCATGAAGGCCGGAGCGATGGGCTCGGCGCCATAAGCCAGGACGACCTCGTAGCCCGCGTAGTCACGCTGAATGTCCTCGGCAGTAAGCTCGGTACCAAAGACGCACTTCACGCCCGACTCGGCCAGACGACGATACTGATACTTGATCACGCGGGTGAGTTCCTGCTTTGCCGGCGGAACGGCTGCGATGCGCATCTCGCCGCCCGGCTCATCCTGCTTGTCCACGAGCACCACGTTATGGCCGCGCTTGGCGGCAATGTAGGCTGCCTCCATGCCCGCGGGACCGGCGCCCACAACCAGTACGTTCTTGGCCTCGGCGGCAGGCTCGTAGCCGGCCTCGTCGCGCTCCACATCGGGATTGACGGTGCAGGAGATGCGCTTGCCAAACATAATGCCGTTCAGGCAGCGCAGGCAGCCGATGCAGGGGCGGATGTCGTCGGCGTTGCCGGCGGCCGCCTTATTGCAGAACTCGGCATCGCACAGATTGGCGCGGCCCATCATGCAGATGTCGGCGGCACCGTCCTCGATCAGCTCCTCGGCGATCCAAGCCTCGTTAATGCGTCCGACGGTGGCGACGGGAATGTTGACGTGCTTTTTAATCTCGCGCGAGCAGGCAGCGTGCGAGGCCTGCTGGGTACCGGCGGCGGGAATCGCGGAGCCGCGCTTGATGGTGGTGCCGCCCGACACATGAATCATGTCGACGCCGGCCTTCTCCAGGCGACGCGAGACGTAGATCATGTCGTTGAGGGTCAGGCCGCCATCGGTGTACTCATCGCCCGAGATGCGGACGTCGATGATAAAGTCCTTGCCGCAGCGCTCGCGAATCTCGGCGATGACCTCGAGCAAAAAGCGCATGCGGGCGTCGAGCGAGCCGCCGTACTCATCGGTACGCTTGTTATAGAGCGGGGTCAAGAAACCGCCAAGCATGCCGTGGGCATGCGCCGCATGGACCTCGACGCCATCGACACCGGCCTTCTGCATGCGCACGGCCGCGTCGCCAAACTGATGCGTGAGCTCGTGGATCTCATCGACCGTGATGGGGCGCGGTGCCTCGCGGGCATAGGACGGGCCCACAAAGGACGGAGCGATCAGGCGCGGCGTGCCCGGAATGTTAAAGGCCATGTAGGCGGGGTGGAAGAGCTGCGGCATGATCTTGCAGCCATACTCGTGGACGGCCGCGGCGAGTTTTTCCCAGCCAGGGATAAACGTGTCGTCGTAGCAGCACATGTCACCCGGCAGATAGGTATAGGTAGGCTCGACCGTCACGACCTCGGTGATGATGAGGCCCACGCCGCCCTTGGCACGGGCACGGTAATGATCGACCAAGTCGTCGGTCACATAGCCATGATCGGCCAGGTTCGTGGACACCGGCGGCATAAAGACGCGGTTCTTGACCTCGGTCGTACCGACCTTGATCGGGCTAAAGAGCATCGGGTAGGCGGATGACTCCATACAGGCTTCCTTTCATTTGAGCCGCTCGGCGGCAGTCGCTGACGTATCTATCGTACCAGAATCCGCCGCATTCGCACTCGCTCGCACTCCCTACTTTCAATCCCGATCCTCACAAAAAAGTTGCGGTGGAATACGGAGTAGATAAGGCTTTTGACAGCCAAAACAGTCCGTATTTCACCGCAACTAATGGATGGGATGTGTTAGAGACCCAAATAGGCAGTCATGCCTTCGACGGCGAGCTTGGCGCCTGCCACGGCATGAACCACGGTGAGCGGGCCGTTGACCACGTCGCCGGCGGCAAAGACACCGGGCACGGTGGTCATGCCGTTCTCATCGACCGAAAGAAGGCCGCGATGGTCGGTCTCCAAGCCACCCGTCGTAAGCACAAGCTTGTCCTTGGGCACCTGCGAAGCCGCAATCACAACCGTGTCGGCAGACGCATGGTCGAGCTCTTCCTCGTAACCCACCACGTTGTTGTCCTCGTCAAAGATAGCCGTCTCGAACACCGGACCGTTATCGTCGATGGCGCAGATCGCCTTGCCGCACACAATCTCGGCACCGTCAAGCTCGGTCAGCTCCACCTCATCATCGATGGCCGAGATATGGAGCGATCGGGCATACACGGTGACCTTGCGAGCGCCCGAGCGCAGCGCCGTGCGGGCAACATCCATGGCCACATTGCCGGCACCGATGACCGCCACGTTCTGCCCGATCGCCACGCTCGAAGGATCGACCAGGTAATCGATACCAAACAGCACGTTGCCGCGCGACTCGCCGGGAATACCCAGTTTGCGAGCTCGCCAGGTACCGGTGCCAACAAAGACCGCATCGTAGCCGTCGCGCAGCAGGTCGTCGATGTGGAGCGCACCGCCGATGGTGGTCGACGGACGAACGCGCACGCCGAGCGAGCACATCACGTGACGATACTTTTGCACGAGCACACGGGGCAGGCGGAACTCGGGGATACCGTACTCCAGCACACCACCGATCTCGGGGCGCTGCTCAAATACCGTGACGGCACAGCCCAGCTGGGCCATCTTAATGGCCACGGTGATACCGGCAGGACCGGAACCGACCACGGCGACCTGTTTACCGCACGACGGCGCGGGCTTCCACTCCTTACGGTCCAAATACGCTGTCGAGATATAGTTCTCGATGCTCGAAAAATGCACGGGTGTGCCCTTGCGGCCCTGGATGCAAGCACCCTCGCACTGGCCCGAATGGTTGCACACCATGGAGCAGACCGCGCTCATGGGATTGTTCTGGAACAGCAGCTCGCCCGCCTCTTCTAGACGACGCTGTTTGAACAGGTCGATGACCTGCGGAATAGGCGTCTGAACCGGGCAGCCCTTAATCTGGCAGAACGCCCTTTTACAACCTAGGCAACGATTCGCCTCTTCGACAATGTGGATAGCCACGCAACTCCCCTTTTTGATGTAATCCAATGAGACGACGATAAAGACCCTTCACCGTCGCTCCCAGTCAGGCAAGCTCAATTTGCCGCCACAGCAAAAGCCAATGCTATATCTCGCGATGCGATGCCCCGCAGCGAGCGGACATGCGCTCGAGTGTCGTCAGGCAGCCAGCCACCGTCGCCGGCACGCTGTTCTCGACCACGCAGGGAATCCCAGGGCGGGCGGCAGCCGCCCAGGCCACCACGGGCTCAAAGTCATAGCAGCCCGTCTCGCCCACGCCGTGGCACACCAGGCGCGAGCCCGTGCCGTCGCACCAACCGGCCTCGTCCTCGTTGTCGACGACTTCAAAATCCTTGGCATGCAGCACGCGGATCTTGCTGCCGCATAAGTAGAGCATACGCGCGGTGATTTCTTGTGCCTCGCCAACGACGCTGGGATGCAGCAGCGACACCGGGTCGTAGATCATGCCGAGCGCCGGGCTCGAAACGCGCTCCAGCACCTCACGGCAGCGATCTGGCGTGTTGACCGTCTCGTTCCAGCCGGGCTCAATCAGTATTTGCCCACCCACGGCCTCGGCGCACTCGCAGACGCGTGCGAGTCCGTCCATAAACGCATCGAGCGCCTCGTCGGCCATACGGTCGTCAGCAACGCGGTTCTGCGCATTGGGACGACCGGTCTCGGTACCAACCGGGCATCCGCCGAGCATCTGGGCAAAGTTGAGGCACGCCTCGTACTCGGCAAAGTTATCCATAAGCTGTTGTCGATCGGGCGTCGCCAGATTCTTATAGCAGCCGAGCACGGCGACCGAAACACCCGCCTCGTCGAGCACCGCACGCAAATGGTCGGCGAGCTCGCGGGTCAAACCGCTCCGATCGATTCCCATCGATGCGTAGAGCACCTTGCTCGGCAGCTGAATGCACGAAAAGCCCAGCTCTCCTGCCATGCGAATGCGTTCCTCGACGGTCCCTTGTGGAAGGTCGTGCAGACGCACACCCGGAGTGATGGCCCCCACGCTATTCACGCCCCTTATGAGCGTTGATGCCCGGAGTGTAGCCGCCAAACGGGTCCTCGATGGAGCAGGCGCCCGAGGGGGCGAGCGGATCGCGCTTACCGGCCAGCTTGTCGTGATGCATGGTCTCGATATAGGCGAGCACCAGCGGCGCCACGCCCTTCGCGTCGTTTTTGACGACGGGCTCGCTCATGTAGTAGCCAAACGTGCCCTCGCGGTGCGCGGTGTTGCCCAGGCCCGCCACCAGGCAGATGTTGTCGAGCGCCAGCTGTCCGTCGCGCTCGGACAGGCACGTGTCGCAGATGCCATCAAACGCACGGCGGCCGTACTGGTAGTAGCGCTCGCCCAGCACGCCCAGGCGCACGCCCTTCATGATAGCGTTGGCAAAGATGGCGCTGCCCGACTCCTCCAGGTAGTTGGGGGCGATATTGGGCAGGTTGATGACCTGGTGCCACATGCCAGTCTTCTCGTCCTGATACGGCAGCATAGCGTCGATCAGGTCGTGGAACATCTTGCGAATCTCGTCCTTCTCGGCCGACATCGAAGGCGGCATGAGCTCCCAGGTATCGATGAGCGCCATGGCAAACCAGCCCTCGGCGCGCAGCCAGAAGTTGGCCGAAAGGCCGGTGACCGGATCGCACCAGAACTGCTTGCGGCTCGCGTCGTAGGCGTGGTAGTACAGACCGTTGAGCGGGTTGCGCATCAGATCGTGCACGACCTGAAACATATGGAAGCTATCCGAGCAGGCGCGACGGTTGTGGAAGCTCAGTTCGTACTGCATATAGAACGGCTGCGCCATATACATGCCGTCGAGCCAGATCTGGTTGGGATAGACTGCCTTGTGCCAAAACACGCCCTCTTTGGTGCGCGGCTGGGTCTCGAGCTGGCGGTAAATGGTGTCCATGGCGGCGCGGTATTTGGGCTTGCCCACCAAATCGTAGAGCTTATAGAGGGTCTTGCCCGCGTTGACGTTGTCGAGGTTGTACTCCTCGGGCTTGTAGTGCTTGATGGTGCCGTCTTCCTGGACAAAAAAGTCGATGTAGTCGTCGGCAAAGGTCAGGTAGCGCTGCTCACCCGTGATCTCGTACAGCTCGATGAGCGCCTTGATCATGCAGCCGTCGATATAGTTCCAGGTGTTCTCCTTGCCGGCGCGAATCTTTTCGATGTTCCAAGCCGGCGCCTGCGGCGTAGAGGTTTCGATCAACTGCTCGATATAACGGTCCAGGATTTGATTGCAACCCATTGCTGTCCCCTCTGACATAAACGATAGGTGAACGTTACCCCTAGTGTAACGCGAACGGGGAATATAGGGTGAACGTTAACCCTATATTCCCCGCAAACGGCAGACTTTTAGCGGCAAACGGCGGTGAGACCCGCGGCGATGCGATGCGCCAGGCGCTCATAGCCAGCCGGGCTGTAGTGCAGACCGTCCGGCATATAGAGCTCGCGGTGCTCCGGCAAAAACGGGCTGATACCGCTTTGCGCATACAGGTCAATCACCGGAACGGAGTAGCGGTCACAGACCTCGAGCATCGCTCGCACGTAGACGACCTGCGTCAGGCCCAAATGGTTCGCCTCATCGCTTGCCGGGATATCCTTCTCGTGCTTACCGCTCGTCTTGCACGGCGTCATAAACACGAGCTTTGCCCGAGGCGAGCGTGCCGTGATGGTTCGGATCAGGTAATCGAGCGCACCGTAGAACTCATGCACATCGGTACTGCCCAACTCGCCAAGCGGCACGTTGCGGCTAAAGTCGTTGACGCCGCCAAAGACAATGTAGATATCGGCCGCATCGTCGATACCGTCCAGGCGCTCGACAAACGAATCGGTACGGTCGGCCTTGATGGCGATACGCGAACCCTTGATGCCAAAGTTCTCGACGACTGCACCTCCCAGCAACGCGCCCAGATGCGAAGTCCAAGAGATGTCGTTGCCGCCTGCGCCGCATCCGTTATCCCCCCATGTGGTCGAATCGCCAAAGCAGCAAATGGTCGATTCACTCAAGTTCTTCGTTTCCATAATCTTCTCCTCATCCGCCCATTGGCGGCCATACAGGTACGTACCGTTTATTTGCAGCATGCCGAGGGGCTATGCACGGTCGCATTTCGCAACGTGCGAATCGAGCCATTCGATATCCTCGGCAAGATGTGCCACGCCCAGATGGTGTTCACCCGGACACACCTCGTGCCGCAGGCCATCTCTGCGGCCCAGCAACTTGTAGGCATCGCGCACGATCTTGAGCTGTTCATCGACATTTTTCAGCCCGCGCGAACCGTTCAGATGATCTTCTTCGCAGCTCTGCACTAACAACGGGCGCGGCGCAATAAGCGAGGCAATATCGCCCATGTCGAGCAAGCGCCAAAGTCCGGGTGTGTAGTTGCAGCTGCAATTGCCATTGAGATGCAGCAGCGAATCGTCGACACCGTACAGATAGCCCGAGACAAACGCCTTGCGCACACGCGGGTCGAGTGCGGCCAGATACAGTGTCATGTATCCGCCGCCCGAAAAGCCAAAACAGCCCAGGTCGTCCATGGCAATGTCGCCGCGCGCCTCTAGGTAATCGATCAGACGCATGTTATCCCAGGCGTTGAGGCCCGCAACGGTAAGTCCCAGCGGCTCGGCCATGCGCGCCTGGTTTAGGCACGTGCCGCGCAGAAAGCTGTTCTCGTCATCGCCCTGACCCTTCCAGTCACGACGGTATCCCCAACCGCGTGCGTCGGGGCAGACGGTCACGTAACCCATACGCGCCAAACGTAGACCGTAGTCGTAATTGAACTTACGCACAGCATCATCGACCGCCGGCACGCCCGTCACGCCCGCAACACTTGCGGCGCCTGCTCCCTGATGGCCGTGCGGGCAGATATAGCAGCGTTTGAGTCCCCGCTCATCAAGCTTAGGATGAGACGGCTCCAACAGGTAGAACGGCATCCAAACATCACGCTCGACCTGCAACATCACATGGGTGCGCACGATGCCGCCGGCAACCCGCACGCGGCTGAGCTCACGAATCTCAATCGGGACGCGGTCCATAAGCGAAAGGCCCAAAACATCGTACAGGCGAGTCCTGGTCGCAATCCTCCACGCCTCAAAGTCTGCAGGGGTCTTGCCCGCAAATGCCGCCGAGCGCCCTTCGCGCTTCAGTCGGGCGCGCAGCGCAAGCTCGTCTTCGCAGTACGTCTCGATGTGCACGGTGCGGCCATTGGCAGATAGCCCAGTCGTCTCAACCGCATCACCGGTGCCTCCCTCGGGATCCCAGCCATCCGCACCGGCAAGCACCTGCTCGCGAGCGTACCCGGCGGCAGCCATCACATCGAGTTCATTCGCCCACGGCACCCAGCCGGTAGTATCACCCGCCGGCCCATGCAGAATCGCGCCAGCATACTGCACGCAGTTGTGCGCCGCCGGCTTATTCCAATCCCACCAACCTTCGCGCTTGATATGCTGTCCCAGCCAGCAATCGATCAGCACGGTCTGGGCCCACTCACGCCAAGGACGACCCAAATAGACCGAATCCGGTGCCACGTCTTGCGCGGCTGTAAACGAGCAGCCGTGGAACACGAAGCCATATGGCTCTCCCTCGGGCGTCGATGCCGCCGTCACGTAACCGTTCACGTCCATATTGCGGTTGAGCGAGCGGATCTCGCACCCCTCAAAATAGGCACACGCGCCACCAAAGATAAAGTCGACGTCGCCCTCAATCCGGCAGCGTCGAAAATACTTACGGCCCACCCGACGCGGCGCAAACTGCTTGGGCCCAATGAATCCGCCTGGTTTGACTTCGCGCGGGGGCAACGGGCCCAAAAACAGCGTGTCCTGGCGCCCCGTAATGCAACAGGCGTCGACCACCAAACGGTCGCCGTCGGCGTACAGGGCAATCGCCTGCCCCACCTCGCGACCGTCGCCGGCATCGTTGACGATTGTGAGGTTCTCGAGCCGCACGTCGTCGGCATCGACCAAAACGGTATAGGTCCTAAAGGTGCCGAGCGTGCCGTCGACGCCCGAGCCGTCCTCCGAAGGCATCTTGGCACATAGACTGCCAACGATACGCACGCTGTCGGCCGTCTCTCCCTCAATCGTCACATGCGAGCGATGAATCTCGACCCGCTCGCGATACTCGCCCGGATCGACGCGAATCATCACCGGTTGCTCGGCAACCGGATAGAGCTGATCGGCTGCCGCCAAGGCATCGGAAATCGTTGGATACGCTCCTGCCGCAGCCCTCGAAACGCGCAGCGTATAGATACTTTCGCTCATCGTCCATCACGCTCCCATGCAACGAACTGTTCAGGCCAGCCCTGAACTTGTGGCTGAATATGCTCGGCGCAGCCCTTAAATGCCGTTAGGGCCGTGGCGAGCGATGCCCCATGCTTTCCATGCGGAAAGACATGTAGGCTAAAGCCAATCCCGTGGTCGGCAAGAGCCTGCGCAAGAAGGAGGCTATTTTGAACTGGTACCGATGCATCCTCGGCGGTATGCCACAAGAACGTACGGGGGAAGCCCTCGCCCACCATATTCTCGATCGACAACTTTTGAGCCAAAGCGCCATCGGCACCCGTTAGGTGTTCAAATGAACCACGATGAGCATAGGCCCCCGAGCTTACGACCGGATAGCCCAAGCAAAGTGTGTCAGGCCGAATCGACTCAGGCGATGCCGCAATCGACTCTGCAAGCCAGGGTTGGTCCCAAAGCGCCCCGAGCAAGCCAACTAGATGCCCACCGGCCGAAAAACCCATGACCGTAATCCGATCAGGATCGACACAGTACTCTGCCGCATGGCTTCGGACGGTATCGACCGCCCGCGCGAGTTCTTGCAATGCCAGCGGATAGACAGCCGGAGCAACCGAATAGTTCAGTACAAACGCTTGGTAGCCCATCGCCAACAAACGGAGCGCTACCGGCTCGCCTTCGCGCGGCGAAACGTGATCGTAGCCGCCTCCCGGCACGACCACAACTGCAGGCAGCGGTTTTAAAGCATAAGCATCTTCGGTCGGAGCAAAAACATAAGACGTAATCGTGGCAGACGAGCCATCGACCCCGACAGGAATCGTTTTATTGAGCATGTATTCCCTTTCACCATGATGCGTAGCGCATCGCACATGGCCGTATCGCATAAGGGCTGCATTGCCGATTTATCCGACAATGCAGCCCTGGTCATCAACCTGAGTTAGGAACGGACAACCTTGTCGACGTTCTGGAGCTGCAGCTCCTCGCCGTCCTGGCCCTCAATAACCACATTTTGCAGGTCGAGTACCTTGACGTTTTGCGCGATGATGCCCTGGCGCACCATCGGCTCCACACCACAGGCCATGGCCGGCACAAAGGGCTCGGCATCGTCGGCAAAGGTAACGTGAACGTCTTGGAACGTCAGACGTGTCACCTTGCTCTCGGGCAGACCCGTGATATAGGCCACGGCAGCATGGCAGTTGGTGGCCTCGATATCGCAAAACGTCGTGGCACCAAAGCCGGGCGTGCGGTCGTCGACAGGCAAAGCCTCGCGAGACTGCACGTAATCGGTCTTGCCGTCCTTGTCACAGAAGTAGAAGGAGTTGACCACGAAGGGCGTGAGCACCTCGTCCATGCGAATGTGCTCAAAGGTGATGCCCTCGTTAACGGCGTCCTTGCCGCGCCCGCGGCGGGTCTTGACGCGCAGGCCGCGGTCGGTGCGCTCAAAGAGGCACTTGCTCACGGTAAGGTCCTTGATGCCGCCGGCAGCCTCTGAACCCAGGACCACGGCGCCGTGACCATCGTGCATGTAGCAGTGAGAGATCAGCACGTCGTGCGTTGCGGGGCGGAGCTCGGGCTCAATACCCAGCTTGCCGCTCTTGATGGCGATGCAGTCGTCGCCGACCGAGAACTGGCAGCCCAGGATACGGACAAAGCCGCAGCTCTCGGGGTCGAAGCCATCGGTGTTGTGGGAGTTCTTGGGACCCTCGATGGACAGGCAGAGCGCATCGACGTGCTCGCACAGGATGGGGTGGATGTTCCATGCCGGGCTGTTGCGGACGGTAAAGCCGACCAGACTCACGTTCTCGCACTCGGACAGGAAGATCATGCGCGGACGGGCGACCTCGCGGCCCTCCTCGGGACGGAAGATGTTCTTAAAGTCCTTGTTCCACCAGTTGTCCTCAGCAAAATCGGTCTGGCCATCGATCGCGCCGCGACCATAGATGCACACGTCGTGCACGCTTAAGCCCGTAAAGGTGGAGCAATAGGTCGAGAAGCTCTCGCCCTCCCAGCGGCCCAACGGGGTCATATCGGTACCGGCGTAACCGGCGCCCTCTTCGCCCTTGACCGTACCGGGGATGTAGGCAAGCGAGGCACGATCGTGGCGGGCCAGCAGCACCGCTCCCTCGGCGAGCTCGATGTTGATATTGCTCTTAAGGAAGAGAGACTTGATGCGATAACTACCGGCGGGGATCAGCACGCGGCCACCCTTGGGGCAAGCCATGATGGCAGCCTGGATGTTGGTGGTGTCATCATGCTCGGCATCGCCCTTGGCGCCACAGTCGCGAACGTTGATGGTAAAGGGCTCAGCCGGCGTGGTGACACCTACGCTCAGCTCACGCTCGCCACAGACAAAACGGACCAGGTTGCGCTTGCCGGGGGTCAGGCCGTCGACATAGGTCTCGACCGTATTCGTGGTACCGGCGGGCTCGTCGTTGACAAAGATCTCCCACGTATCGGCGCAGGTAAAGTAACCGCCGTCGTCAAGCTCGATAACCGCCGCGCGCGCGTTGCGCCAGATAACGTTCGTCTCCATGGGTTTCTCCCTCAAAAAGATGCTCTAAAGGCAAATTGTACGCTGTTGAAAAAGGGCCGTGCCTGCCGGCGGAATTCCGGTGGCACGGCCCTGTGATTTGGACGATATGTCGGCCTTACTCGGCGGGAGTTACGCTACCGTCCTGGAAGCCAACGTTGTTGTGGGCAAAGCAGTCCTCGTACTTAAAGCCGGAGAGCTCCTCGCAAAGCGCCTTGACCTCGGGCTTGACGTCGGCCATCTTGCCACCCTCCTTGACTCGGTGAATCTCGTCGCAAAGGACGTCGCACTGCTCCTTGTCGATCTTGATGCCGCGGGCAAGGACGGCCGCAAGCAGGAAGAAGCCGGCGCAGCCGATGATCATGTAGCCGCAGATATACAGAGGCACGGTAGCGGGCTGGGTCACGGCGTCGCTATTGCCGGCGGTCTGAATGAAGCCGGAGGCAGCAAGGACGATAGCCCACACGTTGACGGCGATAGCCTGGGCGATCTGCTGGCAGAGCTGCTGTGCGGAGCTGTAGATGCCCTCGCGACGACGCAGGGTGATGAGTTCATCGACATCGGGGATGTAGTTGAGCAGAACATCGGGCAGGTACTGGAAGCCGACGTAGAAGAACTTCCAGATGGCGAAGATGATGGGGTAGGCGATCATGGCGATGGCGACCGTGGAGGTGCCGTTGATCTGACCAAAGGCGAAGTAGTTGTAGGCAATGATGCACGCAGCGCAACCGACATTTGCGAGGTACCAAGACTTGTGGAAGCCCTTCTTGGCCATGAGGGCGACCCAGATGGCGGTGCAGACGATAGCGACGACCTTGCCAGGCATCTCCATCACGGACTCGTAGGACTTAGGAATCTGCAGGCAGTAGACGATGAAGAAGGACAGGCAGGCAGACCAGCAGGCAGCAGCGAGCTTCGTGGAGACCTGTGCATACAGGACCTTGCGGAAGGACTTGTTGCGGAAGGTGGAGATAACGTCCACAAAGAACTTCTTGATGCCCTCGCCGACGCTCTCGATCTTCTCCTGAGCGACCTCCTCGGGGGTGTGCTCCCACGTGGACAGGTACACGCAGAGCAGCGAGATTGCCATGACCGAAGCGTTGACCGTAGCGATGATGAAGTAGCTGAACGGGTTGGTCTCGCCGAAGGTGCCAAAGCCAAAGCCGACGAGTGCAGCCATCAGGAAGCCGGCGGCGTTACCAAAGAGATGCTTGTAGCCGGTAAGGTACGTACGCTCCTTAAAGTCGTCGGTCATCTCGATGGTAAGCGGCGACAGGTTGGCGGTGCAGAACGTGTACGCGACGTTGTAGATCAGGTACAGCACAAAGTAGTACGGGAAGCCAAACGGCGTAGCCACGAAGATGAGCGGCTCGGCGATCATCATCGGGATGGCCAGCAAGATCCAGAAACGACGACGACCAAAGATGCGGCCGATCTTGGTGGCATAGAAGTTATCGGCCACAAAGCCCATCAGCGGGCAAAGAATGGCGTTGACATAGATGGCAAACGAGCTAATCAGCGCAGCCTCACCTGCAGACAGGCCGCACTCCGTGGACAGGAACAGCACCATGTAGCTGTGCGTAAAGGTCAGGGCACCGGAATTGAGCATACCGCCCATACCAAAGCCCAAGCGCGTCCAGAATGTGATCTTACGCTTTTTACCAATCTTATTAGTCATCGAGCTCCCTCTCTTTTCTCGATTGTCTTGCAACAAGACACTGGAGTCCACGCCGACATCTGTCTGCATGTCGTTCACTTGTAGGGTGAACGTTTAGCTAGATTATGCGCGATTCCTTACAAGAGGTGAACGTTCACTTGAATAATATCCTTGAACGGTAGTTTTTTATCGCTGAACGGGCATATAGCTCAAAACAATCTCGCTTACAGGGGCATTGAGTGGGTTTAGATTTTGAGAAGTTAGGTGAACGTTTATTGTTTCGCCCCCGTGCCTCCGAAAAACGCGTTTGAACGAACGGGACAGCATGGCCCCGCCGGGAACACTCCCGACGGGGCCATGGTCAATAGCGCCCTATACGGACTTGTTTGCCACTACAGGCAGACGCCGTCCTTCCAGATACTGATCTCGTGACAGCCACGGCGCTCGGCACTCGTGAGCTTACCGCTCGCCGTCTCCAGCACCAGCTGGTACAGGTCGCGGGCGGCCTCGTCGAGCGTGCGCTCACCCGTGGCAATCACGCCGGCGTTAAAGTCCATCCAGTTGGCCTTGTGGTCGCACAGACGCTGATTGGTGAACACCTTGAGCGTAGGCGCCGGCGCGCCAAACGGCGTGCCGCGTCCGGTCGAGAACAGAATCACGTGGCAGCCAGCAGCCGTCAACGCCGTGGTGGATACCATGTCGTTGCCTGGACCGCACAGCATGTTCAGGCCATGCTTAGTTGCCTGGCCGGCATACGGCAGCACGCCGACGATGGGGGCAGATCCACCCTTTTGCACGCAGCCGCAGCTCTTGTCCTCGAGCGTGGTAATACCGCCGTCCTTGTTGCCGGGACTCGGGTTCTCATAGACGACCTCGCCGTGGCTGATAAAGTAGTCCTTAAAGCCATTGAGCATGTCGGAAGCGGCGTTAAAGACCTGCTCGTTCTCACAGCGATCGAGCAGGATACTCTCGGCGCCAAACATCTCGGGCACCTCGGTAAGCACCGACGTGCCGCCGCGGGCGACAACCATATCGCTCACGCGACCGATCGTGGGGTTGGCGGTAATACCCGAAAGACCGTCAGAGCCGCCGCACTTAAGTCCAATAACCAGCTCGGAGGCCGGAATGGGCTCGCGCTTGGCCTGCTTGGCGAGGTCTGCCAGCTCGGCCAGAATCTTGTGGCCCTCGATCTGCTCGTCGGATACATCCTGGCAGGTGAGGAAGCGGACGCGCTCGTGGTCGAAGTCACCGAGCTCATCGAGTACCTGCTGGTGCGTACAGTTCTCGCAGCCGAGCGACAGGAACAGCACGCCGGCCGCATTAGGATGACGCGAGAGCGCCACCAGCAGACGACGCGTCTGGGCATGGTCGGCGCCGGTCTGCGAGCAGCCAAAGGGATGCGGGAAGTAGTAGACGCCCTCCAGCGAGCCATCGACCAGATCCTGGGCCTGCTCACGCATGGCACGCGCGACTTCGTTGACACAGCCGACCGTGGGGATGATCCACAGCTCATTGCGCGTGGCGGCACGACCGTCGGCGCGGCGGAAGCCCATAAAGGTCTCGGGCTCAACCGAATCCACGACTGGATGCGTCGGGTTGTAGGTGTACTCGACCTCGCCCGAAAGGTTGGTCTTGACGTTATGTGTATGAAGCCACTGACCGGGCTGGACATCGCCCGTCACATGGCCGATAGGAAGGCCGTACTTGATGACGTCCTCCCCCGCGACAATCGAGCGCACGGCTATCTTATGACCCTGCGGAATATCCTCCGCGGCCACGACCTCGCCCACCCCGGGAACCGCGACGGCGGTGCCCTTGGCAAGCGGCGACAGCGCGACGATCACGTTGTCGGCCGGATTGATCTGGATAGTGTTCATTGCAAATGGTCCTAACCCTACAGGTTGAGCAGAAGTCGAGACGCGGGCACGCCGTCCCGCGCCCGCGTCTGCGCCGGAAATTTACGCCTGAGCGTTGGCGAAGGCCTGCTTGGCGCCCTCGGCACGCACGACGGCGAGCGCGCTGACGACAAACTCCTCAAGACCTGCGATCTGCGTGAGGTCCTCGCCCCACATCTGCTCGTTGGTGAGCACGTCGTGCACCAGCTGGGCATCGTCGGCGCCGGCATGGGCGGCGTAGAAGTCGAGCACGAAGGCGTCGTCCTGAGCGGTGTACTCGGTGCCGTCGGAGCGACGCAGGTGCAGGCCGTCGCCCTCGCGGGACACGAGCTCCTGCGTGTAAAAGGAGATGAGCGTAGCGAGGCTCGTCGCCAGGCACTTGGGCAGGTTGCCGGTCTCGGCAACGTAGTCCTTGAGCGTGGGCAGGTCGCGAGCGCGCCACTTAGCCGTGGAGTTGAGGCAGATGGAGAGCAGCGCATGATCAATAAACGGGTTGTCGAAGCGGTTTTCGACGGCGGCGGCAAAGGCCTTGCAGTCCTCGACATCCAAGTCGGCGGCAAGCGTCGGAATGACCTCGTCGTAGAGCATGGTGTTCATGAAGCCGCGAATGGTCTCGTCATGCATGCAGTCGCGCACGATATCAAAGCCGGCAACCCAGGAACCCGGAACGAAGGCGGTGTGGGCACCGTTGAGGATGCGGACCTTGCGCTTTTTGTACGGGGTGACGTCGGGAGTCACAAAGACACCCGGCAGACCGGCCTTCACGAAGGGCAGACGCTCCTTGAGCGATTCGTCACCCTGGATGCCCCACATCTGGAAGGGCTCACGCACGGCCAAGAATGGATCCTCATAGCCCAAGCGCTCGGCCACGGCAGCGGCCTCCTTGGGATCGCGGATGCGACCCGGAACGATGGTGTCGACGAGCGTGGTGCAGACGGTGCAGTCGTTGGCCATCCACTGCGAAAACTCGTCCTCCCAGCCCCAGTCGCTCACGTACTGGTTCATGATGCGCAGCAGCTCCTCGCCGTTATGGTCGATGAGCTCGCAGGCGAGCACGATGACGCCCTGCTTGCCGGCAGCCCAGCGGGCATGGAGCACCTGGGCAAGCTTGGCAGGGAAGCTCGCGGGGGGCATGTCGTCGGCCTTGCAGGACGGATCGTAGGCGATACCGGCCTCGGTGGTGTTGGAGACGACAATCTCCAGGTCGTCGGAAACGGCGACCTCCATCATGGCGCGATAGTCGTCCTCGCGATACGGGTTGAGGCAGCGGCTGCAGGCGCTGATCACGCGGGACTCGTCAACCGTGTTGCCGTTCTCCTTGCCGCGCACCAGCACGGTGTACAGGTCGTCCTGGGCATTGATACCGTCGGCAAAGCCAAAGGCACCGCTGATGGGCTGCACCATGACGACCTTGCCGTTCCAGCCGATGGCCTCGTTGCCCATGTCAAAGAAGCGGTCGACGAAGGCGCGCAGGAAATTGCCCTCGCCAAACTGCAGAACCTTCTCGGGAGCATCCTTGGGCAGCAAATAGCCCTTGTAGCCGATCTTCTCGAGCGCATCGTAGCTGATGTTCTCCATCTATGTGTCTCCTTAGATGTCTGTTAGCGTGCAAGCAAAACGGGGCGCCGCGTGTGGCAACGGCGCCCAGGGTTCGATGTGATTCGATGCGGGCTTAGGCCTCGACGGTGTCCAGGTCAAAGCCAAAGTAGCGGACCGCATTGTTGTAGCTGATGTCGCGCACGATACTGCCCAGCAGCTCCATGTCGGCCGGGTACTTGCCCTGCTCGACCCACTCGCCGATCACGCTGCACAGCACGCGACGGAAGTACTCGTGACGCGGGTAGGACAGGAAGGAGCGGGAGTCGGTAAGCATGCCCACAAAGTTGCCCAGCACGCCCTCGTTAGCCAAAGCCGTGAGCTGCTCGCGCATGCCGACCTCGTTGTCGTTGAACCACCAGGCGGAGCCGTTCTGGATCTTACCGGCAGTCGGAGCCTCCTGGAAGCAGCCCATGACGGTATCGATCATGGTGTTATCGATGGGGTTCAGGCTGTACAGGATGGTCTTGGGCAGGCCGCAGGTCTCCTGGATGGAGTTGAGGAAATCGGCGAGCTGGTCGGACGGCGTGTAGTTGGAGATGCAGTCGTAGCCGGTGTCGGGACCGAGCTTGGCGAACATGGCGCGGTTGTTGTCGCGCTTGCACCCAAAGTGCAGCTGCATGGCCCAGCCCAGACGGACATACTCACCGGCAACGAACTGCATAAAGGCAGTCTTGTACTTGAGGACCTCCTCCTCGGTTAGCGGCTCAGCAGCCAGGCCCTTGGCAAAGATGGCCTCGATCTCGTCGGCGGTAGCCGGGACGTACATAACGTAGTCAAGTGCGTGGTCGGATGCGCGGCAGCCCAGCTCGTGAGCAACGTCGTAGCGCTTGGAGATGGCAGCCTTCATGCCCTCGAAGTCGCTGACCTCAACGCCGGCAACCTCGGAGAGGCGCTTGCAGTAGTCGGCAAACTCCTGGCCGCGCTCGATGCGCAGGGCGGCGTCGGGGCGCATGGCGGGAACGACCTGAACGTCAAAGCTGTCGTCGGCTGCAATCTTCTTGTGCCACTCAAAGCTGTCGGCGGGGTCGTCAGTAGTGCAGATCATGCGGACGTTGGACTGCTTGATCAGGTTGCGGCAGGTGAAACTGGCCTCGGCGAGCTTGGCGTTGGCAAGGTCCCAAACCTCCTGGGCAGTCTTGCCGTTGAGGACGCCCTCGTAGCCAAAGTAGCGCTTAAGCTCCAGGTGGCTCCACTCAAAGACGGGGTTGCCGACGCAGCGACCCAGGGTCTCGGCCCACTTTTGGAACTTCTCGCGAGCAGGAGCGTCGCCAGTGATAAAACGCTCGTCGACGCCGTTGGCGCGCATCAGGCGCCACTTGTAGTGGTCGCCGCCCAGCCAAACCTCGGTGATGTTCTCGAAACGCTTGTCCTCCCAGATCTCCTTGGGGGAAATGTGGCAGTGGTAGTCGACGATGGGCATGCCCTTGGCAAAGTTGTGGAACAGCTCCTCGCCGGTCTTGGTGCTCAGCAGGAAATCCTGATCGTCCATAAAGTTTTTCATCAAACAGCCCCTTTGCTGGCAAGGCGGGCGCACGGCGCGCTCGTTATCCTTTAGGTGAACGTTCACTATACTAATCCATTGCAACTCAAAAGGTGAACGTTCACCTAACCACCACGGGGTGAACGGTCGATTTTGTCCGTTCAACGGTTGCTGGAGATGTAACTTGCATGTATTGCGGACTGGTTGGCGTCCCCGAACACCGAACTTGAGCGCTTTTGCTCAGGTGGGTCATGTCCCGACGTACATTTTTGGGAGTATTCAGCATTGGAGCGCGCCGTGCGCCGTCCTCGGCGCCCCATTTGATGCGCACATTGCGTCCGATCGGCATAAAAAGTGCCGCCGATGGCGAAATACGCCACCGGCGGCACTTAAAACAGTCGTTCTGCGCCTCATTCAGGGCATGCCAATGCTGAATACTCCCAAAAATGCACGTCGCAAGAGGGGGTACCTGCCCAATCGGCTAAATTCCCGCAAGTTCGCAGTAGCGGTCGACGTTGCTGCCAAACACCATCTCGACGGCGCCCTTTTGCACAGGCTCCGCCGGTGTCTTTCCCCACAGCAGGTAATCGCCTAAGGTCTTGGCGCCACGATATGCCAAACTCACTGGGTCCTTGTAGACGATATTGGTAAAAATGCCGCGACGCAGGGCAAGCACACTCTCGGGAAACAGGTCATTGCCGATCACCATGACCTCGCCCGCCTTGCCGGCCGAAACGAGCGTATCGGCAACCAGCTCGGAGCCCACGGCAAACACGCTGCAGATCAGCTCGGGGGCGTCCGGAGCCTTGAGACGATTCTTGAGCTCGCGCTCGAGCTGCTTGACCTGGGCATGAGCGCCGGTAAGGTCCTCGACCTGCCAAGGAACATCATGCTCGCGCAGGTACGTATGGAAGGCGCGAGCGGTCAGATAGTGTGAATCGGTATAGGGGTCGCCCGCTAGCAGGAGCACACGGGCATCGACACCAGCGGCGTGAACCAAGTTGACCGCCTGCTCGGCCATCAGGCTGCCCGCCGTTGAATAATCAGCCAGACTGGCGCCCAGACGGTCGAGGTGCGGACGGTCGCCGTCGACGAGCTCGATCGTCACGCCCGCCTCGGCAATCTGCCCCAAAAGCTCAGTTGCACGATCGTCGCCCGGCGCATAGGCAAGCAAGCCATCAATCTTCTCGCCCACCTGCAAACGCTCGTCGATTTGCTCGAGCGCATCAGCGTAGCCGCCCACGCCAAATTCAACACGCTCAACCGTAATGCCCTGGTCGATGACCTCCTGCTCAAAGCGATTGCAGCCCTCCCACAGGTAACGGAAAAAGTACGCTCCCTCGCGCGATGCGCGGGGCAGGCAAAACACCAGATTGATATCCTTGCGGCGCAGGCTTGAGGCACTTGTGTTGCGGTGATAGCCCATGGCCTCGGCCTTGGCGTTCACCTTGGCGCGCACGGATTCGCTCACGCCGGCCTTTCCCGTCAGGGCCTTGTGCACGGTATTGATGGAAACGCCAAGCTCGGCGGCTATGTCCTTCATGGTTACACGAGCGCTCATGGGATTACTCCGTTATAAATAAGTTGCCAATTTACAGTTCAGTTAACGATACCCCAAAAATACTCTTCAACTCGCCGCGCTCGCGCCCAAATGCGCAAAGCGCCCCGCGAACGGATGCTCGCGAGGCGCTTGGATGTCTGGACTTTATTTGATACCGCGGCCCAAGTCTTCGGCAATTTTGTCCACGCCCTTAAGCGCGGCGCAGGTCTTTTTATTGGAGCAATGCCCCGTGCAAACGCCACCCTGAGCGCAGTCGGCGCAGGTGCCCTTGCGGTAAATGCGCACGCATACCGCAGCAAACGCAATACCGATAACGGCCAGTACAACAATATCGATAGGTGCCATAGCAAGCCTCCTCTAGTTAACCATCACTTACTTTACCCCATTCTCCACCTACCAAAAAGGGACAGGTTCATATTGGTCGGTTTATCTGCGGAAACGCCACATCTCCCCCACCAAAAAGCCCGAGTGTCGCTGGGACACCCGGGCTCGTGGAAAGGGGTTAATCCTTATTCGGACTTAAGCGGAAACTGCGGCGGAAGCAGTGTTGGTCTCGTCCTCGTCGGTCCATGCATGCTTGGGCATGGGACGGAAGATCTGGAAGAGCATCGCAACCAGCAGCACGATGGCCACTACCGTCCAGATACCAAACTGCCCAAGGACAAGCAGGTTGTAGAACTGGTTGATGAACAGGCCGATCACCCAAGCGAAGGCGCACTCGTAGCCGATGGCAATCGCGGTCCACTTGCCAGAGTCCATCTGGTTGCGGATGGTGCCAATGGCGGCAAAGCACGGAGCGCACAGCAGGTTGAAGGCGCCGAAGGCCACGCAAGCGCCCATGGTGGGGAACATGCCGGCAAACGCGGTCCACAGGCTCGGGTCGGTCTCGCCCGCGTCGGCAACGGACAGCAGCGAGCCGGCGGTGGCGACGACGTTCTCCTTGGCGACGAGGCCAGAGACGGTCAGTGCGGTTGCCTGCCAGGTGCTAAAGCCGAGCGGGGCGAAGATCCAAGCGACCAGGTTGCCCAGCATGGCGAGCACGGAGTAGTCCATGAACTCCTCGGGGATGCCGTCCATCGCAGGCAGGAAGCCAAAGGAACCGTTGTAGCTACCAAAGTTGGACAGGAACCAAACCACGACAGTGGACGCGAAGATGACCGTGCCGGCCTTCTTGATAAAGGCCCAGCAGCGCTCCCACACGTGCAGCGCCCAAGAGCGGATCGCCGGGAAGTGGTAGGCGGGAAGCTCCATCACGAACGGCGTCGGGCGACCGGCGAAGAGCTTGGTCTTCTTGAGCATGAGGCCCGAGGCGATGACGGCAAAGACGCCCAGGAAGTAGAAGAGCGGGCTGATCCACGCCGCGGTGGTGGAAGAATCGCCGATGATGGAACCCATGAGCAGGGCGATGATCGGCAGCTTAGCGCCGCAGGGGATGAACGTGGTAGTCATGACCGTCATGCGGCGGTCCTTCTCGTTCTCGATGGTCTTGGTAGCCATGACGCCGGGGACGCCGCAGCCCGAAGACACGAGCATGGGGATGAACGACTTACCGGACAGGCCAAAGCGGCGGAACACGCGGTCCATGATGAAGGCAACGCGGGCCATGTA
>CANRSF010000009.1 GCA_947642445.1 uncultured Collinsella sp. | reverse complement strand
TTGCTTTTTGCTGAGATTATTGTTGCGCCGGGGCATGTTCGGTACAAGAAAATAGTTGCGGACGGCAACTATTCATCGGTTAACGGTAGCAACTATTTTTGTGCCTAAATTATTTTTTCTTCTAATTATTTTTAAAATAGCAGGTAGATTGCCTGATAAATGTTTTATGTTCCTTATGCACCATACATACCAGCAAGAATCGGGCCTGGCATCTCCGGTTTGCTCCGCAGTGTCAGACCATGTCACGTACGCCCACGACATGGAGGTACCCCATGGATATGATCTCGTTTCTCGCCTCCGAACCCTTCGACCGCAGCGGTGATACGCCGCTCTATGTCCAACTTAAACATCGAATCGCCCTGCTTATCGCCAGCCAGGCGTTCGACACCAAGACGCCGCTGCCACGCGAGCTCGAAATCTGTGAGCGGCTAGAGTTATCGCGCGCGACCGTGCGCCGTTGCTTCCAAGATCTCGTCATCGAGGGGCGCGTGGTGCGCAAACGTGGGCAGGGCACGTTCATCAAACCCCAAACCTCAGCACCCGGCATCGACCTGGCCCTGAATTTCAGCGCGCGGATGCGCGAAGCGGGACGGGTTCCGAGCTCGCAGATTCTCGCCTTTTCAAGCATACCGGCCGTCCGCGGCATCGCCTCTGGGCTCAAAGTGCCCGAGGGGACACCCGTCTGGGAGATTCGCCGCCTGCGTCTCGCCAACGACAAACCCATGGAGCTCAACTACGTCTATATCCCCGTGTCACTTTGCCCCGAGCTCACACGCAAAGACGTGGATGGCTCGCTCTACGCCTACATCGCGGAAAAGACCGGCATCCTGCCCGCAAGCGTCGATGCCGTCTACGAGACGGTCAACCTCGACAAGCATGAGGCGCGCCTTTTGGGACAGAACACCGGTAAGGCGGCGATGCGCATCGTGCGTTCGACCTACGACAAGACGGGAACCCCGTTCGAGGTAGGCGTGCTCATCAGCTGCGACGGTCAGGCAAAGCTGCACGTGCACATCGCCGCCGACAAAACAACCTTCACCGCCACAGCCCAATAAATCCAAAACGTGGGCTCCGCCGTTCGAACGAACGGCGGAGCCCACACTCACTTTCTTTTTCAGCCCTAGTCATCGCGCAAAGCCCCTTCGGCAGCACACGGTGCAGCCGAGTCACCGTAGGCCGGGGCGGAGGGGGCTGAGTTTCCCACTGAGCGACTCTGCTTGCAGCCGGAGCGAAGGGGGAAACTCAGCCCCCTCCGCCCCGGCCGGCCAGTTCAACCTACACCGTATGCTGCGGCAGGTCCTGCAGGGCGATGACGTCCATGCCCATGTCGTTGGCGCTGCCGTGACCCTGCTGGTCCTCGCGCACCGCCTCGATGGCACTCACGTACGTGTTGGCCGCAGACATCGCGGTCACGCAGGTCACACCGCGGCGCACCGCCTCGGTGCGCAGCAGATAGCCGTCGCCGCGCGAGCCCGGACCGTACGGCGTATTGACGATCACCGCAATCTTGCCGTCGGCGATCAGGTCGCCGATGTTGGGGCGCTCGCCGTCGTGCGGGCCGCTAATCTTCTCCACGACCTCGCACGTCACGTTGCCGCCGCGCAGCACGCGCGCCGTACCCTCGGTGGAGCAGATATCAAAGCCCAGGTAACGCAGGATACGCGCGACCGAAAGGATGTGGCGCTTGTCGCGGTCGCACACGCTGATGAATACCTTGCCGGCGCTCGGGTCGGGCAGCTTGTAGTCAATCGCCAGCTGCGTCTTGGCGTATGCCTCGGGATAGCTCTTGGCGATACCCATGACCTCGCCCGTCGACTTCATCTCGGGCCCCAGGATGACGTCGGCGCCCGGGAAACGACCCCAGGGCATGACGGCTTCCTTCATGCAGAACCAGTCCAGCTGACGTTCGTCGCTCGGCAGGCCCAAGCTCGCGATGGAATCGCCTGCCATGATACGCGCCGCGCATTTGGCCAGCGGCACACCGGTGGCCTTGGAGATAAACGGCACGGTACGGCTGGCGCGCGGGTTGGCCTCGATCACGTAGACGGTCTCGCCCTTGATGGCATATTGCACGTTGACCAGACCGCGGACTCCCAGCGCCATCGCGATGCGGCGCGTGGTCTCGCGGAGCTTCGCCTGCAGGCTCTCGCTAAAGCTGAACGGCGGGATGCAGGTCGCGGAGTCGCCGGAGTGAATACCGGCTTCCTCGATATGCTCCAGGATGCCGCCGATGTATACCTCTTCGCCATCGCACAGGGCGTCGACGTCGGACTCGATCGCACCCTCCAGGAAGCGGTCCAGGTACACCGGGTAGTCGGGGCTAATGCGCGCAGCCTCGGCCATGTAATCGCGCAGATGCTCGGCATCGTAGGCGATCATCATGCCGCGGCCGCCCAGCACATAGCTCGGGCGCACCAGCAGCGGATAGCCGATGTGCGCGGCCACGGCCTCGGCCTCCTCAAACGAGGTGGCCTGGCCCGCCGGCGGGTACATGATGCCCAGCTTGTCGAGCAGAGCGGCGAAGCGCTCGCGGTCCTCGGCAAAGTCGATGGCGTCGGGCTTGGTACCCATGATGTTCACGCCGCTCTCCTCGAGCATGCGCGCCAGCTTAAGCGGGGTCTGACCGCCGAGCGTCACCACGACGCCGTCGGGTCGCTCAACATCGATGACATCCATGACGTCCTCGTAGGTGAGCGGCTCAAAGTACAAGCGGTCCGAGGTGTCGTAGTCAGTCGAGACGGTCTCGGGGTTGCAGTTGACCATGATGGTCTCAAAGCCGCGGGCCGCCAGCGCGTAGCTCGCGTGCACGCAGCAGTAATCGAACTCGATACCCTGGCCAATGCGGTTGGGACCGGCGCCCAGGATCATCGCCTTGGGCTTGTCCGCCGGCGTGGTCTCGTCGGGAGCCACGCACTTCTTGGCATCCGGACTCGTGCGGTAGATGTTCTCGTACGTCTTGTAGTGGTACTCCGTGGCGCTCGAGAACTCCGCAGCGCAGGTATCGACCGTCTTCATGCTGGGAACCACGCCCAGACCCTTGCGATAGGCGCGCACAAAGCGCTCGTCCGAGCCGGTCAGCGCGGCGATCTCGGCGTCGCTCGTACCGTACTGCTTGAGCAGGCGCATCGCGTCGGCGTCGATATCCTCCACACGCAGGCCGCGGATGCTCTCCTGGACCTGCACCATATCGTTGATACGGTTGAGGTACCACGGATCGATACCGCAGATGGCATGGATGCGAGCGATGTCCCAGCCACGGCGCAGGGCCTCGACCACAAAGAAGATGCGATGCTCGGTCGGGGTTGCCACGGCCTGAGCAAGCTCGTCGTCGCTCAGCTTATCGGCACCTTCCTTGCCGCCGGCGCAAATGCCCTGGTGGCCGTCCTCCAGCGAGCGCATAGCCTTGCCAAAGGCCTCCTCAAAGGTGCGGCCGATCGCCATGATCTCGCCCACGGCCTTCATGCGCGTGGTGAGCGTGGGGTCGGTACCCTTGAACTTCTCGAAGGCAAAGCGCGGCACCTTGACCACACAGTAGTCGATCGTGGGCTCAAAGCAGGCGGGCGTAGCCTTGGTGATGTCGTTGACGATCTCGTCGAGCGTATAGCCCACGGCCAGACGCGCGGCGGCCTTGGCAATGGGGAAACCCGTGGCCTTGGAGGCCAGCGCGGACGAGCGGCTCACGCGCGGGTTCATCTCGATGACGATCAGGCGGCCGGTGTTGGGGTTCACGGCAAACTGCACGTTGGAGCCACCGGTCTCGACGCCGATCTTCTCAAGAATGGCGAGCGAGGCCACGCGCATGCGCTGATACTCAAGGTCGGAGAGCGTCTGCGCCGGCGCCACGGTGATGGAGTCGCCGGTATGCACGCCCATGGGGTCGAGGTTCTCGATGGAGCACACGATGATGCCGTTGCCGGCGTGGTCACGCATGACCTCCATCTCATACTCTTTCCAGCCCTCGATAGACTCCTCGACCAGCACCTCGTGGGCGGGCGAGAGCTCGAGGCCCTGGCTCACGATGGAGACGAGCTCCTCGTGGGTGTGAGCGATGCCGCCGCCGGCGCCGCCGAGGGTAAAGCTCGGGCGCAGTACGCAGGGATAGCCCACGCGCTCGGCGATAGTCTCGGCGTCGGCCACGCTGTAGGCATAGCCCGAGCGCGCGACCTCCAGGCCAATCTCGGCCATGGCCTCGTTAAAGAGTTTGCGGTCCTCGCCGCGCTCGATAGCGGCAAGGTCGCAGCCGATCATCTCGACGCCGTACTTGTCGAGCGTACCGTCCTTTGCCAGCTCGACGGCGGCGTTCAGACCGGTCTGGCCGCCCAGCGTGGGCAGCAGCGCGTCCGGGCGCTCTTTCTTGATCACGCGCTCGATAAACTCGGCGGTGATGGGCTCGACATAGGTGCGGTCGGCCAAGCCCGGGTCGGTCATGATGGTCGCCGGGTTGGAGTTGACCAGGATGACCTCGAAGCCATCCTCCTTGAGCACCTTGCAGGCCTGGGCGCCGGAGTAGTCAAACTCGCAGGCCTGGCCAATGACGATGGGGCCCGAACCAATGACGAGGATACGCTTGATGTCAGTACGCTTGGGCATGTTAGTTCTCCTCGGTCTCAGTCTCGGCGAAATTCCAGCCAGCCAGGCGGTCCTTCGCGGTGTCGATGTCCAGGTAGTTCTCCTCGCCGTCCATGAGTCGCGTAAAGGCGGTAAAGAGATAGTGGGCATCGGTGGGGCCAGGCGAGGCCTCGGGGTGGTACTGGACCGAGAAGCACGGGGCTTCGAGCAGCTGGATGCCCTCGGCGGTGCCGTCGTTAAGGTTCACATGCGTCAGGCGAATGCGGCCGAAGCGCTCGTTCATCACGACCGGCGCGATTCCGCGGCGCACCCAAACGCGCAGATCTCCATCGACCGCATGCTCGGTCTCGCCGCCGGAAAGTTCGGGGACAAGCTTGCCCAAGCTGGGGAACAGCAGGCCAAAGCCATGGTTTTGTGCGGTAATCTCCACGCGACGGCTTACCAGGTTCATGACCGGCTGGTTGCCACCGCGGTGACCGAACTTAAGCTTTTCCATTTGGGCGCCGCAGGCCAGGCTGATCATCTGGTGACCGAGGCAAATGCCAAAGACCGGCACCTTGCCGATCAGCTGCTGTACCTGCTCATAGGTCTCCACCACGGCATCGGGGTCGCCGGGGCCGTTGGACAAAAAGACGCCATCGGGATTCATGTCGAGTACCTGCTGGGCGGGCGTACCCCACGGCACGACGGTGAGATCGCAGCCGGCACGGACCAGGCCCTCCAGAATACCGCGCTTCACACCGCAGTCGTAGGCGACCACTTTGTGACGGGCAGGAGCGGCAGCCGCAAGCGCAAAGTCATGCGTGGCAGGCAGGTCGGCGGCCACAAACTCGTGAGGCGCGGGGCAACTTACGGTCTTGACCAGGTTCTCGCCTACCAGCGTGGGCGCAGCGGACAAGCGCTCGGCAAGCTCGTCGACGTCGAAGATCTCGGTCGAGATAATGCCCATCTTGGAACCATTGTCGCGCAGATGGCGCACCAGAGCGCGGGTGTCGACGCCCTCGATAGCGACGATGCCGTGAGCGCGCAGGTACTCCGGCACGCTGACGGCCGAGCGCCAGTTAGAAGGCGTGGCGCACATGTCGCGAACGATCATGCCACGCATGGCCGGAGCGCTCGCAGGGCGCACGGCGCCGCCGGGGAAGGCCGACTGGACATCGGTCTCGTCGATACCGTAGTTGCCGATCTGCGGATAGGTCATGGTTACGATTTGGCCGGCATAGCTCGGGTCGGTCATGACCTCAAAGTAGCCCTCAAGCGAGGTGTTGAAGCAGACCTCGCCGGTTGCGGTACCCTCGGCACCACATGCACGGCCATAAAAAATGGTCCCATCCTCAAGATACAGGATGCAGGGACCGCAGGTGCGCTTGCTGGTTTTTGCCAGCATACGCTGGCACAACTCGCTGGGCGCGATGGTGCGGGCGGCAGCGCCCGCGGTATGGTTGTTCGCCATAATTCTCCTTCCCGGTCTCACAGGACCGGCTTAAAGGTGTGTAGTTAGGCCTCGCGGTATTGTAACCGCAAGCATGCCTCATGGCGTTAATTTCATCGAAATGTTTACGAAATGATAATTATGACTTTCTATGCATAATAATTTTTCTGGGACGAGGATTAAAAAATCATCCCGCGGGGCTTGTGGCTCACGCGGGATGATGGCGTCTTACTTTTTCTTGTCCTGTTCCAGCAGATCGGACGGCGTTCGGTCGGGCTTGCCGCCGCGGAAAATCTCGCGACCATGCAGACGATGTTCCAGGTCACGTTCGGCCTTTTCCTCGTCAATCTTGGTCTGGCTCACCACCGGGTCCTCGATCAGCGACGAAACCGAGTTCACCTGTTTTTGAATGCGCTCGGCAATGGTGTCGTCCATGCTTACGATACGCATCTTCCAGTCGATACTCGTGGCGTTGGATGAGCTCTTGGTCCACACGAACGTCAAAATGGCGCTCTGATGACCCCGCGCGGGAAACATGCCAAAAAAGGAATCGTGCTGAATGTTGCTATCCTCGTCGATATAGGCGTGAACGTTATACACCACGCGGTCAATTTTGTCGTTGAGCAGGGCGTTGGTCGCAAGCGCCGCGGCCTGGATCTGCCCGTTGGACAGCAGCTCGAGCTCATTGGCAGACGACGTGTCCAACACCGTCACCTCAACCGTGCCCGTGCGCTCATCGGCCTCGTCGACAGAAAAATCGAGCGGGAACTGCGTAAAGCCGTTGCCCCATTCGAGTCCACCCTTGAGCGCGGTCGAGACGGTATCCACCGAAACGCTCTCGGACAGGTTGGCGGTATTCAGACGGCGCATCACGCCGTAGCCGATCTGCATGCCCACGATCAGCACCAGAATACCGATGACCACGGCCATCGCGGTCTTCGTAATGGTATGGCTCACCTGCGAGCCCGAAGGATCGTCCTCGGACAGCGGGTCGATATGTTTTGCCTGGCTCGCGCGGTCCTCGCTGCGCAGCTGCGCTAGCGCCGCTTTGTCACCGCGCTTGGCCGCAGCCTCCTTCTCACGCATGCGCTCGGTTCGCTTTTTGGCGAGCGTAGGATCCAAGACGCCGGATGCATCGATTTCGGAGAATAACTCCGTCACTTCTTCCGGAGTCAAAGGGTTCTTGTCAGCCATAAACTTCCTGTCATATCAATCAGTCGAGCTCGTGCGCACGCGCACCTTCGAACTGCATTCGATAGTAACGGGCATAAGTGCCGCCACGGGCGAGAAGCTCCTCGTGCGTGCCACGCTCCACAACGCGACCATGCTCAACGGTCGCAATCTCATCGGCGTGCTTAATGGTCGAAAGACGGTGGGCGATGATGATTGTGGTACGGCCGCGTGCCAGCTCCTCGAGTGACTCCTGCACCGCCTCCTCGCTCTCGTTATCCAAAGCACTCGTCGCCTCGTCCAAAATCAGGATCTTGGGGTTCTTGAGAAACACGCGCGCAATGGCAACGCGTTGCTTCTGTCCGCCCGAAAGACGGCTGCCACGCTCGCCCACGACCGTGTCATAACCCTGTGGAAGCGACTCGATAAAGGCATCGATGTTGGCGCGACGGGCGGCCTCGGCGATCTCTCCTGCCGTAGCGCCCGGCTTGCCGTAGGCGATGTTCTCGCCAATCGTGCCGTCAAACAGATAGACATCCTGCTGCACCAGGCCGATGGCGCGCCGCAGGCTCTGCTGCGTCACATCACGCACGTCCTGGCCGTCGATGCTAATGGATCCGGCAGCCACGTCATAAAAGCGCGGCAGCAGCGAACAGGTCGTGGACTTGCCGCCGCCCGAAGGGCCAACCAAAGCGATGGTCTGCCCGGGCTTGATGGACAGATTCATATGGTCGATAACGGGACGCTCTTCGGCATCGCCCTCGCCCAGCTCAACGTCCTCGTAGTTAAAGCACACGTCGTGATACTCCACGGCGCCGGCAGTCACCTGCAGATCCGTAGCGCCCGGCTTGTCCTGGATATCCGGCGCGGTCGAGAGCACCTCGTCCATGCGCTTAAAGCCGGCGATGGCCTTCTGATACGTTTCGGCCGAATTGACGAGTGTCTCGAGCGGCGTGCAGAACAGCGAAATATAGAGTGCAAAGGTCGCCATATCGACCGCCTGCAGCTGTCCCTGGGCGACCAGCCAGCCGCCCAGCAGCACCACGATCACATAGAGCACACCCGAGAGCAGGCCATACGTCGCGGTATAGACGCCCATGGCGTGATACATGTTCTCCTTGGACGAAAGATAGCGATTGTTGGAGGCGCGGAACTTGAAGCGTTCGGTCTCCTCATTGGCAAAACTCTTGACCACGCGCATGCCCGCCAGCGAATCCTGCAGCTGCGCATTGATGCCGCTGATCTTTTTGCGGTTGTCGCTAAAGACCTCGCGCATGCGCATGTTCTGCCAAAACATGATGACCGCAAACGCCGCCGTCACCACGGCCATGGCGAGCGCCAGCACCGGGGCGATGGTAAAGAGGATCACAAACGAGCCGATAATCTCGATGCCGCAGATGATGATCCACTCGGGCACGTGGTGCGCCGCCTCGCAGATATCGAACAGGTCGTTGACCACGCGGCTCATCATGTCGCCCGAGCTGTTGCGGTCAAAGTACGCAAAGCTAAAGCGCTCATACTGGTCAAACAGGTCCTCGCGCATCTTGGACTCCATACGCGCGCCCATCACGTGACCCCAATAGCTCACAAAATAGCGGCAGGCACAGCGGACGGCATACATCAGCACCAAGCCCACCGCAATCATGCCGAGCGCCTGCATAATGGCAGCCTGACCCTGGGTAAACAACCCGCCGGTCAGATTGCGCAGAATAATAGGAAACGCAAGGTCAATGGCAGCAAGCACCAGAGCGCAAACAGTATCGGCAACAAAAAGCCCCATCTGGGGCTCGTAATACGAGAGAAACCTTTTAAACATGCAATCCTCGAAGAGAAATAAATAGCGTGAGAAATCCGGTTGAACCGGTCAGGCTGAAAACAAAGCGTCCCAACAAGCATAACGCCGATGTTCTGGCAGCGTCAGCGAAAACGTCCCTAAGCGAGCAAGGTGCCTTGAAAGAGGAGCGACGCGTACTTCGGTACGCGAGCGACGATTGAAAGGCAGATTGCCGCTTAGGGGCGTTTGCAGCGTCGACTCGTTACGCGGTTTGGTAAAACCGCGTAACCTAGAGCTCCGCGCCCCCAAGGCGATGCGCGATGCTATCGCAGGCCAAGGCGCCCACGACGGTCTTGGCGTCTTCGATCTTGCCGTCGAGTACGGCGTCGATCAACTCGTGCAGTGGCACCAGGTCCACGTTGACAAACTCGTCATCATCGGGGTTGGGCGCATCAAACTCCAGCTTGGTAGCCAAGTAGATGTGAATGATCTCGTCGCAAAAACCACAGGACGTGACAATCGACGTCAAAAAGCGAATGCGACCAGCCCTAAAGCCCGTCTCCTCATGCAGCTCGCGTTTGGCGCAATCGAGCGGGTCCTCGCCTGGATCGAGCTTGCCGGCGGGAATCTCGACCGTCACACGGTCGATGGCGGTGCGGTACTGACGCACCAGCACAATCTTGCCGCTCTCGGTCAGCGCCACAACGGCCGCCGCACCCGGATGGCGAACGATATCGCGGGCGCTGCGGCGACCGTTAGGCAGCTCAACCTCAAGACGGTGGACGTCGAGGATCTTGCCCTTCCAGGCGCACTCCTCCGAAAGAATCTTCTCGTGCAGCTCGGCATCGTGCGGGTCGTCGTCGCCCAGCACCAGCGCCGGCTCGTCAGCGACCTCGCCACCAGGTTCGCCCTCGGCGTGCCCATACATGCGGCTGTCCTCCTCGACGATCTGTGCGTCCACGAGCTCTTCGTTCTTCTCGTCCATCCGTCTCATTCCTCTCGGATTTTAGGCATCCCAGGCGTCGCGGCCGCGCAGCGCACGCAGGCCGATGTCGTGGCGCAGGGTCTTACCCTCAAAATCAATCTTCTCGCAGGCCTCGTAGGCAAGGTTGCGAGCGTTCTCGAACGTGTCGCCCAGAGCGGTCACGGCAAGCACGCGGCCACCATTGGTCACGAGCTGGCCGTCCACCACGGCAGTGCCCGCGTGGTACACGGTCACGTTCTCCATGGCCTCGGCATCGGCAATACCGGTGATGACCTTGCCCTTCTCGTAGCTGCCGGGATAACCCGCACTCGTCAGGACAACGGCCACGGCCCACTCGTCACGCCAGTCGAGCTCAATCTGATCGAGCTCGCAGTTGGCGCAGGCCAGCATGACCTCGACCAGGTCGTTCTTAAGGCGCGGGAGCACGACCTGCGTCTCGGGGTCGCCAAAGCGGGCGTTGAACTCCAGCACCTTGGGGCCGGCGGGGGTGAGCATAAAGCCGCCATACAGGCAGCCGCGGTAGTCGATGCCCTCGGCAGCAAGCTCGGCAACGGTCTGCTCCATGACCGCCACCATGGTGGCGTGCTCCTCGTCGGTCACGATGGGCACCGGGCTGTAGACGCCCATGCCGCCGGTGTTGGGACCCTTGTCGCCCTCGAGCGCGCGCTTGTGGTCCTGCGAGGTGGCCATGGGGCGCACGGTCTTGCCGTCGGTAAAGGCCAAAAGCGAGCACTCGGGGCCGGTCAGCATCTCCTCGATAACCACGGTATTGCCGGCATCGCCAAAGGTGCCGCCAAAGCACTCGCGCACGGCCTCCTCGGCCTGCTCAAGTTCGATCGCCACGATGACGCCCTTGCCCGCGGCAAGGCCGTCGGCCTTGACGACCAGCGGGGCGCCCTGCTCGCGCACGTAGGCGAGAGCCGAAGCCTCGTCGGTAAACGAGCCGTAGGCTGCCGTCGGAATGCCCGCGCGCTCCATGAGCTGCTTGGAGAACAGCTTGGAGCCCTCCATCTGGGCGCCCTCGGCACCCGGGCCAAAGCAGAGAATACCCGCCGCGCGCACGGCGTCGGCCACACCCGCCACGAGCGGAGCCTCGGGGCCAATTACCACGAGTCCGCATCCGTGGCTCTGCGCAAACGCCGCCACGGCCGCAGGATCGCAGTCGTCGAGAACAACGTTCTCGCCGCAGCTCGCGGTGCCGCCGTTGCCCGGCGCGATGTAGAGCTTGCCGGCGCGCGGTGATGCTGCGAGCTTAGCTGCCAAAGCATGCTCACGGCCGCCGCTGCCCAACAACAGGATGTCGATGGTTTGAGTGTCCGCCTTCAAGGGTGCCTCCTCTATGGATGAATGGCCCGCTCCGCGCGAGCCCTTTGCAAGCAAATATACCCCTCGGCCGCCCGCTTGGGCTGCAAAGGGGTATATCGCAATAACCAAATAGTCCCGATTACTTCCAGAATCGGTTGATGATCTGCTCGCGACCGGCGCCGACGCCAATGAACGTCACGCGGGTGTGTGCCAGATCCTCGATAAACGCCACGTAGTCCTGAGCCTCCTGCGGCAGCTCATCAAAGCTGCGGCAACCGGTGATGTCGCACTTCCAGCCGGGGAGCTCCTCGTAGATGGGCTTGGCATGCTCAAAGCGCACCTGATGCTCGGGCACGCTGGTGTAGCGCTCGCCATCGACGTCGTAGGCCACGCACACCTTGATGGTGTCGAAGGCCGAAAGCACGTCGAGCTTAGTCAGGGCGATATCGGTGAGGCCGTTGACGCGTGAGGCGTAGTTGGCGATGGGGCCGTCGAACCAGCCGCAGCGACGACGGCGACCGGTGGTCACACCGTACTCATAGCCCTCCTCGGTCAGCGTGTGACCGGCCTCGGACTCATAGGAAAGCTCGGTGGGCATGGGGCCCGAACCGACGCGGGTGATATAGGCCTTCATGACGCCCAGCACGCGGTCGACGTTCTTCATGCCCACGCCGGAGCCGGTGATGGCGCCGCCGGCGGTGCAGTTGGAAGACGTCACGTACGGATAGGTGCCGTGGTCGATGTCGAGCAACGTCGCTTGGGCGCCCTCAAACAGCAGGTCCTTGCCCTCATCGATCATGTTGTTGAGCAGCAGGCTCGTCTCGGTGATGTAGGGACGCAGGCGCTCGGCCATGGGCAGGTACTCGTCGCAAATCTGGTCCACGGTGTAGGTGGGCAGGTTGTAGATGAGCTCAAGCTCGGGGTTCACGCGGGCGAGAGCGGTCTCCAGCTTGTCGCGGAACAGCGCCTCGTCCAGCATATCCTGCATGCGCAGGCCAATGCGGGCCATCTTGTCCTGATAGCACGGACCGATACCGCGCTTGGTGGTACCGATGTTCTTCTTGCCGAGCTTCTGCTCAAAGGCGCCATCCAGGTCGATGTGGTACGGCATGATGACATGCGCGTTGCCGCTAATCTTGAGGTTCTTGGTGGTGATGCCGTCGGCCTCGAACATGTCGATCTCCTCAAGGACAACCTTGGGGTTGACGACGCAGCCGTTACCGATCACCGACACATGGTCGGAATACATGATGCCGGAGGGCACCTGGTGCAGGCCGTACTTCTTGCCGTTGACGACGATGGTGTGGCCGGCGTTGTTGCCGCCCGAGTAGCGCACGACGGCATCGAAGTCGCCGGCGACCAGGTCGCAGATCTTACCCTTGCCCTCATCGCCCCACTGGGCACCGACCAAAACGGTTGACGGCATGTTTACTCCTTACATTCATGGACTGTCTACGCGCCACGCCGGCACGCAGAAGCACAAAACATTCCCAGTATACCCGTGCAACGGGCGCCTGTCCTACTCCTCGGCATGTGCCCCATCAAGCTCATAGAACTTGGTGGATGCCGGCAGGAACATCAGGTCGACGTCGCCGATCGGGCCCGAACGGTTCTTGGCCACGACGATACGCGTAACGCCCTCGTCGGGTCGATCGTCGCGCGAGGCTTCGGCCTCGTCGGCGGAGCGGTCCAAGAACATAACGATATCGGCGTCCTGCTCGATGGAGCCCGATTCACGAAGGTCGGAAAGCTGCGGGCGCTTGCCGGTACGGGATTCGACCTGACGCGAGAGCTGCGACAGCGCGATGAGCGGGATCTTGAGTTCCTTGGCCATGATCTTCAGACCACGCGACATCTCGGAGACCTCGACGGTACGGCTCTCGGAGCGGCGTCCCGGCGGAGGACTCACCAGCTGCAGGTAGTCCAGGATGATGATGGCCTTCTCCTTGTTGTGGAGCATGCGGCGGCTCTTGGCGCGAATCTCGGTCACTGTGGTGCCGGGCGTATCGTCAATCAGAATATCGAGCTTGGACAAGGTCTGCGTGGCCTCGTTGATATTGGCCCACTGCTCGGGGCTAATGCGGCCCATGCGGAAGTCACTGATCGAAATCATGGCGTAGGCGCAAATCAGACGCTGGGCAATTTCCTTGCCCGACATCTCCAGCGAGAAGAAGCCGACGGTATAACCGGCCGCGGCAGCGTTGAGCGCCAGATTCAGGGCGAACGACGTCTTACCCACAGCAGGGCGGGCGCCGATGATGATGAGCTGGCCCTCGCGAAAACCCATGAGCATGCGGTCGAGCGACGGGAAGCCCGTGGGCACGCCCGCAGCCTGGCCGCCTGCCTGGCACACTTCCTCGGCCTCGTTATAGGCCTCGACCATAAACTCGGTCAGCGTCTTGTAGCTCGACTTGACCTCGCGCGCCGTGACCTTGAGCAACTTGCTCTCGGCCAGCTCCACGACCTCTTTGGTATCGGTGGGAGCGTTATAGGCCAGCGCGTTGATCTCGTTGGTGGCGCCGATCAGCTCACGCAGCATCGAATCGCGGCGAACGATAGCGGCATGGTGCTGCCAGTTGACGAGCGACAGGGTCTGACCCATCAACTCCAAAATGTAGGCCTCGCCGCCCACGGCATCAAGCTTGTTGATGCTTCGCAGGTAATCGATCAGCGAGATGGAGTCGATGGGAATGCGGCTGTTGTACATATCGACCATCGCGGTATAGATGGTCTTATGAATGGGCCGGTAGAAGTCATCGGGCTGCAGCTCGACCTGGGCCTCTTCGACCACCTCGGGCGATAGCAGCATAGCGGCCAGTACATTGGCCTCTGCATCTTGGTTTTGGGGAAGACCCAACTTGGAGCCGCGGTCCTCAACCGTCAGCCCGGTCTCCCTATCGTCATATGCCATGAGCATCCTCATTCATATCGCTTGCGAGCATCCATAGTATCAGCCACGGTCCCAAAACGCGCCGCGCGCCGCCAATCATCACCGAACCAAACGGATGAACGGTCCTGTATATAGGACTTCGACGCAACGTTCACCATGACACTCACTCAGCGCAAAAAACAAAAGGGCGCCCTGGTTTCCCAGAGCGCCCTTCTTAGAACAAGATTGTTGCGTTGCAGCAAATGCTACTCGGCAGCAGCCTCAGTCTCGACCTCGGCGGTCTCGGCCTCGGCGACCTCAGCGGCCTCCTCGACCTCAGCCTCGGCAGCGAGCTCCTCGGCGGTAACGCCGACGAGAACGACAACCTCGGCCTTGATCTCGCGGTACAGCGAGATGGCAACGGTGTGGGCACCGGCAACCTTGATGGGCTTACCGAGCTCGACGCGCTTGCGATCGATGTCCATACCGAGCTGAGCCTTGATGGCGTCAGCGATCATAGCGGCGGTAACGGAGCCAAAGAGGATGCCCTCGTCGCCGACCTTGACGTCAACGGTGACCGTCTTGCCCTCGAAGGCAGCCTTGGTCTCGTTGGCGGTAGCCAGACGGACGGCCTCGCGCTTGGCGATGTTGTTGCGACGCTCGTCAAGCTGCTTGAGGTTGCCCTTGGTGGCGGCAACAGCGAGCTTCTTGGGGAACAGGAAGTTCTCAGCGTAACCCTGAGCGACCTCTACGACGTCACCCTCGCCGCCCTTGCCCTTGATCTCATCGAGAAGAATAACCTTCATGATGCGTCTCCCTTCTTAGCCGCGGTCGCGGTTGCCACGAGAGGAAACCACGGGGACGGTGTACGGCAGGAGAGCCATCTCGCGGGCGCGCTTGATGGCGTTGGCGATGTCATGCTGATGCTGCGTGCAAGCGCCAGTGACGCGACGGGGCTTAATCTTGCCACGGTCGGTCATGTACTTACGGAGAAGCTGAGTGTCCTTATAGTCGATGAACTCAGTGTTCTCCTTGCAGAACTGGCAGTACTTACGACGCGGCTGACGTGCAGAAAAATCATTAGCCATGTCAAAATACCTTTCGTTTGGCAACTTCGGCGAACCGAAGCCGCCTCTCACTCAAAAATAGGTGAACAACCCTTAGAACGGGATGTCCTCATCGTAGACGTCGACCGCGGGCGGCGTAGCCACCGGTGCGGCAGGACGTGCTGCGGGCGCGGGAGCTGCGGGGGCGTAACCGCCCTGGTCGTAGCCACCCTGGCCACCACGGGAGCTCATAAACTCGATCTCATCGACGATGACCTCAAGCTTGCTCCGGCGCTGGCCGTCGCGCTCCCAAGAGCTGTAGCGCAGCTTGCCCTCGATCGCGACCTTGTTTCCCTTTGCCAGGAAACGGCTCACGGCCTCGGCGCGGGTGCCGAACATAGTGCAGTCGACAAAGTTGGGATAGTCCTCCCACTCGCCAGTCTGCGCGTTGCGGCGACGATCGTTCACGGCGACGCCAAAGGACAGAACCTGAGTTCCGCCGGCGGTGGCGCGCAGCTCGGGATCGCGCGTGAGGTTACCGGTGATGTTCACTCGATTGATGCTCATAACTCACTACTTCCTCTTGGGGCACAAGCCCAGTCCAAAACGACAGTCTTACTCCTGGTCGTCGCGACGGACGATCATGTGGCGGACCACAGCGTCGGTGATGCGCAGGACGCGATCAAGCTCGGCGATCTGGGTAGGATCTGCGTGGAAGTTGATGAGGGTGTAGTCACCATCGGTGAGGTCGTTGATCTCGTAGGCGAGCTTGCGCTTGCCCCACTCGTCAACGGAGTCGACCTTGCCAGCGCCCTCAGCGATCGTGGTATCGATACGCTTCATAACAGCGAGACGAGTCTCGGGGTCGAGCGACGGGTCAACAAAGAACAGCAGTTCATAAGCCTTCATATTGTCACCTCCTCTGGGCAAATGTGGCTTCAGGTCGTGAAGGTGCGCCTGAAGCAGGAAAAGACTTGGTAATAATATCTTTCAACCTCCCAGGCCGCAAGAATATGCAGCTACAACCTCATGACCTCCACATATGTCCATACTCACACGGCGTTTCATGCACATTCCAACCAAATGCTGACCAAGAGCTTGACGGATTTGTGGACAAGATACGATGCCGCGGGGACAAGCTGAGCCAAGCCGCAGGTCAACGGGCACAAGGCTGTGGTCGCAAAATGCATACCAGTGGTCCACAGCAGCACCCATAGATTTTTAAATTCATTGCCAAGTCGCTTATGAATACCCCTTTTGAACAATTGAGCTGATCAACCACGCTGGTCGGAAGCCGTTTTTTGGCACCTCAAACCCCACTGCAACGACAAGTGCGGCCAAGCGTTTTAAAAAATGCCAACTTTTCTGTTTGCACTTTGCGATTCCTCGTGTATACTGACTTTCGCATTTAACGGAGAGTTGTCCGAGTGGCCGAAGGAGCACGATTGGAAATCGTGTAGGCGTCAAAAGCGTCTCCAGGGTTCAAATCCCTGACTCTCCGCCAGTTAATTCCAAAGCAGGCCTTCGAGCCTGCTTTGTTTTTACCCCACGCGGAGGGGTGGCAGAGTGGTTGAATGCGGCGGTCTCGAAAACCGTTTGGCCTGTATAAGGTCACGAGGGTTCGAATCCCTCCCTCTCCGCCATATGGGTTGTGAAAGAGCCCCAAAACCGGGGCAGTTTTGGTTAGAGTACCGTAAAAAGAAATACGGCGGAGGAGGAGGGATTCGAACCCGCCAGGGCGCGGAGCGTAAAGAAAACGCGCCAGTGGCGCGTTTTTAGCGCAGCGCGGTCGGCGTAAGCCGACCGGATAAATTTTGAGCGCTGCTCAAAATTTAGACATCCCTCCTCTTCAACCCACACCCCCATCACGTTCAATCCCAACCCAACATCCCAAACATGTACATCACCCTCCAAAGATGTCAAAAAATGTCGTTTTTGGAGGGTGGTGTACACGTTTGTATATGACACACGCCGTGCATGAGTCGGCTTACTCGCATTCGGTATATTTCCCCACCTCAACGGACATAAGAGTTGGGTATCGACTCAGAGCGAGAGGTCCCCAATGGATACCCCTGTTCTCATTTCGCATAAAACTGCATGGCTCGTCCATCACGCGCCGCAAGGCCGGGTTCAAGCGGTCGCGCAACACGACTACCAGATAGGCGCAAGAGGTCTCTCCACCCAGCAACGCATCGCGCGCATACGACAGGCCCTCACCGACTGCGGCATTCCGCCCGATATGTTCAAGACTATCGATATCTCCGTAGTGTTTGCTTTCGAGCGAATTCGCACCAACGGCGTCACTTGCCATGTTCTCGGCCAAAGCCTACCCTATGGCCATATTGACGAGCTTACGCCCGGCATCTTTATCACCGACGAAGCCTTCACCTTCGTGCTCGCCGCCGAGTGGATGGATAGAATCGAATACCTCGAGTATGGCTACGAAGTTTGCGGCGACTATCGCATGGGCCTTAATCCCTCTGACCCTTATACCGAGCAACCAGCAACCACCTCCAAGGACGAAATTGTCGAACTGCTCGATCAACACCCTGGCAAACCCGGTGCCACACGCGCGCGACTCGCGCTCAGACATGTCTACGACCACTCGGTCTCGCCTATGGAGGCTGCATCGGCAATCGCACTTTCACTTCCAACAAGCGAAGGCGGCGTTGGCATTCGAGGCATCGAGCTCAACCGACCGCTCGAGATCCCTCAACGTCTTTGGCATTGCACCAAAGCCCGAACACTCAAAATCGATGCCCTCATTACCTATAAGCGCAGAGAGCTCGGCATCGAATATAAGGGTGGCTTTCACGACGAGACTGGCCGTAAGGGAGCAGATGCGGAACGCGAGGCTGTGCTCGCCCAAATGGGTTATCGCATTGTCACACTCACCTCAGCGCAATTTGCCAGTCAACTCGCTTTTCACCGTGCCATGAACAATATCCGCGAAGCACTCGGTATGCCCCGCTGCACGGATGCCGAGTATCAGCGAAAGCAAAACGAACTGCGAAAGGCACTTATCCGCAACTGGAAGGGCACGAAGGACATAGAGACGCCCTCCGAGTAACGTCGCCCGCTCGGCGCGCGCCAAAACATGTACATCATCCGCCAAAAACGACATTTTTCGACATCTTTGGAGGCTGGTATACATGTTTGGAACCTATGACCGCACCCAACCCCTACCGTTTGCCGAGCAATAGGGTCGCAATCGCCGCCAACCATGTACTATGTACGGGCATTGTCCAAACCTGCAACTCAAAGGATTCCATCTTGCCCGTCGTCGCCGCTATGACCGTTACCTCACACGCCACGGATGCCATGGTCGCCATCCCGTTTTGGCTCGAAATGTTCGCTGTTGTCGCTGCATCGATCTCGGGTGTGCTGGTTGCGCGCGAGCACAAACTCGACCTGGTGGGTGCAGTTGCGCTCGCGGTGGTCTGCGGTCTGGGCGGCGGTCTTTTGCGCGATATGACGCTGCAGGTGGGCAACGTCTACATCCTCAACCAGCCAATGGCGCTGCCGCTCTCCATCGCTACGGCAGCCATCATCTACATTTTCCCGGCAATCGTCGACAAGCCCGAAAAACTCATCCCCTTGCTCGATATCATCTCGGTCGGCATCTATGCGGCAACCGGCGCAGACAAGGCGCTGGTCTACGGCTTTGCGCCGGCGGTGTGCATCATGATGGGCTTTTTTACCGCGGTGGGCGGCGGCATGCTGCGAGATGGTTTTATGGGTGTGGTGCCGGGCATTTTCCAACGCACTAACTTCTATGCCATCGCGGCCATCGCCGGATCGGCAAGCTATGTTTGCCTTGTCATGAGCGGCTTGGTCAGCAATGTCGTCGCACTGGTCGTTTGCGTCGTGGTGACCATGGGTCTGCGCTGGCTGTCGCTGCGCTTTGACATCAAAAGCCCCACCGAAGAAGACATCGCGCGCTTTTTGCATCGCAAAAAGTAGGTAGCGCGGGTTCATCCTTCGAAATGCAACCGAGAGGTTCTTTTAGAGCGCCCACGCGTTGGGTACCCTGTTAAGTACATATCGAGCATCTGACGAAGGATTCACTATGTCCCGCAATCAATTCCCGTCGACCCAGCGCCGTAAAGCGTGGGGCCGCATCACCATCCTATTCGCGCTCATCGCGCTGGCGCTCACCGCACTTCCCACGGCGTCATTTGCCGGCACGGACACGGCAGGCAACGTACTTGCAACCGACAACGACTCTAATCCGTCCGGTGTCGAGGGCGACCTGTATTGGGCCGGTCAGAGTCTCGAACTGGACGATGTCTCCATCGACCGCGATATCATCGCCGCGGGCGATACTCTCTCGATCCGCGACTGCACGGTGGGCGGTGCCGTCCGTCTGGCGGCACGCACCATCGACATTGCCAAGACCACGGTTGATGGCAGCGTGACCGTCGCTGGTCAGCATGTCGTGCTCAATTCCGATAGCACCGCCAACTGTTTCTATGCGATAGGCGAGACGGTTGCCCTGCGCGGCTCTACCAAGTCGGCAGCGCTTGCGGGCGACACGGTGACCATCGATGGCACCGTCGAGGGCGATGTCGAGGTTTGGGCCGACAAGCTCATCCTGGGCAAAAACGCCCACATCACCGGCACCGTGAACGCGCACGTCTCCGAGGACCCCGAGCGCGCTGCGGGAGCCGAGGTCGGCGCGCTCAAGATCGACCGCACCGAGAACGAGGATACTTCCACTGTTAACGATGTCATCGGCGGTATCGTCGCCGCGGCACTCTCGACCTGCTTTGTCGCTCTGCTGCTCGAGCTCGTCTTTCCGCGTGCGACTGCCAGCGCCGCCGGTATGCTCCACCAGCGCCCCATGCCCCTGTGGGTGAGCGGTCTTCTGGGTACGATTGCTGTCGTCCCCGCCGTCCTACTGCTGATTATCTCTATCGCTGGCCTGTCGCTTGCCGGAGCCCTCTTGTGCGGCGTTATCGGCATCGCGTTGGTGTCGAGTGCCTTTGCGGGGTGCGCAATCGCCCGCATGGTCGGACACAACCAGAACCGCTACGCCATGGCCGCCGCTGGTGGCGTAATCGCAGGCGCCCTCACGGGGCTTCCCCTCGTAGGCGGCTTCATCAGCGGCGTGGCCTTTGTCTTTATGCTCGGCTACATCATCCAAATCATCTGGCACAACGCCCACCTCAAGCCGCAGCAGCCGGCTAATGCGCCGGAACTCCCCACCGCTTAGCCGACAACCACCACAAAGGGGACAGGCACCTTTGTGGTGGTGCAGGCCTTCTCAATCCCCGTGCACCAAAAAGGGCGCCGACCATTGCGGTCGGCGCCCTTTCTTATTGGCAGTTATAAGCCCCAGCGCTTATTTGTTGACCTGGCCAGCGCGGACGGCTGCCTTCTTACGGTCGGTGGCGTTGAGCAGACGCTTGCGCAGGCGGATGTTCTTGGGAGTAATCTCCACCAGCTCGTCGTCGGCGATGTACTCCAGCGCCTCCTCCAGAGAGAAGGTGCGAGGCGGCACAAGCTGCACGGAGATGTCGGAGGTCGAGGAACGCTGGTTACCCAGGTTCTTGGTGCGGGCGATGTTGACGACCATGTCGCCGGCCTTGCTGCGCTCGCCCACGATCATGCCCTCGTAGCACTCGGTACCCGGCTCAACAAACAGCTGACCGCGCTCCTGCAGCGTGCCCAGAGCGTAGGCAACGGCCTTCTCGGTGGTCATGGAGATCATGGCGCCGTTCTGGCGGTTGCCGATCTCGCCGGCGTAGGGGCCATACTCCAGGAAGGTGTGGTAGAACACGCCCTCGCCGTGGGTGACGTTCATGATGCGGTTCTTAAGACCCATGATGCCGCGCGTCGGGATCTTGAACTCAAGATGGGTCACGATGCCCGAGGTATCCATGCTCGTCATGATGCCGCCGGAGGTACCGAAGACCTCAACGACCTTGCCCGAGTACTCGTCCGGGCACTCGACAACAGCCTGCTCGACGGGCTCCATCTTGTTGCCGTTCTCGTCCTTCTTAAACAGAACGCGGGGACGGCCGACCTGGAACTCAAAGCCCTCGCGACGCATGGACTCCATCAGGACGGACAGGTGCAGGATGCCGCGACCCGAGACCTCGACGCCGCTCTTGTCCTCGAGCTCCTCGATCTTCATGGTCACGTTGTTCTCGGCCTCGTTGAACAGGCGCTCCTTGAGCTGACGGGCGCCCACGATGTCGCCGTCGCGGCCGACGAGCGGGGAGGTCGAAGCCTCGAAGACGATGGACAGGGTCGGCGGGTCGATCTCGATGGGCTCGAGCTCGACAGGGTTCTCGGGATCGGTGTAGACATCGCCGATGTCGGTGCGGTCGATACCCACGACGGCGGCGATGTCGCCAGCGCCGACTTCCTGGCACTCGGTGCGGCCCAGGTAGTCGAAGGTAAAGAGCTGCTTGACGGTAGCGGTGGCGCTGGAGCCGTCGTTCTTGACAACCAGGATCTGGTCGCCCTGGTGGATGGTGCCGGAGTACACGCGACCGATGCCGATACGGCCAACGAAGTTGGAGTGGTCGATGGTCACGCACTGCATGGCCAGCGGAGCGGTCTCGTCAACCTCGGGCGCAGGCATGTCGTCGATAATCATGTCGAGCAGCGGGTACATGTCCATGTTGCCGTCGTTGGGGTCAAGGCGGGCAAAGCCGTTGACGCCGCTGGCGTAGATGACATGCTCCATGGCAAACTCGAGCTGGTCGTCGGTAGCGCCCAGGTCGGCCATAAGGCCGAGGCAGTCGTTGTAGGCCTTCTCGGGGTTAGCGCCCGGACGATCGATCTTGTTGATGACGATCATGATCTTAAGGCCGGTGTCGATAGCGTGACGCAGCACGAAGCGGGTCTGGGGCATGGGACCCTCAAAAGCGTCGACCAGCAGCAGGGCGCCGTCGGCCATACGCAGCACGCGCTCGACCTCGCCGCCGAAGTCGGCGTGGCCCGGGGTGTCGATGACGTTGATCTTAACGTCCTTGTACTCGATAGAGATGTTCTTGGCGAGAATCGTAATGCCGCGCTCGCGCTCCTGGTCGTTAGAGTCCAGGACGCGGTCCTCGACCTGCTGGTTAGCACGGAAGGCGTCCGTGGCACGCAGGAGCTTGTCGACCATCGTCGTCTTGCCGTGGTCGACGTGAGCGATGATGGCGATGTTCCTCAGATTGTCTACGCGCATGTAGTTCCCCTATCTTCTATCCATATACAAACGGCACGCGTATGCGGCCCGCCCAGCGATACAACGCTCAGCGGGAATATTGAGCCTTTTACCGAAAACTCGTTTATTTTAGCGATTTTAGATAAGAGGGGTTTCCTCACCTGCAGGTTCAGGGTCGCTCCACATAAAACCATCGCCGGCACCCATGCCCTCATACAGCACGTATGCCGAAAAACCGCTCTCGAGCGTGGTTTCGAAGAAGCTCACGAGCAGAGCATCGTGATAGCCGCCGTCAATCTCGACGCAGCCGGTGTAGCCGATGGCATAGCGGGCGATACGGCCCAGGCCCTCGTCCTTAAGACCCATCTTGTGCTCGGAGATAAAGTTGGTGGCAGCCTCCAGACATGCCTCCTCGCCATCCTCGTCGAGCGCGGCCAGATAGCGGTTGGAAGCAGCGTCCTCGATCGCCACAACTACGCCCGGATTCTCACCGGCGGCAAGGTCGTCCAAGAAGGCGCCAATCAGATCGCACACCATGGCGTCGAGCTCGGCGGAGACGTTACCGGCGTCCTGCATATCCTGTGCCATCTTTAGACCTTCCCATCGAGTCCGGCGTCGTTACAGTTCTTGTGCCTCGGCAGCGATCTTGGCGGCAGCGTCGCGGGCGCGCATCATATCCATCGCGCGCTTGTCGAGTACCTTGATCTGGTTGGTCAGCATTACTGCATCGACCACACCCCAGATTACCAAGCCTGTTGAAATCGAAAACCCAAGCGCACCAACTGTACCACGAAGGCGCGAGCAGATTGCCGCGACAAGGGCGGAGACGACAACCATCTTGATAAACGAGCCGCGGCGCTCGCGAAGCGTGCGGGCCTGCGTCACATAGGCAATGCGAGCCGCCTCAGAAGCCTCCGAGCGCATCTGGGCCTCGCGCGCAATGGCCGCCGCCTCAGCCGATACGCGGGTACCCATCAGCGACCTCTCCGCTCGCGTGCCAGACATTTAGAAATCATCGGGGGAGAGCGTATGGACGAACTCGTCGAACTTCTCGAACTCCTGCTCGTCGTCGACATCCTCGGCGTGGGTGGAAACAGTGCCCAGGCGATTCATGATGTCGTCCTCCACAAACATGGGGGCATTGCTGCGCACGGCAAGGGCAATGGCATCACTGGGGCGGGCGTCGATCTTGCGCTCCTCGCCATCGGCCAGTACGACGATCGTCGCGTAGAACACCGGCGGCTCGGCGCGAACGATCTCGATGCGCTCGAGCTTGGCGCCCAGGGCGTCAACGGTATCGAGCAGCAGGTCATGGGTAATCGGGCGCTCGGCGCGGCCGCTATCGATGCCGCGGCTGATGGCAGCAGCTTCAAACGAACCAGTCTGAATGGAAAGGGAACGCAGCGGCGCGGGCGAGTCCGATTTGCTGCTGCGCTCACGAAGTACGATAAGCGATGGCACGGGACCGGCGGCCATGACGATGGTCTCTATGTCGACACGAACCATGGAACACCTCCGGTACGTAGCGGTTAACACGCGGCAGCCCGCCGCATTGAATAGCTATACTACCCAAACTTTCGCACAGCACACAAAATCAAAGTAGTCTTTTTGGGACGGGGCTCTTTTGACTACTCCAGCAGGTAAGAAAAAAGCCCCGAGGAAACCCTCGAGGCTCTTCACAGTTTTGATGGTGGACCTGACAAGATTCGAACTTGTGACCTCCCGGTTATCAGCCGGACGCTCTAACCAACTGAGCTACAGGTCCATCATGGTGGAGGTTAGGGGGATCGAACCCCTGACCTCAGGCTTGCAAAGCCCGCGCTCTCCCAGCTGAGCTAAACCCCCACGGAGACAGTAATAAACACCCCAGCGGCGACTCGGCTCTCGCTGGGGTGTTTATTGCGAAAGAAAGTGGTGGACCTGACAAGATTCGAACTTGTGACCTCCCGGTTATCAGCCGGACGCTCTAACCAACTGAGCTACAGGTCCATCGCGCAAGGGATATATTAGACGAGTCGTTACGCGCGCGTCAACAACTTTTTTGAAAATCTTTGGGAGGGTGGTCGCTGGGCTGGCGGGATGGTTTTGGTTTGCTGCTCGGACAGTCCTGCGCAAGACGAAGGCCACATTAAGTGGCCTTCTTTGCGTGCGGAACTCGCGACAAACCAAAACCATCCCGCCAGCTCAGCGACCATGGGGTCCCAAGATTGTCAAAAAAGCGGTCGGCGCGCAGTGCGCCGACCGCCGATATATGGGGTCTGATATTTTCTACCAGCTAGGGCCTCTTACTCGTCGAGGAGATCCTCTGGCATGTCGTTGCCGTCGCCTAGGTCGACTGGGGCCTCTTCGGTATCGGCTGCGGCCTCGACACCTTCGCCTTCGGGCTTCTCCTTGGCGGCTGTCATGCGGGCCACGGCGCATACGCGGTCGTTGTCGTCGACGGTCATCATCTTGACGCCCTGGGTGGCGCGGCCGGTCTGGCTGATCTCGTCGGTCTTGACGCGAATGACCGTCGCGCCTTCCGTCACGATGAACAGCTCGTGCTGCGGGCCCACCGTCTTCATGGCCGCGAGGTTACCCTTACGCTCGGTCATTTGGATGGTGTAGACGCCCTGGCCGCCGCGATTCTGCTCCGGGTAGTCCGCGACCGGCGTGCGCTTGCCGTAGCCGCGCTCGGTGATGACGAACAGATCGCCGTTGCCGTTAGTGACTTCCATGCCCAGAACGCTCACGCCGTCCTTCATGCCGATACCGCGAACACCGCTGGTATCGCGGCCGGTGGCACGCACCTGCTCCTCGGAGAACATAATCGCCTTGCCCGCGGTGGTGGCCAGGATAATCTTGTCGCCCTCGCGCACGCGGCGCACGTTCAGCAGCGCGTCGTCGTCACGCAGGTTGATAGCGATCAGGCCGTCGCGACGGCTGCGGTCATATGCGCTCATCACGGTCTTCTTGACCATGCCGCTCTTGGTGGCAAACATCAGATACTCGTCGGCAGGGAACTCACGGCAGCTGATGACGCTCGCGATCTTCTCGCCCTCCTCGAAGGGCAGCAGGTTGACGATCGCGGTACCGCGCGCCTGGCGCGTACCCACCGGCAGCTCGTGCACCTTCAGGCGATAGACCTTGCCCTTGCTCGAGAAGAACAGCACGTACTCGTGCGTGGACGCGATGAACATCTCGTCGATGACATCGTCCTCTTTGAGGTTGACGCCCGACACGCCCTTGCCGCCGCGTTTCTGGGCGCGGTAGGCGGCCACCGGGATGCGCTTGACATAGCCGGTGTGGGTGATGGTCACGACCATGTCCTCGTCGGCAATGAGGTCCTCGACGTCCAGGTCCTTCTCGACCTGGCTGATCTCGGTGCGGCGCTTATCGCCAAACTTCTTGGAGATCTCGCGCATCTCTTCCTTAATGACGCCCAGGATCTTCTCCTCGTGCGCCAGTAGGTCCTCGTAGTAGGCGATGGCGCGGCGCAGGCCGTCCAGCTCTTCCTGGATCTTGTCGCGCTCCAGGCCGGTCAGGCGGCGCAGCTTCATCTCGAGGATGGCCGTGGTCTGCTCGGGCGTAAAGCCAAAGCGCTCGATCAGGCGGCTGCTGGCCTCGGAGTCGGTCTGCGAGGAGCGGATGATGCTGATGACCTCGTCGATATGGTCAAGGGCCATCAGGTAGCCCTCAAGGATATGCGCGCGGGCCCGGGCCTTCTTAAGGTCGAAGCGGGTGCGGCGGGTGACAACGTCGACCTGGTGGTCGATGTAGTGCTGCAGCATCTCGCGCAGGCTCAGGCATTTGGGAACGCCGTTGACAAGCGCCAGGTTGTTGGCGCCAAAGGTCGTCTGCAGCGAGGTGTACTTGTACAGGTTGTTGAGCACGACCTGCGGGATGACGCCCTTCTTGAGTTCGATGACCAGACGGATACCCTTCTGGTTGGACTCATCGCGCATATCCGAGATACCCTCGATGCGCTTGTCGTTGACGAGCTGGGCGATCTTCTCCTGCAGGGTGCCCTTGTTGACCATGTAGGGAATCTCGGTAAAGACCAGGCGGCTGCGGCCGGTCTTGGTGGACTCCACGTGAGCCTTGGCGCGCACGGTAATGGAGCCACGGCCGGTCTTGTAGCTCTGCTTAATACCGGCACTGCCCATGATGATGGCGCCGGTGGGGAAGTCCGGACCGGGCATGATCTGCATGAGCTCGTCGACAGTGGCGTCGGGATTATCGATCAGGTAGCAGGTTGCCTCGATCGCCTCGGTGAGGTTATGCGGGGCGATATTGGTGGCCATGCCGACGGCGATGCCCTGGCTGCCGTTGACCAGCAGGTTGGGGAAGCGCGCAGGCAGCGCCTGAGGCTCGGCGAGCGATTCGTCGTAGTTGGGCTGCCAGTCGACGGTATCCTTCTGCAAGTCACGCAGCAATTCCATGGCGGGCTTTGCTAGGCGGCTCTCGGTGTAACGCATGGCCGCCGCGCCGTCGCCGTCGATGTTACCGAAGTTGCCGTGACCGTCGATGAGCGGCGTGCGCATGGAGAACCACTGCGCCAGGCGGACCATGGCCTCATAGACCGCGGAGTCGCCATGCGGGTGGTACTTACCGATAACTTCGCCGACCGTCCAGGCCGACTTCTTGTGCGGGCGGTTGGGGTAGATGCCGCTCTCGTTCATCGCGTACAGGATGCGGCGGTGCACCGGCTTTAGGCCGTCGCGCACGTCCGGCAGGGCGCGCGCCGTGATGACCGACATCGAATACTCGATAAACGACTGCTTCATCTCGCGACCGAACTCCGAAATCTGGAGCTGGCCGCCATTGATATCCTCGCCGGCCGAGGCGCCACGGTCGACTTCGCCAAAGCTCTCCTCGAGCTCACCGTCGTCCTCTTCCTCGTCATCATCGGCATCGGGGTTATAGGCGTCAGGATCGCCGTCCTCGCCCTGCTCAGCGCGGGCAAGCAGGCGCTTCAGATCGTCGGGCATGCCGGCATCGCCGGCCTCGCCCATACCCTCGTTATTGTTGATATCGTCTGCCACGTTACCTCCTCATGGTTTGCGTGGTCCATTAGTTCCCTACCACGGAGACGAATTACCGGGAACACCGGATAACCCTCCTAGGTTTTCCAGGTGCCCCAGGTTGCCCTGAAGGATGAGGGCGCGCGCCTTGCGTGCGGCGCCCGAAATCCTGAAGGGCAAGATGGGGTGCCTGGGAAAGCTAGGCGTCTAAGAAGCGCGCGTCGTGCGCATGTTTCTCGATGTACTCGCGGCGATAGCCGACCTCGGAACCCATCAGCTCGCGCACGGCGCGGTCTGCCACCACGGCATCCTCGATCGACACGCGCTGCAGGATGCGGGTCTTGGGGTCCATCGTCGTCGAGGCAAGCTGCTTGGGGTCCATCTCGCCCAGACCCTTGTAGCGCTGGACGGTATAGCCCTTGCGCTTCTTGGTGATCTTGCCGTCCTTGGCCTTGCCGTCCTCGTCGTCCTCGTCGGGGTTCAGGCCCAGGCTCTGAATGGTGTCGCGCAGGATCTCGTCTTCGGGCTGGCGGCCGTTGGGATACACGTAGTGGATCTTGTTGCGCACCTTAATACCAAAGATAGGCGGGCAGGCAACATAGACGTAGCCGGCATCGATCAGCGGACGCATGTACTTGTAGAAGAACGTCAGCAGCAGGATGCGGATATGCGCACCGTCGACGTCTGCATCGGTCATGATGATGATCTTGTGGTAGCGCGCCTTGGTGATATCGAAGTCGCCGCCGTCGCCGGCACTCGTCGTGACACCGCAGCCGATCGCGGTAATCAGCGACTGGATGGTGTCGCTCGAGAACGCGCGATGGTCACCAACGCGTTCGACGTTCAGAATCTTGCCGCGCAGGGGCAGAATCGCCTGGATGTCTCGGCGACGGCCGTCCTTGGCCGAACCGCCTGCCGAGTCGCCCTCTACGATGAAGAGCTCGGTCAGCTCGGCATCGCGCACTGAGCAGTCAGCGAGCTTACCGGGCAGGGACGCCGTCTCGAGCAGGCTCTTGCGGCGGGTCGCCTCGCGCGCCTTGCGGGCGGCGTTGCGCGCCTTGCAGGCCTGTTGCGCCTTCTTGACGATCTCGCGGGCGGGCTTGGGATGCTCCTCCAAGTAATCGGCGAGGCCGTCGCTCACGATCTTGAGCGTGAGCGCGCGCATATAGGAGCTACCGAGCTTGGCCTTGGTCTGCCCCTCAAACTGCGGATCGGGCAGCTTGACCGAGATAACGGCCGAAAGGCCCTCGCGCACATCGTCGCCGGTCAGGTTGGCGTCTTTTTCCTTGAGCAGGTTCTGTTTGCGCGCGTAGTCGTTGATCACGCGGGTGAGCGCGGTGCGGAAGCCCTCAAGGTGCATGCCGCCCTCGGGAGTGTAGATGTCGTTGGCAAACGACATGACGTTCTCGCCGTAGCCGCTATTCCACTGCAGGGAAACCTCGACCTCGCCCATCTTGGCCACGGGAGCGTCCGGGTCCGATTTGCCCTCGATGTAGATGGGCTCCTTAAAGGCCTCGGGGACGTCCTTGCCCTCGTTGAGGAACTTGACGAAGTCGATGATGCCGCCCTCGTAGCAAAACTCCTCCACGTGGGGAGTCGCCTCGCGCTCGTCGGTCAGCACGATCTTGAGGTTCTTATTGAGGAACGCTGTCTCCTGCAGACGGTTGTGCAGCGTATCGAAATCGTAGATGCAGGTCTCGAAGATCTCGTCGTCGGGCCAGAAGGTGACGGTGGTGCCCGTCGAATCCGAGGTGCCCACGACCTCCATCTTCTTGACGGTCTTGCCGCGCGAGAACTCCATCTCGTAGGTGTTGCCATCGCGACGAACCTGAACGACCACGCGCTTGGACAGTGCGTTGACGACGGAGATGCCTACGCCGTGCAGGCCGCCCGAGACCTTATAGGCCGAGTTATCGAACTTACCGCCGGCGTGCAAGATCGTCATAACGACCTCGAGCGTCGGGATCTTTTTAACAGGGTGCTCGTCGACGGGGATGCCGCGCCCGTTGTCGACGACCGTGATGGAGTTGTCGGCGTGGACCGTCACCTGGATCTCGGTGCAGAAACCGGCCATGGCCTCGTCGACGGAGTTGTCAACGATCTCCCACACCAGGTGATGCAGACCGCTGGCGCTCGTCGAGCCGATATACATGCCCGGGCGCTTACGAACGGCCTCGAGACCTTCGAGAATCTTAATCTCGCCGCCATCGTAATCGTTTTCGTTTGCCACACGTCCTCCTTCAGTCAAGAAAATGTGTACAGCCTTACTAGTTTATCGTAAAAAAATACCCTCGGGACCGAGGGTATTTGGCTCTACAAGGCCACCAGATGCGATTTAAGGCTCTTTTTTGCTTTGCACGCCCTTGGCCCACTCGGCACTGGCTCTCATGGCATTCTCGAGGGCCTCGCGCAGTTTTTGGTCTTCGATGGGCGCCACCTGGCGCTCGATCTCGGTGCACTCGGCCTCACTTAGGTCGGCGTGCGGGGCCGGCGGGCGCTCGGTCGTCGCCGGGCGCAGGCGCTCCTTGGCGGCGGGCGGCGTGTGACCGGGCGCGGTGGTTTTGAACACCAGGCCGTCCACATGCGCACCGGCGCGCTCCATGCGCGCGCGGATGATCTCGCGCAACAACGTCATTTCCTGCGTCCACGAGGGCGAGTCGAGATACACCAGCAGCTCATTGGACTCGGGCAGGTAGCGCAGTCCCGTCACATGCCGCCCCTCGCGCGTGCCCGAGCACACCGCGTTCCATGCGCGATAGACCGTGCGCGACTCCTCGGCGGCCTCCATCTGCGCACGGCGCTTAGGCGTCGCAGCCGCCAGGATGCGCTGGCGCTCTGCGTTCAAAAACCCGCTGAAGGCGACTATCTCGCTCTCGCGCTCGTAATTAGCACGTCTCACCCATGCTCACCACCTTGGCTCGATCAAGCAGGTCATCGGTAAAATACCCCAGGTTGGTCGTGGTTATGACCGTCTGGATATCATCGCCGATCAGCCGCAGGAAAGCGCCGCGACGCTCGCCGTCGAGCTCGCTCATCACGTCGTCCAGAAGCAGCAGTGGGGCGGTGCCCAGGACATCGCGAGCCACGGCAACCTCGGCCACCTTCCAGGACAGCACCAGCGTACGCTGCTGTCCTTGGCTGGCAAATGAACGGGCGGAGCGACCCGCCACGGTGAACTCAATCTCGTCGCGATGCGGTCCCACCAACGTCACGCCGCGGCGAATTTCCTCATCGGCGTGCTCGTCAAGGGCAGCCAGCATGCGCTCGTACGCCCAACCCTTCAGCTCTTCGCGATCCTCGACCTGGGGCAAATCCCCCAGCGTGGACGCATAGGTCACGTTGGCGGCCTCACCTGACGCCACTTGCCCGTAGGCAGTGTGCACATGGCCCGCCAGCCGGTCGAGCAGGGCCAGCCGGTGCACGAGCAGGGCCGAGCCCGCGCGGGCAATCGAATCGTTCCACGCGCCGAGCATCTCGCGGCAGCACCAGGTCTCCTTGAGCAAGGCGTTACGCTGGGTCACGCAGCGCCCATAGGTGCTCGCAAGATCGGCATAGCGTGCGCTCAGTTGCATGCCAAAGTCATCGAGGGCGGCGCGGCGCACACTGGCGCCTCGCTTAACCATGTCCAGATGGTCGGGGCAAAACAGCACGCTCGGCAGAACCCCGCGCACACCGGCGGCAGAGCATCTCTTGCCGTTGCGACTAAACGAGCGTTTACCGTCCTCCGCGCTCAATCCCATATCAAGCACGCGGCCGTCGCCCTCGAGCCTCAGCTCTACCTTGCACGAGCCCACGCCGTCATGGACGAGCTCGGCTGCGGTCGGATGCCTAAACGAGGCGCCGCTCGTCAGCAGCTGCAGCGCCTCTATGAGATTGGTCTTTCCCGCCGCGTTGGGTCCCGCAAGTATCGTCACGCCCTCGTCCAGGGCAAGGCGATAGCTATCGAAGCTGCGGTAGTGCGCGACGGAAAGATCGCGGGCGAACATGGTCATAGCGCAGCGCTAGATGCGGACCGGCATGACCAGGTACAGGTAGTTGATCTTATCGTAGGACTTAAAGATGCCCGCCTGCGAGTAGCTCTTGAGCTCCAGCGTGATCTCCTTCTCCTTGGACAGGGCATTGAGGCAGCCGAAGATGTAGTGGTAGTTGAAGGCGATGGTGCCCGACTCGCCCTCGGCCTCGACATCGATCGTCTCCTGCGCAAGGTCCTGGTCATTGGAAATGGAGGACAGGCCCATCTGACCGTTCTCGACATCGATCTCGAACTTGACGGCGGGGTTGGCGCTCGCGATAACGGCCACGCGCTTGAGGGCGGCGTTAAAGGCGGCGACGTCGATCTTGACGCTCGTCACGCACGAATCGGGGATGAGCTGCTTGTAGTTGGGGTACACGCCCTCGATGCGACGCGACACGTAGGTGGTGTTGCCGGCCTCGAAGACGACCTGGGTGTCGGTAGCCCCGATCATGATGGTCGCCTGGCTGGCCATGATGTTCAGCGCGTCGTTAAAGGCGTCAGCCGGAACGTTGAGCTCAAAGGAGCCCTCGAGGGTCGAGGTCTCGACCTGCGTATCGCACACGGCCAAGCGGAAGGAATCGGTCGCCACCAGGCGTACGGTGTTGTTCTCGACCTTCATGTGCACGCCGCCCAGGATGGGGCGAGCCTTGTCGGTCGAGGTGACGCGCCACACGCGGCCGACCATTTCGGACAAGACATCGGTCGGCAGCTCCACGGCACTCTCGATGGCATAGGCCGGAAACTCGGGGAAGTCATTGGCATCGAGCGTGTTCAGCCTAAAAGAGCTCTTCTCGCAACCAATCAGCACCTGGCGCTCGGACAGCTCAAAGGTGACCGGGGCATCGGGGAGGGTCTTGGTGATATTGGAGAGCATCTTACAGGGGATAACCATCTCGCCCTCTTCTTCGACATGCGCCGCGATGCGATGACGGATCGAGATAGTGTAGTTAGAGGTCTGGAATTCCAAGATGCCGTCTTGGGCCTTAACGAGCACGCCCGACAGGATGGGGAGGGTGGATGCCGAAGCGACACCCTTCATAACGACGCCGATGGCTTGTGTAAGCGAGCTCTGGCTGACGGTGAACTTCATCTTTTAATACCTTTCTATAGATATAAATATCTTAATAATAGTAATAGCACTGACGAAACTGTTGATTACTCCCAAAGACGCAGGTCAGACCCAGAAAGAGAATCGACAGCAACCTGTGTGCAACAGGGGTGGTTTTCCACGTTCAAAACCTGCGCAAAACTTTTCATCACCGCGGGTTGGGTTTTAGACACCTTATGCCCGTGGTTTCGACAAGTTTTCAACAGGTGTCTCTATTTCCCTACGAGCGCAGTGTAATTTTATCGCGCAGCGACTTGAGGTCTTCGGTGACGGTGCGGTCTTCCTGGATCATCTTCTGGACCTTTTTGTAACTTGTGCTGACGGTCGAGTGGTTGCGGTTGCCAAATTCGGCGCCCACCGCCGTGGTCGTCATCTCGCACATCTCGATGGCCAGATAGATGGCAATATGGCGTGCTTTGGCGATATTGGCGTTGCGACGCGGGCCGATGAGCTCCTCGTGCGTCACGCCGTACTGCTCTTCGATGACGGACTGAACCGTCTGGACGTTGATCTTTTTGGCCGATGTGTCGAAGTACTGGCTGGCGATGGCGTCGATATCGTCAAAGGTGAGCTCCCCGCCCTCGCGCTCGCGGTCGCCCGCCTCGCCGGCGCAGCGCTCGCAAAAGCTCTCGAGTTCGCGGATGTTGGTGCCCGAGACCTCGGCCATGTGTTTAAAGTGCTCGTCGGTTAGGTGCCCGCTGTCGCCCCCATAGGCCGCCAGCAGCGAGTCGTCGCCTGCCTCGGGAGCGGCGACGATGGTGTTCTCGTAATAGCGCTGCAAGATCTTGTATTTCATCTCGTAGCTGGGCTCTGCGACCAGGCAGAGCATGCCGGCGTTGAAGCGGCTGGTCAGACGCTCGTCCATGCTCAGGTCCTTGGGGGCGCGGTCTGCCGCGATGACGACCTTCTTGTTGTTGCGGATGAACTCGTCCATGAGCTGGAAAAAATAGTCCACGCTCGCGCGCTTGCCGATGATGTTTTGGATGTCATCGATGATGAGCACGTCCACGCCGTGGTATGCCTGCATGATAGGGGCGTTGCTCTTCTTTTGGCGGTCGAACTCGGTCATCAGGTCGTCCAGATATGCCTGGGAGTTGGCATACTTGACCTTGATCTCGGGCGACTTCTCGGCGAGCTCGTTTTTGATGGCAAGCAGCAGGTGCGTCTTGCCCAGGCCCGATTTGCCGTAGATGAACAGTGATGTGCACGTGCCGCGCTCGTCCGCGAGGGCGGCAAACTTGAGTGCCGAGCGATAGGCATGGCTGTTCTCGGGGCCGTAGACAAAGTTCTCAAAGGTAAATTTTGAGTTCGCGGCGAGCGGGGCTCCATCCGTATTCTGCTCGGCCGGTACGGTCGGTGCTGGCATGGGTGAAGCGGGGGTCGCAGCTTGCGTGGACTTAGTCGGCGCTCCGCCCTTCATCTGGTTCATCATGCGACGAAAATCATCGGCCGAGAGCGTGTTCTTGATTGCAATGCCCGAATCCGCGCCCGCCGCTGCGTCGTGAGCGATGGGCATGTGCGTGACGGGTACGTTCGTTGACGTCGCAGCGGCGGTCGGCAACGGTGCCATGGTTTCACGGGAAACATCGCTGTGCTGGTGCTCGATTGTCGGCACGTCGCCTGCGGAGGCCGGCGCCGCCGGGGAAGCAGCTGGAGCAGCGCCGGGCGCCGTCGCGGCAGCGGATTCCGTCGCGGCGCCTTGCGGTGCCACGATGTCGAGCGCAATCGGTGCAAAGGCGATTTCTTCCAGATAGGCCTCAATGGTCGGCTGATGCTTTTTGAGCTGCGCGATGGCAAAGCGCGAGGGGGCCTCGATCGTGAGCGTATCTTCGGTCAGGCTTATGGCGCGCGATTGCCCCAGCATGTTGATGAGGCGTGCATCTTGGCCGTCGCGCTGGCAAAAGGCGATGGCATCCCCCAGGATGATGCTTGCTTCCTCGTCCACTGTCTCTCCCGTTCTTTAGCTCTGAGCTCGCACGCGAGCGGCGCCGAGTTCGGTCAGATGGTATTTCTGGCCATGCTTGATGACCAAGCCGGCCTGCGCCAAGTCATTGAGCGTGCGTGACCAAGTGGGGGCCGAGTTTCCAAACGCCCTCGCCAGATCGGTTGCACCGCACGCTTGATTTTGCGCCAGATAGCCCAGCGCGGCGTTGCCGCGATCGCTTACGAACACGTCCGGTTGTGGCTGCGCATACTGATTTGCTGCATTAGGATACATCATTTGAGCTGGTGGTTGTTGAGAACTCTGCATCGGCGCCATTTGCTGTTGAAAACTTTGAGGCCACTGTTGGTAAGGCTGCGGAGGCATCTGCTGGGCCCAGGGGTTGTACTGCTGCTGCGGCATCTGCTGGTACGGCTGCTGATATCCCTGCTGGTACTGCTGCGGGAACTGCTGGCCATACCCCAGTGGCGGCATCTGCTGATATGGATATCCCTGTTGGTACGGCTGATAGCCCATTTGCTGGCCACCCGGTGCCCCCGTCGCCTGCTGCATTGCTGCTGCATCCTGATCCGCCAGCGGCATGGCCTCTGGCGCGTTTGGCGGCATCGACATCGATGCCGCCTGGGGCTCTTGTGTAGGAATCATTCCGGGCTGCTGCATCTGTCCCACGGGGGGCTGCATCTGTTGCGTTGCCATGGGCTGCTGCGCAAAAGCTCCCGGCAGGGGATATGTGGGCTGCTCCGTCTCGGGCCGCACGGCAGCACCGCGTCCGCCGGCGCGTTCGATTTCCTGCACGCGTTTAGGGTCCAGGCTTACCGTAACCACGGTGCCGTTGCCCATGTTGTCCTCGATGGACACGGCCCCGCCGGCGTTTTCCAAATACTCCTGCACCATGGGAAACCCTGCTCCGGTTCCACGGATATAGCGCTTCATCTTGCTGTTTGCGCTGGTGACGCCAAAGTCGAAAGCGCGTTCCTTGTCGTCGATGCCGGGTCCTTGATCAGCAAAGCGGATGGTGTCTCCGCCGTCCAGAATCGAGATGATGGGCTCGGCAAAGTGCGCGTGGATAAAGTTTTCGACAATCTCGCGGATGACCATGAGCGAGATGCGGCCACCTTGTTCTTTCATGCACTGGTAGACGGTGTTGGTCGTCTCTTCCAAATACGTGCGGACATCTTGCGGCTCAATGACGATCACACGCGGTGTCGACAGCATGTCGTCATAGACGGCGATACGTGCGGCGTACGTGGCTTTTGGCGTCTGCGTGGTCGTCTGCTCGCCTTCGTCACGCTCTTCGCGCACGCCGGTGATGTGCTCGTTGTCGGGTGCCGGGTCTCCGGAATCGACCATGGTGTAAAAGTCGTCAGACATGCCGCTCGCAATCTTTCAAAAGGTTTCGAACAAATAGTAGCTCACCGTGCAATGTTTCTCATCTTTTGACAACTTTTCAAAACCTGTTGAAAACTTTGGAAAACGGACGAAAAGTTCTCAACATTGCCAACATGACCTGTTGAAAACTCGATGAAATATCGTGAAAAGTTGCCATGCACCGCTAAATCGAGCTCGGCTTATGGGGGAACCGTGTGAACTGCGCAACCTTTTACCTTTGATTTCTTGACATTTGAACATTGATTTCCCTACAATCTTCAAGCTCACGTGTCTATATCTGCGTCCGCGCCCCCGCGGACACTCGAAATGCAGCAGGAGGAACTTAAGATGAAGCGTACGTATCAGCCTAATAAGCGTAAGCGTGCCAAGACCCATGGCTTCCGTGCCCGTATGGCCACTAAGGGTGGTCGTGCCGTGCTCGCCCGTCGTCGCGCCAAGGGCCGCAAGCGTCTCACTGTCTAGCAGCGATACACACATCTCGCATGAAGACTATTAAGTCTCGGCAAGATTTCGAGCATGTGTTCAGTCAGGGGCGTCGTTTTAATCACCCTCTGATTCGAATGACCATATGTGAATCGGTTGGCGAAGGCGACTCCGGAAGGGTCGCCTTCGTTGGTGCTAAACGGCTCGGTTGTGCTGTCGTGCGCAACCGTTCTAAGCGTGTGATGCGCGAGGCCGCCCGCAGCTGCGGATTTCCCGTTGCGGGTTATGACATCATCTTGTTCGCAACTCCCAAGACGAGGGTTTCCTCGCCGCAGGAGATGGACAATGCATTGCGTTCGCTTATGAAACGCGCCGGCGTTGCCGGGGAGGAGCGATGAGCAATCACGTTTTGCGACGTGTTGCCATCGCTCCTATTCGCATATATCAACAGGTTATTTCGCCCTTATTGCCTGACGCCTGCATTTATTACCCAACGTGCTCGCAATACGCCGTCCAGGCGATTGAGAAGTACGGTGTTTTGAGAGGCTGCTGGCTTGCCGTGAGGCGCATCGCTCGCTGCAATCCCCTGCACGTCGGCGGTTATGACCCTGTGCCCTAGCGGGCACTCGCTATCGGAGGAAAACTTACATGTGGGATTGGATCGTTAACATCCTTTTCGAGCTGCTCAAGCTCATCCAGACCTTTGCGGTCGACTGGGGCCTGTCCATCATCATCCTGGTGGTCATCATCCGTCTGCTGCTGACGCCGCTTATGCTCAAGTCGACCAAGTCGACGGCTCGCATGCAGGTGCTGCAGCCTAAGATGCTCGAGATCCAGGAGCGCTATGCCGACGATCCCCAGCGTCAGGCCGAGGAGATGCAGAAGTTCTACAGCGAGAACAAGTTCAACCCCATGGCTGGTTGTCTGCCGCTGTTGATCCAGATGCCTGTCCTGTTCGCCCTGTTTACGCTGCTGCGTAACCTGCCGGACTACTTTAACGACGGCACGTTCTCGTTCTTTAATATTCTGCCCGACCTGACCACCACGCCGAGTGCCTCCTTTGCCGATGGCTTTATGGTCGCGCTGCCTGCGCTGGTCTGCCTGATCCTGTTCGCTGTCCTGACCCTGATTCCGCAGCTCTATATGTCGCGCAACCAGACCGGCCAGCAGGCTCAGAGCATGCGTATGATGGCCGTTGTCATGACGGTCATGATGCTTTGGATGGGCTGGAGCCTTCCCGTTGGTGTTCTGCTGTACTACGACGTCTCGTCTGCTTGGCAGGTTATCCAGCAGATTTTTGTGACGCAGAAGGTCATCGACAAGGCGAAGGCCGATGAGGAGGAGCGTCTTAAGAACGCGCCGCTGCAGGTTGAGGTCACTCGTCGCGAGAAGAAGCCGCGCCCGCACAAGAAGAAGTAGCGGGATATCAATCTTATTTAGGTACCTAACTTTTGGAGTACGTTATGTCTGAAGAGATCATCGAGGATATGCTTGAGGAGGTTGCCCCGCAGGTCGCGGGCGATTATCCCGAGATTGCACAGCGCTACAAGGCCGGTGAAGAGCTGACCGACGAGGAGCTCGACACCATTGCCGATGTCGCGATTTCCATCCTGCGTTCCATCCTTTCGCACTTCGATGCTGCCAACTCTCCTATCGATGAGTATGAGGGCGACGAGGGCGAGCTGATTTTGGATGTAACGGCTCCCGACCTTGCTGTTCTCATTGGCCGTCATGGTCGCACTCTTGATGCCCTTCAGGTTATGTTCTCTTTGCTGGTGAGCCGCAAGCTCGGCTTTAGGTATCCGGTTGTAGTGGACGTTGAGGGATACAAGAGCCGCCGTCAGGACAAGGTTGCCTCCATGGCTCAGTCTGCTGCCGAGCGTGCCATCCGCACTCATAAGAGTGTTTCGCTTCCGCCCATGAATGCCTACGAGCGCCGACTGGTTCACATTGCACTTCGTGGCAATGATGCCGTCGATACTCATTCTGAGGGTTCTGACCCTGATCGCCATGTGGTGATTGTTGCTCGATAATCTACTCGAGCTTATGCTAAGGGGACGTGGTTTCCACGTCCCCTTTTTTTGTCAAAAGTTCTCGATACACTGATTTTTGTCAGAAAGGAGCTTTCGTTGTTAGTACTTACTGATCAGCAAGCTGACGATATGTTGACTCGTCTAACTTCCTATTGCAAAGAGTATTCCTTAAGCGTATCTGATGTTGAGCTGAGGAAATGTATTCAGCATTTGGATTTGGTTCTGGAAACAAATAAGACAACCAATCTTACCCGTATTCTTAACGTAGAAGATGCTGCAGTACTTCATATCCTCGACTCACTTGTTTTGCTCCCCTATATCAATAAGGCTCCTGAGGGAGCTTTGCTTGATATGGGAACAGGTGCGGGCTTCCCTGGTATTCCATTAACCATAACCACACATCGTAAAGCTACTTATATTGACTCTGTTGGTAAGAAGGTTGATGCTGTCAATTCGTTTGTTCATGCTCTTGGATTGAAACATGCTCATGCGGTTCATGATCGCCTTGAAGAATATGCTCGAAGCCATAAGAAGCAGTTCTCTGTTGTAACTGCCCGTGCACTGGCTCCTCTACCGATTCTTGTTGAGTATGCGGCTCCGTTCCTCAAAGATGGAGGGCTATTTGTTATCACCAAGGGTAATCCTTCGGATGAAGAGCTTGCTTCCGGCATGTCAGCAGCTAAGATTTGCGGCTTCACTTTGCTTCTGAATGACGCAATCGATTTGCCTGAGGGCTTGGGCCACAGGGAGTTCATTGTTCTTAAGAAGAGTCATCCAGCATCCGTTTCATTGCCTCGTGCAAATGGCATGGCAAAGAAGAATCCGCTTGCCTAGATGTTTCACGTGAAACATAATGGATACTACAACTTGCAGTGTTTCACGTGAAACATGGCGGTTGATATCGAATCGGAATGTTTCACGTGAAACATCCTCCGTTTGACAGCTTTAATACACACCAGGAGGGACCGTGGGATTTCGCGACGTTAAGCGTTCTAAGAGCGCAAGAGACACGCGTATCATTGCAATCATCAATCAAAAAGGCGGCGTCGGTAAGTCAACGACGGCTGTAAACCTTGCAGCAGCACTGGGTGAGCAGGGTCGTAAGACACTGATTGTCGATTTTGATCCGCAGGGAAACAGTACCAGTGGATTTGGAATTGAAAAAGAAGAGCTTGATCAATGCATCTATGATGCATTGTTGAATGATGTGCCGGCAGAATCGCTTGTTCTTGATACCAATTGCAAAAAGGTATTCGTAATTCCAGCTACGATTCAGCTAGCAGGTGCCGAAATTGAGCTCGTAAGCGCAATTGCTCGTGAAACCCGCCTCAAAGATTTGCTTGAGCCGATTCAGGACGAGTTCGATTTTATTTTCATTGACTGTCCTCCTTCGCTCGGCCTGCTTACTATCAATGCCTTGACCGCAGCAGACAGCGTTTTGATTCCAATCCAGTGTGAGTATTACGCGCTCGAGGGCGTTACGAAGCTGCTTGAGTCAATGAAGATGGTCAAATCGCGTCTGAACAAGGGCTTAGACACCTATGGCGTGCTTATGACCATGTATGACTCACGTACTTCTTTATCGAATCAGGTTGTTGAGGAAGTTCAATCGTACTTTGGTGATAAGGCGTTTAAGACGCTGATTCCCCGTACGGTTAAAATCTCTGAAGCTCCGTCTTTTGGAGAACCGGTAATTACCTATGCACCTCAAAACAAGGGTGCAAAAGCGTATATGAACCTTGCAAAAGAGGTGATTAAGCGTGCCTAGTGCAAAGAAACGTGGTGGATTGGGACGCGGACTCAATGCTTTGGTCTCAGAGGCTGAGTATGAGACCGGTGGTTCTGCTGCATCTGCTTCAAATGCCGCATCTGAAACAAAAATACCTATTGAGGATATCGTTCCCAACCCTAATCAACCGCGAATTCACTTTAATGAAACTGAACTCCGCGAGTTGAGCGAGTCAATCCAAGAACATGGTGTTTTGCAGCCGCTCTTGGTTCGCAAGCATGGAAACGGCTATGAGATCATCGCTGGTGAGCGTCGTTACCAGGCGTCAAAGCTTGCTGGTCTTGAGGAACTGCCTGTCATCATTAAAGATGTTAATGAAGAAGAGATGTTGGCTCTTGCTCTTATCGAAAACCTTCAGCGTTCTGATCTGAATCCCGTCGAAGAGGCTAAGGGCTATCGCCAGCTCATCGATGCTAGCGGCATGACCCAGGAGGCATTGTCGAAGGCCGTAAGCAAGTCACGCTCTGCAATTACAAACTCGCTGCGCCTTCTCGATCTCCCCGAAGTAGTTCAGCAGATGATTTTTGAGGGTAAACTTACTGCTGGTCACGCACGTGCGATTCTTGCAGTTCCCTATGAGGATGCTCGAATTCGACTTGCAGAGAAGGTTGTTGCGGAGGGCCTTTCCGTAAGAGCGACAGAAAATCTTGCTCCATTGTTTTCTGCCGGAGAGACGCCTAAGACGCCGAGGCCTGCAACGCCTCAGTCTTTTAAAAAGGCTGCGCGTGTACTTCGTCAGCTATTTAATACCAACGTTCGCGTGAAGAGCTCGCGTGGAAAGAATAAGATTGAGATTGAGTTTAAAGACGAGGAAGAACTCTCTCGTATTCTTGGTGAAATGATTCAGTTTGATCAAGGAGGCCAAGATGAGGAATAAGATTTTAACTGCGATTGCATTGGTGACGACTGTCGCGGCTGGTGCCTTTGCTGGCTATAAGATCGCGACAGACGATGAACTTCGAGGTCGTTTGCTTCGTGGCGCGCAAGATATTGTCGATACTTCCAAGAAGAAAATGGATGTTATGACAGAAGATGTTGCCATGCGCACTGCTCAGGTGACGAAAAATCCTAAGATTAATCAAGGTTGGGTTAGCAACCAATGGGAAAATGTAGGCTATTAGGTACCTAACAATTACCCTGCATATTTTGAGGGGCCCTTGTCTGATTCATGAGACAAGGGCCGCTTATTTTGTCCGTAAAAAATGGGAAAGCTAGCAGCGGTCCAAAATTGAGGTCAAAAAATGAAACGGCCCCTGTTGCAGGATATGCAACAGGGGCCGTTCGATGTTTCACATGAAACGTTTTGGAGTGCGACTCCCCTATGCGTTCTTCTGAACTTTGAAGCGCTGCTTCAGCTGTCCGCAAGCGGCGTCAATATCGTTACCACGGGAGTTACGAATCGTGGTCTCGATGCCACGGGACTCAAGACGACGCTGAAGATCCTCAACCTTATGAATCGGCGACGGCTTGAGCGGGCTGCCCTCGATGTCGTTAAGCTGAATGAGGTTAACGTGGCACAGCGTTCCCTCGCAGAAGTCGCAGAGCGCCTGCATCTCGGGATTCGTATCGTTGACGCCTTCGATCATGGCATACTCATAGGTCGGGCGGCGGCCAGTCTTCTCGGTGTAGAGCTGAAGCGCTTCGTGAAGGCGAAGCAGCGTGTACTTCTTAACACCGGGCATGAGCTTATTGCGCGTCGGCTGGATGGCGGAATGCAGGGAAACGGCAAGCGTGAATTGCTCGGGGATGTCGGCAAATTTGCGAATACCGGGAATAACGCCGCTGGTAGAGACGGTGAGGTGACGAGCGCCGATACCGATGCCGTCAGGGTCGTTGAGGATTCGCAGCGCCTTGAGAACCTCGTCGTAGTTGGCAAACGGCTCGCCCTGGCCCATGAAGACAACGCTCGTGGCGCGCTCGCCAAAGTCGTTGGATACATGAAGCACCTGGTCGACGATCTCTTGAGCGGTCAGAGAGCGCTTGAGGCCGTTGAGACCGGTAGCGCAAAAGGCGCAGCCCATGCCGCAGCCTGCCTGGGTGGAAACGCAGACGGAAAGTTTGTTACGACGGGGCATGCCGACAGTCTCGACGGAAATGCCATCGTGGTACTCGAGCAGATACTTGCGCGAGCCATCTTTGGAAACCTGCTTGGTGAGTTCAGTCGGCGTATCAAAGGCAAAAGCCTCTTTAAGCTGCTCACGGAAAGCCTTGGGAAGGTTGGTCATATCGTCAAACGAACAAACGTTCTTCTCAAAGACCCATTCGATGAGCTGCTTCGCGCGGAAGGCGGGCTGGCCAAGTTCGGCCACGAGCTCGCGAATATCGTTTTGGCTCAAGTCGCGAATGTCCTGAGATTTAGTCCTGGGATTCATGGAAGCCTTTCGATTTTGGGGAAACGTAGAGGGTATCGCTACAATATGGTATCAGCTGCAGAAATTATAGAGGAGGAGTCTGCCCATGCCGGGTAAAAGCCTAGAGAACATGCACGTAGCGGTCTTGGCGGGCGGTCATTCCGCCGAGCGCGAGATCTCGCTCGATTCGGGAAAGAACGTTGTGGTGGCGCTGAAGGAAGCCGGCTACACCTCGGTGGAGCTGCTTGACACGGCCGCTGATGACTTTATGGTAACCATGGCGACCGGCGGATTCGATGTGGCATTTATCGCCATGCACGGCGCCGGCGGTGAGGATGGCGCCATGCAGGGTGCCATGGAGACCCTGGGTATCCCCTACACGGCCTCGGGCGTACTTGCCAGCGCCTGCGGTGCCGACAAGGAGGTCTCTAAGCTCCTATACGCCAAGGCGGGCATTCCCATTGCCCCCGGCCTTGCGCTCGAGGTGGGCGATGAAGTCGATATCGATCATATCGTCGAGGTTTGTGGCGAGCGGTGCTTTGTGAAGCCGGCCGTCAACGGTTCCAGCTATGGCATTTCCCTGGTCCATGAGCCCTCCGAGCTGCCCGCGGCAATCGCCAAGGCGTTTGAGTACGGCGACAAAGTGCTGGTCGAGAAGTGCATCGATGGTACCGAGATCACCGTCGGCGTATACGGCGAAGATGACGTACGCGCCCTGCCGATTGTCGAGATTCGTAAGCCCGAGGACTGCGAGTTCTACGATCTGGACGTGAAGTATGTCGACCCTACGGATATCCATCGCATTCCGGCGCAGATTTCACCCGAGAATTACGCTCGCGCTCAGGAGCTTGCCTGTGCCGCTCACAAGGCCCTCGGTTGCCTGGGTATCTCGCGCAGCGACTTTATTGTGAGCGAGGACGGCCCCGTTATCCTCGAGACCAATACCATTCCCGGCATGACCGATACGTCGCTGTATCCGGATGAGATCCGCCACGCCGACGACATGACGTTCCCGCAGGTCTGTGACAGCCTGATCCGTATGGGCCTTCGTCGAGCGGGCATTGCATGCTAATCGAGGACGCGGTTTCGTCAGGAACGCCGCAGTTTGTCATCGATTCTTATGCCACGCTTGCCGAGCGCGCCAAAACCCAAGCGTTTGGTCTCATCGAAGAAGATGTTATCGTCCTCGATACCGAGACCACGGGTCTTTCGGTGCAGGACAACGAGCTGATCGAGATATCGGCGGCTCGCCTTTCGGGCCGCGAGGTCATCGACCGCTTCGATACCTTCGTGCATCCCAAACAGCTGATTCCCGCCGAGATTACCGAGCTCACGAGCATTACAAATGCCGATGTGGCGGATGCCCCGTCGGCGGTTGAGGCCGTCGCCGCTCTCGCCGATTTTGTCGGTGGCTGCCCGGTGATCGCACACAACGCCACGTTCGACCGCTCGTTTATCGAGTCGGTCAAAGGCGGCGTCAACGTGAGCGATATTTGGATCGATTCGCTGGCGCTGTCGCGCATCGCGCTTCCGCGCCTGGCCTCGCACAAGCTGTCTTTTATGGCCGATCTGTTTGGCTGCGACTCGGTATCACACCGTGCCAATGCCGACGTCGACGCCCTGTGTGGCGTATGGCGCGTGTTGCTCGTGGCGCTCACCGACTTGCCCCAGGGCCTCATGGCGCGCCTAGCCGACATGCATCCGGACGTGCCTTGGTCCTATCGTCCTATCTTCTCATTCTTGGCAAGGCAGAACCCTGGTTCTATCTTCTCTCTCAGCGCCGCTCGTGCTGACGTTCTCAAGGCCGATCGCGCCGACGATCGGGTGGACGCCGATGAGCTGCCGGTTCTCAAGATGCCGAGTCGTGAGGAGATCGAGGCAGACTATGCGCCAGGTGGCCTGGTCAATCGCATGTATCCCACCTACGAGCCGCGTGATGAGCAGATCGCGATGGCGCTCGAGGTCCGCGATGCGCTGGTCACGGGCACTCATCGAGTAATTGAGGCAGGCACAGGCGTCGGCAAATCGATGGCCTATCTGGTGCCTTTTGCCGAGGCAGCACGCCGTAACAACATCACGGTAGGTATTGCGACCAAATCGAACAATCTTGCCGACCAGCTCATGTACCATGAGCTGCCAAAACTTGCCGAGCAACTGGACGGTGGTCTGTCATTTTGCGCTCTCAAGGGGTATGACCACTATCCGTGCCTGCGCAAGCTCGAGCGCATGAGCCGCGGCCAGGTCGAGATTACCACCAAGCGCGATCCGGCGGACACGCTCACGGCGGTCGCGGTCATTATGGCGTACGTCTGCCAATCAGCCGATGGCGACCTCGACTCGCTCGGCATTCGGTGGCGCAGTGTCAACCGTCCCGACTTTACGACGGCCTCGCGCGAGTGTGCTCGTCGCCTCTGCCCGTTTTTCCCTGATAAATGTTTGGTCCACGGCGCTCGCCGTCGTGCGGCGCATGCCGATGTGGTGGTCACCAACCATTCCCTGCTGTTCCGCAACGTCGCGGCCGAGGGCAGGATTTTGCCTCCGATTCGTCATTGGGTAATCGACGAGGCCCATTCCATCGAGCGCGAGGCGCGCCGCCAGTGGGCGCGCGTGGTGTCGGCGGACGAATCACGCGTTCTGTTTGAGCGCCTGGGTGGCTCGAGCACCGGCGCGCTAAGCCAGGTTTCCCGTGATTTGGCAACCTCCGAGGGCTCTACGCTCTATCTGGGCCTTACTGCCAAGGCGACGTCGACGGTTGCGCGCGCGAGCATGGCAATCGCCGACGTGTTCGATGGCGTTCGCGAGCTCGGCCGCCGTGCCCGTGGGGGTTATGACAATGCCAATCTATGGATTGGCCCCGAGTTGCGCGAATCTGACGACTGGCATGATTTCTTACAGTCGGCCTACACAGCCATCGACGCATTGGAACAAGCTGACAAAAGCGTCGAGGCGCTGGTGCAAGCCGTCGCCGCCGACAAGCCCGAGGTTGTTGTCGACCTGGGTGATATCTCGCGCCGCCTGCACGAGCTGGTCGAGAACCTCAAACTCATCATTGATGGCACCGATGAACACTACGTATATTCGCTGCAGGTCAATCGCAGGTTGCGTGCCGGCGGAGAGTCAGTGACCGCAGAGCGCATCGACATTGGCGAGGCCTTGGCAACCGAGTGGCTGCCCGAGGTTCACACGGCTATCTTTGCCTCGGCAACCATGACGGTGTCCAAAAGCTTTGAGCACTTCAACCATGCTGTCGGCCTCGATCGCATCGGTGCTTCAACATCCTCATCGCTGCACTTGGACTCGAGCTACGACTTCGATTCGAACATGGCTGTAGTCGTTGCGGGCGATATCCCCGATCCGCGCGATCGTGAGAGCTATCTTACGGCGCTCGAGCGCGTGCTGGTCGACGCCCATCTTGCCATGGGCGGATCGGTGCTCACGTTGTTCACCAATCGGCGCGACATGGAAGACCTGTACGCCCGCGTTGAGCCCAAGATGGCCCGTGCGGGTCTGGAGCTCAACTGCCAGCAGCGCAACTCATCTCCTCGTCGCCTGCGCGACCGGTTTATCAACGAGCCGACCTCGTCGCTTTTTGCGCTTAAGGCCTTCTGGGAGGGGTTTGACGCCAGCGGCGAGACGCTGCGTTGCGTCATCATTCCCAAGCTGCCGTTCTCGAGCCCCACGGACCCGCTCTCGTGCGAGCGCAACCTGCGCGAAGACCGCGCTTGGGCGCGCTATTCGCTGCCCGAGGCGGTGCTCGAGGTTAAGCAGGCGGCCGGCCGCCTTATCCGCTCGTCGACCGATAGCGGCGTGCTGATCTTGGCGGATCCTCGCCTGGTGACGAAGGGCTATGGCAAGAAGTTCTTAACGTCGCTGCCCACGAGCTCCTACCAGCGCATCGAATCGGCGCAGATCGGGCACTATCTACAGCTGTGGCGTGCACGCCACGAGCGGCGGCGCTAAAGCGGACAGACGAGGGTTTTTGCCATATCGCACAGACGCTTTGACAGGGCGGGGTCATCCAAGATGCGGATGGCTCCGCCCGCTGCGATTATCTGGCTCAGCAGCCAACGCTCGGAGCCGTAATGTACGGTTACCGTTGCCATGTCTGTCCCGCTGCGCTCGATTAGGGTGATGCCGGCCCAGTCCAGATGCTCCGCCATATCGAATGGCATCAAGAGCTTTGCGCTACGCTGCGTCCGGGCAAGGGAATCGTGGAGGGATGCAACGTCCGGTGCGTGAGGCACGACGGAGTCTTCCGTCAAGGCGAGTCCCTCGATTTTATCCATGCGATAGGTGCGCTGCTCATCGACCGCGATGTCCCAGGCAATCAGATATGTTTGGTCGCCGTTTGCTGTAATGCGCAAGGGGTCGACCAGACGCTCGCGTGGCCGCGCATCGTCCATCGAGCGATACGAGATACGACAGCGAACGCCGTCCTGAATGGCGCAGCTCAGCTGCTGCCAGTGCGACCCGTGGTTGACGGTGTCAAAGACGTGCTGGTTATAGCCGAGCTCTTCGGGTAGAAGAGCATGTCGAATTCGAGCCGCCGCCTGGGGCTCGATCCCCAACGATTCAAGTTCGTGGTTGAGCACAGCGCCCTCGGCGGCACTCAGGCGCAGCGGTAGTACACGCCCGGCGTCACCGGTGAGGACCACGCGCTCGCCGTGGCATTCGCAGATGATACGCGCACCCGATTCTCGGTCCGCGAGCGTCGAGACGATCTCGAGAATCTCGTCGAGCGACGCCCCCGTGATGTCAAAGCGACTGCAAATCTCGGTTCGTGTCATGCCGCTCTCGCCGGCGGCGTAGAGGGCCTCCATGATGTCGATGGCGCGCGAGAGCCTCTGCTCGCTGGTGAGTTTACGCACGGGCATGCTCGTGCACCGTCCTTTCAATGAGGTGGTTCCACGCCTGCTTGAGCGATTTGGGGGCCATGGGCCTCATGCCGTCCATGGCGTGGGCCATGCAAAATGAGGCGGCGGCTTCAAGATCGCGCACGTCAACGGTCCAAGTCCATCCCGAATCGGTGTGTGCGAGCTCACCTCGCCCGCGCGTGAGGCCGTTGATCATATCGATCTGCGTCTGCGGGGCGAACGAGAACGTAGCCGCAACGGGCGGGCGGTCGGCAAAATCGAATTCAAAGAACAGGTAGTCGTTGAGATTGAAGTCTGCAGGGATGGCGTAGGCCTTCGAAGGACGCCAAGCGCGAACGATACGGTCGCAGCGGAATGTCCTGATGTCGTCGGTGGCATTGTCGAGGCCGCAGAAGTACGCAACGCCCTCGCGCTCGAACATGCCGTAGACGCAGACGGTACGCTCTTTCTGCTCACCGCGTCCGTTCTGATATAAAAATCGCAGCGCGCATCGCTCGGCAAAGGCGCTCCATACCGCATCGACGGTGGGAGAGCGGCGGATCGGTGCTTCGTCCGCCGTCGTCCTGCCGGTGAGGTAGGCAATCTTGGAACGAATATCGGCAAGCGGCGCGGCAAAAGTGGATGAGCCGGCCGCTATTGTCTGGTCGATAGCGTTGAGCAGGATATCGGCGTCGTCTGCGGTGATGAGGCCGCCTGCCGCAAACGTGTGCTCGCGGTCGATTGTCCATGAGCTTTCCTCGGTCTCCTGCGCGCCGGCGGGGCGAACCTCCTTGATTAAGATGCCGCGTTCGAGCAGTTTGTCACGATCGCGCCGAAACTTGCGCTTATCCGAGTCGATATTGCCCGAGTCATATCCCAGGTCAGAATCCAAGACGATCTGCTCGGTCGTCAGCGGTTCGGGAGAGCTGTTGAGCACAAAGAAAAGATTGAGGATGCGCTGAGCCGTTTTATCGAAACTGGGCTCCGAATTCCCCTTTTTAATTGTCGCGGTCGCGTCGCTTGCCGTCATAGAGTCCTCGCATGAGAAGGTGGTTTGCTGCCATGATTTTAGTCCGATATGGAGATTAGGCTATATCCTTGTCCGCTCGGGGCGTTAAGATGGCCCGAATTCGGTCGTTTGCGCTCGCTCGGGGTATACTTTCGACTATATACGGTTCTAATGTGCATGCATTGGGCCTATTTGTCGGATTATGGATGTGGAGCGCACATGGCGAACACCCAGAACTATATTAACCACCTGCTGCAGAACACCGGCATTACGCCGGCATGCAGCGAAGAAGAGCGCTTGGCTGCCGAGGATATCGCTCAGATCTTCCGCAACCACGGCTTTGATCCCGAGGTTCAGGAGTTCAATGCCCCGGCGCCCAGCAGGTTGGCATTTGCCGTTACCGGTATTCTTGCGTTTGCCGGCGCCCTGCTGATGGGCATCGGCGGCGGCATCGGCTTGGTCGGCACCTTGCTGGCCATTGTCGGCGCCGTTCTTTACGTGCTCGAGCGCACGGGCCACCCCGTGGTTTCACGCCTGGGCAAGACGGGCGTGAGCCAAAATGTCATCGCCTACCACAAGGCCTCGGGCCCGCTCGCGTCTCCGCGCAACCGCCCGGTGGTCGTTGTCGCACACTACGACTCTCCCCGTGCTGAGCTGCTCGCCCGCGAGCCCTATGCTTCGTATCGTGCGCTCATCGCCAGGCTGTTGCCCGTTGCCACGGTTGCCCCTGCTGCCGTTGCCATCTTGCGTATCCTGCCGCTCCCCGGTGCGCTCAAGGTTCTGCTGTGGATTGTCGCGATCCTCGCTTCCCTCGTTGCGCTCGCCAACGCGGCAAACATCATTTCTAACCGCTACATTCTTCCCTATACGTCCGGCGCGGTGTGCAACAAGTCTTCTGTCGCCGCTATGCTCGGCGTTATGGACAACGTTGCTCCCTTCCAGGGCGAAAACGAGTTTCCCGACGATGTTCCGTTCGATACCTATTTTGGGGAGCAGAGGCGTCGTGCCGAGGAGATGGCGCGCGCGGCAGCGGAGTATGCCGCGGCCCAACAGCAAAACGACTACGGCAACACCATCGAGTATGAAGAGCCTACCTACGCCGAGGATGAGTTCGGTCAGCCGATTGCTCCCGACGCTCAGGCCGAGCCCGAACAGGGTGAGGATTTCGACGAGCAGATCGAGGGCTTTGAGGGTGCGTCTGCCGACGAGACGCTGATTGGCGCCATTGTGCCCGAGGATCAGAATCAGGCTGTCCAGGCCGAAGAGTTCAATGACGAGGTTCCCGCTGCCGAGCCGGCGGAGGAGCCTGTCGCGGCCGAGCCCGAGCCCAAGCTCTATCGCAATGCCGCCGGCAACATCCGCTTTGGTTCGGATGCCATCCGTGCGCTCGGAATGCTTCCCGAGTCCTGCACGCTCGATTACGAGGAGGGCGAGGAGCCGACGTTTGAGCCCGAGCCTGCCCCCGTCGTGACCGTGGATGATGAGTCTGCCGCGGTTACCGCTGCCGTTGCCGAGTCCGAGGCGGTGTCCGCGATCGATCCCGCGGCAGGACTGGACATTTTGGCTCCCGCCGCGCCGGCGCAAGACGTTGCGGATGAGTCTGACGACGATTACGTTGAACAGCCGAGGCGCGTGTCTTACGAGAGCGATACTGATTTCTCGGCCGAGATTCCCGCGGCAACGCCCCATGCCGATATTGCATCCGCGTTCTCTTCGATTGGCACCAGTGCTTCCAACTTCTTTAAGGGTGCGCTTGCAAAGGGCAAGAAATTTGTCGACGATTTCGAGGAGAAGCGCGCTGCCGCACGCGAGGCTGCCGAGCAGGAGGCTATCGCTCAGCAGCAGGCAGCCGAGGCGGCACGTGAGCGCGCGGCGCAAGAGTTCGAGCAGAACGAGGCTATGCAGTCCGTGCCCGTCGACGCTGCCGAAGCTGCGACGTCCTTTGAGTCCCAGCAACCGGCGTCCGCGGATGTTGCTGAGGCGACGACGTCTTTCGAGGCTCAGCAGCATGTCGATAGCACCATGTCGTTTGATGCCGCGCAGTTCGATTCCACGATAACGTTTGAAAAGCAAGGCACCGCGATTGCCGAGCCCCTTCCTGTTTCCGATGAGCAGGGCGACGCGGCAGACGATGACGAGCCCATTGATGCTGCCGAAATTCAGGATGCTGCCAAGGACGAGTCCGTCGAGGCCAACTCTGACGAAGAGCAATACGCGGCAGCCGATCAAGGTAATTCAACCGAGGTCGAGCAGGAGGAAGTGCCTGCGGTTTCCGAGACTCCCGAGACGGATGAGTCGAGGCCTTACTCCACGCAGATTTTCACCATGCCGACCCCGAGTGGTTCCGGTGCCACGGTTGCCAATGTCGCTCCCACCCAGGACGAAACGGTCGATTCCCTTATGGCCCAGATTTCCTCCCAAGCATCGCCGCGTCCGCAGATGAATGTTCCCGATCCGGCGTCGGCACCGTCGCCTGCACCCTCCTCGTCTCCGCTGGCTTCGGTCCCCGATCCGTCGCTGCCGTCGATGAAGCAGACAAACGTTGCGTCTCGCACGTCGCTGTTCGACCTTCCCGATCCCTCCACACAGGTCAACGACCCCTTTGCTACCGCCCAGGGTCCCGAACCCACATCGGCACCCGTTGCGCCTCCTATGCCCGTTGCGTCGGGCGCACAGCCGATCGAGACCATTTCGGCTCCCGCCCCTGCGGCACCCAAGTCTCGCAAGCGCGGCCTGGGCGGCCTGTTCGGTCGTAAAAAGAAAAACGAACAGAACAGCATGAGTGACTGGCTGGGCGTCGAAGACGATTACGATGCCAAGAAGTCCGGTCGCGGCATCGGTTCGTGGGATAATTTCGAGGACGATAACGATGGCTGGAAGGGCGGCGCTACGTCTTCCGACGGCGCTTCTTCCGAAGATATGCTCTCGGCTGTCGCCTCTATGGGTGACGATGAGCTGCTCGGTCACGATATCTGGTTTGTGGCAACGGGCGCCTCGGATTGTGATGGCGCCGGCATGAAGGCCTTCTTGGCTTCGCATCGCGATAAGCTCCGCGGCGTATTCTTCATCAATCTTGAATCCGTCGGCGCCGGTAGGCTTTCGGTGGTGACGGTTGAGGGCGAACAGCAGCTGCTCAAGGGCGATCGCCGCATCATGAACCTGGTCAGCAAGGTGTGCAAGTCGTTCCATGTCGATTGTGGCGCGCTCGAGATGCCCTATGCCAAGACCGATGCCTATGCCGCGCTCGAGGCGAGCCGCCGAGCCCTCACCATCGCCGGCGTGGACGGCACGCGCCTGGCTTGTGCTCGTACCGAGGACGACCTGCCCCACAATGTCAACCCGACGAACATTGCCACGGTATCCGAGGTCGTGACCGAGGTTATCCGCCGTTCGTAGACGGAGCTCTAAGGAGTCAACGTGTTTTCGTATATTAAGCGCCATTGGCCTGTCTACGTGATTTTGACCTTGATTGCCATTGCGTTAGGGTTTGGAGCTGCCTACATCGTGGGCGCGAAGGGCTCGACCCCCGCCTCCGCAATCAGCGAAGAGGTGGAGCAAGAACAGAGCACGGGCGCCGATGGGATTCCTGAGTCCGAGCAGGCAATCGTTGATGGTGGATCTTCGTCTGCAGAGTAGATGCGGCGATTTAGATGATTGAAAGCGGGCGAGCCGGGGGACTGGCTCGCCCGCTTTTTCATCGCGCTAGCGCTTCTTTGGGATTGACCTAAGGCGAGCGAACCATAGGGCTGCGGCACCCGAGGTCAGGAGCGCGGTGATGCAAGCGGCGATGGGAGCTGATCCTGTTGCCGGTAGGTCCTGCGGTAGGGTACAGCGTTGAATGACACGGTCCTCGTCATGTGACTCAAGTTTATCGCCGCCGCCGTTGCGGCAAAGATCGACGCGTGCGCTGTTGGTGAGTGCAGTTTGGGGTGTGTAAGCCGACGTTGCCTGCATGTGCACGACTGCGCCCCGAGCATCTGTGCCAAGGATTGCTTTGGCATCGTCAAGGTCGTCGTGCTCATCTTTGAGATCATCGCGGGTCCAAGAATCCGTATCGCTTCGAGTCGTAAAGTCGGCGGCTACCACACCGTATTCAATGCGAATGCCCGTCACGACGGTATTGGATGCAAGGTCGAGTTCTTTCGCCTCGAGTGTGGCGGATTCCGTGGTCGAGACATCCGCCTTCCAGAGGTGCCAGCCGTCGTAATCGACGAGGCGGCAATCTTCACCCAGACTCTCTTTTACTTCGTCGGACTCAAGCCAAGGATTTTCGTGCCCATCGTCAAGCGTCGCGTTTGCCGGCTCATCGACGTCTGTCGAGTCCAACGGCGTCGTGCGATACCACACGTTGCACAGACCGTTGAGGTCGCCGATGGCGACGGGGGTTTCGATTGAGACGAATCTCGCCGTGCCGTCTTTGGCACACTCAAGATCATCGGTAATCGTAAACTCATCAACCCAGGTAGCTGAATCGTTTCGAGCGTCGATGGTATAGGAGAAAAGTCCGTCCGTATTGGTTTGCGTCGCGGCGCGATTTTTACCATCGCCGTTGGCCAGCAGACCCTTCCCGATAGGTTGGACAAGTTCCTGACGCTTGTCGACCTGTCCTTTGATCTCGATGGGCGCATCCTTCATCGCGACGGATTGGACTTCTCCCGTATCCTTTATTTCAAACGTTATCTCCTCGGCAAGGTCATAGGTCCGCGGAGACATCGTTTCGCGCAACGAGTAGGTGCCGGGTGCAAGATGTTCGATGCGGTGTGGCTTGTCGGATGAGGTCCAGGAGTCTATTTCGGTTTTATCGGGACCATATAAGGTGAGCTGTGCGCCTTTCACTTCCTGCTCTCCGCTTGCATCGACCTTGGAGATATCAACCTTGGTGTAATCGTCGGATACGTTAAGCCGTGCTTCCACAACGGGTGTTTTCTGGTCGGCATAGATAAGGTCGACGATATGGTGCGTCCGGTCGAGTAAGAAGCCGGTCGGCGCTTGAGTCTCGACAACCTCGTAGCGTGCGGTGCCAGATCCCAGCGGGAGGTCGTCCGCGCGTGCCTCTCCAGTTTCATCCGTCGCGACGGTCGCGACGGTCTCACCGTCGAGCGCGGCAATGCTACCATCGGGGCGCACGATATCACCCGAGGCACGGATCTCAAAGATGGCGCCCGCGAGGCTGCTGCCGTCTACGGCATCGGTTTTAACGATCCTGATGTTTCCGGTCGCGGTGTGATCATAATACGAGGCGATTGCAATGGGCGTTAGGTTCATGTCGGCGGGTATGTTTACCTCGATCTCTTCACCGACAAGATAGGGCTCTTTGGCCGAGGTTTCGCGTACATAATAGGTGCCCGGCACGAGCGATTCGGGCAGTGTGACGGTGCCGGTCGCGTCAGTCGTAAAGGTGTCCATTACATTATGTGCTGGATACCAGCATGTTTGTGAGACAGGTTTGTGATTGCTGTCGAGGAGTTGGAAGGTGAATCCGGCTAGCGGAACAGAAGCGCCTGTTTGGGCATCGCGTTTTACAATCTGGAGATGCGTCGACAGAGCGTGGTTGTCCACGATATATTGAAGCTCGGCGCCGTCGGAAATCTGATTGGCCTCGACGGTCCATTCCCCTGCACGTTTAAAACCCTCGGGGACGGTTTCCGGAACCTCGCGAACCGTGTAGCCGGCGCGGTCGTATGGGATGGCTCCGTGGGCACCGGCGGGTCGCTTGCCTGCGCCAAACCATGCTTCGGGCTGATCTTTGGTGGAGGCAAAGCCATAGATGTTTGTGGTCAGTGTGCCAACAACCTGCTGAGAGCTGTTGCTCACAACCTCAAAGACAACACCTCCCGCCGGCTGCTCCAAGCCGGATTGGTCGCTATTGCCGTAGTCCTTGAATTTGGAAATTTCAAGGTCAAACGCAATGGGGATATCGGAAACGCGAGATTCAATCTCGACCACGCCTGAATCACCGAGCTGGTCGGCTCTAACGGTATAGGACCGGCTGTCGTTGGATGGCAGGTAGCCCTCGGGGGCTTTTGATTCGTAGATGGTAAAGGTTCCTAAGGGGACATCGGCGAGGGTGGCCCGACCGCTTTCGTCGGTCGTGAGGATTTGCGCCCATCCAGGGGTTGATTGCGACACACACGTGAACTCTGCTCCCGCGAGTGAAGATCCCACCTGGGGGCCGGCATTCGTCGCGGCATCGAGTTTTACGATACACAGGTTAATGGTGCCGGGCTGTTCATCAATGGCGACCTGTCCACCGTCATTTCCCGTGGTAAAGGCGATGCGATCACGACGGGGGACATAGCCGGCCGGCGCCTTCGTTTCAACTAGGTAGTATGCCGTGTTGGGCAGAAGTGCTGCCTGCGCTCGACCGTTGCTGTCCATCTGGACGGTGCCGACACGCGCGCCGCTGGCGCTCTCGAAAATATCGAATGTTGCCCCGGTAAACTGATAGGTATTGTTTCCGCTGGTAATAACGGTGTTAGCAGACTGCTTTTGGAAGGAAACAGAGACCGCTGGCAGTACATAGAGCATGTCTTGACGTTTGCTGCCGCCCGATACGGCCCCTAAATAGCGTCGCGCGCGGTGCGGAGCGGCTTTGATGCTTCCTGATTTTGCGCTGTCGTGGAGCCACCGCGCAGCCGCCACGACTTCATTGTCGGCGGTAAAGTGTCCGCTCTTGGTTTTACCCTGAGCGGTCGTGTAGGAGTAGGTGCCGTCGACATGGGTAGTGCCGTTGAGCATCCATACGGCAAGCTGGGTGGCGGCGCGGGCGCGATCGGGTGAAAGATGGTAACCGCCAAACGACGTGGCGGTAGGATATCCGTGACAAACGATTGCCGCGAACTCGTCGTCGAGCCACACCCAGCCTTGATCAAAGTTGAGCCATGGGCCGCCCGGCTTGGTGGGGCCGGGGCGCTCCTGGTTCATGCAGTAGGCAATCGAGGCGTCTTGAGCTTCATACTTGCCGATAAAGAAGGGCCCACAATCATCGCTAATAGTGCGGAAGCCGAGCTGGTCGTAGCCATCGACGGCAAATGCGGCTCCCGGTGCCAGGCAGCCGAAAAGCAGGAAGAGGAGCAGGAGCAGCGGACCTGTTGCGATTGCGCTGTGGACAGAGTGCGTGGGTGCGTTGGACATGGCTGCTCCTTATCCCTCGTGCGCCGCACGGGGAGGCTGCGACGCGTAGGATGAGGCTACCCCCGAGGTTCATGCGGGTAAGTACCGGAGCCTGACCAAAAGCTTGCCCAATTCCTGACAAATTGAGCTCAAATACAACAATCAAGCAAAAGCGCAGGTAGAAGATAGGGAGAACAGGAGGTCAAAGGTCCTCATCTCCACAATTGATGCGATTTTCAAACGAATCTCCACAGTTAAAACAAGCATCACCACCCTTGTATCGAACAAGACAACCGCGTTATACTAGCCAACACACAAGCGGGCATCGCCAAGTGGTAAGGCATCAGCTTCCCAAGCTGACACTCGCGGGTTCGAGTCCCGTTGCCCGCTCCATTCGAATTTCAGGCACGGTAACGTTTCGTTACTGTGCCTTCTTCAATAAAGTGCCGGGACTCGAACCCGACAGGGTGCGAGCGTTAAATAAACGCGAAGCGTTTATAGCGAGCAGGCAAGGTCGCCGATAGGCGACCGCAGCCGGTGCGGATTTGCGAAGCAAATACGCGGACGTCCCGTTGCCCGCTCCATCGAGCGCGGGAGACCTTGGGACGGCCAATTCAACAAAGTCTTCCCCATCGTCTCCGTGAATCCGAGGAGATCGACCGCAGCCGGTGCGGATTTGCGAAGCAAATACGCGGACGTCCCGTTGCCCGCTCCCCCAGCAAAGGGAGACGCTGGGACACACGGCTCGACCGGGTCTCCTTCGGCGGCTTTGCGGACCGGGGCATGCTGACCACAGCCGGTGTGCGTCCGCGACGCGGGCGCGCGGACGTCCCGTTGCCCGCTCCAATTCCAAAATGTTAGGTTCATGCCTACTGCCCATACTCGCACCTGCGCACGGTACAATGGTTGGGTTACGACCAACGTGCCAATAACCAAAAAGGAGCCGCTATGATCGATCGCTATACCCGCCCGGAGATGGGACACATCTTCTCCCTCGAGAACAAGTACGCCATTTGGCAGGAGATCGAGGTCCTGGCCTGCGAGGCCCAGGCGGAGCTCGGCAAGATCGGCATTTCTAAAGACGAAGCCCAATGGATCCGCGACCACGCCAACTTTGAGAAGGCAAAGGTCGACGAGATCGAGGAAGTCACGCGCCACGACGTTATTGCCTTCCTGACCAACATGAAGGAGTACATCGACGCTGATGTTCCCGAGGGCGACCCCAAGCCCAGCCGCTGGGTTCACTATGGCATGACCAGCTCCGATCTGGGCGATACGGCTCTGTGCTACCAGCTCACCCAGGCCTGCGATCTGATCATCGAGGACGTCAAGAAGCTCGGCGAGATCTGCAAGCGCCGCGCCTTCGAGGAGCGCAACACGCTTTGCGCTGGCCGCACCCATGGCATCCACGCCGAGCCGATGACCTTCGGCATGAAGTTTGGCTCTTGGGCCTGGGAGCTCAAGCGCGATCTGGATCGTCTTGAGGATGCCCGCAAGAACGTTGCCTTCGGTGCCATCTCGGGCGCGGTCGGCACGTACAGCTCCATCGAGCCGTTTGTCGAGGAGTACGTCTGCGAGCACCTGGGTCTGGTCCACGACCCGCTGTCCACGCAGGTCATCTCCCGCGACCATCATGCCTATCTCGCCGGCGTCCTCGCCACCACGGCGGCCACCTGCGAGCGCATCGCTACCGAGGTCCGCAATCTGCAGAAGACCGACACGCTCGAGGCCGAGGAGCCGTTCCGCAAGGGTCAAAAGGGCAGCTCCGCCATGCCGCACAAGCGCAACCCGATCACCATGGAGAAGGTCTGTGGCCTGTCGCGTGTCGTGAAGTCCAACGCCCAGGTTGCCTTCGACAATGTCGCCCTATGGCATGAGCGCGACATTTCGCACTCCTCTGCCGAGCGCGTCGCCCAGGCCGATAGCTTTATCGCACTCGACCACATGTTCCAGTGCCTTATCCGCGTTATCGACGGCCTGCAGCTGTATCCGGCTCGTATGATGGCCAACCTCAACAAGACTCGCGGCCTCATCTTCTCCTCCAAGGTCCTGCTGGCCCTCGTCGATACGGGCATCACCCGCGAAGATGCCTATGCGATCGTGCAGGAAAACGCCATGGCTACCTGGCACGAGGTGCAGGATTGCGTCTCCGGTCCCACCTTTAAGGAGCGTCTCGAGGCCGATCCGCGCTGCACCGTCAGCCAGGAGAAGCTCGACGAGATCTTTGATCCGTGGGACTTCCTCACCCGCATCGACACGGTCTTCGATCGTCTGGAACAGCTCGAGTTTTAACTGATCGATTTGGGGCGTAGTCAAACCGATCAGTTTGCTTTTGGCCCCAATTGAAGTGTGAATTTCCGGCTCAAGCCCCGTTGGTAACTCGTTTTGCCGACGGGGCTTTTGCGTGAGAGTGCTTGGAAAAGCTACATTAAAACGGGCGATTTTTAATGCGGTGATGTCGCTTGCCGATAATTTGACTCTTCCGACAAACATTAGCTTGTCAGTGTCGGTTGGGGGGGGGTATCCTTAAGCCAATTTTAATGTGTGGGAGAATGCTGCATTTTTCACGAGAGATTGGACTTAGGGGAATGAGAAAAGGATTTTGGAGGATAGCCGCTGCGTTCTGCTTGGCTTTAGCTGCTGCGTCAATTGCAGATATGGCGTCGCCTTCGACGGCTGTGGCGTCTGAGGTGCAGAGTGGGAACGTTTACGTCTATAGCAATCAGCACAGTCTTTTCGAAAACGGCTCAGTAGCCGTTGGGCAGAGACTGTCGGGAAGTTTGGACTTCTGGCTGCAAGGAAATATCCCTTGGGAACAGCTGGGTTCTGCTGCTCAAGATAAGAAGAACTATAAGGTCACGGTTTCCGATGATGACCGAGACAATATCTCTCTGTCTTATAGTGATTCTGGTCAGTGGTCTTATGTATTGAATCCTAAGACCGTTGGCGATGGAAAGCTGAGGATTACCGTCACGTTTAATTACGGTGACTACAGCACCGAAGGGTATCTTGAGATTAGCTTGGCCGAAAAACTCAATCCGGTGACGGCTGTTAAATACATAAGTGGTTCTAACGAAACATCGTCTTCGAGTGCAGCAATCTATTACACGGATAACTGCTCGGTTTGTGGCGAGGCGCACTGCGGTGATGCTTCGGGCTATATCTTGTTTGCCTTTGAGCGCCCTAGCGAGGAGCCGACGGTATTTGATATTGATAGCACTAGAAATGACTGGTCAGGCTCAAAATTCATTACTTCGGTGAGCTTGAATGGAGCTGTGTCTTATGACAAGGACGGCTACCAAAAGAAGGCACCGATCCGCATAGCACCTTGTGGAGAAGATGGAAATGAAGTAGAGGTAAGACTGAACTATTTCCAGGGTGATCTCCAGACGAAAAAACTTTGCGACGCTTCGTGGCATAAGCAGAATCCTGCTTATGTAGAGGAAAACTTGAGCGGCACTATGGCTGTCGGCTCCCATGCTTGGGTTGGGGCAGCCGATCTGATTAGTATTCAACTGAATCCCGTCGGACAGGCTTGCCGAGAGAGCTATTCTTCGCGAGAGTTCAAGTACACAATCAAAGATGGCGACGGCGTAATTTCAATTGACGAATACGGGATCGTTTGGGCCAAAAAGGTGGGCGTTGCGACGATTGTCGCTACTGATCCGTTCGGGCAGGAGCATACCGGTACTATCAGGGTGGTCGCGCTCCCTGCCGAAAAGCCTTCAATTAAGTTCCTTGAGTCAAAAGAGATAACACTGTCTACCGATTACAATCCATCCTATGAGGGTTCTCGTGTCCTCGATTGTGCGCAGCGAGATTATCATGGTACCGTGATGAGCGCTGATGCGATCAACTTCCTAAAAGATTATCCCCATCTCGACTACTATTGCTTTAAGTCAAGCGATGAGAATGTTGCACGGGTTACCCAGGGCGCACTGGATCAAGCCAGCGCGGGCTATGTGGTATCTGCGGTTGGGCGTGGCACCGCAACGGTTGATGTCTATCTCGGTGACCCAGATAATGGGGGCCTACTCTGCGACACGCTGGTGGTTCGCGTTGTGGGATCCGGTGAAGAAACTGCAAAAACGACGGTTTCCATTGCGGATGGCTATACCACCTCTATGGACAAAGGTGCGACTCAGCAGCTGAAGGCAAAGGTCTCCCCTGATGACAAGGCCAGCCAGGTTGTTTGGTCCTCTTCCAACGAGAGCGTCCTTACCGTCGACGCTAACGGTCTTGTTACCGCTGTCGGTGACGGTGATGCCACGATCACGGCAACGGTCGATGGCGTTTCTGCAACCACGGATACAATTACGGTAACCACTCCGGTCGTAAAGGTCTCGGGCGTCAGCCTCAGCGCGTCGAATCTTAAGCTTGCTGTGGGCGGTGAGCCCTCGACGTTGACCGCAACGGTTGAGCCCAACAATGCAACGAATAAGAATGTGTCCTGGTCTTCGAGCGACCCGGAGGTCGCCACGGTTGCGGACGGCGTCGTGACCCCGGTCAAGGCCGGTGCTGCCACGATCACCGTTACCACTGAGGACGGCGAGTATAGCGCCACGTGCAAGGTGACGGTTATTCAACCTGCAACGGGTATCACACTCGATAAGCAGAAGGTCACGCTTGTGGGCGCTGCAACCGAGCAGCTTAAGGCAACGGTCGTTCCCGCGGAGGCTGACCAGACGGTTGTCTGGAAGTCCAGTAACGAGAGCGTCGCTACGGTTGATCAAACCGGCAAAGTGACGTCTGTTTCTAAGGGCACCGCAACCATCACTGCTTCGACCGAAGATGGCACCTATTCTCAGGATTGCGCGGTGACCGTCTCTAATCCCGCAACGAGTCTTACAGTCGATCAGTCCTCCCTCAACCTTGCGAAGGGTGAAGAAGGTACCGTAAAAGCCTCTCTTGCCGGAGCCCTGGCAGGTGAGGTCGACGAGACCAAGCTCGCTCTGGATGACACGGGTGCCTCGAAGGCATTTAAGGTTGTCGACAACGGTGATGGCTCCTACACCGTCACTGCCCTCAAGACTGGTTCCGGTTCATTCGCCATCACCGCGGGGTCGCTCTCCCAGACCGTTTCGGTGAGCGTGACCAATCCCGCCCAGAAGGTTGAGCTCAACAAGACGAACCTTTCCTTTACCGTAGGCGACGCCTCCGCAAAGCTCTCCTCAACGGTGACTCCTGCAGATGCAGACGATACGACCGTGAGCTGGACCTCCAGCGATTCGTCGATCGCTACGGTTAAAGACGGCGTCGTGACGCCGCTTAAGGCCGGCACCGTCACGATTACCGCCGCCTGTGGCGACAAAACCGCGACCTGCGCCGTTACCGTAGCGGCAAAGACCATTGCGGGCGTTGCGGGTAGCAACGGAACGGACGTTAGCGTAAGCGCCGAGAACAATGCCGCTGCCGGCATTGCCCAGAACAACAGCATCTCTCTTGTGGTCGAGGAACCGAAAAATCTTACCGACGCCGCCAATGCTACAATTTCCGGCCTTGAGCAGGGGAGTACCAAGGTTGCCGATAAGCTCGATATCAAGCTTCTCAAGGACGGCGAGGTTATCGAGGACTACGAAGGCATGTCCTTCATCGTCCGTGTCAAGATGACTGCTGCCATGAAGGCGCTCACCAATCTCAAGGTGCTCTACGTTGCCGAGGATGGTTCCACTCAGGCTATGGATACGTGGACCGAGGGCGACTACCTCTGCTTCCGCACGAGCCACTTCTCGACGTACGTGGTGACGGGCGAGGAGGCCAAGGGGGAGCCGACTCAGCCCGCGCGGCCCGCGACGCCGTCCCAGCCCGGTCAGCAGACGACGACCAAGGTAACCAAAAAGTCTGCTAAGACTACTAAGGGTACGCTCGCCAACACGGGCGACCAGGCCCTTGCTGTCGCCTTTATTATGGTCGTTGCCAGCGCTTCGCTGATTGCCTTCGCGCTTATGCGCAAACGTCTCGAGCGTTAGGGCGCCCCTCTCGTTTAAGCGCGACCTTTCAGTCCAAGCCCCGTTGGTAACTCGTCTTACCAACGGGGCTTTTCCGTTACAGGCTTTATCCCGTGTGTCTGGAGCAGCTGAGCTTCGAGTAGGGTTGACCTAATTCGACCGCCTGCGGATGCATTTCAACCATTGGCGCCTTGCCCGTCTTGGGCAAGGCGCTTTTTTCGCTGTTGCACTGGCCCCCTGGTAATAAAATGAACCTTATCTGCTGTTTCGATGAAAAGAGCCGTGTGCCCAGACGTATCAAACGAGGCGCCATCGTCTCGTCCGTGCTCATACTCCTTGTTGCCGTTTGTGCGGTCGCCCTGACGTATACCGTTCGAAGCAGCTCTACCTCATCGAGCGAAGCCGATAAAGATCTCCCGGTACTTAAAATCGGCGTTACGGATAACGATCCCTATGTGTATATCGATACCACGGGCGATTACGCCGGTATCGATATCGATATCGCCCGCGAGGCCTGCAAGCGTGCTGGAATCAAACCGCAATTTGTTGACATATCTTGGAATGATCGCGATCGCCTGCTCAAAAACGGCGATATCGATTGCCTGTGGTGCGACTATTCACCCTGTTATCGCGAAGACGAGTATTACTGGACCGAGCCGTATCTAACCTTGACGGTTTCGGTTGCCACCAAGAAAACGAGTGGTATCAAGTCCTTGGCGTATCTCGATGGCAGCAAGACTGTTGCGGTGATTGCCGGTTCGGTGAGTGAACGCCGATTGCTTGCAGGCGATCTGGAATTCTCGTCGGACGTGCATGTCAAATCATATGGCTCCGCCGAACTCTGCAAAGCCGCCCTCGTCAAGGGGTATGTTGACTGTTGGATGGCGGACGTTCAGTCGCTTGATTGTCTTGTCGCCCAGTATCCCGGCCTGTATCGTGTGCTCGCCGACAACGTTATGACGGTTGACCTTGGCGTCGCGTTTAAGGACGGCTATGAGGGGGAGTACGTCAAAAACCTCAATACCGTGCTGTTCGAGATGGATCGAGATGGCACGATTGAGCGCATTGTGGGCAAGTACAAGGCAAGGGCGACGACGGACGGGCAAGGAGCGGAATCATGACAAATGATGAGCGCCGCTTGCGCCGAAAGGCATTAGTCACCGCGGCTATCTGCGTTGTGGCCAGCGCTGTTTTGTTGGGTCTGCTGTATGTGGTCGGTACGCATCGCTGTCTCGATAAAACGCTTGGGTTTGGCCAGGAAACCATGGTGTTTTTAAAAAACGCCTGCGAAAAATATGACCGATATGAACAGGGAAGAAAAACCGAGGCGACGCACAATTTGGATGCCGCGCTCGAGTCGTTTTCGACGTTCTTGCCGCCTGATCGCGTAGAAGTCAACGATGATCGTGTCGAGGAGTACGTCCATTCCGAGCACCTTTCGGGAATGTTGGTCATGGACGCCGACAGCCATATGACCGCTCATTACGATATCGACGGTCGCGATCCGCTGATGCTGTGGCGAGAGGAGCTTGCCTGTTCGTCGGTCGCATCGATGTATCGAGGCTCCAAGGTGTCCTACTCGACGGTCGTAGAGCGTCGAGATGTCGACTTTGCCGTGAGTGTTGTTCCGTACGGTGATGGCGTAGCGCTGGGGTATCGATCGCTTGCGCCCGAGCCCGCCGATGATTATTCGTATACGATCGCCGACGTGCTCGTGAACAACACATTCCATCAGAGCCCAACGGTGTTCGTGATGCGCGGTGCACAAATCGTTTCTTCAAACGATTCGACCGTCGATATAGCTCTCGCCCGGCTTCTTGCCGATAGCGGAATTGATTGGAAAGACGAAGGCTTATCACGTGTCGAATATCGGGGAAGTACCTGGTATGCCGTGCGTGCGGCGTATAAGGACTATCGCCTGTTTGCGCTCTATCCCAAATCTGAGGTCATGTCGGGCAGGATTTCATTTATCACTGCCGGCGTACTGGCGTTCCTGGTGTTTTTGGTTGTAGTGCTGTTGGTGCGTATCGTCGCCGATCGTCGCAATTTGGCCGAAAAGGACAAGCAGCTCGGCATCATCAATGCCATCAGTACCACGTATGAGTCGACCCTCCTGTTGCATCTCGACACGCTTGAGATCGAGGGGATTAACATGTCGCCATCGGTGGCGAAGATATTTGCCGAGCACTCCGAGGCATATGACTTTTTTGCAACGGTTTGCCGAGACATTGTGAGTCCCGAAAGTCGCGAGGCGGTCATGGAGCTCTTAGATATAAAGACGCTTCGGGATCGTATGGAGGGCGTGCCGTACTTGGATGCCGAGGTACGAGACTGCCGAGGTACGTGGTATTCGCTGCAGGTTGTTCCACAGCGCCGCGATGAGCGGGGTCGACTGGAATCGGTCGTCGTGGCAACGCATAACATCTCGATGACAAAGCGCGCCGAGGAGCTTTCTTTCCAGGACAAGCTGACGGGACTTCGCAATAGAAATTACCTTGAGTCCCTTGGCGACGACCTGGTGAACGAGTCCCTGCCCGTGAGTGTGATCATGATGGACTGCAATTTCCTCAAGCGTACCAACGATCTCTACGGTCACGAAATGGGCGATGAGCTGCTACGGCGTACGGCGTCTGTATTGAGGCGGGCGGCAGGCGAGAAATTTGTGCCTATGCGCATTGGTGGCGACGAGTTCTTGCTGATTTGCCCTCACACCGATCGCGAATCCGCATGTGAAGTAGTGCAAGATCTTCGCCTCAGCCTTGCTGCTGCGAGCGATGAGGTGCTGACAGTCAGTGCGTCGTTTGGCGTCGCGACGGCAGAGGCACCTGATTATACACTGACCGAGATTTACCACATCGCTGACCACAACATGTATCAAGAGAAACGAAAAGTCCACGCTCGGGAAGCAGATTGCTAGTATTGCTGCCGCCGGTTTGCGCACTGGGGAATGTTGAATCGGTGCCCGCGATACTTTATCGGTTCGGACGGGGATAATAGACGTCTGAAATTGCTTTACGAGAGGGGAACGCAATGATTAGTTTTGATTACAAGCCTCAGGGCGTATGCGCTCGCAATATCCACCTTGATCTTTCTGATGACGGCAACAAGGTGGTGGGCGTCGAGTTTACCGGTGGCTGCAACGGCAATCTCAAGGCTATCTCTAAGCTGGTCGAGGGCGCTCCTGCCGATCGCGTCATCGAGGTTCTCGCTGGTAACACCTGCGGTATGAAGAAGACTTCTTGCGCCGATCAGCTCACGCGCGCTATCGAGGCCGCTCGCGCCGAGATCGCCTAATGAGTATCGCCGACCAGATCAAGAACGGAATATCGCGCCGCGGCTTTGTGCTCGGAGGGGCTGCCGCGGGCGCTGCCACGGTGCTTGCCGGATGCTCAAAGAAAACGGGTACCAGCGACGACGCCGCCGGCGAGCCGCAGGTTATCAAAGACGACTCAAAGATTGTCTCGATCACGGATGAGTATGAGGCCGTCGATATCGATCTTGAGCCCATGGCGACATGGACATTGCCCTTGGGTACGCTGCTGTACTACTGCGACGGCGATTACGCCGCGGCGATGATGGCCCCGGCGTCTGCGTTACATGCCAACACGCTTGGCGTGCTCAACTTGGGCGACGGCTCGCTTACCACATTAATCGAGGATCCTATCGAGGGCACGGGATATGCATTTTACGATGTCCGTGCCGGCGATGGCGTGTTTGCGTGGGTTGAGATGAACTTTGCCAATTCATCGTGGAAGCTCTACGCTCAAAATCTGTCGGGCGCTTCGCTCTCTGGCGACGTGGTTGAGCTCGATCGGGGTGGCAAGGACTATGATCCGCCGCTCTTCACAGCGTATGGGTCGTCGGTCATCTGGTATAAGATGCCCTCGTCCGGCGGCAGCAAGACGAGTAACGATTCGTACTGCTACCGTCAGTCGCCCAGCGAGTCCAAGCCTGAGACTATTTGGAAGTCGACGGGGCGCTTCGCATCCGCCCCGCGTGTGAGCGACGGCATCCTGACCATCTCGCCCCGCGTGCACAATGATGAGGGCGTCTATTACGGTATGACGGCGATCGACCTGACTGACGGCAACAACACGAAGCGAGCTCAGCTGGTGCTTCCTTCGTCGGTTTCGCCTTTCGAGGCCGTGTATATGGGCGACACCTTCGTGTTCTCCATTGAGGCGACGTATAGTGGCGTGGGCAGCTTGGGCAACATGGGCACGTATATCGGTAATGAGGGAGGGCCGTACCTCTTCCTGTCACGCGAGCCGCTCGCATGTGCGGCTGGCAAGAAGAATAAATACCTTGTTAAGGTGCAGGCATCGCATTTCCTGATCGACACCTCTGCCAAGACCTATGGCTCGCTGCTGTCGCCCGACCGCGCTTTGGAGTATGGCGATTATCCAGCTACGGCGGGAAAATCGGACTCATTCCTTACGTACGCCACGGTGCGCAACAGCCAGGGTATACCAGAGACGGTCACGGCACGCCTATTCTCTCTTTAAGCTTAGAGGGGTTAAAAAGGCGCCAACAGGGGAATAAACGCGTTGTAATTGTGAGTACCGCCCGCCGAGCTGCCGCGTCATAGCGGCATCCGGCGGGCTCAGGTGCGTTAAAATGGGCTTGTTCTTAGCTAATTGAGACAGGGGGGCCGTGTTATGGCTTCAGATGCAAAAAAGATTCTGCTGGTCGAGGATGAGAAGGCAATCCGTGACGCCGTCGCTGCCTATCTCGAGCGCGAAGGCTACTGGGTTGTGGGCGTCGGCGACGGCCAGTCCGCGATCGAGGAGTTCGAGAAGCACCAGTTCGACCTGGTTGTGCTCGACCTTATGCTCCCCAAGATCCCCGGTGAGCGCGTTTGCCGCACTATCCGCGATACCTCGGATGTGCCCATTATCATGCTTACCGCCAAGGGTGAGATCGAGGACCGTATTATCGGTCTTGAGCTCGGCGCCGACGACTATCTGATCAAGCCGTTCTCGCCGCGCGAGCTCGTCGCCCGCGTTCGCGCTCTGTTCCGCCGTGCCCATCAAGCCGACGAGCCCGCCGTCGAGGTACTCGACTTCGGCGATCTGGTCATCGATATCTCGGGCCACAAGATCTTGGTCGAGAACAAGGAAGTGGACCTGACCGCTTCTGAGTTTAAGCTGCTCACCACGCTTGCTCGTCATCCCGGTCGTGTCTACAACCGTATGGAGCTGGTTGAGAAGGTTCTCGGCTACGACTTTGAGGGCTATGAGCGCACCATCGACAGCCACGTGAAGAACCTTCGCGCCAAGCTGGGCGACGACCCCAAGAAGCCCAAGTGGCTCTACACCGTTCACGGTGTCGGCTACCGCTTCGAGGCTCCGACCAAGACCGATAAGTCGGACGAGAAATAAAGGAAATCACATATGACACCTGCGCGCTTTGAAATCGGGCAAAAGCATAAGCAGGAGAACGAGGCGGGTTCCAAGGCTAGCTGGAACACGCCTCGTTCCGATTCACGGCCAACGATGAGCTATCCCTCGCGCATGGCCTTGGCTTTTGCCCTGACGTCGCTCATGACGGTATTGGTGCTGGTGGGCGTTGTCTCTGTTGTGTGGGGCACGGTCTTTTCGGATTACACGCGCTCCAATATCGTCGAAATCGCAAATTCCGCAGCCGAAAAGCTTGCGACGTCGTACGAGGAAAACGGCAATTGGACTGCGGGCGAGCTGCGCACGGTCGCGACATCGAGTTTGGTGTCCGACGATTTGGGCATGCAGGTCGTCAATAAAAAGGGCGTTGTCGTTTATGACGACTCATGGCCTTCGGCAAGCGCGACCGCCGATGTGCGCGAGAACGAATCGCCGTCGAGCAGCTCGAGCGGGAAAAAAGCATCGCATAGTCCGGTCTCGTCGGCTCCCACCGGCTCCGATAGCGTTGCAAACGTCGAAATCATAACGTCTTCCGGCGAGCATGTCGGACAAGTAAAGCTGTGGGCCATCGGCTCCGATGCCTTGCTCACCAAGGCAGATTCTGCGTTTAGGGAGAAGACCTTTAACGCCATGGCCCTTGCTGCGGTTGTTGCAGTTTGCATTTCGGTCGTTATCGGATCACTCGTGTCGCGCATGCTCACCAAGCCGATTCACCGTATTACCAGCACGGCCAAGCAAATTCGCGATGGCGATCTGTCTGCTCGTACGGGCTTGCGCGGCGATGACGAGATCGATCAACTGGGCGAGACGTTCGATGAGATGGCCACTTCGCTCGAGAAGGATATGAAACACGAGAAACGTTTGACCTCGGACGTGGCTCACGAGCTTCGCACTCCGCTTATGGCCATGCTTGCAACGGTCGAGGCCATGCAGGACGGCGTGTATCCCACCGACGATGAGCATTTGGAAACCGTCGCTTCCGAGACGCGTCGCCTGGCTCGTCTGGTGCAGCAGATGCTCGACCTGTCGCGCATGGAAAACAGCACGGCTCCGCTCAACCTTGAGCCGGTGGACATGGTTCCTTTCGTGCGTTCCATCGTCAATGCCCAGGAGCGCCTGTTTGTCGACCGCGATCTGCGCTTGCGCTTTGCTGACGAGACCCAAGGTCACGACGATGTCGTCGAGGCCGATCCCGATATGATCACGCAATGCGTCATCAATCTCATGAGCAACGCCATGCGCTACACCCCCGAGGGCGGTTGGGTCGTGGTGTCGGTGCTCAGTGACCGCAAACACGTCAGCATTGCCGTTTCTGATACCGGCATCGGTATTGCCAAGGATGACTTGTCGCGCATCTTCGGCCGTTTTTGGCGCGCCGATGCCAGCCGTGCCCGTGAGGCGGGCGGTCTGGGCGTGGGCCTCGCCGTGACTAAACAGATCGTCGAGCGCCATCACGGCTACATATCCGTGGAGTCGGAGCTTGGAAAGGGTACGACTTTTACGATTCATCTGCCTCGCGAGCACACGGCGGACGCGGCATCTACTACAATGGAGCACTAGCTTTTCGCTATTCGGTGAAGGAGGGGTTTCGTCCCTGCCGCTCCGAGTTTGCGAAAACGTGCGGGAAAGAACCCGCATTACTGTCGTATTTTGGTAAGGAGTGACTCACGTGACAACGATGGAGCGTCGTCCGGATTCCCGTGGCAAGGTTCGTGATATCTACGATGCCGGTGAAAACCTGCTGATGGTCGCCACCGACCGCATTTCTGCGTTCGACTTCATTCTTCCCGACGAGATTCCGTTTAAGGGAGAGGTGCTCAACCGCATCTCGGCATTCTGGTTCGATAAGTTTGCCGGCATCGTTCCCAACCACCTCGTTTCCATCGACCCGGCGGATTTCCCCGAGGAGTTTGCTGAGTATCGTGACTACCTCGCCGGCCGCGCCATGCTGGTTAAGAAGGCCCAGACGATTCCTATCGAGTGCATCGTCCGCGGCTATCTGACCGGTTCGGGCAAGAAGACCTACGACGAGAACGGCACCGTCTGCGGCATCCAGCTGCCTGAGGGCCTGACCGAGGCTTCCAAGCTTCCCGAGCCGCTGTTCACGCCGTCCACGAAGGCCGAGATCGGTGACCACGACGAGAACATCTCGTTCGAGCGTTGCTGCGAGATCGTGGGCGAGGACATCGCCACGCAGATTCGCGACCTTTCCCTCAAGATCTACAAGGCTGCCGCCGAGTATGCAGCGACCCGTGGCATCATCATTGCCGACACCAAGTTCGAGTTCGGTGTCATCGATGGCAAGGTTACGCTGATCGACGAGTGCCTCACGCCCGACTCCAGCCGTTTCTGGCCTGCCGCCAGCTACGAGGAGGGCAAGATTCAGCCCAGCTACGACAAGCAATTCGTCCGCAATTGGCTCAAAGCCAACTGGGATATGACGGGGGAGACCCCGCACCTGCCCGCCGAGGTCATCGATGGCACGTCCGAGCGCTATCGCGAGGCCTTCCAGATCATCACGGGCTCCCAGTTCACAAGCATGAAGGAGAACGCATAAGTGAGTACCCGTAGCGCCACGAACAAGCGCACGCAATCCCACGAGGTTACCGGGGTTGCGCGCAAGTCCGCTGCATCCGCCAAGCCCGCCCGTCAGGCAGCGAGCTCTGTCCGCGTCGTGCCGGCTTCGTCTAAGGCACGCCGCAAAGAGCTCGAGAAGGGCGAGAATCTCGAGGGCCTCTCTAAAGAGGAGAAGCGCGCCCGCAAGGCTAAGCAGCGCGCCCGCGAGGATCGCATCTACACGGTGTCGAATATCCTTCTCAAGCAGGATGAGGACTACACCAAGCGCCGCCGCATCTGGTGGGCCGTGCTCACTATCGGCATGGTGCTCGTCGTGGCCATTTGGGCTTCGCTGTACTTCGCTCCCGCTGGCATGGTGTCCAGCCCTGTCCAGATGGTCGGCATTGTTTTGTCCTACGTCGTCATTTTGGGTGACTTCATCTACGACTTCGTTCGTATTCGTCCCCTGCGCAACATGTACCGCACGCAGGCCGAGGGCATGTCCGAGAACAAGCTCAACGCCCTTATCGAGCGCTCGGCTGCCGAGGAGGACAAGAAGGACTCCAAGAAGAAGTAGCGTTTGCATGCATACTTATCGCTAAGATATAAGGCGCGTCGTTTTTGCGGCGCGCCTTTTTACTGTTCTATAGATAGATGGAGTGGCACATGATTCGAGCTGCCCTGACGGTCGAAGAGGCTCTGGAGGGCATGAAGGCCCTAGAGCCCAAGATTAAAAACTATGCGCGCCTGGTTGTCCGCAAGGGCGTAAACGTCAAGCCCGGTCAGGAGGTTGTCGTTCAGTCTCCGGTCGAGTGCGCGCCGTTTGCGCGCGTGGTGGTCGCGGAGGCCTATGCCTCCGGTGCCGGTCACGTGACGGTTATTTGGGCCGATGACGCCGTGACGAGGCTCACGTACGAGCATGTCGAGAAAAGCTATTTTGAGCAGACGCCCGAGTGGAAGCGCCTGCAGCTTGATTCACTGGCCCAGGATGGTGCCTGCTTTATCTTTATCGAGGGTGCGGACCCTGCCGCTCTTAAGGGCATCGATCCCGCTAAGCCTGCTGCAGCTTCTAAGGCAAGGAACACGCAGTGCAAGGTCTTCCGCCGCGGACTGGACTACAACATCAACCCGTGGTGCATCGCCGGCGCGCCGGTCGTTGCCTGGGCGCGCGAGGTGTTCCCGGGAGACGCCGATGAGGTTGCAATCTATAAGCTGTGGAATGCGATTCTGCATACCGCTCGCGCCGATGGCCAGGACCCGGAGAGCGACTGGGAACTCCATGACGCCGCATTCGAAAAGAACCTGCGTTTCATGAACGACAATCGTTTCGACTACCTGCATTACACCTCGGCAAATGGAACCGATCTGACGATTGGCATGACGAAAGGTCACGAGTGGGCCGGCGGCAAGGGCAAGACGCCCGATGGGCACCCCTTCTTCCCCAACATTCCCACCGAGGAAGTCTTCACCTCGCCTGATCGTATGCGTGCCGACGGTATCGTGTATTCGGCTATGCCGCTCATTCACCACGGTAACAAGGTTGACGATTTTTGGATTAAGTTCGAGGGCGGCCGTGTGGTGGACTACGATGCCCGCGTGGGTAAGGCGACGCTTGCGAGCATTATTGACACCGATGAAGGTGCCGCTCATCTGGGTGAGGTCGCGCTTATCTCCAAGAACACGCCGATCCGTGAAAGTGGCGTTCTATTCTATGACACGCTCTATGATGAGAACGCTAGCTGCCATCTCGCGCTGGGTGTCGGTTTCCCCGAATGCATCGAGGGTGGGTATGACATGTCCAAGGAGGAGCTCCTGGAGCATGGCGTTAACGTCTCGAGCACGCACGTCGATTTTATGATCGGCACGGACGATATCGATATTACGGGCATTACGCCTGATGGACGTGAAGTTGTGATTTTCCAGAACGGCCAATGGAGTTGGGAATAGCCCCAGACCGTGGTACAATGCCACCCGCGGGCCGTTAGCTCAGCTGGCAGAGCAGGGGACTTTTAATCCCAAGGTCCAGGGTTCGAACCCCTGACGGCCCACCATAGAATAGAAAAGCGACTGGCGGATGCCGGCCGCTTTTTTGTTGCCGCGACATGGGTTCGAACCCGAAAGGGCGCGGAGCTGAGTAAACGCGTGAGCGTTTGCCAGCGCAGCGCGCAAGGCGCGAAGCGCCGCAGCGGCCGTCTGCAGAGCAGGCCGAACCTCTGACGGCCCACCCAAAGAAAGGAAAACGAAATGAAAACAGATAGATACGGAATTAGCGGCAGCACATTAAAGATAATAGCGGCCATTTCGATGGTTCTCGATCATGTAAGCAGGATCGTCCTGACCAATGGAATCATGACTCACGCATCGTACAATCAGATATCAGACGAACAGTGGGCGATTCTAAGCGAGGCTTCGGATGTGCTTCATGTTCTTGGCAGAATTGCATTTCCCTTATTTTGCTTTTTGATAGTTGAGGGATTTTTGCATACTCATGACATAAAGAGGTACCTGCGAAATATGCTTGTCTTCGCAATCATTGCGGAGCCCATATACGATTTCGTTCAAACCGGGCAACTATTTGACCTTCGGCAACAAAATGTTATGTGTGAGCTCCTGCTTTGCTTGGTCTTCTTGATAATTCTGGAAAAGATACAAAGCCTTTCAAAATGGAAGAGGTACATCGCAGAAACTGCTCTGATTGTTTTGACAGCACTGGCAGCTGAATACACTAAACTAGATGGCGGTGTGTATGGCATTCTGCTTGTGGCTGCATTCTATTTATTCCACGACAGCAAGGCCAAGATGTTCTTTGCTGCAGTATGCGCAGTGCTCCTTTCGTCATGCCATATAGTTGGCGGCGGATTTGAGTTTGCTACAGCTAATATATTTAATCCTGATGTTGCTGCCGCGGTCGTTTCGTTGCTGCTTATCAATCTTTATAATGGCAAGCGAGGGCTGAAGCTCAAATATTTCTTCTACATTTTCTATCCGGCTCATCTTGCTCTGCTTTATGGTGTCTCACTTATTGTTTTGAACTGTCTTTAAAAACTCTCAAACAAGTCTCTGAAAGCAGAACTAAATTGACCCTAAGACTGCTTGTGAATTTCCGGAAGACCTGTGAGATACGAGGATAGACAACGAGGGCTGCAGAGAGATGCTTCTCAGTTCTCTGGCGGATCGCACGTATCTGTATGAGGATCACTTCCACACACTCATTAATAACAGTGATAAACACGGCAGATCCTCAAAACATGAGGCTGTGGAGGTCGAACGATGCTTCGAAAGCATGAATGGCAGCGAGAAAATGAGTTCGGAAGCGCCCTCTGGATGATCCAGCATAGAATAGAAAGCGATCGGCTCCGACTGGTCGCTTTTTTGTTGCCGCGCCACGGGTTCGAACCCGAACTTCTCTATATATAAGAACGCTTGGCGAACAAAACCTGCCTTTTACCGACGGGAAACAAATAACTGATGCTTTTGGAGTAAAGTGGCGCTCCAGAGATGACCGATGCCTTAACACCTATAAACCAGCTGGTCATCGCCAATATCAGAAGCCAATGCTTCAGTTTTAACCTCAGTGATGCGACTGAGGGACCTATTCATTTGTGAACAAAATATGGAGTGCGCGATTCCCGCCCGCGGCGGCCCTCCGGTCTGGCAATATATCTCCTTGCCGCGCGGCCCGGTCGGACCGGATCAGCCGCAGAGCGTGCACCTTGAGAACCGGATACTGCGAGGATGGACA
>CANRSF010000008.1 GCA_947642445.1 uncultured Collinsella sp. | reverse complement strand
GGGCAACCGTGGTCATCTATCGCAATGTAGTCGTTGGGGACGTTCTTGTTTGACTAGTCGTTTAAGAACGTCCCCAACGACTACATAGTATGAGAGTGGATAATCTCCTGGTATGAGCCCATATTCATGCTCAAGGTGGGGGATTATCCACTCTCGTTTCTGTTCTTCCTACATTTGCAGGAACAGTTCGTGGAGACGGGTGTCTTCATCGAGTTCGGGGTGGAAGGTTACGCCGAGCTGGTTGCCCTGGCGGGCGGCGACGATGCGCCCGTCGACTTTCGCTAAGGCCTTGGCGTCGCCGTGGACCTCGACGATGCGGGGCGCACGGATAAACGTCAGCGGCACTTCACCGTCGATGCCGGCTACCTGCCCCTTGGTTCGAAAGCTGCCGAGCTGTCTGCCGTAGGCATTGCGCTCGACAAGTACATCCATGGTTGCCAAACGCGGCGTGCCCTTATCGTCATGGGCGGCAAGATCGCGCGCCAACAGGATCAAGCCGGCGCAGGTGCCCAGGACGGGCATGCCTTCAGCGATGCGGGTACGAAGCTCCTCGAGCATGCCCAACTCATCAAGCAGCTTCCCTTGAACGGTAGACTCGCCGCCGGGAAGTGCTAGACGGTCAAAGTCCTGTTTCAAATCAGCCGCCTGCCTCAGCTCAATACAACGTGCGCCCAGCTCGGACAGTCTTGCCTCGTGCTCGGCAAAAGCGCCCTGGACCGCCAGCACGGCGACCGTTTGGTCTGCATAATCGCTCATGTGCGATCCTTTCTGCTGGACTAGCGCCCGCGCTCCTCCATGATGATCTCGATTTCGTCGGCGTTGATGCCCACCATGGCCTCGCCCAGGTCCTCCGAAAGCTCGGCGATGAGCTTGGCGTCGGTGAAGTTTGCCACGGCCTTGACGATGGCGGCGGCGCGCTTGGCGGGGTCGCCGCTCTTAAAGATGCCCGAGCCAACAAAGACGCCCTCGGCGCCCAGCTGCATCATCAGCGCGGCGTCGGCGGGGGTCGCGACTCCGCCGGCGGCAAAGTTTACGACGGGGAGCTTGCCTGTGGCATGGACCTCGCGCACCAGCTCGACCGGAACCTGCAGCTGCTTGGCTGCCTCAAAGAGCTCGTCGTCGCGCAGGGCAACAACGTCGCGGATCTGCTTTTGGATCTTGCGCATATGGCGCACGGCCTGAACGACGTCGCCCGTGCCCGGCTCGCCCTTGGTGCGAATCATCGTGGCGCCCTCGGCAACACGGCGCAGTGCCTCGCCCAGATCGCGGGCGCCGCAGACAAACGGCACGTCAAACTGGGTCTTGTCGATGTGGTAGACATCATCGGCGGGGGAGAGGACCTCGGATTCGTCGATGTAGTCGATTTCGATGGCCTGCAGGATCTGCGCCTCGACAATGTGGCCGATGCGGCACTTGGCCATAACAGGGATGGAGACAGCTTTTTGGATGCCCTTGATCATCTTGGGATCACTCATGCGCGAGACGCCGCCTGCGGCGCGGATGTCGGCCGGGATGCGCTCGAGCGCCATGACGGCGCAGGCGCCCGCCTCTTCGGCGATGCGTGCCTGCTCGGGCGTGGTGACGTCCATGATGACGCCGTCCTTGAGCATCTGCGCGAGCTCGCGGTTGAGTTTAACGCGATCGGCCTTGCTGGTCTGTTCTGCCATGGTTGCTCCCTTGGTTGGCATGTGCATTGCTTGACGGAACATCCTATCGGGGAGCTGGGTATGGCGAAATACTCAGTTTTCGAGATAATAACAAGGTCAGAGTAATATCAGATTGAATGACTCGATAAGGTCAGGTGACAAACTCATGCTTGACTATAATTTGGAAAACCGCGGCGAAGCATCGCTCTATGAGTATGTTTACCAGCAAATTCGAGATGATATCGTTGCTGGACGCATTGCGGCGGGGGAGCATCTTCCGTCTAAGCGCGCCTTTGCGAGTCATCTGGGTATCAGTGTCATTACCATCGAGAATGCATATAGCCAGTTGCTTGCCGAGGGCTATATTTGCTCAATGCCGCGTCGTGGCTACTACGCGTGCGAGCTTCCGGATGCGCCGGTTTTGGCTTTGGGTGCGGGGGATATCGACCGAGATGCTGTCCCTGTTGGTCCCAGCGCGCATGATGCCATGGGGCAGGCAGAGCGATTCGACGCACTTTCTCCTTCCGCTTTGGAGGCGGCGCGGCTTTGGCAAAGTGCGCTACGGGCGACGCTGACGTCCGAAGACGAACGTGAAATCTTTTCGCCCGCACCGGCGCAGGGCACCGCTCGACTGCGACGTGCGATTGCGCACCATCTGCGCGGGACAAGGGGCATGAATGTCAATCCCGACAATATCGTTATCGGTGCGGGCGCCCAGCTGCTCGATACCATGTTGGTTCAGTTGCTTGGCGCGGACAAGGTGTATGCCGTCGAGGATCCAGGCTATTTGCGCTTGACGCGCATCTATCAGGCCATGGGTTGCGAAGTGCGGCATGTCCCGTTGGATGCTGAGGGCGTGGACTTGAGCGCGCTGCAGAAAACCGGGACCGATGTCCTTCACCTGATGCCGTCTCATCAGTATCCGACCGGTCTTGTGACGAGCATTGCACGTCGCTATGCGTTGCTGAGCTGGGCCGCCGAGCGGCCAGGTCGGTATCTCATCGAAGACGACTTTGATTGTGAGTTTCGTCTTGCCGGCAAGCCGATTCCCGCACTCGCGTCGATCGATGCCGCCCAGTCGGTTATCTACACCAACACGTTTTCGAAGAGCCTTTCATCGGCGTTACGTTTGGCGTACATGGTGCTGCCCGATGAGCTAATGGAGAGGTTTAAACGCAACCTTGGTTTCTACGCCTCGTCGGTAAGTTCTGTTGATCAGGTTGCCTTGGCGCGTTTGCTGGAATCGGGTGATTACGAGCGACATGTGAACCGCGTGCGCGTTCGTGCTCGCGAGGCGCGTGATGGCCTGGCGGCGCTTGTACGGAAAGCGTTTCCGGCAGGGGAGGTTTCGATCGATCATGCAGACGCGGGCCTTTACTGCGTCGTGGCCGTGGAGCGTGACGCGGGCGGAAGCTCTTTTGCACGGGCCCTCACGCGCTCGAGCATCCCTTTTATCGATATCGGTGACTGTTTTTGGTGTGCCGATGGCGCATCTGTCCCTGAAAACTCAACTCAAATTCTTGTTCAGTATGACGATCTGAGTCCAAAAGTACTAACTACCTTGGAATTGCAGCTAATGGGGGCACTCTGCAACCTAAGTGAGTAGACTTTTAGCACTTTGGCGACCAGGCAGTTTTGTAACAAGCTATCTACCTGCGGTTTTGAAAAGCAGGATGACCGGCCTGCTCGGGATGTTCAAAAAAGTCTACTCACTTGCCGCGCAAAGCTCCTGCATGAGAAAAAAATGGGGTTTTCAACAGGGCTTCGTCCAGCTCTCGGCAAGCTTTTGGCCAGTTGGGGAGGGCTGTTGAAAACTTGGCAGTCCGTTCGGCGCCATTTTTGGTGCGTTCGCGCCAATGCGTGACTGACTGGGTTGAAATTCGTGTTTTCCTGTGCCTATGAAGGATCTACTTTGTGACATATCAGCTTTTAGGTACTGGCGTTTGCCTCCTCAAGTCCGCGCTTTGTGTCCGCCGCTTCCACGACCGGAAGAAGACCGGCAGCGATATGATCTCGCCCGCAACCCGACGGCTGCGGTCGCGCTCGGTTTTCCGTTGTATACATTGGTTCGGTCGAGAAACAAACGGACTTGTCCTGCCAGCATTAGGCAGCGGCTGTTTCTTGGTGAGCTTCCCAGGGAATCCGTGCTGGAAACGGAGTATGGGGCTTTGATTACGTCTCCTCTACTGACGGCATTCATCATGTTGCGGCATCTGACGGATCTTCAGCTTCTTTTGGTATTGGCGGAGATGTGTGGCTTGTTTGCGGTGTGTGCCCTGCCGGCGGCACTTGAGGCGGAGCTTTCGCGTGCAATTGATTCGGGCGCGATTTCGACAACGTTCGGTTGGGTGCGCTGCCCGTCCGAGGACGGCACCGCCTCAAATTTATGGCGTCGAGACGCTTTGGTTTTGGGTGGAGATCTTGACCGTTTTTGTTCAGATGTTTGTGGGATGCGTTACGGCAATAGATTTATAGCGGTATCGCAACTCGTTCCATTGGGCGCCGCGTCGCCTTTTGAGGTCGAGGCGTATTTGCTACTTGCACTGCCGCGATCCCTGGGAGGCGAAGGTTTTTGCGGCATAGAGCTCAATGTTGAAGTGATGCTAAGCACAAGTGCTCGAGCGATTGTGGGAAAGTCCCGTGTATATATCGACCTACTTCTTTCTTCGCCGGACGGCAGGCGACAAGTGGCCATTGAATGTCAGGGAAAGGCCTCGCACGGACGCGCAGGGGATGGCTTGCGTGATGCAGACCGCATGACGGCGCTTCAGGCTATGGGCTACGACGTGCTTCTCCTGACACACAGACAGATATCCGATGAGGATAGATTCCGCGCGATCGTTAAGGCCGTATGCAGGATGCTCGATGCTGAATATCGTGATAAAAGCTCAGATGAGCAAAGGGCTGAGACATTACTCCGGTCTGAACTGTTCGTTGACTGGACAAAATTGGGAGTAATTGACGGAAAGATGCCCGTTAGACACAAAACAGCTCGATCGTGGACGGCTGCGGTTCTAAGTGAGTAGGCTTTTGGCACTTTGGCGACCAGGCCGTTTTGAAACAAGTCATTTACCTGTGACTTTATAAAGCAATACGGATGGTCTGCTCGGCAAGTTTCGAAAAGTCTACTCACTTAGTTTTTGACGAGAGACCGATGCCGAAGATAGCTCTATTTCAGGGCGTTTACGAGTTCTCGAGACACGAAAAAAGGCCCGAACCATGCAGTCCGGGCCTTATGAAGCTAGAGATTATCTCTCAGGCTGCTGGCTTAGCCAAAGTAGCGCTTGAGCAGGCCGGCGAAAGCCTTGCCGTGGCGAGCCTCGTCGCGAGCCATCTCGTGCACGGTGTCGTGGATGGCATCGAGGCCAGCGGCCTTGGCGCGCTTGGCAAGATCGGTCTTGCCGGCGGTGGCGCCGTTCTCGGCCTCAACGCGCATTTCGAGGTTCTTCTTGGTGGAGTCGGTCACGACCTCGCCCAGGAGCTCAGCGAACTTGGCGGCATGCTCGGCCTCCTCGTGGGCAGCCTTCTCCCAGTACAGGCCGATCTCGGGATAGCCCTCGCGATGGGCGACGCGAGCCATGGCCAGGTACATACCGACCTCGGAGCACTCGCCCTCAAAGTTGGCGCGCAGGTCAGCAACGATGTCCTCGGAGACGCCCTCCATCTTGGCGACGCCCACGACGTGCTCGGCAGCCCACTCGAGCTGACCCTCCTCCTGCTTCAGGAAGCGAGAGCCGGGAACGCCGCACTGGGGGCACTTGAAATCCTCGGGCAGCTGGTCGCCGTCGAACTCTTCCACATAACCGCAAACGGGGCAAACAAACTTCATGATTCGATCCTTTCGATCGATGGCGATGGTGCGCTCGTCCGGTCCCGTAAGGGCCCTCTCCGGACGTGCGTCTTGACGAGTTCTATTATCCATAAATGCGACCGAATGTGAAGCCTATTAGGAATGATTTTTAATAAAACAATTTTCGGCATGTGAAGATGTTGATTGATTAACGATTTGCAAGCCATATGCGGACGCCGATGAGTACAATCGGTCGAACAAATGTTGACCTATCAACAAATGAAGGAGTTTCCTTTATGCATCTAGCCCGCCGCGCCTGGTGCCGAACATATCAGACGGTTTTTCGCATCGCATTGCCGATCCTGCCCTATACCGAGCCGCGCATTTTGGAGCATGCCGAGGATGTGCCCGCAGTGCTTCAAAAGCGCTCGATCCAGAAGGTCCTTATCGTGACAGACCCTGGTATTGCTCGTTTGGGACTCACGGCATCACTCGAGCGTGCGCTTACGGCTCAGGGGATTGGCGTTACGGTCTATGCCGAAACGCGTGCGAATCCCACGGTCTCAAACGTGGAGGAAGCGGCGTCCCTGTATCGCGAGAGCGCCTGCCAGGCCATTATCGGCTTTGGTGGCGGTTCGGCCATGGACTGCGCCAAGGGTGTGGGCGCACGCATCGCACAGCCAAATAAGCCCATCAACAAGATGCGTGGCCTGTTGCGCATTCATCGTCGTCTGCCGCTGCTCATCGCCGTTCCCACCACGGCAGGCACGGGAAGCGAGGTCACGCTTGCGGCGGTAATTACCGATGACGAGACGCATTACAAGTACCCCATTAACGACTTTGTACTCATCCCACGTTTTGCGGTGCACGACCCCGAGTTTACGCGTGGGTTGCCGGCGTCCATTACGGGGCAGACGGGTATGGATGCCCTGACGCATGCTGTCGAGGCCTTTATCGGCCGTAGCACCACGTCCTACACGCGCAAGATGGCGCGTCAGGCGGTTCAGCTCATCCACGACAATTTGCTGGAGGCCTATGAGCATGGCGGTAACATGCGTGCGCGCCGCAATATGCTTTCGGCGGCGTATAAGGCGGGTGTTGCCTTTACGCGCTCCTATGTTGGATATGTGCATGCCATCGCGCACAGTCTGGGCGGCCGATACGGAATTCCACACGGTTTGGCCAACGCGATCATCCTGCCGCACATGCTTCGCGCTTATGGTGACGCTGCCGCTCCCAAGCTTGCCGATCTCGCCCGCATGGCCGGTATCGCGCCGGCTAACGCGCAGGACAGCCTGGCGGCCGAGGCCTTTATCGATTGGGTCGACCGCATGAACGAGGCCCTGGGAATCCCCAGATATGTTTCAGGCATTCGCCGCTCCGACATTCCTGAGATGGCGACGCATGCCGATGCCGAGGCCAATCCCCTGTACCCCGTTCCGCTTTTAATGGACCGTTTGGAGCTCGAGCATATGTACGAGGTCGTTGCGGGTGGTATGTTTGAGGACGAGAACTAGGAGGGCTCATGAACACCGAGGAAATTGCGCGCATCGTCGGCGATCAGCGCGCCTACTTTAAGACGCACGCCACGTTTGATGTCGACGCTCGCCGTCGCGCGCTCGTGAGTTTGCGCAATGCAGTACGGGCGCACGAGGCCGATATCGCCCATGCGCTCAAGACCGATTTGGGCAAGTCGCACGACGAGGCCTATATGTGCGAGATCGGCACATCGCTTTCCGAGATTCGTCATCAGATTGCGCATGTGGCTCGATGGAGCCGCCCGCTCCTGCGCCCGTGTGACCTCGCCAACGCCGTAAGCGTGTGCAAGACGCAAGCCGTGCCCTACGGAGTCACGCTCATCATGGCTCCATGGAACTATCCGTTTTTGCTAACGCTCGAGCCGCTCGCTGGCGCCCTTGCCGCGGGCAATACCGTGGTCATCAAACCGAGCGCCTATGCTCCGGCATCGAGCGCGGTGCTCAAGCAAATCTGCGAAGAGGCATTTGATCCGCGCCTGGTGACGGTTGTCGAGGGCGGGCGCGCCGAGAACGAAGCGCTGCTCGATGAGTGCTGGGACAAGATCTTCTTTACCGGCAGCGTTCCGGTCGGCAAGCTCGTCATGGAGCGCGCAAGTAAAAACCTTACGCCCGTGACGCTTGAGCTGGGCGGAAAGAGCCCCTGCATCGTGGACGCGACGGCAAACTTGAAGGTCGCGGCACGGCGCATCGCCTTTGGCAAATGGCTCAACGTGGGGCAGACCTGCGTGGCGCCCGACTATCTGCTGGTCGATGCGCGCGTGCACGACGAGCTGCTGGGCCTCATCAAGGAGGAAGTCCATCGTATGTTTGGCGAGCATCCGCTTGACAACGAGGATTACGGGCATATCGTCAACGCCAAGCACTTTGCGCGCGTGCGCGGACTGATCGATCCCGATAAGGTCGTGCTTGGAGGCGCCGCGCGCGAGGCTTCGCTCAAGATCGAGCCGACGATTTTGGACGGCGTGTCCCCCGATGACGCCGTGATGCAGGAGGAGATTTTCGGCCCCATCTTGCCGGTGCTGACGTTTGAGAGCCTAGACGAGGCCGAGACGTTTATTACGGATCGTCCGACGCCGCTGGCCCTGTATATCTTTAGCCAGGACCGTGAGGTTCAGCAGCGCTTTGTGCGTTACGTGCCCTTTGGTGGTGGCTGTGTTAATGACACCATTATGCATTTGGCCACGAGCCATATGGGCTTTGGCGGCATGGGGGCGAGCGGTATGGGACAGTACCATGGACGCGAGAGCTTCGATACGTTTAGCCACAAGAAGAGCATCGTGAACAAGGCAACGTGGCTGGACGTGCCGTTCCGCTATGCCCCTTACGCAAGCTGGAAGCACAAGTTCGTGCGCATGTTTGTGCATTAGAATCAGATGACATAGGGATAAACAAAGTGGCCGCCCCCGCGTAAGCGAAGACGGCCACTTCTCACGATGAAAACGTGTATCGGAGTTGGCAAGACCCGCTGCCACGGGTGCCATCCGTGTTCCTATCTTATCTGCAAGCGTTCCGTTGCGCAAGCGTTGCGGCAAACGATTGAAAGACGCAGACAGGATGAATTTGTGTCCGCACGGGCCCGTAGACTTCTCAACTACGTTGTGGATGCTCGCTAATCGGTAATGGAGGCGCACGTGTTTGATGACGATGACCTGTTCGATCTGACAGACGATCCGTTTGAGTGGGATATGCTACTCGATGACGATGAGTTGGAGCAGGACCGTAAGAAGCAAAAGGATAAGAACGCCCGGGGTAAAGGTTCGAATAAAAAGGACAAGCGTCGCCGAGGTCTGTTCGGCGGGCTCTTTGGGTGACTGTCTCATCGCCGCGTCTGTATACTAAACAGGTCTTATACGCGTTGCGAAATGAGGACAGAGACGATGATGTGGTTTACCGCCGACCTGCACCTGGGCGATACGAATATCTTGCACGACATGGATCGACCGTTTGATTCGGTCGAGGAGATGAACCGCAAGGTCATCGATGCCATCAATGAGTGCGTGGCTGTGGACGACCGCCTCTATATCTTGGGAGACTTTACCTATCGTTTGCCCCTGGTGGAGGCGGTGCGCCTGCGCGAGCGCATCGAATGTCAGAACGTAACGCTCATCCGCGGTAACCATGACGACGACTGGGAAGATCCAGACGCGCCGCACATTTGGGATGAGGTGCGCGATTATCTGGAGGTCGCCCCCGGTTACGCTAAGGGCCATCGCCTGGTAATGAGCCATTACCCCATGCTCAGCTGGAATGGCAAGGCGCGCGGCGCCATCATGCTGCACGGGCACATTCACAGCAGGGGAGACCGCACCAACGCGCGCAATCGCGATCGCGAGCGCCCAGTCCTTCGCTACGACGTTGGCCTCGATGCCAACAACTACAAGCCCGTTAGCCGCGACCAGATCCTGGGCTTCTTTGGACTCTAGCTGTAAGTGCAGGTAGAATGAACGCGCCGCGCGGATGGTCTGCACGGCGCGTTTTAGTAGGAGCGATGATTCCATGAGGGCTATCCAGCGCATTAACCACAACGCTGCCATCTGCGAAGATGGCGCGGGGCGTCAGCTTATCGCGCTGGGCCGCGGTATCGGCTTTGGCGATATGCCGCATGAGGTCGACCTGGATGTCATCACGCGTACCTTTTACGGCATCGATTCAAAGTACCTGGCGTTTATCGATGAGGTCGACCCCGAGGTGCTGGAGTTTTCTGCTCAGCTGGCCGATATCGCGACCGGACAGCTTTCGTACGAATTGAGTCCTAACCTTCCCATTACATTGGCAGACCATATTCAGTTTGCCATTAAGCGCGCCCGCGAACACATGGTGGTGTCGTTGCCGCTTGAGCGCGATCTGGAGCAGCTGCATCCCATCGAATACCGCTTGGGCGAGCTGACTGTTCGCGGCATCCAGAAGAGCTTTCATGTGCGCATGCCCCGAAGCGAGGCCGCGGGCATTGCCATGTCGATTGTCAACGCATCGGTTAAGCCGAGCGAGCGGCGCGTGCTTGCCGAGCAGCACGAGGAGCGACTGCTCGATATGACGGTCGCGATTATTCAAGAAGAGTTGGGTGTGACGGTCGATCGCTCGTCGTTCGCCTTTGCCCGCTTTGCCACTCATGTGCGCTATCTGCTCGACCGCGTGGCAAAGAAAGAGCCGATCGATACCGAGAACTCCGGTCTTTACGACGTGCTCGTGGAGCAGTATCCGGCGGCATCGCGTTGCGCTCACCGTGTCGACGATCTGATTCAAGAGACCTTTGGCGAGCCATTGGCCCAAGAGGAGCTCGTCTATCTGATCATGCATGTGAATCGCGTGGCTTCTGTCCACTCGGATAAATAGGCTCTCTGGTATTTCCTTTCCGTCATGGCGACCGTTCGCGGGTCGTTTGCTACCGTTCGTCGGTAATCTGAGCCGCAACGAACGCATCTGCCGCATATACTCGCCGTGTGTTGGGTGTTACTCACGGCGCAGCTCCGAGAGGCACTACCGATTCTGCCGAGACCATAATTGGGTCTCTGTCGGTTGTGCGCGGGGCTTTTTTCATGTCGATCCACCCGGGAATCACATGCAAATCAATCTCTTGCCAACTGGTATCGCGCGCTGCGCAGGCGCGAGCGGAATCGTGCGTCTTGGTGCCGTGAAGTCCCACGGCCTTTAGTTGGAAGAGAAGGGATTCGACATGACTGTCGATAACAAGAAGATTGCCGAGGACGTGCTCGCTGCCGTCGGCGGCGCCTCCAATGTGACGAACGCGACGCACTGCATGACCCGCTTGCGTCTGAACCTCAAAGATCAGTCCATTCCCAATGATAATGAAGTTAAGAAGATCAAGGGTGTGTTGGGCGCACAGTGGTCTGGCGGCCAGTATCAGGTCATCATTGGCCAGAACGTGCCGAAGGTCTATGACGCCGCCATTGCGCTGGGCGTCAAGGGCGAAGGCTCCATTGACGAGAACCTCGATGACGGCACCAAGGAGCCACTGACGGTCAAGACTGCGGGCAAGAAGGCCCTTAACTACCTGTCCAAGACAATGTGCATGACGATCCCCATTATCATGGGCGCCGCCATGTTCCGCACACTTGCCGTACTTTGCGGCGACGGCATGCTCGGTATCTGGTCTGCAGATTCTGACATCTACAACTTCTTCTACAACTGGATTTACAACGCCGGCTATTATTTCCTCCCTGTCTATCTGGGTTGGGCTGCCGCAAAGCAGCTCGGCTGCAGCCAGCCGCTCGGCATGATGCTCGGCGGCGTGCTCATTGCCCCCGAGTTCATGACGTTGGTCAACGCCGCTGCGGATTCTGGTGCTACGACCACGATGGTTTACGGCGTGCTCCCGGCTCAGCTGAACAACTATTCTGCGACCGTGCTCCCCATGCTGCTGTCTATGCCGGTGCTGATGGTCGTCGAGAAGTTCATGAAGAAGATCATCCCCGACATGCTCTCCACGGTGTTTGTGCCCGTGTGCACCATGGCTGTGATGACCCCCGTTCCCCTGTGCGCCCTAGCTCCGATTGGTTCCATTCTGGGCGACCTGGTCGGCAACTTTATGTTCGGCCTCGGAAACGCTGGCGGCATCGTCACGATCCTCTCCCTCGTCGCCATTGCCGCGCTTTGGGAGTTCCTGGTTATGACCGGTATGCACCAGGTTCTGATTGCCCTCGGCATTGTGCAGGTGCTCACCTCAGGGTCTGACTCCTGCGTTATGGTCGCGGGTGCTATCGCTCAGTTCGCCACGTGGGGCATGGCCTTCGGTGCCTTCCTGCGCCTTAAGGAGGTCGACGAAAAGGGCGCTATGCTTGGTTTCTCGCTCTCCGGCATTGTCGGTGGCGTGACGGAGCCCGCGCTGTATGGCTGCGGCTTTAAGTATACTCGCTGCCTGGGTGCCATGGTCGCGGGCGGCGCTATCGGCGGCCTGATCGCGGCTCTCACTAATGTGACCACGTATGTTTTGGGCGCAACTAATATCCTAGGTATTACAGGTTATGTTGCAGGCGGAACTGCTAATCTCGTATGGGGCTGCGTTGCATCGGGCACTGCATTTGTTGCCGCCGCTGCCATCGCCTACTTCTTTGGCTTTACCAAGGAGCAGCTCGACGAAGACGCTGCTGCCGCCAAAGCCTAAAGCATCCGTTCGGTAGGACAATTATCTGGGGCACTTGGCTGCGCTTCAAGTGTCCCTTTCCGTAGATGGGGGTCAATATGAAGCAATTGCTCATTCGTGCCGACGATATCGGTTATTCGTATGCCGTTAACCTGGGGATTGCCCGCAGTATCAATGAGGGCCTGGTGCGCTCGGCGGGACTTATGCCCAATATGCCCGAGGCCGAGCGTGGCTGGTCGCTCGTGGCGGATGTCGGCATTGCGGTGGGTCAGCATACCAACGTGTGCCTGGGCAAGCCGTGTGCCGACCCGGCGCTCATTCCGAGCATGCTCAACGAGAACGGCGAGTTCCATAGCAGCCGTACCTTCCGCGAGCATTTTAAGCGCGGCGAGGAGTTGATAGACTTCGACGAGGCCTGCATCGAGATCCGCGCGCAGCATGACCGCTTTGTCGAGATCGTGGGCCGCGAGCCCGATTACTTTGAGGCCCATGCCGTCATGAGCAAAAACCTTAACCGAGCGATCTCGGCGGTTGCTCAGGAGCTGGGCCTTAAGGAGCAAAAGGCGAGCTTCGACCCCGCGGCTGTGGTGCATTGCGGAGATACTGATCTGCGCATGGTGATGCGCTCGATGGAGCCGGGCTACGAGCCCAAAGAGGCAATCATGCAGACGGTTCGCGAGATGGTGGACGGCGAGACGGTCGTCTTTGTGTGCCATCCGGGCTATCTCGATCGTTTTATCCTGGAGAACAGCTCGCTCACGACCGATCGTACCAAGGAAGTCGATGCGCTGATCGACCCCGAGCTTCGCGCTTGGCTCGAGTCTCAATCCGATCTTCGCCTGATCGACTACCGCGACCTGTAAGGACCCAAGTCACCACAAAGGGGACAGTCGCCTTTGTGGTGGTTCTGGCGCCGTTGCCATTATGGCAGCGGCGCCTTTTTTGTCCGTGCGGCGCGGTAGAGTGTAGGCGGTTGAAATTTGCGTCCATCGAGGAGCTGCTATGAACGAGATCAAGTGCCCGCATTGTGGCGAAGTTTTTAAGGTCGATGCGTCCGGCTATGCGGAGATCGTCAAACAAGTGCGCAATGCCGAGTTTTCGCGCGACCTGGATGAGCGCGTGAAGGCAGTCCAGCGCGAGGGCGAGCAGGCACTGGAGCTTGAGCGCTCGCGCTCGACGGCTGCCTTGCAAAAGGCAGAGTCTCAGCGCAACGCTCAACTTGTCGAGCAGAAGAACGCTGCAGCTCAACAGCTGGCACAAGAGGTTGCCAAGCGCGATGCCGAGCTTTCCGAGCTGCGCGCCAAGCTCGAGGGCGCTGCCGCAGAGCGCGAGAGCGCAAGCCAGCGCGCGGCGGTTGAGGCCCGTGCCGACGCTCAAAAGGAGAATGCCGAGCTTCAGCGCGAGATCGACAATTTGCGTGCGCAGCTGGGACGCAAAGATGACGAAGCCAAGCTTGCCGAATCGGCGATGCGCAACGCCGCTCAAAATGATTTAGCTGCACGAGATGCCCAGATTGCCGAGCTGCAGGCCAGGCTTGCCGCGGCGGACAAGGCCCAGGAGATGGCGCTTGCCGCCGCGGCGGCTGAGTCGCAGCGCGAGCTCGATGCCACTCGCAGCGAGGCCGAGCGCGCGCTTGCTGACTACCGTGCGAAGGTACAAGAGAAGTTTTCCGCTGCAAAGGCTCAGTCCGAGCAAGAGGCCGAGGGTCTGCGTGCGCAGCTGCGCGAACAGGAGCTGACGGCCAAAATGAACCTGTCAGAGGCGGTCGCCGCGGCGGAGCGTGAGCGTGATGAGGCACGTGCCAAACTGACGAGCGAGCTGGCAGTGCGCGATTCGCGCGAGGAACAGGCCAAGGCGGCACACGAGCTCGAGCTTGCGCAGGCCAAGCGCGCGAGCGATGACCTGATTCGCTACAAGGATGAAGAGATTGAGCGCCTTAAGGACATGAAGGTCCGCCTGTCTACCAAGATGGTGGGCGAGTCGCTCGAGCAGCACTGCGAGACCGAGTTTAACCGTCTGCGCATGACGGCGTTTCCCAACGCGTACTTCGAGAAGGATAACGATGCGTCCGAGGGCACCAAGGGCGACTTTATCTTCCGCGAGTGCGACGCAAGCGGCAATGAGGTCATTTCGATTATGTTCGAGATGAAAAACGAGAACGACGAGACCGCGACCAAGCATAAAAACGAGGACTTCTTTAAGAAGCTCGATCACGATCGTCGCCAGAAAGGCTGCGAGTACGCGGTGCTCTGCACGCTGCTCGAGCCCGAGAGCGAACTCTATAACGCAGGAATCGTGGACGTGAGTTATCGCTACGAGAAGATGTACGTGATCCGCCCGCAGTTTTTCATTCCCATGATTACGCTGCTGCGCAACGCCGCCATGGGTTCGCTTCGCTATAAGCAGGAGCTGGCGGAGTACAAGCAGCAGAATATCGACGTTACGAACTTCGAAGCCAAGATGGAGAAGTTCAAGGACGGCTTCTCGCGCAACTACAACCTGGCGAGCAAGCAATTCGAGTCGGCGATCAAGGAGATTGATGCCGCCATTAAGCAGCTCGAGAAGACCAAGGACGACCTGCGTCGCAGCACCGAGAACTTGCGCCTGGCCCACAACAAGGCCGATGAGCTTACCATTCGCAAGCTCACGTGGGGCAACAAGACCATGAAGGCGGCGTTTGACGAGGCGCGCGAGGCTGCGCCGGAGACAAGCGATGCGCCAGCCGAGGCGGATTCGTATGAGGTCGAAGATGCCGAGTAAGGCATAGCGGATAGTGCAAAAGCGGGGTCGCTGGCGATGTTGCCAGCGACCCCGCTTCGTTTCGTCCCATTCTGTTCGGCTAGTCCTCGAGCAGGTCCTCGATAAAGCCGACACGGTAGTTTTTGAAGATGACCTCGCCGCCGTCCTGCGTGGCGTCCAGATCGACATCGCCCATGATGCCAAAGTCGTGGTCGCCATCCTCGTCGGCAAAGATCTGGTGCACGTGCCATACGTGCGCGGTCTTCTCGTCGGACTCGTCGATGGAAAACATCGCGGCGCTGCGGGCATCTCCGTCGGTGAGGATCTCCTCGTGTTGTTCATGGTAGGCATCGAGAGCCTTTTGCCAGCGGATCTCGCTCATGCCCCAGTCGTCGTCGAGTTCGCCCAGGTCGCGCACATGCTCGCGGGCGGCAAGAGTCACGCGGCGGAAGAGCGCGTTGCGCACCAACAGCGTGCAGCCGCGACGGTCCGCAACGACCTCGTCGATGCCCTGCGGCGGCGCGGCGTCGAGGGCTGCCGGGTTGCCGGCGTTCTCCCATTCGTCCACCAGGCTCGAGTCCACCGAGCGCACCACAAAGCCCAGCCACGAGATAATGTCGCGCAGGCGCTCGTCGCGCTTCTCGATGGGCACGGTGCGGTCGAGTGAACGGTAAGCCTCTGCCAGGTAGCGCAGCAAAATACCCTCGGAGCGGGCGATGCCGAGCTTTTGAATGTAGCCCTTAAAATCGCTCGCGCTTTCCAGCATATCGCGCAGAACGCTCTTGGGAGAGGGTTGGTAGTCGTTTGCCCAGGGTACTTCCTGGCAGTACTTGTCAAAGGCGGCGTCGAGCAAGTCCTCGAGCGGCTTTTCGTACGTGACGTCCTGGATGCGCTCCAGGCGTTCCTCATACTCGATGCCGTCAGCCTTCATTTCGGCCATCGTGCGGTCGCGCGCTGCGCGCTCCTGAGCGCGCAGCACTTGCTTGGGATCCTCGAGCGTTGCCTCGACCATCGAGATGAGGTCCATGGTATAGGTCTCGCTCTCGGGATCGAGCAACTCCAGCGCGGCAAGCAAAAACGGCGAGAGCGGCTGGTCGAGCGCAAAGTCCTCGGGCAGGTCGACCGTCAGCGCGTAGTCGATGTCCGGCGCGGCGTCAGCCGGAGCGTCGGGTGCGGGCGGCACTTCGGTGCGAACGACGACGCCGGAATCGATGAGCGTGGCGAAGATCTCGTCGGCACGAACCTCGAGATTTGCCTTTTCCTCAGGGGTCTGCAGACTCGTCTCGATGAGGTCGTGTACGCGGGCTCGGGCATCGCCGCCCTGCTCGACCACGCTAATCACCATGGAGTGTGTGATGCGCAGGCGCGGCTTGAGCGTTTCGGGCTGCGTCTCGATCAGGCGCTCAAAGGTCTGCTTGTTCCAGGTGACAAAGCCCTCGGGGGCCTTCTTCTTTTTAATCTTGCGGAGTTTTTTGGGGTCGTCGCCCGCCTTGGCCATGAGCTTGGCGTTCTCGATCTCGTGCTCGGGTGCCTCGGCAATCACCATGCCCTCGGTATCGAAGCCCGAGCGGCCGGCGCGACCGGCAATCTGATGGAACTCGCGGGCGCGCAGGCGACGCATCTTGTAGCCGTCGAACTTTGTGAGCGCGGTGAGGACCACGGTGTGGATGGGCACGTTGATGCCGACGCCGAGTGTGTCGGTGCCGCAAATGACGGGCAGTAGGCCCTGCTGCGCCAGGCGCTCGACCAGCAGGCGATAGCGCGGCAGCATACCGGCGTGGTGCACGCCGACGCCGCAGCCGAGCAAACGCTTGAGGATCTTGCCGAAGGCCGTCGAGAAGCTCGTTCCCTTTGCCGCTTCTTTGATGGCTTCGCGCTGCTCCTTGCTGGCGATGCCAAAATTGGCGAGCGACTGTGCCGTCGCAAGGGCGGCATCCTGGCTAAAGTGCACGATGTAGAGCGGGGCCTCGCCGCGGCGCATCGCGAGCTCGACGGTGCCCTCGAGGGAGGTCGTCACATAGTCGTAGCTCAGCGGCACAGGGCGTGGGGCATCGACGACCAAGTCGCAGGTAGCGCCGGTGTGTTCCTCGAGTGAGGCGGCAATCGCGGTGACATCGCCGAGCGTGGCGCTCATGAGCATGAATTGCGTGTGAGGCAGGGTGAGCAGCGGCACCTGCCAGGCCCAACCGCGATCAGGGTCGGCAAAGTAGTGGAACTCGTCCATGGCGACGCAGCCAACATCGGCATCTTCGCCCTCGCGCAGTGCGTCGTTGGCAAGGATCTCTGCCGTGCAGCAGATGACGGGCGCCTTGGTGTTGATATGCGTGTCGCCGGTGATCATACCGACGTTATCGCGGCCGAGCACCTGCACCAAGTCGAAAAACTTCTCGCTGACCAGAGCCTTGATAGGAGCCGTGTAGTAGCAGCGCTTGCCCTGCGCCATGCCCATAAAGAGCATACCTAGCGCGACAAGCGACTTGCCCGAGCCGGTCGGCGTGCCCAGAATGACGTGATCGCCGGCGGCTAGATCCATGAGGGCCTCTTCTTGGTGGTCCCACAGCTCAATACCGCGATTGCTCGTCCATTCAAAGAAGCGCTCGAAGGCCTGGTCGGGCGTGAGCCACGGTTCGGGCTCGCTGCCGTCCTCGGGCTCCCACCAGGTGGGGGAGAGCGCACCGAGTGAGCCGAATTCGGCTTCGGTTCCCGTGCCGCCCGAGAATGAGCTGGCGGCGCCGGCGCCAGAGACGGTGCTGGCGGCGGTATCTATCGTGGTCTGTGCCATGTGGGGGTACTTTCTCTCGCCGTTTGTCCGCCATCCATTATGGCGTAGCGGCGGTGCGGGGCGCCAGCGCGAAAGAAAATGCAGGAAATGGGCGTTCTGCTCAGCCGTTTGGTGCAGTTGTCAGCTAAGTGAGTAGACTTTTTGCAATATCGCGAGCACATGACTTTTGCGCAAGGGCTCTACCTGCGGTTTTATTTCTTCCTATGCGGGTTGTGCTTGGCTATTGCAAAAAAGTCTACTCACTTAGGTTTGAGGGTCGTTCATCGGTGCCTATTTGTGCTTGCTCGCTGGCGTAGCGACCGCCAAAAGCCCCTATGACTCCTGCGGAAGGCGCTTTTTGCCTTTGCGGGCGCGGTTTCTAAAGTTCTCGACGGCCTCTTCCATGCCCAGAGGTACATAGGTGAGCTCATCGAGGTTATTGGGTAGGTAGCAGGCAAGACTTTGTTCCTGCACGCGGCCCGCCGTGAGCTGTTCGTCGGTTGGCAGCGCACCGGGCGTGGCGCAGATGCCATAGACGACGGCACCCATCTCGCGCGTGCGGCATTCGTATTCGGTCTCGGGGTGCTCGGGATGGTCGCGACGGACGTCGTCACTTGCCCACAGCGTGTCGTAGCCGGCCGCGGCAAACTGCCCCAGGGCGTAGTCGCGTAGTGGCTTGCTGTCGGTGCGCAGCGTGACGGTGGCGCCGGCTGCAAAGAGCGGGCGGTAGAGCATCAAATGGTCGACATGGACGAGTCGTTTTTTGGCGTATTTGGCCTTGGGCTGCGGCGTGGGAAAGTTGATGGTGATGGCATCGAGCTCGCCTGCGGCAAACAGCTGCGGCAGCGATGCAGCGCCTCGGGGCAGGACGAGTGCGTTGGTCAGTTCCTGCTCGCAGATTTTCTGCGCGGCATAGGCGATGCAGATGGGCTCCTGGTCCATACCGATAAAGAGCGTGTTTGGCTCGTTGACCGCGCGCTCTACAAGGTAGGTTCCCTTGCCGCAGCCAAGATCCAGGTGCAGGTGTTCGAAAGGCTTGCTGCCAACTGGCGCGCAAGTCGCGCGCCAATCTCCGACATAGGCCTCGGGGTTCGTCTCAATCGCATCGGCGTAGCGCTCCAGGCGCTCCTCGAGTACAAAGTTCTTAGGCGTGCGAACGTGGACGGCTCCCATGAGGCTCCTTGGTCATAAATGCGAAACGCATGGCTGCGCGTTTCGGCAATGCGTTGGAAGAAGGTGGGCATGGTTTGCCCGAAAGATGCGGTGCGGCTCGGCGGCGAGTCGCCGATACCTACAGGCGCTTGAGAATCACATAGCGGTTGAGATCGCCGCTGCGACCGTCGGCATGGAAGCGCTCAAGCTCGCGCACGGGGACCTCGCCGCTCTTGTAGAACGTACGGACGCCGCGCACCAGGTCGGTGATCTGCTGATCGTCAAAGTGATGGCAATAGCGGTAGGCGTGGCGGTCGTTTTGCCAGCCAATGAGGTGGTCGCCGGCCTCGAACTGTGCGGAATCGTATCCCTCAAACGGTGGGGCGAGCTCGGCGCGGGCCTCGGCGCGAACGGCCTTGCGCGCCATGCGCTCGTCGTTCATAAACTCCCAAAAGCTGATGGCGATAATGCCGCCCGGGCGCGTCTGGCGTACCAGGGCGTCGAGCACGCGTACGCGGTACTCGCACGACGGCACGTGGTGCATAAAGCCAAAGCAGACCGAGATGTCGGCGAGCGGGGCGTCAAAGAGCGTATCGGGCGTCTCGGCGGGGTTGAGCCTCATGAGGGCGTCGAGCACATCGAGTTCCTGGAAGTGCAGGTTGGGAATGCGCAGCGCGTGGCCATGTGCATCGATGGCCAGGTCTTGGCACGAGTCGACGCCATAGAACTCGAAGGGGCAGCTGGCGTCTGCCGAGGGGTTTGCGCCGTCGACGCCCTTGGCGGCAAGTGCGCCGCCGGCGGCAAAGTTCTCGAATCGCATATTGCCGCAGGCGAGATCGAAGACGCGGACGGGATGCTCGATCGTGGCGACGTCGAGCTGCTCGAGCGCTATGTCCATGGTGCGTACCCAGCCGGGCCACGGTGCCTGGCGCGTATCGGAGAAGGAGGCGGAGTGCTCGCGATAGAACGTATTGTTGAGCTGAATGAGCGATGAGGCGAAATCGCGGTTCACGGCGCGGGACTCCCTCCGTTGGCGGTGCGGAATAAACAGTACGACCATACTACCGTTAACGCCGCAACGGGGACAACCGAGCTGCGGGTCATTGCTTTGTTTGGACACATTTCCGCAGCTCATATGCACCCGCAACCGCCGGTTGTCAAAAATCTCACTAGAATAGGTGGCATGCTTTTGGCGGTGGCGGATAGATTTTTAACTGTGCAAGGCGCCTTAAGAACAAAAAACGGTCCGGCGGCACGGCTGGCATCACATAGGAGGAACCATGAATGTAGAAACTGCACAGCGGCTCGCCGACCTTCGCCGCAGCAAAGGCTTTAGCCAAGAAGGGCTGGCGCGAAAGCTGGGACTGTCGCGCCAGGCGGTCAGTAAATGGGAGCGCGCGGAGAGTTCGCCCGATACCGAGAACCTGATCTCGCTCGCCAAACTCTATGGCGTGAGTTTGGACGAGCTCCTCAATCCGAGTGACGAGATCGAGGATGATATCGAGTTTGAGAACGAGGACCGCGCCCGTCAGCGCGAGGCCGAGGCAGCGGAGCGCGCCCGTACCCATGAGGCAGCGGCACGTGCTACCGAGGCGGCAACGCAGGCGAGTGATGCCGCCGCCAAGGCGGCGCAAGCGGCAAGCTGGAGTGCGCAGGCCGCCAATGCCGCTACGGCGCAGGTGACGAGTGGCGGCGCAGCTGGCTCGACTCCGGTGAAAGGTCCGTTCCAGTCGTTCCCGTACTGGGCCGTGTGCTGGCTGCTGTTCTTTTTGCTGATGTTCCTGTTTGGCGCCGGCCCCTTTGCCGCGCTGATTTTCTTTACGATCCCCATCTATCACTGGGTGGCGCGTGCGCTCGATGGCGATTGGGCGCGCGGGGATATTCAGGTTGGTCCGGCAACGGTGGCAGCTGGGACTCAGGATGTTTCCGCTGCGGTTGATGCTGACGCTGCTGCTCCGGTCCCTGCCGATCCGGATAGCAAAGAGGGTGATGAACGATGAGGCTTTCGCATGAATCGAAGGTGCGCCTGATCGTTGGCATCGGAGCCTTCGTGCTTATCATCGGACTCGTCTTTGGCGCTTCGCGGACATTGATTCACTACGATGGCCCGTGGGGTCTCGGCGATATCGCATCTGGCTTGTCTGGTGTGGACCATGAGGACGACAAAGACGATCTTTTGAATGGCGGTAATTACTCCGCTCAGCCTCGGCAGCTTTCGAGCGCGACCTTTGATGCCGATTCATTTCAGTCCCTTGATTTGGATGTTACGTCGGGGACGGTTGAGGTCAAGTGCGTCTCCGACGGGCCGGTACGTGTCATCGAGAGTGGCTGCGTCGCAAAAGGAGTAGCTGCTTACGATGCGGCAACCCAGAATCTGGCCGTGGTTAAGGGTTCTGCGCTCAAGATTCGCCAGTTCGATTGCGATGACGAGCGCGCCATTGACCGCACGGTTACCGTCGAACTGCCGCGCGAAGTTGCCGATAACATGGTGGGCATTACAGCGAATGTAGGATCGGGCGATCTGACGGTCACGGACATTGCGTGTCATGACCTCAACTTGACTTTGGACTCGGGAGACATCGAGTTTGCGGGTACTGTAACCGACACCCTGAATGCCAAGGTAGGTTCGGGCGATGTGACGTTCGAGCTCTACCAGGCCCCCGCGAAGTCTATGGACGTAAGCGTGGACTCGGGCGATGTGGAGATAACGGTTCCGAACTCTACGGGCTTTAAGGCGAGCCTCACCGTGGGCAGCGGTGACTTCGAGAGCGATTTCCTTCCGCTTGGCTACGATGGCGAGACCATATTGAATCTTGAATTCGACAACGGTGATAAGTCTGCCACGTATCGTTTTAAGGTCGGTTCGGGCGACATGTCGTTCGATCCGGAGTGACATGCGGTTTTCGGAGGTCGGTGCATATAGGCATGCTCTTTGATGGAGGCGCCGGAGCCGTGACGGGCTTCGGCGCCTTTGCCTTTACAATGGGGACATGGAACAGATTATCTTGAACATACTCGAGGCCCTGCGTTGCGGCGAGACTGTAGACGACAAGGCACTCGTCAAACTGATACATGCCGAGGCGCGCCGCGAGGGTGCCGATAAGCGCGATCTGGCCAAGCGCCGACTGCTGCCGTTTTACCAGCGGGTTAAACGTGAGGAACCAGCTCGTTGGGCTGGGTGGAATGTCGATGCCGAGCTGGAGCGTCAACTGCTGCAGGTGCTACGCATGAAGCCGCGCCGCACGGCTTCGGGCGTAGCGACCATTACCGTCATCACCAAGCCCTGGTCGTGCTCGGGCGATTGCCTGTTTTGCCCCAACGATCTGCGCATGCCTAAAAGCTATCTGCACGCCGAGCCGGCATGCGCCCGTGCGGAGCAAAATTGCTTTGATCCGTATTTGCAGGTGAGCGCTCGCCTGACCGCGCTTTCGCAGATGGGACATGCGACCGATAAGATTGAGCTCATCGTGCTCGGTGGTACCTGGAGCGACTATCCGCAAGGATATCAAACGTGGTTTATGTCGGAGCTTTTCCGTGCGCTCAATGACGACGCCGTCGCTGGCGTGGCGGCCAACCCCATGCTGGCGCGTCCGGGCATCAGCCGCGCCGAGGCGGGGCGCCTGCTCGATGACGCGCCCGCCGATGCGCTGCCGCCGGTGGTGGCGGAGCGTCGCGAGCGCTATCGGGCTGCCGGCATTGTGACTGATGAGGCCGAGCTTGCGAGCGGCGTTGCCGACGAGCAGGGGCGTGTGGATGCTGCCGTGGGCGGCTATAACCGTGCGGTGCGTCGTCTGTACGGCCCCGGTACGCCGTGGGGCGAGGTCACCGAGTGGCAGACGGCAACGATGGAGGAGCTCGAGCGTCAGCAGCGCATTAACGAGACGGCGAAGCATCGCGTGGTGGGGCTCGTTATCGAGACGCGCCCCGATGCCGTAACGCCGCAGACCCTCACGCTCATCCGCCGCCTGGGTTGCACCAAGATACAGATGGGCATCCAAAGCCTTGACCAGCACCTGCTCGATATCAACGAGCGCCGCATTTCGGTGGCGCAGATCGAGCGGGCGTTTTCGCTCGCGCGCCTGTTTGGCTTTAAGATCCACGCGCACTTTATGCTCAACTTGTTGGGTGCTACGCCTGAGGGGGACAAGCGTGACTACGAGCGCTTTATGACCGAGGGCGCCTTTATGCCCGACGAGGTCAAGGTCTACCCGTGCGCGCTCATCGAGGGCTCGCGTCTGGTGGGCTGTTACGAGCGTGGCGAGTGGCGCCCCTATACCGAGGAAGAACTGCTCGACGTGTTGGCCGATGACATCGTGGTGACGCCGGCGTTCTGCCGCATCAGCCGCATGATTCGCGACTTTAGTTCCGATGACATCATGGTGGGCAACAAGAAGCCCAACCTGCGTCAGCTCGTCGAGAACCGCCTGGCTGCTCGGGGTGACGGTGCGACGGTGCGTGAGATCCGCTATCGCGAGATTAGCACGGCGGGCGCCGACCTAGGCGAGTTGACCCTTGACGAGGGCGTGGCGTACGAGACGCCGGTGACGCACGAGCGCTTTTTGCAGTGGGTGACGCCGCAGGGCAAAATCGCGGGTTTTTTGCGCCTGTCGCTGCCCGATCGCGCGTTTGTTGCCGCGCATGCGGACGAGTTGCCGACGGCGCCGGACGAGGCGATGATTCGCGAGGTGCACGTGTACGGCATGGCGGCGCGCATGGGAGATCAAGGCCAGACGGCTCAGCATCATGGACTGGGGCGGTCGCTGGTGGAGCGTGCGTGCCAGATGGCGCGGGACGCGGGCTATGCGCGCATCAACGTGATCAGCGCGATCGGCACGCGTGAGTACTATCGTCATTTGGGTTTTTACGACCATGGACTCTATCTGCAAAAGGAGCTCTAGATGAACAAGCCGAGTGTTTCTGCTGGTGTCGTTGCCGGCGTTGCCCTGGGAGCCGCGGCGCTTGGTGCGGCCGCTGTCGCTGTTCGTGCTGCCTGTCTGCAGGTCGCGAGGACCCGCAATGGGCTGGCACGTGTGAAGCGCGTGCACGATGAGGGCGGCGACGAAGTTCGCGTATTGGTGCAAGGCGGCGTCTACCAAAGCGCGAGTTACGTTGGCGAGCGCTGGGCGGAGCCCGTCTTTGCGTACTATCGCGCGTTTGACGACGTGTTTGAGGCCGAGGATGCGATGCGCGACGCTTATGGTCACGGTATCAACCGTATGCTTATGCTAGGTGGCGGCGGGTTTGCCTATCCCAAATTTGCGCTGATGTCGCACGAGGGCCTGCGCATGGACGTCATCGAGTATGACGGAGAGATAACGCGCCTGGCGCGCCGCTGGTTCTACCTGGACGAGTTGGAGCGCACGGTGGGCGATCGCCTGCGAGTGATTACCGCTGAGGCTCGCTCGTATCTGGGTGTGACGAGCGTGGGCCATCGTCGCTACGACGTGGTCGTGAGCGATTGCTTTGGCGGTGCCGAGCCCGTTCGCGAGCTGGCGACCGTTGAGGCGCTGCGCCTGGTGCGGGGCAGCCTGAACCCCGGGGGTATCTACGTGGCCAATATCGTGAGCGCAAACGAGGGGAGCGATGTGGCGTTCCTTCGCGACTGCGCTGCCACGGCACTCGAGGTATTCGTCCACGCCTGGGTGGTCCCATGTGGCGATGCGAAGTTCGGCGGCGAGGAAAACTACCTGCTCATCGCCAGCGACGGCGACTACGCCTTTGCCGAAGCCGTGCCCTTCGACACCGACTTCCTCGGCACCGTCCTTCACGACAAGTAAGTCTCCCCGTCCCAAAAAAGACTGGTCTTAGGCGTGGTCGCGCCAGCCGTGAACGCGCTGCTTCATGCCCTCGATGTCGAGCACGCCTTCGGCAAAGCCCTTGCGTACGAGCTCTTCGGGAACGTACTCGTCGTAGCGATCAAAATAAGGCACCTCGCCGGGATAGACGAGCTCGATGGGATCGAAGTCCTTCTCGGCCTCGTCGGCGAGCACCTCAAAGAACGTCTCCTCGTCGGCCTTCATCTTAAACTGCATAAAGTACGGGCGTGACGGATCGAGCCCGCGAAGGCCCAGCTCCGCGGCACATTTAATCTTGAGCATGCGCTCGAGCGCCAAAAAGGCGTAGCTGCCCAGCCAGGGGAAGAGCACCCAGGTATCGCCGCCTAGGTTAATGAGCGGCTTGGTTCCCGCCCCCGAAATCTCGGCCGTATGACGAGCCTGCGCCAAGCGGGCCCGTGCGTTACCCATAAGGTACGGATATGTCGCGTGCTCGTTGAGCACCTTGTGCATGCGCTCGAGCACATGCGTGTTAATGTCTCCGGGGCAGTCGCCAAAGTAGGCCGGCACCCGGCCCTTGACCTGCGTGGCAAAGACAGTGTGACGCTTCCAGTCCACTTCCTCGACAATCCAGCAGTGTCCGGCGATGGCGATGCGCTCACCGGGCGGGGGCGGATTAACGATCGTGCCCAGCTCAGCCGATTCGCTCCGGACGGTAAACTCCTCGTTTTCCTGGAACACGGCGTAGAACTTAAAGTTGTTGATGATGCGCTCGCCCGCGAGACCCACGATGAGCCCGCCACCTTCGGTGACCTGGATGTGGTCGATCTTGATGAGGTGGCGCAGCAGTACGCGATAGTCATCGGCCGAGACACGGTGGAAATAGCTGAGCGTGAGCACGCGTTGGGCAAGTTCGGCCGGCGTGAGCTCGCCGGTGCTGGCGAGGGTCGACATAGTCTGGTGATAGAGCAGGCTGTAGGGGAGTCGATCGAGCTCGGGTGGCTCGACCCACTTTTCCTCGCGATAGAGTTGTACGAGCGCGATACCCTGCAGGAGCTTCCAGGGAATGGTTTCGGGCATCATCGTGCGCGGCTCGGGCTCTTCCTCGCGCGTGACAAACCACATCTCGGGCGGAAGGTCGCGACGGCCTGTGCGCCCCATGCGCTGCAAAAAGGAGCTGACGGTAAACGGCGCATCGATCTGAAATGCACGCTCCAGGCGGCCGATATCGATACCGAGCTCCAACGTAGAGGTGGTGACGGTTGTCTGCGCCTGCTCCTCATCGCGCATGAGTTCCTCGGCCGTCTCGCGCAGCGATGCCGAAAGATTGCCGTGATGGATGAGAAAGCGGTCGGGCTCGTGCCGGCTCTCGCAGTAGCTGCGCAGCATGGAGCACACGGCCTCTGCCTCCTCGCGCGAGTTGGCAAAGACCAGGCACTTGCGGCCGCGCGTATGCTCAAAGATATAGCCCATACCAGGGTCGGCGTTGTCGGGCGCTGTGTCGGTGGGGTTGAGAAGCGCCTGCTCGGTCGCTCGTGGGATGTCGACTTCGCCCTCGGGGGCCGAGGAAGTGCGGCGGTTCCCGGAGGTGGCCTTATCCTGTGCCCGTTCGCGACGTTGACGGCGCTCCTCCTGTGTGAGCTGTCCGCTGTGGCGCGTGTCTTGGGTGTCGGCCGGCAGCGCTGTGGGTGCCGCCGCCTCGATGCGCTCGCATGCGAGCACTTCGGCTTCCTGCGGACCTGTGCCCATGAATTCCCGCTGCTGAGCCTGGGGGCCCGAGTTGTAGAAGTGCTCCATGGAGATGCGCCACACGCGGCGCGGTTCCTCAAAGCGGGGGATAACGCAGTCGCGCCCCGTTCCCTGCGAGAGAAAGGCGCCCGTGCGCTCGGGGTCGCCGATGGTGGCCGAAAGGCCAATGCGGCGGGGCTGCACGCCTGCCATGCGCGAGAGGCGCTCGATAAGACAGAGCGTCTGCCCGCCGCGGTCGCCGCGCATGAGCGAATGGACTTCGTCGATAACCACATAGCGCAGGTCGCAAAACATGCGCGGGATCGCCATGTGCTTATGGATCAGGAGCGCCTCGAGCGACTCGGGCGTAATCTGTAGGATACCGCTCGGTTTTTTGATGAGCTTAGCCTTGTGTGATTGCGAGACATCGCCATGCCAGTGCCAGACAGGGATATCAGCCTCTTCGCAGAGGTCGTTGAGGCGGACGAACTGATCGTTGATGAGTGCTTTGAGGGGGCCAATGTAGAGGGCGCCCACGCTCGCGGGCGGGTTCTCCCAAAACTCGGTCAGGATGGGAAAGAAGGCCGCCTCAGTTTTGCCAGATGCCGTGGATGCCGTCAGGAGCACATTGTCTTGCGTGTTGAAGATGGCATCTGCCGCCGCAACCTGGATGGAGCGCAGACTCTCCCAATCGTGGGAGTAGATGAAGTCTTGGATAAACGGGGCGTAGCGGTCAAAGGCGTTCACGGGGCCTCCTCTCAAAAACGAATTTCTCAACGCTGCCGACAACGGCTTGCTGCATTACAGCCTCAACGTTTGCCCAGATAAAACCTGCCAAAATAAACCTGTCGCTTATTGGCAGGTTAGATGGTGAATTCGGCGAAGTTACGGTCGCCGCCTGCGGTATCGGTGTCGCCTGTTGCGGTTGCCGGCGCCAACGCGTCGCCGCCGACGCTTTGCAGCAGCTCGGCCACGTTGGCGTCGGGGTTTTGGCATAGGATGTCGAGCAGCTCGATAAAGTCACGAATGACTTCACGCGGCGTCAGATGCGTGTCGGCCCCCACGCGGCCAAACTCAATCTTGAGAAAGTCCACCAAGTCGTTTTCGGTAAGCGTGGGTGTCCAGCCAAAGTAGCCGGCATGGATCTGCATGAGTTTTTCGATGAGCACCAGCAACTCCTCATAGGTGAGTGGCTGCAGGCGGATGATGGGCGCGAGCATGTCCTTAAGGTCCTCGCGCGCAAAGCGACCCTGAGCGAGTCGGCTGCGCAGGGCCTCGTAGGAGAACACGCCGCGGCGGCGGTCTTCGATGGAGGTTGGCGTGCCGCCCATGATCATGCCCAGGTACTGCGCCTTGCCCTGAAGTGTGTCGTTGTACATGGTCAGGATCTTTTCGTAGTTGTATTGGCGCGTGATGGCGTTGGGAATCTTATACAGATTCACGAGTTCGTCGATGAGCACCAGCATGCCCTTGTAGCCGCTGCAGACCAAAAAGCGCGCAATGAGCTTAACGTAGTCGTACCAGTCGTCATCGCTGATGATGGTCGAGGAGCCCAGCTCGGCGCGTGCCTCGCTCTTGGTGCGGTATTCGCCGCGAATCCATTTGGTCACGCGGCTCATGGCCTCTTCGTCGCCCCCGGATGCGGCCATGCGATAGCGGCGGAGCATGCGGGTGAAGTCGAAGCCGTGGACCATCTCCTCGAGCGGGGCCAGTTGGGCATTGACGACCGACTCGTCGACGTCGGCACACGAGGCGACCCAGCGATCCAGAATAAGGTTGAGCGCACCGCCCTCGGGGCGCGTCTTGGTCGATATATTGCGGATGAGCTCGCGGTAGGTGGCAAGGCCCTGTCCCTGACCGCCCTGCAGGCGGCGCTCGGGCGACAGGTCGGCATCAGCGACGACGAATCCCTCGCCCATGGCGTGCGTGCGGATGGTCTGGAGCAAAAAGCTCTTGCCGGCGCCGTAACGACCGACCAGAAAGCGGAAGCTCGCGCCACCGTCGGCGATGAGACTCAGATCGGTGAGCAGGGCGCGGATCTCGACCTCGCGCCCTACGGTGATGTAAGGAAGGCCGATGCGCGGGACCACGCCGCCCTTGAGCGAGTTGAGAATGACGGCAGCGACGCGCTTGGGCACGCGAGGTGCTGCGGATGCGGTATCACTCATGGTCTAGGTATCCTCTCACGTCTGCTTCGTAGTCCTCGATAATCTGCGGCCCTGCCGCGCTAAATTCAATTACGGTGTCGCCCACCAGGTCGAAGAGCGCCTCGTTGATGGTATCGACGAGCATGTCCTCGCTCTGCCCCGATTGCACTACCGCCGATTCCGCCTGTGCTGCGTTGTGCTCGAGCAGCGCGCGGAGATAGGCGTCTGCGGCGGGCGCGAGTTCGTTTGTGGCGTCAGCGGGCGCAGCAGCTGCGAACGCGGGCGTCGGCGCGAGAAGCGGTGCCACGACACCAAACTGTTCGGTGGATATGGTCGGCTCGTCGGCCTCGTTCTGCCGAATGGGTGCCACGACCGCCTCGACCGTCGCGTCGGTTACGGGCTCGGCTTCCGGTTGCCCTGAGTCCGCTGCCTCGGCTTCTGCGGACGCGCCGTCCTCGCGTTCCTTATCGATCAAAAGCGCTTCGCGCGTTTGCGCAGCGGCGTTCCGAATGTGCCCCAGCTGACTCAGATCGATATCGATCTTGACGGGCTGGTGTGCGGCGTCCCACGAAAGCCATGCCACAATCTCGTCATCGATAATCTTGGCCAGATATTTGGGGACCTTTTCTTCCTTAAGGGGATGGGCGGGGTCCAACGCCAGGCGCAGGCGTTGGTCGCAGGCGCGCATCATTTCACCGAGCTTGCTGCTCTTTTGCCTATTACCATGGATACGCATGCATTCCCAAAAGCCGTTTTGGCAACGGTAGATATGGATAGGGTCCAGGCGGTATTCACAGTCCTCGTGGCGCTCGGGCGCAAAGAATACGGCCGAGGCAAACATGGTGTAGGGCATGGCCGTCTCCTCCCCAAATAAACTCGCCACGATGCCGGTCTTTCGGTGCGTGTCATAGTAGCGCGCCATGCGGACATACACGGCGCATGCCACGTGGCGCAGATCGCGGCGGTGGCTGCGGTCGAGCCGCGAGTTACTTAGGTTGTACGTGGAGAGGGCGTTGATGGCGGCCATGAGTCGCTCCTCGCGCACCTCATCGGGCGGAAGGGGGAGCGTGGCCTCGGAGGTTTTGCGACGCTTGGGGGTCTGGCCGGACGGTGCCGGTGCTGGTACAAGGGCTCGTACCGCGCGCCGCAGCTCGAGAAGGGCGTTATCGAACATGACGGTTTTAGAGTCACGAAGCAGCTTGGGGTCGAGCCCGTGGAACACGGCGTAATCCTGCAGCCACACGCGTGCAAATCGGTCGATGCCGGGCTCGAAGGCGCGATAGACATCCCAAAAAGCCTTGATCTTGTTAAAACCATCGAGCGGGTCATCTACGCCAATGCCGCAAATCAGCTCATAGAGATACAGAAAGGCAAAGGACGTAGACGTTTCCTCGACGGTTCCGCGGCGCACTTGGGCACGCCAGGTAAAGTAGCCGCGCAGCTGCCGGTCGCTCATGGCATTGTAGGTGGGAAAGTACGACTTAAAGGTGCCGTTGTAGGGGCAGTCGTCCTCAAAGTCGGCCATCAGCAGGCCTTGGCGGTAGAAAAGCTCGGCTTCCGAAAGCCAACGACCCGCGCCGCCCTTGGGGTCATCCTGCCAGCGCGATATCTCGCGCATTTTGCGGTACTGGTCGGGGAGGAAATTCTGCATCTGTCGGCCGGTTTTGAGAATCGGCTCGTCTGCGTAGATTTCGTTTGAGAAGCGGGCGGACTGATGGGTCCGGGCCTCGGCCATAATGCGCTCGATGAGCATCTTGACGTCCTGGTCGGCCACCGCCCTCTCCTCTCCCTATATGGTGTCGGTGACCTCATATCATAGCACAGCATCAAACAGATGTTCGAGATACCGCTGTGTAGATAGATTTAGACCAGGAGGGCGTAGATGACCGCCACGACGACGGAAGGGAGCATGTTGGCCGTGCGGAAGGTCTGAGGTCGAATAAGGTTAACGCCAACACAGAAGATGAGCATGGAGCCCACAAGCGAAAGGCTGTCGAGGGCTGCGGTGGTCATGATGGGGGAGAGTGCGCCGGCAAAAAGCGTGATCGTGCCCTGGAATACGGCAACGGGCGGGGCCGAGAAGATGCAGCCGCGGCCAAGCGAGGCCGTCATAGTGCAGACGATGATGCAGTCCAGCGCGCCCTTCAGGGCAAGCGTGGACCAGTCGCCGAGCAGACCGTCCTGAATCGATCCCACGATGGCCATGGCGCCGATACACACGGTGAGCGATGCCGAGACAAAGGCGTTGGTGAACTCGTTGTCGCCTTCGCTGCCGGTTTTGCGCTTGAGCCATTCGCCGAGGTTCTCGATGGCGGCCTCCAGGTTGATGGCCTCGCCGATGAGCGAACCGAGGGCAAATGAGACGATAAGCATGGTGGTGCCGGTGGTCGCCAATGCCTCTCCATCGATAACGAGCATCTTTTGCATGGTGCCGCCAAGGCCGATAAACAGGACGCACAGCCCCGACGCTTTCATGAGCGTGTCTTGGATACGCGGTGTGATAAAGCGACCGCCCGCTAATCCCAAAAGACCGCCCGCAACTAAAAGGACAACGTTGATGATTGTTCCCAAGCCCGGCATGAGCCCTCCTGTATTGATGCCAACGTGGCAATCGTAGCAGAATGGAATGCGAGGCACATCGCGACTCATCTAATACGTTATATAAGTGGTATTAGCAACGACGCGCAGCATTTAAGCCTCAGGTGGTTGTCGGGACATAGGGATAGTAGTCAAAGCGCAGTGTCATAAGCCGCTGTGGGGATTCAATAGCCGCGGCGATGATATTGGCATCGCGGGTACGATCAAACCCTTCGAGTTCGATCTGATACGAGACGTCTTGCATAATGTCCAGACGTCGCCAGGCTAGGAGTGTGTCGCCATCGAATTCCAAGGTCTTGCCTCCGTCTGGGGCAACGGCGTATAGGCGCAATTTAGCGGTGGTTGCAGGGTCGACAACCGTGACCTTTTTAATTTCGTTTCGAGTATTCTTGGCGCCCAACAAGGTGAGCAGTGTTGGGGCCACGACCTCGCCCGATGGCAAAAAGACGACTTCGATGGATTTAGGAAATGCGATGATGGCCGACTTGCGGACGGGCTGATTGGCGGCGGCAACTTCGATGCTTGCAGCGTCGATGACCTCCGTGTGGTCGAGCGCGGCAAACACGCAGCAGTTACCTTCATCGATTTCTTGAGGATCAGCAAGCCCCAGACTGTCCGCGAGCTCGGGATCGTTTTGATCGGTAGCGGGCTCATTCGGTGCTTCGAAAGAAGCTGGGACGCTGTTTGTCGGCGACGGCGTGTCGCCCGCACCCGCTTCCTTGTCCGCGCTCTCTTCTTGTATGGTTGCGTTGATGGGTTCGTCGTTTGAGGGGAGCGTCTTGGCGTCAAGCGCGGAGGGGAGAATTCCGATGGCTCCGGATCCGTTCCACTCCATTTCGAGAAGCGCCGGATCGACAAGAATGCGTTGCCTGCTTTGCGCGTGGGCATCGATTTCAATAGGGCCTGCCTCTATCCCTCGTGTAAGGCTGAGTGATCCGGCTGGCTTCTCGAAATGAGCGTCTGTATCTTTGGTGCTGGCGGCGTAGAACAGCAGGGACGTTTCTCCCGCCGCGATGGCATCGGTGCCAGCTTTGGCCAGCCGCAACGATGCCGTGAATGAGAGGGTGGGCTGCGTGTCGTCTGCATCCGCGGCGGCGCAGCCCAGACATATACCGCCTCCTTTCTCGAAAAACGCGCCGTCAAAGGCGACCTTCGCTCCGTTCGCCGAGTCATCGACCGAAGCGATGTCGATGCGCAGCTCTAAATTACATGGATCGCCATCTGCATCGAGCACAACCGAGCGCCACGTGCAGACGGCGCACCCCGCCTGGGAGCCGTTTGCCTTGTTCGAACGATTGATATCCACGACTATCGAGCCGTCCGTATTACGACGAAGGCATCCCGAGGTTGAGATCGCGGCCTGTGCGATCGAAAAACGCTTGCACGCAATGGCGCTCGACGGATTTGGGGCGGAACTTAGGGCTGCTGGTAAGGAGTCTGCCATGACGGGAGTCGCCCAAGCGGCGACAGGCGTTCCGGTTGCGAGCGCGCCGCAGAGTGCGACGACGGGCAAAAGGTTCTTCGATGCCATGGGGTCTCCTTAGCTAATTTAGTGTGGCCTATCCGTGTTTTGTTTCTGGCTGTGTTTGATGTGCAGACCGAGGCCGGCGGTCCCCGCGCCTGCTGCTGTGGCACCTACTGCCAAGAGCCATCGTCTGTCGCCTGTCTGCGCCAACGGTTCCTCGCGGTCGCCGCGGTCGAGCTCCGAGAGATCGACCGTCACTTGCGTGGCGGCCTGTGCCTGTTCTTGCTGGGCAAAGGCCATGGCTGGCCCAAACGCTAGGATGCTGACGGTGGCGGCCAGGGCGATAGCCTTATGCCGTGTGCGCACCGGGCTCGACCGTCCAGGTGATCGTTGCAACCTGATCGCCTTCGCCGGTTACGCGGAAGATGTCGCGCGTGACGCGGGCGACGTTTCCGCTTGTCTTGAGCTTAATTTTGTCCGTGCCGCCGGCAATGCCCTGGTAGCCCATGTCGAAGGCTGCGTTCTTGGAAAGATCGAGGCCCGTCTCCTGCATTGCGGCGCTGGCGTTCTGGAGTGCGCCGTCGGGGCCGACCTTAAAGTCGATGGAGTTCTGTGCGGTTCCGGCCTTGGCGTCGGCAGCAATGGTCCAGGTGTTCATGGCGTCGATCTTCATGTTGGTGACATGGATGCCGTAGGCCGAATGATTGTCGATGGTGGTCGCGTCTTCCGAGGGGCCCTGAAGCGTGCCGTCGGCCTTGGCGACGAAGGGAATAACCGTCGGAACTTTGAACTCAACGTTGTCGATCTCGGTCCTGACCATTACTTTCGTGGTTCCAACGCGCCCGGCTGCCATAGCTGGCGTCGGGGCGGCGCCCATTGCGAGCGCGAGCGCGAGCCCTGCGCCCACGACGAGCGCTCTGGCTCCGCTCATGTTCCTGGTGATGCCCATGGTCGTTCCTTTCTATTCGCCGCGGGCCGTCCCCGCGATGATTGGACGAATGCTGGTGAATTGCGTGCGGTGCCGCGTCGGCCGGAAAAGCTAGTTCTCGGTTTGCTCAACCCGCACCTTGACACGTGTCGGATTGCCGTGGCTGTCGAGGGTCTTGGCATCGAGTGCCTGGATCTCGATGTACGCCTCGCCTTCTTTGATGTCGCCGGCGGGGCACGTCTCGATTGTCTTGCCGGTCTCGACCACACCGGATTCGTACATGGTCTCGTCGTTTTGGATGACGCGGAATCGCTGGGGAAATTTATTGTCTTGGACGTTTTGCACGTTGACGCGTAGCTTGCCGTCCTCCTGTAGCTGAGCGACCGGCGCGACCGAAATCGTCATCATGTTGTCGCGGACGATGGCATCGAGCTCATCTTGGATTTCTTGGCGCGATTTACCCTCTGCCGTCGTGACTGAGGCACCCGCTTCGGGCACGGGCTGCGACTGCCAGGCGTATAGCCCTACGGCGATGAGGGCGCAGACGATAGCCAGGCAGACAACGACGAGTTTCTTGCGACGCCCCAGTCCTGCGAGGCGGGGCGGCTTCTTCGCACTCATGCGGCGTCCTTGGTGGTGTAGACACGTGCGAACGTGGACGGGTCCGCTCCAAAGAGCATGTGAAGCATCAGGCGGCGCGAGTAGATGAGATCGTCGAAGTCGTGAGGGAGCTCGATGTCGTGGATACGAGCGATGTGGTGGGCGAGCGCCGAGAACGACTCGGGGTCGCAGATAACATCGGTGGTGACATGGTAGACCGCCGTATCGGGGAACGCCTCTTCGTCGAAAGGCAGGAGATAGGGATCGTCGTCGACCTCGATGGCGACGCCGTACTGGGGCCAGTAATATGCCATGGGAACCTCCCTGCTCTTGGGCCAAACCTTCTCTTGGCCTTGGCTGTCGACGCCGACCCTATCAGTCGCAACTTGACCAATTTCTGACCAAATGCTTGACGGATTGGTGTCTCCGCAGGTAAAAGGCAGCAAAAAATACTTCAACTTTTTTCGAGCGACAATCGAGCGATCGGCGACGGCGTGACCATATGTGTTAAAAGCTTCGTCTGCCGAGGAAGACTTGCCGTTCGCCGAATTGCACGAACGTAAAAAACGCCAATTATGGAGACGGTCTCGAACACGTCGACGAAACGATGCGGTAACATCTCCCTGCAAACACTGTAGTTAGCTAAAGGGGGAGTTCGCGTGTCTGCAACCATCAAGCCCTTCACCGATGAGTTCGAAGAGTATAGCCGCGATGAGTCTCGCACGTCGGGCGAAGCATCGAGCATCTCGTTTCCGACAACGGAGAACGAGGTCCGCGCCATTTTGAAAAAGCTCCATGCCGAGCGTGTCCCGGTGACGGTTCAGGGCGCCCGGACCGGTCTTGCCGCCGGCGCCGTGCCTCATGGCGGTCACATTCTCAATACTTCCCGCATGAATCGCTACTTGGGCCTTCGCCGTGATGAACAAGGCCGCTTTCTGCTGCGCGTGGAGCCGGGCGTTGTGCTTTCGGAACTGCGCAAGCAGCTGGGCAAGAAGGTACTGCCGACCGCTGGTTGGGACCAGGCATCGCTTGAGGCCTACGATGAGTTTCAAGAGGCTCGCGAGCAGTTCTTTCCCACCGATCCCACCGAGACATCTGCCTGTCTGGGCGGCATGGCGGCATGCAACGCCTCCGGCGCCCGCAGCTACGCTTACGGCCCCATGCGCCCGCATATCACGGGACTCCACGTCGCGCTGGCTGATGGCGGTTTGCTTGAGCTTCACCGCGGCGAGGCTTTTGCCCAGGGCCGTCACCTGTCGCTCGTGACGGCAGAGGGCCACACACTCGAGCTCGATCTTCCTGGCTACACCGTGCCCAAGACCAAAAATGCCTCGGGTTATTTTGTTGCGGACGATATGGACGCCATCGACCTCTTTATCGGCGCTTGTGGCACGCTCGGCGTTATCACTGAGCTCGAGATTGCCCTGCAAGCGGCACCTGCGGTCGTATGGGGCGTAAGCTGCTTCTTCGACAGCGAGGACAAGGCGGTGTCCTTTACCGATTCCGTGCGCCCCGTGCTGTCCCATGCCGCCGCTATCGAGTATTTCGATGCCGGCGCCCTGGATATCCTTCGTCGCCAGCGCGAGCAGTCGACCGCGTTTGCCTCGCTGCCGGCGCTCGACAAGGAGGCAAAGGTCTGCGTCTGCGTGGAGCTCGACTGCGACGACGAGGCCCAGGCGATCGAGGAGCTGTACCACTTGGGATGGGTTTTGGAGCTTGCAGGCGGCCGCGACGACGCGACCTGGGTCGCGCGTACCGAGGTCGATCGCGAGTGCCAGAGGTTCTTCCGTCATGCGGTCCCCGAAAGCGTCAACATGCTCATCGATGAGCGTCGCCGCACCGACCCCACCATTACCAAGCTGGGATCGGATATGTCGGTGCCCAATGCACGCCTTGCCGATGTCGTGGCCCTCTATCGCCGCACGCTGGCCGAAAGCGGGCTTGAGTCTGCTGCCTGGGGACACATCGGGAACAACCATCTGCATGTGAACATCCTGCCGCGCGATGCGCAAGACTACCGTCGTGGTGGAGAGCTCTTTGCCCAGTGGGCTTCCGAGGTCACGGCCATGGGCGGTGCCGTTTCTGCCGAACACGGCGTCGGCAAGATCAAGGCGGGCTTCTTGGAGACGATGTACGGCCACGAGGCTATGGTCGAGTCGGCGCGCCTCAAACTCCAGCTCGATCCTGCCGGCCAGCTGGGTCGCGGCAACCTGTTTACGGAGAAGCTCTTGGATGAACTCGTCCAGAAAGGGGGCGCGTGAAGATGAGTGATTTCCATATGGTGGTGTGCGTCAAGGCGGTGCCCGGAAGCACCGAGGTCAAGATGGACCCCAAGACCAATACTATCGTGCGTGATGGCAAGCAGGCGGTCGTTAATCCCTTCGATGCAAGTGCTCTCGAATGTGCGCTAGCGCTGAAGGACGACTTTATCGGCTTTGGCATGGATGTGCGCGTGACGGTGGTGTCGATGGGCATCCCCGCGACCGAGTCGCTGCTGCGCGACTGCATCGCTCGAGGCGCCGACGACGCGCTGCTGCTGACCGATCGCGCCTTTGCAGGTGCCGATACCCTGGCGACCACCTATGCTCTCAAATGCGGCATCGAGGCACTCGACGAGGACTTCGACCTGCTCATCTGCGGCAAGATGGCGGTGGATGGCGATACGGCCCAGATTGGTCCCGAGCTTGCCGGTGCCTTTGAGATTCCCTGCGTGACCGACGTGAGCTGCGTGCAAAGCGCGGGCTTTACGACGTGTGGCTCGCTGGCGCTCGTTCACGGATGCGATGCCGGCGAGGAGACGGTGTGTCTTGAGATGCCGTGCGCGATGACGACTGCCAAGGAGATTGGCCAGTTGCGTATGCCGAGTATTGCCGGTATTCGCGCGGCGGAGGAGGCGGACGTGCGCGTGGTCAGTGCCGCCGACGTGAACGCCGACCCCGCGCGTTGCGGTCTTGCCGGATCACCGACGCAGGTCGTGCGCTCGTTTGTGCCCGACCGTGACCAAACGTGCGAGGCCGTTGAGGGAACGGCGTCCGAGCAGGCGGTAAAACTTGCCAAGATTATTGAGGGGATGGCATAGATGAGCGGGCTGATTATCGATAGCGAAGCCTGTATGGGCTGCGGTCGCTGCGTTCGCGCCTGCGCCTCGGGCGGCATTGTGGTGGAGGGTGAGCGCCCCAATCGCTGTGCCCGCGTAACCGACGGCTGTATCCTGTGCGGTGGGTGCGTCGACGCCTGCCCCGTCAACGCCATCTCGATTGAGCGCGACGAGGCCGCCGGCGCGGCAGACCTTGACGCATATCGAGACATCTGGATCTTCGTGCAGACTGACGAGCACGATGCCGTTGCATCCGTGGCCTTCGAGCTCATGGGCAAGGGGCGCGAGCTTGCCGATGCCCGCGGCTGCCGTCTGGTGGCACTGGTCGGCATGAGCCCCGAGGGCTCACTCGGGGACCTGGAGCATCTGATTTGCGCCGGTGCGGACGAAGTTCTGGTCTGTCGTGACGAGCGCCTGCGTCAGAACGACGTGGAGGTCTACGCTCGCTTGATCTGCGATTTGGTAGCCGAGCGCAAACCCGAGGCCATCCTATACGGTGCGACCGCTTTTGGCCGCGAACTGGCACCCGGCGTTGCCGTGCGCTTGCAGACGGGCCTTACGGCTGACTGCACCGTACTTTCGATGGATACGGAGACGGGACTGCTGCAGCAGACGCGTCCGGCGTTTGGCGGCAACCTGATGGCCACCATCGTCTGCCCCAATCATCGTCCCCAGATGGCAACGGTTCGTCCCGGCATCTTTAAGGCACCCGACTTTGACTACGGCCGTTCCGGTACGATTACCCAGGTATCGCTTGCGGAAGACGCCAAGGCCCGTGTCGAGATCTCGATTCCCGCCGAGGAGTGGGGACAGCAGGCCTCAATTGCCGATGCCGAGCGCCTGGTCGTGGTGGGTCGCGGCATTGGCTCCAAGAAAAACCTGCCGCTGATGCGAAAGCTCGCCGAGGCTCTGGGAGCCGAGCTTGGCTGCACGCGACCTGTCGTGGAGGCCGGCTGGTTGGAGTATCGCCATCAGATTGGCCAGACGGGCGTATCGGTTTCCCCTAAACTTCTCGTGAGTATCGGTGTTTCGGGCGCCATCCAGCATCTTGCCGGTATCGGTGGGGCGGAGTGCATTATCGCCATCAACGAGGACCCGGATGCCCCCATCTTTGGTGCTGCCCAGTACAAGGTTGTCGGCGATGCCGTCGAGGTCGTCGAGGAGCTGCTGGCCCAGCTTGAGCGCTAGGCGCGCGCCAGCCAGTCGCGCATCTCGCCCTTCAGGCGCTCCCAGGTCGCTTGCGTGGCGGGATCGGTAAAGGGGCACGTAATGCCAAAGGGCGCGTCGAGCAGGCGGTAGATATCACCCTGCTCGCGCGCCAGCGCGCGGCTTGCTGGATAGACGAGCTCAAACATAAAGCAGATGAGTCCCACCAGGTAGTCTGCGGGCTCGTCGCGTTCGTCGCGTGCAACGCAGCGGTGCTCGTCAAAGGCGGTAAGCGCCGGTGTCGAGAAGCGGCTGGCGAGAAACGTGTTCTCATCCACCTTGAGGATGGTGTCGACGGTGCTGTCGGCGATGGTGCGCATAATGTCGATCTTGTCGCCATCGCGTACGATATCGCAGAAGCACCGTGTTCGCTCGTCGAGTTGTGCCGGCAGGCGAAAGTCACTGTGATAGGCGATGCTCGCGCGGATGAGCTCGTCGTGCTCTTCGGTCTCGATAAAATCTCGGATGTTTGTTGTGACAGGCGCGTCGTCGGGGTTCTCGCCAAAGAGGACCCCGACGCCCAACGCCGCATGGCTCATGCTTTCGGCATCCTTAAACGTATCCCAGCGTCGCAGCTGCTCAAAGCGGCCCATATCGTGTAGCAGGCCGCAAAGCCATGCCAGGTCAATATCTTCTGACGACCAGCCCTGTTCGTGTGCCACGGCATCGCATGCCTCGGCAACGTGGTACGTATGCTCGATTTTGAGCGCGATGCGTGGGTTAGTGGCGTCGTAGGCATCGGTGTAGCTTTTGAAGGCCGCGCGCGCCCGGTCTCGATCGATAGCTGTCATAATGACTTCCTAAAAAGTTGTGTCTTTCGATCCGGTGGCAATTGTAGGTGAACTCGGTTGCTGTCGGATGATGATTCTGCCGTATCGCTACATGCGGCTCGGAGACCTTGTCAGGATGAGAAGCGTATGGTGCTCAAAATCGTTAGAACCGTCTGGCCGGTGATGCTTACCTATGTTGCAATAGGCGCGCCGTGCGGAATGATCATGGGGCAGACGGGAATGGAACCCTGGATGGTCTTTGCCCTGAGCAGCACGTTTGTGACGGGCAGCGGCCAGTTTATGATCTGCAACCTGTGGCTGGCGGGCGTGCCTGCAGCATCGATCGTCGCGAGCGTTGCTGCCATCTCCTCGCGCTTTGCGCTTTACTCGGCATCGATCGCGCCGCATCTGACGGGTGCCTCGAAGCGTCAGACGCTGGCTGTTGCCGCGACACTTACCGAGGAGGCATATGGCATCTCGCTTGCCAAGTTGGTTGAAGGGGAGGATTGGGGCCCGCGCGAGTCCTTCGTGCTCAACGTGATTCTCATCGCAACATGGGGCGTTTCGTGTACGATGGGCGCCATCGTAGGCGCCGTTGTCGATGTTCCCACCGCCATTGCAGCCTTTGTCTGCACCTCGCTCTTTATCTGCCTGCTCTTTTCGCAGCGGCTGTCGCGCGGCAACGTTGTCGCGGCGGTTTCGGGCGCGGTGTCCGTCGCCGTATGCAAGTTCTTGGGCCTCACGAATATTGCCGTGCCGGCAAGCGTCGTGGCCGGCATTGCCATTGCGTTGGCGTGCGATGCTGTATTTGACGGAAGAGGTGCCCGCGATGCCCGTTAACGAGTTCTTGGTTCTGTGGCTGTCGTCGTGGGCTGCTATCGCGTTCTTTCGCATCGCGCCGGCGCTCGCCTTGCGCGGGCGGACCCTGTCGCCCCGCATTACCGAGGCCCTGGGCTATATCCCGCCCGCCGCCTTTGCCGCGCTGGTCGCCAACGACTTGGTGAGCCCCGGCGCGTTCGACGCGGGACTCTGGCCTGCCTTGGTTCCCTGGATTGCGGCCGCCGGCGTCGTGGTCGTGGCGGTCAAGACAAAATCGATGCTGTGGTGCTGCGTCTCGGGCATCGTACTCTATATTGTCTTGAGCCTTATATAGGGGTGGCGTCGCGGGCGCCGAATCTCGTTCCATCCCAACTCGTCGGATTTTTCACCGAGCTGGTCTATTTCTTCTGGTACCATGGTCAAACTTTACTGTAGCAAAGCGTGACGTGGGCTTTTGTACCCCGTCAGCGGAAATGGGGGTTTCATGGCACAGGAAGCAACCGCCAACGAGCAAAAGAAATTCAAGGTCCCGCGCATCCCGGGCGACATCATGATCTATCCGATGATCGTCGGTCTTTTGCTCAACACCTTCTGCCCGCAGGTTTTTGAGATCGGCGGCTTCTTTACGGCTGCCTGCCGCGGTGGCTCCAATACCATCGTCGCCGCGATCCTGCTGTTTGTGGGCGCCGGCATCAGCTTTAAGTCCACGCCGGGTGCCATCAAGACCGGTATCGTCGTGCTGATCCCCAAGCTGGTCGTCGCAGCGGCTCTCGGCCTGGGCGTGGCATATTTCTTTAACGACAACTTCCTGGGTCTGAGCTCCGTGTCTATCATCGGCGGCATCACGTTTTGCAACATGGCGCTCTATACGGGCATCATGGGCGAGTTCGGCGATGAGTCCGAGCAGGGCGCCGTCGGTATCCTGTTCTTTACGGCTGGCCCCGCCGTCACGATGATCATCCTCGGTGTTTCCGGCCTCGCCAACATTCCAATTGGCACCATTATCGGCTCCATCTTGCCACTCGTTATTGGCATGGTTCTGGGCAACCTGTTCCCGTTTATCAAGAACCTGCTGGTTCCCGGTGCCAATCCCGCGATTGCCGTCATCGGATTTCAGCTCGGTGCGTCCATGAGCCTGTCGAGCTTTATCACCGGCGGTATTTCCGGCATCTTGCTGGGCCTTGTCACGCTGTTTGTCGTCGGTCCCATCACCTTTGCGTTCGAGCGTCTGTGCGGCGGCAATGGCAAGGCCGCTGTGGCTTGCTCCACCATTGCCGGCACGGCTATGACCACACCGGTTGCCCTCGCCGAGGTCGCACCGCGTTACGCCGAGCTTGCGCCCACCGCGTACGCTCAGATCGCCACCGCCGTTATCATCACGGCGATCATGGCTCCGATTCTGACTGGCTGGGTCGACAAGAAGTTCTGCCAAGGCAAGGAGGATCTGTCGCCTGTCGGTGTCGAGGCCATCGAGGAGGCCGTCGCGACTGACATCGATGGCGAGTAGCAATCGATACCCATCAATGATGCCGGCGTGTGCAATTCGCGCCGTATGGGCGCCCGAACAGAAACTGTTTTGCAGTGATGTTCGGGCGCTCTGCTATTATCCCCTTTACCCCTGCGGAGTAAAGGGGTGTTTATTGCCCTGATTCGAATTGGGCGATTCTGACCACTTGGGTATTGAAGGGATGGCGCTAGTGGTTAAGGCACTCAAGATTGAGATATTCGTGCTATGCATGATTGTTCTTATCGGGCTTGCCGTGCGAAGTCGTCGCTCCTTGTTCTCGAGCACCCAGCAGCTATTGTTTAGCATGCTTGGCTACACCTCTGCCGCGTACATATTATTCGATATGATCTGGACGCTTTCGGACGGTGTGGACGGCACGTTGGGCATTGCTGCCAACTGGATTTCCAACGCGGTTTCGTTTTCGCTCTTTGCTATCGCGTGTCTCATTTGGTTTATCTATTCCGAGACGGTGCAGGGTTCTCGTCTTTTGACCTCGCGCTATAGGGTGGTGCTTGTAGCGTTGCCTACGGCTCTGGTGGTCGTGCTGGCGTTTACCAGTTACTGGACGCACGCCCTGTTCTATATCGATTCGCAGGGCGTGTATCGTCGCGGCTTTGCCTATATGATCCAGCCCATCGTCAGCTACTGTTACGTTATACATACGTCCCTGCATGCGTTTGTGCAATCTCGCAGGGTCGAGAGCCTGCAGACGAAGGCCATCTATCGAACCTTGGCATTTTTCGCCATTCCGGCCCTGGTGGGCGGTACCTTTCAGGTCGTATACTCGGTGCCCGGCCTTTGTGTCGGCATAATGATTAGCATGTTGCTGCTTTACATCATCTACCAGGAGCAGCTCATCTCGACCGACCCGTTGACTGGACTTAACAATCGCAACCGTTTTGAGACCTATATGCTGTCGCTCTTCTCAAATGTGGATCAGGCCGAAGATGTATATCTGCTTATGATGGACGCCGACGGCTTTAAGCAGATTAACGATCGCTATGGGCATGTGGAGGGCGACCACGCTCTTCAGGTCATATCCGCTGCGCTCAAAGAAGTCTGCTCGGCGTCTGGCGGCTTTATCGCACGTTATGGCGGCGATGAGTTCGTGGTGCTCCAAAAGGCGACGGCGGAGCAGGACATCATAAGCCTGTGTGCGGCAATCAACGATGAGCTCGCACGTGCCGACGTGCCGTATCTGTTGCGGATGTCCATCGGCTACGCACGGGTCGGTGATGGCGTCGATACCTGGCAAGACTTGCTTCGTGCTGCCGACGCGGAGCTCTACCGCGTAAAGCGCGAGAAGAAGAAAGCCGGCGCCCAGATACGCTAGAAAAAGGGCGCACGCTGGCGGGCGTGGCGGCCCTCGGCTCTCCGATGTACTCCATTAAGCTAAAGCATGTGAACCCCCTCTGCTAAATAGGGGCAGTTCGTTAGACCTTTTTGGGCCTGTTGACGATGATGATGCCGCCGCAGACCAACAGCAGGGCAACAAGTACGGTAACAGGGCTCGTGCCAGCGCCCTCGCCGAGCAGCAGAGCGCTCAACAGTACGCCAAAGACTGGATTCATAAAGCCAAAGACCGACACACGGCTGACGGGGTTGACGGCAAGCAGACGCGACCATAGCGAGTACGCGACGGCGGAAATGAGTGCCATATAGATAATGAGTGCGATGGCGGGGATGATCGCGGTGGGGGAGAGCGCGCCGCCCATCAAAAACCCGATGGCGGTAAGGACCAAACCTCCGACTAAAAACTGCCAGCCGGCGAGCAAGACGCCGTCATGCTTGCGCGAGAAGATGCCGATCAGGCAGGTCGAAAGAGCACCCGCGACAGTGGAGGCTAGGATAAAGCCCTCGCCATCGAGCCTGAAGCCAAAGGTGCCATCTGCGCCCGAGAGGTTGACGAGCGCGACGCCGGCAAAGCCCAGCGCACAGCCAAGCACCTTGGCCGTATTGAGCTTCTCGGTGTGAAATGCCAGGGCGGCAAAGAGGATTGCGAGGAAGTTGGCGCTGGCCTCGATGATGGAGCTCGACATGGCGCTGGCGTGCGAGAGGCCCAGATAGAAAAAGAAGTACTGCCCGATAGTCTGGAAGAGCGACAAGACAAAGATGGGCTTGATGTCGCGAGCCTGCGGAATGAGGGGGCGGCGCTGGGCCGCACTCATCCCAACGATAACCAGGGCGCCGGCAAGCGTGAAGCGCAAGCCCGCAAAGAGCAGCTGCGAGGCGCTATCGTGCGCCGGGATACCAAAGAGTGCGTAGCCGATCTTGATGCAGGGAAAGGCCGATCCCCAGAGCGCGCAACAAACAAGACAGCCCAGGATGAGTCCGGGCAGGGTGGCGAGATACGGCTTGCGGCTTTCCATGATGTCCTTCCTACATGCGCGAAGCAAAAAAGAACCCGCCACCGGATGTGTCGGTGGCGGGTGTTGTTACCCGAGGGGATTGTACCCGATGGGAAAGCTTTAAGCGAAGTAGGCTACGCCGCTCTCAAAGATCGGCATGAACTTATCGCCGGGGACATGCTCGGGCACGTTGCGGTACAGGTTGTCGCCGCGACGCTCGGCATGGCCCATCTTGCCCAGGACGCGGCCGTCGGGGCTCGTGATGCCCTCGATGGCGAGTACGGAGCCGTTGGGGTTGACGGAAAGATCCATACTGGGCTTGCCGTCCTCGCCCACGTACTGCGTGGCGACCTGGCCATTGGCGATCAGCTGGGCGAGTACCTCGTCGTTGGCGACAAAGCGGCCCTCGCCGTGGCTGATGGCGACGGTGTAGGGGTCGTCCAGGCTGCACTGCGACAGCCACGGGGACAAGTTGGACGAGATGCGGGTGCGCACCAGGCGGCTCTGATGGCGACCGATGGTGTTAAAGGTCAGCGTGGGCGCATCCGGCGTGGCATCGACGATGTCGCCATAGGGCACCAGACCGAGCTTGACCAGGGCCTGGAAGCCGTTGCAGATGCCCAGCATCAGGCCGTCGCGGGCCTTGAGCAGGTCGCGGACTGCCTCGGTGACCTCGGGAGCGCGGAAGAACGCCGTGATGAACTTGGCGGAGCCGTCGGGCTCGTCACCGCCCGAGAAGCCGCCGGGGATCATGACGATCTGGCTTGCACGGATGCGGCGGGCAAGCTCGTGGGTGCTCTCGGCGACGGCCTCGGGCGTGAGGTTGTTGATCACGAAAGTGTCGGCCTCGGCACCGGCGGCGCGGAAGGCGCGAGCGCTGTCGTACTCGCAGTTGTTGCCGGGGAACACCGGGATAATCACGCGCGGGCGGGCAATCTTGGCGCCGCCGTACACGTGGATATCCTTGGTGCGATAGTCGATGGTCTCGACCTCGGCGGTCTCGCCGGCGCTGCGGTAGGCGAAGACGCTCTCGATGCCGCTCTCCCAGGCCTCCTGAAGCTCGGAGAGCTCGATGACCTCGGAGCCAGTATCGATGACATAGCCCTCGACGGTGGTGCCCAGGGGCTCGACGACAACGCCGTCGGCGACCTCGGGCAGCTCGGCATCCTCTGCGAGCTCGACGATAAAGCTGCCGTAGAGCGGGGTGAAGAGGCTCTCCACGTCCACGTCCTCGGCAAGCTCGATGCCGATCTGGTTGCCGACGCACATCTTAAAGAGGCTCTCGGCGCCGCAGCCGTAACCGGGCGTGGAGATGGCCAGGGCGTCGCCGGTGGCGGTGAGCGCCTCGACGGCGTCAAACGCGGCGAGCAGCTGCTGGGCATCGGGACGGTAATCCTCGCCATAGGTGGCGGGGGCGATGCGGACGACGCGGTGCGTCAGGCCCTTGAACTCGGGCGAGACGGCACGAGCGGCGCGGCCCACGGCCACGGCGAAGCTGATGAGGGTCGGCGGAACGTTGAGCTCGCCGGCCTCGTCCTCAAAGGAGCCGCTCATGGAGTCCTTGCCGCCGATGGCGCCGGCACCCAGGTCGACCTGGGCCATAAGGGCACCCAGAACGGCTGCCATGGGCTTGCCCCAACGCTCGGCCTCGGTGCGCAGGCGCTCGAAGTATTCCTGGAAGGAGAGGTAGGCGCGCTTGTGCTCAAAGCCGGCGGCGACGAGCTTGGCGATGGACTCGACTACGGACAGGTAGGCGCCCGCAAACTGGTCGGCCTCCATCAGGTAGGGGTTGAAGCCCCATGCCATGGCGCTCGCCGTGGTGGTCTCGCCGTCCACGGGGAACTTGGCGACCATGGCAGAGCTCGGGGTGAGCTGCGTCTTGCCGCCAAAGGGCATGAGCACGGTGGCGGCGCCGATGGTGGAGTCGAAGCGCTCGGAAAGGCCCTTGTTGGAGGCGACGTTAAGATCGGTGACGAGCGAGGTCATGCGCTCGGCGAGCGTGGTGCCGGCCCAGCTGGGCTGCCACACGCTGCGGGCGCAGACGTGAGCGACCTGGTGCTTGGGCGCGCCGTTGGAGTTGAGGAACTCGCGGGACAGGTCGACGATGGCGACGCCGTTCCAGGCCATGCGCATGCGCGGCTCGGCGGTAACCTCGGCGATAACGGTCGCCTCCAGGTTCTCCTCGGCGGCGTACCCCATGAACTCCTCGACGTCACCGTCAGCGACGGCGCAGGCCATACGCTCCTGGGACTCGGAAATGGCGAGCTCGGTGCCGTCTAGGCCGTCGTACTTCTTGGTCACGGTATCGAGGTCGACATACAGGCCGTCGGCAAGCTCGCCCACGGCAACCGAGACGCCGCCGGCGCCAAAGTCGTTGCAGCGCTTGATTAGACGGCAGGCGTCGCCGCGGCGGAACAGGCGCTGCAGCTTGCGCTCGACCGGGGCGTTGCCCTTCTGGACCTCGGCGCCCGAGGTCTCGATGGACTCGGTGTTCTGGGTCTTGGAGGAGCCGGTGGCGCCGCCGATGCCGTCACGGCCGGTGCGGCCGCCCAGCAGGATGATCTTGTCGGTGGGGGCGGGGCACTCGCGACGCACGTGGTTTGCCGGGGTAGCGCCCACGACGGCGCCGACCTCCATGCGCTTGGCGACGTAACCGGGGTGATAGAGTTCGTTGACCTGACCGGTGGCAAGGCCGATCTGGTTGCCGTAGCTGGAGTAGCCGGCGGCAGCAGTGGTCACGAGCTTACGCTGCGGCAGCTTGCCCTCGAGTGTCTCGGACACGGGGACGGTGGGGTCGCCGGCGCCGGTGACACGCATGGCCTGGTACACGTAGCTGCGGCCCGACAGCGGGTCGCGGATGGCACCGCCCACGCAGGTGGCGGCACCGCCGAAGGGCTCGATCTCGGTCGGGTGGTTGTGGGTCTCGTTCTTAAAGAGGAACAGCCAGTCCTGGTCCTCGCCGTCGACATCGACCTTCACCTTGACGGTGCAGGCGTTGATCTCCTCGGACTCGTCGACATCGGTCATGACGCCGGTCTTCTTAAGGTACTTGGCGCCGATGGTGCCCATGTCCATGAGGCAGACGGGCTTGGCGTCGCGACCGAGCTCGTGGCGCATTTCCATGTAGCGGTCGAAGGCCTGCTGCACCACGGCGTCGTCGATCGTCACGTCGTCCAGGACGGTGCCGAAGGTGGTGTGGCGGCAGTGATCGGACCAGTAGGTGTCGATCACGCGGATCTCGGTGATGGTGGGGTCGCGATCCTCATCGCGGAAGTACTGCTGGCAGAAGGCGATGTCCGCCTCGTCCATGGCAAGGCCGCGCTCGGAAATAAAGGCGGCAAGGCCGGCTTCGTCGAGCTCGCGGAAACCGTCGAGCACCTCGACGGGCTGGGGCTCGGGGGTCTCCATGTACAGCGTCTCGGGCAGGTCGAGCGAGGCGATGCGCGCCTCGACGGGGTTCACCACGTAGTGCTTGATGGCATCAATGGCGGCCTCGTCCAGAGCGCCCGAGATCATATAGACCTTGGCGGAGCGCACGGCGGGGCGCTCGCCCTGGCTGATGAGCTGCACGCACTCGCTGGCGGAGTCGGCGCGCTGGTCAAACTGGCCAGGCAGGAATTCGACGGCAAAGACGGCGCCATCGCTTGCGGGGAGCTCGTCGTAGGTCACATCGACCTGGGGCTCGCTAAAGACGGTCGGCACGCAGGACCGGAAAAGCTCCTTGTCGATGCCCTCGACGTCGTAGCGGTTGATAATCCTCAGGGCCTCGATGCCCTTGATGCCGAGAATTTCGGTCAGCTCGCCCTTGAGCTGCTGAGCCTCGACGTCGAACCCGGGTTTCTTCTCCACGTAGATACGAGAGACCATTGGTTCCTGCCTTCCTGATCGGTTGGGCGTACGGTACGGTATGCGGCAGCGGTCGGTTTGCGGGGTCTGCCCTGCGGTCGCCTTGAGCCACATGTTTGTAAACCTCACTATGATACGACAGCTCGCGGCGCGTTGAGGACGGCGAGGGTGCTACAGTGAAGCGCAAACAAGAGAAAGGCATCACATGGCATTCGTTTCGCTCGCCATCATCGCACTCGTGGCCTTTGCGAGTCCTTTTATCGCCTCGGCGATTCCCGGAAAACCCGTTCCCGAGACGGTCTTTTTGCTCGTGCTCGGCGCGGTACTGGGACCCCATATGCTCGGCGTCATCCATGTAGATGCTGAGGTCTCGCTTGTGTCCGAGCTGGGCCTGGCCTTTTTGTTCCTGCTTGCCGGCTTTGAGATCGACCCCAAGAGCATCACGGGCGTCGAGGGGCGCTACGGCTTGGCGACGTGGGTCGTCACGTTTGGTATCGCCTGGCTTGCCGTGCGCTTTACCCCGTGGTTCTCAGTCAGTCATTTCGACGGTATCGCCGTGACGCTTGCCCTCACTTCGACGGCGCTCGGTACGCTTGTGCCCATCATGCGTGAGCGCTCGCTCACCGGCACGCGCGTGGGCGACTCGATTCTCGCGTATGGCACTTGGGGCGAGCTCGGTCCCGTGCTCGCCATGTCGGTGCTGTTGTCTGCCCGCACTGGCATCCAAACGCTCGTTATCCTTGGCTTGTTTGCGGTGGTTTGCGTGTTGCTGGCCGTGGTCCCGAGCCGCTCCAAGCGCGTCGGCAGCCGCTTCTTTGCATTTGTTGAGGAGCGCGCCGATACCACGTCGCAGACCTTCGTGCGCCTGACGGTGCTCATCCTGGTCACGCTCGTGGCATTCTCGGCTGTCTTTGATCTCGACATCGTGTTGGGTTCTTTTGCCGCCGGCTTTGTCCTGCGCTATATCATCCCCGAGGGCAACTATACGCTCGAGACCAAGCTCGACGGTCTGGCCTACGGTTTTTTGATTCCGGTGTTCTTTACCGTATCGGGCGCAAAGATCGATCTGACGGCCGTGGCGTCGCGCCCGGGTCTGCTCGTGGGCTTTATCGTGGCGTTGTTGATTATTCGTGCCGTGCCCATTCTTATTTCCATGAGCATTTGTCCTGCGACGCGCGATGTGTCGGCGTATGGTCGCATTACCGTGGCCCTGTACTGCACCACGGCGCTGCCGATCATCGTTGCCGTTACGAGCGTTGCCGTCAACGCGGGCGCGCTGTCGCAAGATATTGCGTCGGTCATGGTTGCCGCCGGTGCCATCACGGTGTTCTTGATGCCATTGCTCGCGCAGCTCTTCTACCGCGTGGTGGATGCCGCACCGGTCGCCGCCGTGGCAGAGGTTGCCGAGCGTCCATCCGATGCGCTCGACATCTTGCGCGCCCACCACGACCTAGCGAGCTTGCTCGCGCGCGAGCACGAGCTGCTGACCTCGCATGGCCATGGTCGCGTATTCGAGGGCCTGCCTACGCTCGATACGATTGCCGAGCGTCTTTCCGCCGAGGCGGCGAGCGGCCACATCGATGCCCGCATCGTGGACGCCGCCCATTTGCTGGCCGAAAAGACTTACGGCGACGAGATCGACCCCGGCAAGCTCACCCCGCGTGAGCGCCGCCGCCTGGAGCGCGCCAAGCTCGCCGTGCGCGAATACCGCCGCCGCATGCTGGAGCTTTACGCACACGAAGAGGCCCAGGACGACGACGGCAGGTAGCCAACGTCGCCGCGGAAAATGCATCCCGGAATTGGCGTCTAGAGTGGGATGCGCTTTCCACGAGAAGTCCGTTGCGGAAAGCGCATCCCGGAATCCGGACCCAGAATGGGACATAGTTTCCGAAAGAAGGCTCTGGGGGAAGCTGCGCCCCGTTCTGAGCTGAAATACCGGGACGCAGTTTCCCATACAAACAGAACAAAGGCGCGCCGCCTGCAGTTGATGCAGGAAGCGCGCCTTTTAGTTGAGCAATGTTGAGGCTGGGAGCTGAGGCTTGTGGTCCCTTAAGAGCGGGCAGCTCCGTCGACGGGGAGCACAGCGCCCGTAACGTAGGCGGCCATGTCGCTCGCTAGGAAGACAAAGGCGTTGGCGACATCCTCGGGCTCGCCCATGCGGCCGAGCGGGATGGTAGCGATGATGGGCTTGATGACTTCTTCGGGCAGGTTGGCGACCATGTCGGTCTTAGTCACGCCGGGGGCGACGGCGTTGACGCGGATGCCCATGGGAGCGAGCTCGCGCGAGAGCGACTGGACCATACCGTTGACGGCAAACTTGGACGTGGGGTAACCGACGCCGGAGGGCTGGCCGTACTTGGCGACCATCGAGCTTGTGGTAGTGATGGTGCCGCCGTGGCCGGCCTCGGTCATGATCTTGGCGGCAGCCTGGTGGCCATTAAAGACGGCGACGACGTTAAGGTCCATGACCTTTGCGAACTCCTCGGCCGTGTAGTCCAAGAGGGGTGAACGCTGGGAGATACCGGCATTGTTGACGACCGTGTCCAAGCCGCCCATGTCGGCTGCGGTCTGCGTAAAGGCCTCAGTCACGGCCTCGAGCGAGGTGAGGTCGCAGGAGCGACCCCAGACCTTGGCGTCGGGATAGGCGGCTGTCAGCTTCTCAACGGCCGTGTCGGCAGTCTCCTGGCGCGAGCCAAAGACGGTGACGGCAGCGCCTTCCTCGATAAAACGGCAGGCGATGGCATAGCCGATACCGCGTGTGCCTCCGGTGATGATTGCTTTCTTGCCCTCGAGCAACATGGTGCTTCCTCTCATCGCGGGCGGACATTCGCAGCACAGCGTAGCGGTAGTCGGAATCGGCCGCGTTTGCATATCGGTGAACGGTAGCCCGCGTTACCGATGAGCGGCTCGCGCAAATATGCTCTGCCGTTGTGCTTAGGGCAGGTGACAAAAGGGCTCCCGTCCCACATCGGACGGGAGCCCTCAAGGCGCGTATTGCTAGGCGAGCGTTGGGCTAGTTCGCCATAACGCCTTCGGTCCAGGCCTCGACGTCCTCGATGCGCAGGACGTTGGCGACCTCGGCCACGCAGTCGACGCCGGCAAGCTCGGCGGCGGCAGCTTGGACGTCCTTCTCGAGCGCGCGGTGCGTCAGGAAGATGACCGAGCAGGCATCACTGACGCCCGACTTGCCGTCCTCGACCTGGTTGATGAGCGAGATCGAGATGTTGTGCTTGGCAAAGATGTCGACTGTCTCGGACAGGGCGCCCACGCGGTCGGCGACCTTCAGGCGCACATAGTACTTGGTCTGGAGCTCGTCCGTGGGCTTAAAGGTGAGGTTGTGGCCATAGGGCTCAATCTCGGGCAGCGGAGCCACGCCGCGGCTGATCTGCTCGGAGAGCGACAGGATATCGCCCACGACGGCGCTCGCGGTGGGGAAGGAGCCTGCGCCCGCGCCGTAGAACATGGTCTCGCCCACGGCGTCGCCTACCACGTAGACGGCGTTCATGGCGCCGTTGACCTTGGCAAGCATATGGTCTGCGGGGATCAGCGTGGGATGCACGCGAACGTCGACGCCAGCGTCGGTGTTGCGGGCGATGCCGAGCAGCTTGATGGTGTAGCCGAGCTCGCGGGCCTGGGCGATGTCCTCGGCGCCGATGGTGCGGATACCCTGCTGGTACACATCATCGGTGGTAACGCGGGTGCCAAAGCCGATGGAGGCGAGGATGGCCGTCTTGCTGGCGGCATCGAAGCCGTCGACGTCGGCGGACGGGTCGGCCTCGGCATAGCCCTTGGCCTGTGCGTCGGCAAGTACGTCGGCGTAATCGGCGCCCTCGGCGTCCATGCGCGACAGGATATAGTTGGTGGTACCGTTGAGAATGCCGGCGATGGTCAGGATCTTGTTACCCACCAGGTCGTGCTCGAGCGTGCTCACGATGGGGATGCCGCCGCCGCAGCTGGCCTCGCACTTAATCTGCACGCCGCACGCGCGCGCCTTCTCGGCGAGCGTCTCGACATGGCGGCCCAGCAGGGCCTTGTTGGCAGAGACGACGTGCTTGCCGTGCTCAAAGGCGGTGGTGAAGATCTCGGTCGCGGGGTGCTCGCCGCCAATCAGCTCGACGACGATGTCGACGGCGGGGTCGGTGACGACGTCATGCCAGTCACTCGTAAAGGCCTCGTGCTCAATACCGGCTGCCTCGGCCTGCTCCCAGGCAAGCGCGCAGGCGCGGGTCAGCTTAAGGTCGATGCCGTAGGCTGCCAGGTACTCATCGTGGTGGCTCTTGATCAGACGGGCCACGCCGCCGCCGACGGTTCCCAGACCGATCAGACCGACGTTCACGGTGCGCAGGGATTCGCTCATAGATAGCTCCTTCGTGCATCTTATGGATGGATTAACCGCTTAAAGGTTGAGTGCATTCTAGCGTGAACCGGGGGCGCGTGCTCGCCAGGCAACAGGAGCCGCACAAAACGGCACCCCCGAAACGCTGCGGAAACATTGGAAACACGCTCGCTACAAACGGACTTCCGTAACAAACTGTCAACGTTTGCGCCATAAGGTTTGCCCTGTACCGCAAGACGGCCGCATCGCGGCTAGCGAAAAGGGGGACACCATGTTTATTAAGAGCGGGAACGCTTGTAACAGAATGGAAACATTACTTTTACACAATAAAGTGGCATTACTGCATAAAAAAATAGAAATACGCAGAAATATGGATAAATGAACAAATCCAAAGAAAAGTTGAAATATTCGCCACTTTTCCTAACTAAAGCGTCTACTATTTTGCGAACGCCGAACACGGCGAAGGATGGCCTGTCGGGTAACCGAAACCCGACGAGATTTGAGAGGAGAGCCGCATGTCGAGCCTCACCGGTAAGTCATTGAACCCTGTTATGAATCGCAGGAGCGTTATCGCGAGCGCAGCAGGTCTGGGGGCGATGTCCATTCTAGCTGGCTGCTCCTCCAACGGCGGCGACAGCGGTTCCGCGTCGGGCGACGCTTCGTTTAAGATCGGCACCATCGGCCCGCTGACCGGCGCCAACGCGTCCTACGGCAAGTCCGTTACACAGGCTGTCGAGCTTGGCTGCAAGGATTTCTCGACTAAGGAGCTGCCGCTTGTCAGCAAGGCCGAGGACGACCAGGCTGACGGTGAGAAGGCCGTCAACGCCTTCAACACCCTGCTCGACTGGGGCATGCAGGCCCTCGTCGGTCCGACCACCACGGGTGCGTCGGTCGCCGTTGCCGCCGAGTGCGGCAACGACCCCGAGACGTTCATGATCACCCCGTCTGCGTCCTCCGAGGACGTTACCAAGGGCAAGGATTGCGTCTTCCAGGTTTGCTTTACCGACCCCAACCAAGGTGTCAACGCTGCCAAGTTCCTGGCAGAGAAGTATGCGAACGAGAAGTTCGTGCTGTTCTATAACTCCGGCGACGCCTATTCTTCGGGCATCGCAGATTCCTTTAAGGCCCAGGCCGCTAAGTCTAAGCTTGAGATTGTCGACGAGGAGACCTTTAAGGACGACTCCGCCACGAGCTTTACCAACCAGCTGACCAAGGCCAAGCAGGCAGGCGCCACCATGATCTTTGCGCCGATCTACTACACGCCGGCGTCCGTCCTGCTCAAGAACGCCAAGGACATGGGCTACGACGTCAAGATGATGGGCTGCGACGGCATGGACGGCATCCTGGGCGTTGAGGGCTTCGACACCTCTCTTGCCGAGGGTCTGCTGCTCATGACCCCGTTCTCCGCCGACGACGAGAAGAACGCCGACTTCGTCAACGCTTACAAGGATAAGTACGGCGATACCCCCGACCAGTTTGCCGCCGACGCCTACGACGGCGTGCATGCTGTGGTCGAGGCTCTCAAGGAGGCCGGCCTGGGCGTCGACGCCGACCCCACCGAGGTTGCCGAGAAGCTTCCCGAGGCTATGCTCAAGATTACCGTTGACGGTCTGACTGGCAAGCTCTCCTGGAACGACAAGGGTCAGGTCCAGAAGGACCCGACGGCGTACGTCATTACCGACGGCAAGTACGTACAGGCCTAATAGGCCGCCTTATATAGAGCGGTTTTGATCCCAAGCAGGGGAGGTTTTGGCCTTCCCTGCTTGCTTGGTATCTAGGGACGATGTAACGTCCCTGTTTCATACATCAACTGGAAACCTATTCGAAAGGGGGATGTGGAACATGACGGTCTTTATCCAATACTTGGTCAACGGCCTGTCCATGGGCAGCGTCTACGCCATCATCGCGTTGGGCTACACCATGGTCTACGGTATCGCCAAGATGCTCAACTTCGCTCACGGCGACGTCATCATGGTCGGTGCCTATGTCTCGTTCTGTGCCACGTCGTATCTCGGCCTCCCGGGCTGGGCATCTGTAGTTCTCTCTTGTGTGGTCTGCACGGTTCTCGGTGTTCTCATCGAGGGTCTGGCCTATAAGCCGCTGCGCCAAGCAGGCCCTCTGGCCGTTCTGATCACGGCCATCGGCGTGTCTTACTTCCTGCAGAACGCCGCGCAGCTTCTGTGGGGCGCCACGCCCAAGAACTTCACTTCGCTCGTCACCTTCCAGGTGCCGGAGTTCTTGGCCAAGTTCAACGTAAGCGCCGTCTCGCTCGTCACCATCGTCGCCTGCCTGGTTATCATGGCCGGCCTGATGTTCTTTACAGGTAAGACCAAGATGGGCAAAGCCATGCGCGCCGTGTCCGAGGACAAAGCCGCCGCTCAGCTCATGGGCATCAACGTCAACCGCACCATCTCGATGACGTTTGCCATCGGCTCCGCCCTTGCCGCCATCGCCGGTGTGCTCCTGTGCTCCTACTCGCCGGTTCTGCAGCCCACCACGGGCGCCATGCCTGGCATCAAGGCCTTCGACGCTGCCGTTTTCGGCGGCATCGGCTCCATCCCCGGTGCCTTTGTCGGTGGCATCCTCATCGGCATCATCGAAGCGATGGCGCAGGCATACATTTCCACGAGCCTTGCCAACTCCATCGTCTTTGGTGTTTTGATCATCGTCCTGCTCGTCAAGCCTGCCGGCCTCTTGGGCAAGTACGTCCCCGAGAAGGTGTAGGTGAGCGTTATGAAGTTTCTTAAAGACAAGCAGACGCGTCACGACTTTGTTACGTACGCCATGTGCCTTGTGGCGTTCGCCATCGTGTTCTTTATGCAGTCCAACCACATGATTCCGCGCATGATCGCCGGTCAGCTGGTTCCCATCACGGCCTATATCGTCATGGCCATCTCCCTTAACCTCGTCGTCGGCATCGCGGGCGACTTGTCGCTGGGCCACGCAGGCTTTATGAGCGTCGGCGCCTATACGGGCATCGTTACCGCCGTCGCCCTCGAGAGCGTCGTGCCCTCCGACCCCATTCGCCTGGCCATCAGCATTGTGGTCGGCGCCATCGCCGCTGCCATCCTGGGCTTTTTGATCGGCATCCCGGTCCTTCGCCTGAGCGGTGACTATCTGGCCATCGTGACCTTGGCCTTTGGCGAGATTATCAAAGAGATCGTCACCTGCCTTATCGTGGGCGTCGACTCTCGCGGCCTGCACGTGATCTTTAACATCACGGGTAACTCCACAATCGACGATCTGCACCTGCTCGAGGACGGCACCGCCATCATCAAGGGCGCCCAGGGCGCCTCGGGCGTGTCGACGTACTCGACCTTCCTCGCCGGTGCCATCCTGGTCATGGTCGCACTCGTGATCGTGCTCAACCTGGTTCGCAGCCGTACTGGCCGTGCCATTATGGCCGTGCGCGACAACAAGATCGCTGCCGAGTCCGTGGGCATCTCTGTCACCGAGTACCGCATGATCGCCTTCGTGGTTTCCGCCGCTCTCGCCGGCGCTGCCGGAGCCCTCTTCGGCGGTAACTTCTCGCAGCTTTCCGCCACCAAGTTTGACTTCAACACGTCCATCCTCATCCTGGTGTTCGTGGTCCTGGGCGGTCTGGGCAATATGCGCGGCTCCGTCATCGCGGCGGCGTTGCTCACGGTGCTTCCCGAGCTGCTCCGTCAGTTCTCGGACTACCGCATGCTCATCTACGCCATCGTGCTGATCCTGGTCATGATCTTTACCAACAACCCGCAGCTCAAGGCGTTCTTCGGTCGCGTCAAGGATCGCTTTACTTCCAAGAAGGAGGTGGCAGCCGATGCCCAGTAAGTTTGAGTTCAACAAGGGCAAGATGGTCCCGTATCCTTCTGGCGCCATCGTTCCCGACCGCGACCTGGGCCAGCGCCCGGCGCTCGAGTGCATCCACTTGGGCATTGAATTTGGCGGCCTTAAGGCAGTCGACGACTTTAGCCTGACCATCGGTAAGACCGAGATCGCCGGTCTGATCGGTCCCAACGGTGCCGGTAAGACCACGGTCTTCAACCTGCTCACCAAGGTGTACCAGCCCACGCACGGTACTATCCTGCTCGACGGCGAGGACACCTCGGGCAAGTCGGTCTATCAGGTCAACCGTATGGGTATCGCCCGTACGTTCCAGAACATTCGCCTGTTCAACACCATGACGGTGGAGGACAACGTTAAGGTCGGCCTGCACAACCAGGAGCGCTACTCTGGTTTTGAGGGCGTGCTGCGTCTGCCGACGTACTGGAAGCACGAGAAGGCCGCCCACGAGCGCGCCATGGAGCTGCTGTCCATCTTTGATATGGAGCACCTGGCAAACGAGCAGGCCGGCTCGCTGCCTTACGGCGCCCAGCGTCGTCTGGAGATCGTCCGCGCGCTTGCCACCAACCCCAAACTGCTGCTGCTCGACGAGCCTGCCGCCGGCATGAACCCGTCCGAGACCGCGGAGCTCATGGAGAACATCGTCAAGATCCGCGACACCTTTGGCATCGCCATTATGCTTATCGAGCATGATATGTCGCTCGTCATGAACATCTGCGAGGGCATCTGCGTGCTCAACTTTGGTAAGGTCATCGCCAAGGGCACGGCCGAGGAGATCCAGAACAACGATGCCGTAATTGAGGCATATCTGGGCAAGCAGGATAAGGGGGAGAACTAAATGGCAGAGCCGATGCTTTCCGTCTGCAACATCAACGTCTGGTACGGCGCTATCCACGCCATCAAGGACATCTCCTTTAACGTCAACGAGGGCGAGATCGTGGCCCTGATCGGCGCGAACGGCGCCGGTAAGTCCACGACGCTTAAAACCGTCTCGGGCCTGCTGCGTTCCAAGACCGGCTCCATCAAGTTTATGGGCGAGGACATTACCCATACGCCTGCCGATAAACTGGTGGGCAAGGGCCTGGCCCAGGTTCCCGAGGGCCGTCGCGCCTTTTTGCAGATGACGGTCGAGGAGAACCTGGAGATGGGCGCCTACACGCAGCCCAAGTCCACGGTGGCTCCGGGCCTTGAGCGCGTCTACGAGCAGTTCCCGCGCCTTAAGGAGCGCCGTCGCCAGGTCGCCGGCACCCTTTCGGGCGGCGAACAGCAGATGCTCGTTATGGGGCGCGCCCTTATGAGCAACCCCAAGCTGCTCATGCTCGATGAGCCTTCCATGGGTCTGGCGCCGATTCTGATTGAGCAGATCTTCCAGATTGTCGAGGACCTGCACAAGGCCGGTACCACGGTGCTTCTGGTCGAGCAGAACGCCCAGATGGCGCTTTCAATCGCCACGCGCGGCTACGTGCTCGAGACCGGCAAGATCACCATGACCGGCACCGGCCAAGAGCTCCTGCACGACGACAACGTCCGCAAGGCTTACCTGGGCGGCTAGGGACTTCCGCCGTTCTGCCGAACGGCGGACCGGCCGACGCTGCGCGGGCGCCCTGATCGACGTGCCGAAGCTCCTCACCCTTGGGGCTATGCCGCGGTACGAGGCCAGGTGGTCATGGTCCGGGAACCTCGCGATGTCGAATGACACCGCGAGGTTCGCCGCCGTCCTCGGCGGCCTCGACCCCCGAGTGGGCGATCCCCACGCGCTAACGCCTGCAAACAAGGGGATTGCCAAGACGCCGCCGGGCACCTCCGTCATAGACGTGGAAGTGCGGCCGCGCTGAAGCACTGCGCGGTGTCTGCTCGCTTATGTGCGCATCACGAAGGAAGACCAGATCGGTGAGCGGGATTGGCCTGAAGTCGAGAGATTCCCATCAGCCTCTCGTCGGTCGATGACCGGTTCACCACGCAGGAAGAGCGTGACGGAAGGTCTCGCAAAAAGGCTCCGAGCGCGGCGTGCTCATGCCCGTCGTGGTGCGCCCGAAGGGGGGGGACGGCTGCTACGAGCTCGATCATTTGCGAGGAGAAGACGAACCAGTCGTTGCAGATCCAATATGGATCTCGCCGACCTCGGCAAGCTGCTCGATGAGTGGAAGCCCTGTCGGGTCGTCTATTTCAACACCACCCAGAATGATGGTGTCATCGCGCAGGTCGATCTGCGTGTTGAGCACAGCGAGGTTAAAGCCGGAGGCCACAAATCCGATAGCAGCCAGGACGAGCCCCGTGGCAACAAGCCCACCCGCTACGGCAAGGTAAATCCTTTTTACGCTGGACATGTTTGCACTCCTTCCTATGCCGTGAGCGGCGCCGCTTCGGCGCCCATGCGGCTCTTATTGCCTTGATCTTTCCAGAAGGGCGAAACGGCTTTCTTCGCCCAAAGGGCAGAGAGGCGCGCGATCTGCTTGGACGCCGTCCAGGCGCCGGCTCCCGTGAGGAGCGCCACACCGATGGAAGCGAATCCCATTCCCATCGAGGCCAAAACGTACGGAACATGCCCGATAATGATGCCGTCCACGGCGAACAGGAGCCCTACCAGGCCCGCGCCCCCGAATGCCGCGGCCACGATCCACACGCAGAGCGCAAGAACCCAAATACAGATGTAGACTGCAGCGGCAACGGCGACGAACGCGAGCAGCAGCGGAATCCATACCGGAGAGCCCACGATGGCGAGCGCCCATAGAAGTGCCGTGCTCTTGCGCTTGGTCCTCGCGATCGCGCGCGGCACGGCGGGCAGTTCGTCGAGCGTTGCCTCGGCGACCTCACCGGGCGTGCCCATGGCGGCCACAGCCTCGGCCTCCGTCATGCCGTCCTCCATACGGTCGGCGATGGCCTCCGCGTAGAACTCCTGCGTTTCCTTTACCTGATCTGCCGGCAGGCAGGCCAGAAGCTCGCCCAGCCGGTTCAAGAACTCATCGCGCGTCATGGTGCGCCCCCTCCACGTAACGGTAGATCTCCTGCACGGATGGCCATTCGGCGAGGAACTCGGCGATACGCTCGCGCCCGGCGTCCGTGATGCGGTAGTACCTCCGCAGCCGCCCGTTGTGCTCGGCGGAGCGCGCGGTGATGCAGCCCGCCTTCTCCAGGCGCTTGAGCAACGGATAGAGCGTGGATTCCGTGAGCCCCATACTCGCGGGCACGTCCTTCACGATCTGATAGCCGTAGGATTCCTCGCCCGAGACGGCCGCGAGCACGCAGGCCTCGAGGAAGCCGCGCTTCATCTGTGCCTCCATCCGCACACCTCCTTTCGTAGTATACTGTGTAACACCTACTATATGACACATAGTATATGATGTCAACAGTTGTCGTATAGGGAGTCCGGTCTGTCTGTCCCCTGCGGGTACTCATTGGGGACGTACTTAAATGAGTACCCATCGCTCAAGGTGGCACCTGGGGACGTTCCTTATGTGCCGGCACTTTGGGACACTCCTTGTCAAGGTTTTGTTCCATCGTGCGGGTTGCTATTTAACGTGCGACAATGCCGTGTGGAAATCGAAATGTCTCCTGGGGGCTATCTATGCTGTACGAGTTTTGTGCCGAGAACTTTGAGCGTGTGCCGGCGGCTATCGATGCCGGTGCTAAGCGCATCGAGTTGTGCGACAACCTTGCCGTCGGTGGTACCACGCCCTCGGCCGGCGTTATCAGCACTACGGTCAGCTATGCTCACGAGCATGACGCGCGAGTGATGTGCATGATTCGCCCGCGTGGCGGTGACTTTCACTACAACCAGGACGAGCTGCGCATGATGGAGATGGACTTGGGTCTTGCCGTGAGCGCCGGCGTTGACGGCCTGGTCTTTGGCTGCTGCAAGCCCTGTGCCGGCGGCTGGGCGCTCGACGAGCTCACCCTCGGCGCCCTCGTGATGGCTACGGGCTGCGCGACCGAGGAGTGCAAGCGCGGGGCCATCGATATCACCTTCCACATGGCCTTTGACCAGCTCTCGCCCGAGGCTCAGCTGGACGCCATTGACACACTCGCCGACTGCGGCATCACGCGCATCCTGACGCATGGTGGTGCTGCCGGAACGCCGATCGAGGACAACCTGGAGCACCTGTCGCGTCTTGTCGAGTATGCGGGCGACCGCCTGACCATCCTTCCCGGCGGCGGCATTTCTACGGCCAACCGCGATACCGTGGCGGCGGCATTGAGCGTCTCCGAGCTCCATGGCACCAAGATCGTGCCGCTGGAGGCGTAACCCGTGGCGCTGGTATTTGACGTTCAGCAGGCGAACGGTAAGCCCGACGACAACCGGCGCCCTGGCACCGCGTGTCCCTTTTGCGATACCGAGGAACTTGCCGATATCATCCGGCGCGATGGTGACTGCATCTGGCTCGAGAATAAGTTCAAGACCCTGCGCGCCACCCGTCAAACCGTGCTGATCGAGTCGGCCGATCACGATGCCGACCTGGTGATCTATGAGCCGGATGAACTCCACCATGTGATACGGTTTGCCCTGGGTTGCTGGCAGCAGATGATCGATTCACAGCAGTATCGCAGCGTTCTCATGTACAAGAACAAGGGTCCGCTCTCGGGCGGTAGTCTCGTTCATCCGCACATGCAGATTGTGGGTTTGGAGCAGGAAGACGGCTACACTTCGCTGACTTCTGCCAATTTCGAAGGCATCAATGTCTGGCAACAGGGGAGAATCTCGGTCAATATCTCAACCGAACCGATCATGGGGTTCTTTGAGATCAACGTTTCAGCCCCGCAGGGAATCGCCGCCAGCGATGACGCACGAGACCAAGCCGAGGCGGATCTCTTTGCCGATGCGATCCAGGTAGCTCTGCGCTATATCCTAAACGAGCACCACGGTGGTCGCGCAGAGTCGTACAACTTGTTCTTCTATCACCTGGGCGGTCGGACCATTGCCAAGGCGCTGCCGCGTTGGGTGGTTTCGCCCTACTTTGTCGGCTATCGTTTGGCCCAAGTCAATGCCGAGACGACGCTCGATATCGATGCTGAGCGTCTGCGTGCGCATCTGGAAACGCTCGTATAGCAAGACTAACACCCGCGTAATGCGGACAGCCTAGCGCGCCATGGCGTCGCGGCCGGCTTCGACCCGCTTGCGCTGTTTGGTGCGCTCCTCGCAGGTTAGGCACTCAAAGAGATGCCCGATAATCGAGGCCAGCACCTGCTGAAACAGCGTGCCGCACATGACGGGGAACACGACCTCGCCCGGAAAGTACTGCGTGGCGATGACGGCACCCGAAGAGATGTTGCGCATGCCGCAGGTAAAGCACATGGTAGTCGTCTCGCTATATGGCAGATGCAGCGCACGTGCGACCAGAAAACCGACGACAAAGCCGCTGATGGCGAAGACCAAAATAAAGAGGGCGACTTCCAGGCGCACCGCGTTTATGTGCAGCACGTACTCGCTCATAGCGGTGGAGTTGGACGCGATGACGCCCATCATCATGAACTTGCAGGCGGGCGAGAGCACGGGAGAGAGTTTCTCGTGGCCCCAGCCGCGCGTGAGTTCATTGATGGCAATACCGAGCACAGCGGGGATGGCGATCATAAAGGCCATGTTCTGCATCATGCTCGGCACGTCGATCGAGACGGTGGCGCCCAGCAGGAGCTTGAGCGTAAGCGGAATCGTCACAGGTGAGATAACCGAGGACGTCAGGATGATGGTGAGCGCGAGCGGGCCGTTGCCGCCGAACATGCTGATCCACATAAAAGCGGTGACGGCCACGGGCACGCTGTATTCGAGCACAATGCCGCAGACAAGGTTGGGGTTGGAGCCAAAGAAGAGTGACCCCATGGCATACGCCGCGATGGGAATAAGCACCGCCGAGACGAGCAGCGCCAAGACTAGGTGCAACGGACGGCGGAACACCTCGGTTACCTGGTGAAAGGTGTTGCTGAGCGCACCCTGAAACGTCATAAAGGCAAACAAGGTGGGAACGATGGGCTTGAGTACGCCAATCTGTTGGGGAAAGAGCACGCCGAGTGCCACGCAAATCGGAACGATGACCTGCATGTGCCCCGCGAGAAACTTGCCCAGTCCAACCCATTGCTTCATATGCGCTTGTGACTCCCTTTGCCCGTGAACCCGTTTTGAATGGATATGCTAGACGCTCGCATGCGTCCGTGCGTCAGAAACGCTCGAATATTTCGAGGCTATTACCGGCATCGTTTACCGAAACCGCGGCGTGCTGCGGCGATTTGCGTCCGCGCTGCACGGTATAATAAATCCGTTCAACAGATCTGCCTGCCGAAGCGGGCATACACAGAGGACTCATCGCTATGAACCGTGAGAGGTATCGCGGCGACCTGCCCCTATCGGGGGTGGGCGCCTATGTCATCGCTTAAGACGACGCATCGCTGGGCGGTCGCTCAGCAAAACCCCGAGCTCGAAAAGGAGCTTTCGGCTGGCCTGGGCATTCCCGGGCTGGTGGCGCGTATTATGGTCGCGCACGGCATTACATCCATCGAAGAAGGTCAGCTGTTTTTGACGCCTTCGCTCGATCGCGACTGGGCCGACCCACTCATTATCCCGGGCATGTCGGTCGTTGCCGACCGCGTCGAGCGTGCTATTTGCAACCACGAGCACATTGCGGTCTTTGGCGATTTTGACGTTGACGGTATTACGTCGACCTGCCTGTTGACCGAGGCACTGCGCACGTTTGGCGCCGATGTCACGCCGTTTATTCCGCATCGCTTTGACGAGGGCTACGGTCTTTCGCGCGCGGCGCTCGACCGCGTTAACGAGCTCGCTCGCCCTCAGCTGATCGTGACCGTCGATAACGGTATTGCCGCCAAGGAAGAAGTCTCCTATCTGGAGAGCCTGGGGATCGATTTGGTGGTCACGGACCATCACGAGCCCTCCGACCAGGTGCCGCAGGGCGTGCCCCTGACCGACCCCAAGCTCGAGGACGAGGGTCCCTCGCGCGAGCTTGCCGGTGCCGGCGTGGCACTCAAGCTGGTGCAGGTCCTGGGCGAGCGTTTGGGCAAGCCGTCGTATTGGCGTTCGCTGATCGAGGTCGCGGCGCTGGGCACCGTGTCCGACATGATGCCGCTCACGCCCGAGAATCGCGCACTGGTCGCCGAGGGTATCCAGCAGATGCGCGTGACGGCCCGTCCCGGCTATATCGCGCTTGCCGCACTTGCCAAGGCCGACCTTTCTACCATTACGGCCGACGGCCTGTCGTTTTCGCTCATCCCTCGTCTGAATGCTGCCGGCCGCATGGCTGATCCCAAGCTGGCGCTCGACCTGCTGCTTGCCCGTGATCCTATCGAAGCAAGTGCACTGGCAGCCGAGCTCGAGGAAATCAATCGCCAACGCCGTGAGATCGAGGCGGAGCTCACGCGCGATGCCATGGCGAAGGTCGAGGAGACTTATGACGGCGGGCGCGCAATCGTCGTGGGCGGCGAGGGCTGGCACGAGGGCGTCAAAGGCATCGTGGCGAGCCGCTTGACCAATCGCTATCACGTGCCGGCGCTGCTGTTCTCGATCGAGGACGGTATCGCGCGCGGCTCTGGTCGCTCGGTGGGCAAAGTTAACCTGTTTGACGCCGTCGAGCGTTGTTCCGACCTGCTGATTCGTCGCGGCGGACATGCCGGTGCGGTGGGTGTGACCATCGAGGCATCCAAGCTCGATGAGTTCCGCCGCCGCCTTTCCGCCGTGCTATCGGAGCTTTCCGCCGAGGACTTTGAAGACACCGACGAGGTCGCCGCCACCGTCGACCTTTCCGAGCTGAATATCGAGACCATCGAGCAGATCTCCCGTCTTGAGCCGTTTGGCCAGGGCAATAAGGTGCCGCTTCTGGCCGCCGAGGGCGTGACGATGTGCGATCGCGCCGTGGTGGGCAAAACCGGCGAGCACATGCGCTTTGTGGCGACCGATGGCGCCGCGAGTGTGCCGGCCATCATGTTTCGCGTGCCGCAGATCGATAGGCTCATCAATTGCGACAGCGCCGTCGACTTGGTGTTCGAGGCCGTGGCCGAGCATTGGCAAGGTCGCGTAAAGCCAAAGCTCATGATCAAGGATGTCTTGGTCCGCGATACCACGGCGCCCAGCGTTGGCGACCCGGCATGTGAGCTTCGCCGCGGCGTGGAGCCTGCGGACGCCGGTCTTCGTCTGGAGTCCCGCAAGCGCCAAACGCTCGCCCAGCTTTCCTATACCGAGCTCACGCGCTCGCTCATTCACAGCTTTATCGGATCGAACCAGCCGCACCGCGCGCAGGTCGAGGCGCTTGACGCCCTGGCTGACCACAAGAGCGTCTTGGCCGTTATGGGAACGGGCCGCGGCAAGTCTCTGATTTTCCACGTGCACGCCGCGCGCGAGGCGGTCCTTCGTGGGCGTGCGAGCATCTTTGTCTATCCGCTGCGTGCGCTCGTTGCCGACCAGGCCTATCACCTCTCATCGACGATGGCTGCGCTCGGCATTGGCGTGGGCGTGTTGACCGGCGAGACCGTGGAGGCAGCGCGCGATGACGTGTTTGCCGGCCTGGCTTCGGGCCGCACCGGCATCGTACTCACGACGCCTGAGTTCCTGTCTATTCACCGCGACCGCTTTGCGCGTTCGGGGCGCATCGGTTTTGTTGTTATCGATGAGGCACATCATGCCGGTCTTGCCAAGGGCGGCGACCGAAGCGCATACCTCGACATGCCCGATATCCTCAAGGCCCTGGGCGATCCGGTCGTTCTGGCCACGACTGCCACCGCGACGGCTCCGGTCGTGGCAGAGCTCGCTCGCGTATTGCCGATTACCAGCACGGTGGTTGACGAGACCGTTCGCGAGAACCTGCAGCTCGAGGACGATCGCGACCTTGCGAGCCGCGAAAATCGCCTGGTGTCGATTGTGGCGACGGGGGAGAAGACCGTCATTTACGTCAACTCGCGCGACCAGTCCGTGGCGCTCGCCAAGACGTTGCGCAAGCGTGTGCCCGATTGCGCAACCCATATCGCGTTCTATAACGCGGGGCTTGCGCGCTCCGATCGCCGCCGCGTGGAGGAAGCATTCCGAGACGGAAGCCTCAGCTGCATCGTTTCGACCTCCGCCTTTGGCGAGGGTGTCAATCTGCCCGATATCCGCCATATCGTGCTGTACCACATGCCGTTTGGCGCCATTGAGTTCAACCAGATGAGCGGGCGTGCCGGTCGTGACGGACAGCCCGCCGTGATCCACCTGCTCTATTCGTCGCGCGATGCCCGCATCAACGAGCGCCTGCTCGACTGCTACGCACCCGAGCGCGACGAACTCGTCACACTCTATCGTGCGCTGCAGACCATGTGGCGCTCCAACCGCGGTAAGACCGGGGATGATTCATTCTGCGCAAGCGATATCGACATCGCGCAGATGTGCCTTGCCATCGATGCTCGCACGCCGGTCGACGAGCGCTCGGTGGAAAGTGGCTTGGGAATCTTCGAAGAGCTTGGTTTCTGTCGCGTTTCGGGGTTTGACGACACCCGTCGCATCGCGATGGCCGAAAACCCCGGCCGTGTGCAATTGAGCAGGTCAATTCGCTATTTGGAGGGCTTGCGCTCGCGCATGGAGTTCTCGGCTTTCCGGAGTTGGGCGCTCGATTCGTGCGCTTCTGATATGCTAGCCAAAGTTAACCGCCCGATCGTACCGCGGGCCTAGGGGAAGGGGACCTCGATGGATGCCGCAGCCCGTACCGCCCATGATTCCTCCCTCCAGCCGTTCTCGGAGATGGAGCACTATAAGCATGCCGATGAGCTGCCGCCCGAGATTATGGCGGACAGCTACGACAAACTGGAGCGCCTGTGCCTCAAATATATGAATGTGGACGACTTTTCTAAGGTGGAGCAGGCCTATTGCTTTGCTGCCGAGAAGCACTGCAACCAAAAGCGCCGCTCGGGTGAGATGTACATCAACCATCCCGTCGAGGTGGCCATCATTTTGGCCGATCTCAAGATGGACTGCGATGTGGTGTGCGCCGCGCTGCTGCACGATACCGTCGAGGATACCGAGACCTCGCTTGCCGATGTTTCCGGCCTGTTTGGCGATACGGTGGCCGAGCTCGTCGATGGCGTGACCAAGCTCACCAACATCGAAGTCGACAGCATGGACGAGAAACAGGCGCTCACGCTGCGAAAGATGTTCCTCGCCATGTCCAAGGACATCCGCGTCATCATCGTTAAGCTTGCCGACCGTCTGCACAACATGCGCACCCTTGCGGCCTTGCGTGAGGACCGTCGCCTGTTTAAGGCCCGCGAGACCATGGACGTGTATGCGCCCCTGGCCGACCGTCTGGGCATGAGCTCCATTAAATGGGAACTCGAGGACCTGTCCTTCTTCTACCTTGAACCCGACGCCTACCAGCGCATCGCACGCATGGTGGCGGAGTCGCGCGAGGTCCGTGAGCGCTATCTGGCCGAGACCATCAAGACACTCACCGACGAACTCAACCGCATTGGCCTGGAGGACTTCCAGATCAACGGCCGTTCCAAGCACTATTGGTCCATCTACCAAAAGATGAAGCGCAAGGGCAAGGAATTTTCCGAGATCTACGACCTGGTGGCACTGCGCGTCATCACGCATTCGGTGCGCGATTGCTACTCCACGCTCGGTGCGGTGCATACGCTGTGGCACCCCATGCCCGGTCGCTTTAAAGACTATATCGCCATGCCCAAGGTCAATAACTACCAGTCGCTTCATACGACGGTTATCGGCCCCACGGCCCGTCCGCTCGAGATTCAGATTCGAACCTACGAGATGCACGAGCAGGCCGAGTACGGCATTGCCGCCCACTGGCTCTATAAGAAGTCGGGCGGATCGTCTGCGTCTAAGACCAATGATGCCCAGCGCTTGGACGACCAGATTAACTGGCTCAAACATTCGCTCGATTGGGCTGCGTCTGATGAGATCACCGATGCCAAGGAATACCTGCATTCGCTGAAGGTCGACCTCTTCGATCAGGAGATCTTTGTCTTTACGCCCAAGGGCGAGGTCATGGCGCTTCGTGCCGGCTCCACGCCGCTCGACTTTGCCTACGCCGTTCACACCGAGGTGGGAAACCATTGCGTCGGCGCCAAAATCAACGGTGCGGTGGCTCCGCTCACGCACGAGATTAAGACGGGTGACCGTGTCGAGATTCTGACTAACAAGAGTTCCAAGCCGTCGCGTGATTGGCTCAAGATCGTTAAGACACCTTCCGCCAAGTCAAAGATTCGTCGTTACTTCGCTGCCGCGACCAAAGACGATGACGCTGCAGCCGGCCGCGATATACTGGCCAAGGACCTGCGCAAGCGCGGCTATGGCATCTCTACGCCGCGTTCCACGCGTGCGCTCAATGCTGTGGCGGAGCAGTTTAACTACAAGCAGCTCGAGGACCTGTTCGCAGCCGTTGGGGCGGGCAAAGTCGCCCCACGTGCCGTGGGCAATAAGGTCGAGCAAATCTTGGACCCCAAGCCCGAGGAGCAGCTCACCAAGGCCGAGGCTATCGCCGAGGTCGTCAAGCAGCCCGCCCGCGGCTCCAACCGCAAGCCGCAAAAGCGTGGCAAGAGCGCAAGTAACGGCATTATCGTCAAGGGCGAGAGCAACAGCGGCCTGCTGGTCCGTCTGGCTCATTGCTGCAACCCCGTGACGGGCGACGATATCGTCGGCTTCATCACGCGCGGCCGAGGCGTCTCGGTGCATCGTGCCAACTGTCCCAACGTAAAGGGCCTCATGGAGCATCCCGAGCGCATGATTGACGTAGAGTGGGATGGTGCTGCCGATACGCTTTTCCAGGTCGAGATTGTGGTCGAGTGCCTGGATCGTATGGGCCTGCTCAAGGACGTCACTATCGCCATTGGCGATGCAGGCGGCAACATCCTTTCCGCCGCCACGTCGACCAACCGCGAGGGTATTGCGACTCTGCGCTTTATGGTCGAGATTTCGGATGCGAGCGGCCTGGATCCGCTGCTGGCTTCCATCAGCAGTGTCGATTCGGTCTACGACGCGCGCCGTCTGATGCCTGGTGAGGGTGGGGCCCAGCTCAAACGTCGCGTATAGGCGTAACGAGCGCGCGACAGTAATGATATTGGCTACGTTTGAGGCATCGTTTGATGCCTCGACGTTTATAGAAGGAGGGCGTATGCATGGACGCTGCGGCTTTGGATTTAGCCCCTCGGGGTACGGCTTCGATTGAGACGCTTGTAAACGGGCCCATCCAGACCAACAGCTATGCCGTGATCTCGAACGGCGAATGCCTGGTTATCGATCCCGCCTGGGAGGGCGAGGGCCTCGTTGAGCACATTCGAGCCAAATACCCCGATGTGCAGTTGCTCGGTGCCGTTTGCACGCACGGTCACGCCGATCATGTTGGCGGTGTCGCTGGAGTTCGTGCCGCCATTGGCGCTGACGCCCTGTACGAGCTGTGCGGCAAGGACGCAGCTGTGCCGCATGCGAATATCGAAGAACAGCGAGCGATGTGGGGCATCGAGACGCCCGATCCGGGCGAGCCGACGCGGCTGCTTGCCGAGGGCGACATCATTGAGCTGGGCGACATTTGCCTGCAGGTTATCGAAGTGCCCGGGCATACGCCAGGCGGCATCGTTCTGTTCGCCGCCACCGAGCAGGGAAATATCGCCTTTGTTGGTGACACGCTGTTTCCGTGTGGGCACGGCCGCACCGACCTTTCTGGCGGAGACGAGGCGGCGATTCTGCGCTCGCTCTCCAAGCTCGCTCGGCTTCTCCCGCCCGATACCGTTTGCCTAACCGGTCATGGCGATTCGACCACCATGGCACGCGAGCTCATACAGAACCCTTTCATGCAGGTGTAGCTTTATAGTCAGCTTCCGAAGCACGAGGAGCGTCCAAACGTCAAGTTATTTTTCCCCAACGGGTCGATTCCGTAGGGCAAACGGTCAAAAAAAGTCTGTTTGGACGATATTCGTGAACAAACGAACGTTTATGCTCGGGTGCGCCGTGGTAAAATCTCAGGCGTTATCGGAGCAACCTTACAGGAGGTTTCTTTTATGCTCGTCAACGCAGCAGACATGCTCAAGAAGGCCGAGGCCGGCAAGTACGCTCTCGGTGCCTTCAACACCAACAACCTCGAGTGGACCCTGGCAGTGCTTCAGGCCGCCGAGGAGGCCAAGTCTCCGCTGATCCTTCAGTGCACCGCTGGTGCCGCTAAGTGGATGGGCGGTTTCAAGGTCTGCGCCGACATGGTCAAGGCTGCCGTCGAGGCTACGGGCGTTACCGTTCCCGTCGCCCTTCACCTCGATCACGGTTCTTACGAGGACTGCTTCAAGTGCATCGAGGCCGGCTTCACGTCCATCATGTATGACGGCTCTCACGAGGAGACCTTCCAGCTTAACCTCGACCGCACCAAGGAGCTCGTTGAGCTTGCCCACTCCAAGGGCATGTCCATCGAGGCCGAGGTCGGCGGCATTGGCGGCACCGAGGACGGCGTGACCTCCAACGGCGAGCTCGCTGACCCCGCTGAGTGCAAGCAGATTGCTGATCTGGGCGTCGACTTCCTCGCCTGCGGCATCGGCAACATCCATGGCGTGTACCCCGCTGACTGGGCTGGCCTTTCCTTCGAGCGTCTGGGCGAGATTAAGGCCCAGACCGGCGACCTGCCCCTCGTTCTGCACGGTGGTACCGGCATTCCCGAGGATCAGATCAAGAAGGCCATCTCCCTGGGCATCTCCAAGATCAACGTCAACACCGACCTGCAGCTCGTCTTCGCCAAGGGCGTCCGCGAGTACATCGAGGCTGGCAAGGATCAGCAGGGCAAGGGCTTTGATCCCCGCAAGCTCCTCAAGCCTGGTCGCGACAACATCGTTGCCCGCACCAAGGAGCTCATGGAGGAGTTTGGCTCCGTCAACAAGGCGTAAGCGTCGCTAAACTTCCCGCCGGAAGCCCCGTCCCCCTACACTGTTTCCTTTGCGCTCACCTGGCTTTGCCAGAAGTCGCGCCAAGGAAACAGTTCCGGGGGACGGGGCTTCCTTCGTTTAACGCCGCAGGGTTACGAGTCTGAATTAAGATGGCTACTGGCTTTGCCAGAAGTCGCGCAATGGGAAAAGCTTCGGGTGAACGGGGCCTCCTTCGTTAACTCGCTGCAGGGTTACTGGGCTGAATTCATTTTTTGACTACCGCTCGGCGGTGTTGATGGCTCCCTTGTTGGGGCTTTCTTTTTATCTCGCTACAATGTGCTTCAAGGGTTCTAATGACTTGGAGTTTGGTATGGCTGTTATTAATGTGCTGCCTTCGGATGGGAAGGTTATTGACGAGGGGCCTGTTGGTTGCTCTGTTGATGTTTGCTGTGATGACTTTCGTCATCTCGATGTTGGACTGCCGCCCGAGATTCTTCGTCTTAAGGATGCCGGGTATTTGACGCAGGCTGTTGCTGCCTGCGATCGCCTTTTGGAGCAGAACCCTGAGCCTTCGCTGGCTGCTTGTGTTCGTGCAGAGCGGTATCGCATGCTCGAGACGCCGCTTCATTTTTCGGTGTCGCGTGATCGGGCCATTGCGATGATTCGCGAGGAGTGGCCTGAGTTTACCGAGGAGCAGTTTGACGATCTGATTGACCGTAAGCGTATTGACTGGCGCTTTATCGATGGCGAGCTGTTCGTTCTCGACAACTTCCTCGATTCGCTTCGCGTATATCCCAAAGAGGTCCCCGGCATGCGTCCCGATCCTACGGACGGAATTGCACTGCGCAACGAGATGCTCAAGGAGATGGAGTCGCAAAACGGATTGGCTCGCGTCATTACGCTTAAAGCGTCTGTGTCTGTCCCCGGCGCTCTAGAGGGGGAGACCGTTTGCGCTTGGCTTCCCGTTGCCGCCACCTGCCGCCAGCAGTCTCGGGTCGAGATTCTCGACATGACGCCGGAGGGTGCTGTTGCCCCCGCGAATGCTTCGGCGCGTACCGCCTCGTGGTCTTCTTCGAGTGAGCGCTCATTCTCGGTGACCTATCGCTATCAAATTGATGCCGCTTATCGTGATGTCTATGGGGGTGCGCTTCCGATGCATCCTTGCATGGACGCGCCACTGCCCGTGGACACCTCCGAGGACCGTCCGCACATTGCATTCACGCCGTATCTACAGCAGCTGACAGCCCGTGTCATTGACGGGCTCGAGGATCCGCTCGATCGCGCCCGTGCTATCTATGATTACCTGACGCAGTACATCGACTATCGCTATCAGCCGCCGTACTTGCTTTTGGGATCTATTGCCGATGACTGCGCGCATTCGCTCCGCGGCGATTGCGGCGTTATGGCGCTCACGTTTATCACCATGTGCCGTATCGCGGGCGTGCCTGCCCGTTGGCAGAGCGGCCTGTACGTTGCGCCCGATTCGGTGGGGTCGCACGACTGGGCAGAGTTCTATACGCCGCAGACCGGTTGGCTCAACGCCGACGTGTCATTTGGATCTTCTGCTCGCAGGATGGGGGAGGAGTGGCGCCGCCGTCACTACTTTGGCAATCTCGACCCGTGGCGTATGGTGGCCAACTATCGATTCCAGGCAGAGTTTGAGCCCTCTTTCGACGGCATGCGCGAGGACCCTTACGATAACCAGATGGGTGAGGCTTCGGTCGACGGTCGTGGATGCCGTCAGCGCGAGATGCTCCGCACGGTCGAACTCATCGAAATGCTCGAAGTTCCATTTTCGGACTAATCGGTAGAAAGCTGTGATAAACTAACTCACGCATTGCGTGCCCGAGTGGCGGAATTGGCAGACGCAGTGGACTCAAAATCCACCGTTGGCAACAACGTGCGAGTTCGAGTCTCGCCTCGGGCACCATTCATGCAAGCGAGCGTTCAAGGGGGTTGCGGCCCCCTTTTTCGTGCCGAACTCGCGTGAGCGCGCGAAGCGTTAAGCAAACAGGCTTGTGGCCTGTTTGTAGCGGAGCGTGGCGAGGGCGCCACGCGCCCGAAGCCCGGGGCTTCGCGAAGCGAAGGCCCTTCGAGTCTCGCCTCGGGCACCATACATGCAAGTGAGCGTTCAAGGGGGTCAAGGCCCCTTTTTGTGTACGTAATGTGATAACGCGCTGTACGTGTTATTATTCGCAAGGCGTTGTTCCCGCAATGCCCTAAAGAGGAACCCGAGGGTTCCCACCTTTTGGCGCCAATGAGCAGCTGACTGGTCATACAACTTAGATTCTCTTCCTCAAGTCGAGGAAGTCTATGTGTACGACCTGGTTGCTGAGAAGCGCCGGGTTATTTTTTTATGAATGGAGGTAGGGAAAATAGCTAAGTCTGATGACACCCGCATCAACGACGAGATCACTGCATCTTCGTGCCGTTTGATTGGCGTCGATGGCTCTCAGCTCGGCCTGTTCGCCATCCGCGATGCCCAGCGCGTCGCCGACGATCAGGGTCTCGACCTGGTCGAGATCGCTCCCAACGCGGAGCCGCCGGTCTGCAAGGTCATGGACTACGGTAAGTTCAAGTACCAGCAGGCCATGAAGGCCAAGGCTGCTCGTAAGAACCAGTCCAAGGTCGAGGTCAAGGAAATGAAGTTCCGACCCAAGATTGACGTTGGCGACTACGAGACCAAGAAGGGCCACGTTCTGCGTTTCCTCAAGAAGGGCGCACGCGTTAAGATCACCATCATGTTCCGCGGCCGTGAGATGGCTCACCCGGAGCAGGGCCTTAACGTTCTCGAGCGTCTCGCCGAGGATCTCAAGCCTTACGCTACGGTCGAGTCCAAGCCTAAGATGGAAGGCCGTAACATGCTTATGCTGCTCGCCCCGATTAAGGGCGCCTTCGATGAGGATAAAGCGGCAAGCGATACCAAGTAACTAGTGTTCTGTAACCGATTAAGGAGTATTTCATGCCTAAGATGAAGTCCCACAGCGGCACCAAGAAGCGTTTCCGCAAGACTGGTACCGGCAAGCTTATGCGCGCCAAGGCTTTCAAGAGCCACATCCTGAGCAAGAAGTCCACCAAGCGTAAGCGTGGCTTCCGTCAGGAGACCGAGATCGCCGCTGCCGACCGCAAGGTCATCAAGTCGCGTCTCGCCTAAGTTCGCGTTCCCGTTTTTCGTTTTACCGTCTAGGAGTTGATAGAACATGGCACGTATTAAGCGCGCTGTTGCCGCCAAGAAGAAGCGCCGTACCGTTATGCACCGTGCGAAGGGTTACTACGGTGCCGCTTCGCGTACTTACAAGCATGCTAAAGAGCAGGTCCAGCACTCCCTGCAGTATCAGTATCGTGATCGCCGCAACAAGAAGCGCGAGATTCGTTCTCTCTGGATCACCCGTATCAACGCTGCTGCTCGCCTGAACGACATCTCTTACTCTCAGTTCATGCACGGCCTGAAGGTTGCCGGTATCGAGCTCGACCGCAAGGTCCTGGCTCAGATGGCTTACGAGGACATCGAGTCCTTCAACGAGCTGGCTGCCATCGCCAAGAAGGCTCTCGAGGCCTAATAGATTCTGTTGAATCGCTAGGGGAGTGTCGCACTGTGCGCGGCGCTCCCTCTTTTTTATCGAAAGCGCTGGTTTATATAGCAAAGGCGCGGGTAGATAGACACTTACAGGTGACCGATCTTTATATATTCCTGAACCAAAGGGTCATCATCTGATACGTGCGGAAGATCCGCACCAGTCTTTCTATTAGCTATAGAAAGCGATATGTTGTGTAGGACTTGTGAAGAGTGGAATTGACGTCCCACAGGGCTTCGCGGTCTGGCAATATATCTCCTTGCCGCGCGGCCCGGTGCAACCGGATCAGCCGCA
>CANRSF010000007.1 GCA_947642445.1 uncultured Collinsella sp. | reverse complement strand
AACAAAAATGCAGATGGAACCATCATGCACGATGCCGAGCAGACGCCTTTTTCACGCGTGATCGGCACTGTCTCTTTTTGTGTCCCTTACCTGGGCTTCGTTAACGCATATTGCACGACGATGCCCGGTTTGCTTGTTGTGGTGGCCGTTCTGGCGCTGCTGGTCGCGGCGTCGATAGTGCTCGATCGGGTGGTTCCCGACGAGCCTGCGGGCAAGCATGCCCGCGCGCATGCGAGGGAGCGGCGTTCATAGCGGCAGGGGAGAGGTGTCGGCAACGGCAAGGGCCGTTGCCGGGGAAGTCGATTTTCGAAAGGAAGAGAACGATGGAAAACAAGAAGAAAAAGCGCTACGGCATCATTGCCGCCCTGCTGCTGTTGGTGATGGCCGCCGGTGTGGGTACCTATGCATGGCTGACGGCGCAGGAGCACATTGACAACGTGTTCACGGTGGGTAGCTTTGGCCACCCGGAAAACAAGCCTGATCCGACCGATCCCGAGAAACCGGACCCCGATAATCCGAACACTGAAAAGGCCTACCTGTTCGAGACCCAGTGGGTTGCCAACTCCAAGATGGTTCCTGGCGCCACTGTGGCCAAGAACCCCAATGTCGGCATCAAGGCTGGCTCTGATGATGCATACGTATTCATTTACGTAAAGAATGCCATCGTCAAGCCTGGCACCAGCCTTGAAAAGACCCCGTACTTTACGCTCAAAAATACGAATTGGAAGCCCGTTGAGGGTCAAGTCAAGACCAACCAATCTGACAACTCTGGCAACCAGTACGTGAGCGGTCTGTTTATGTACTCCAAGAACTCTGCCGCAGAGAACCTGCCTGCAAAGCTCGAAGCCAACAAAGCAGCGCAGGACGTTTATACCGATGAGCTTTTCACTGCCGTGACGATTCCCTCTGCCATGAACAACACCGATGTTGTCGAGACTACTACTGACCCGAAACAGGCTCCCACGATGACGGTCTTTGCCTACATCTTTGGCGCGGGCCAGAATGGCACCGAGCAGGGTGAAAATGCTGACGCGCAGAATGCCCTTAAGCAGGCCAAGGAATGGGCTAAGACTCAGGCTTAGGCTTAATCCCCCCACTGAGATCCCGGCCCGCCCCCACCCCTATATTCGGGCTGGGATCTCGGTCCCCCTTTTTATCGACGATTGGCGAACGTAATGCTCAACAATCTTTCCGACAATCAGAAACGCACCTTGGCGCTTGCCGCGATTGCGCTGTTGGCCCTGGCGTGCATGTGTGGCACGCTGGCTTTTACCGTTGATATGGTTCCGGCGAACAACGTCCTATCGTTTGGCAGCGTGAAGGTACGAGTCTGCGAATACACCCTCAACGAGCGGGGCGAGGAGATTCCGTTTGAGGCCAACGAGCGCGGGGACTATCCCGACACCAAGGCCGGGGGCTCTGACATCAGCCGCATTGTACGCGTGGAGAACGCCGGCGCGCAGCCTGAGTACGTTCGCGCGCGCCTGCGTATGGCGTCGGTGGCGCCCGACGGTTCGAGCGCGAACGCCTCGGGCAACGTTGCCTTTCACGTGAACGCGGGCGAGGGGTCCCCGTGGATCGATGGCGGCGATGGGTGGTACTACTACCGCGGATTGGATGGGCGTGGCGGCGTGCTCGACCCCAGCGCCATGACGGAAAGCCTCATGGACTCGCTGCACTTTGTGGGCGACTACCACGATGCCGCGCGCGGCGGCTCATACAGGCTCGATATCGACGTTCAGGCCGTGCAGGCCAAAAACCAGCAGGCAAACGATACCGTCCTCGACGTGCTCGACGTCGTGGGCTGGCCGGAGGCGAACTAGTCCATGAAGATTAAGATCGTGAACCGAGGTGTGCTTAGCAGGCTGATTGCCGTTGCGGCGATTGCCCTTTGTTGTGTAATGGCGCTGCCGATGGCGGTACATGCCGAGGATGCGCCCGAGGGCCAAACCAAATTCCACATCAAAAACGAGGCTGACTTTTTGTCGTGCGTGGCGCTTTCGCGCGAGCGCGACACGTCCGATTGGCACGTCTATCTCGATAATGATATTGAGCTCGATGGTGAGGACATGAAGACCATCGTCTCGAATACGGTCAAGCACCTCTCCTTTGGTAATAAGGAGCATCCCTTTAAGGGCGTTTTCGATGGCCAGAACCATACCGTTAAAGGTCTGGACTACGCCAACAATATGTTGGATCCCGAGCGCGACACGGGCTTTTTTGCCGAGACCGATGGCGCCACCATCAAGAACTTCCTGGTCAAGGATGCCAACATTTGGGCTGACTTCCGCGGCGGCATTATCGTGGGCAGGGCCGTCAACACGCGCTTCGAAAACGTTATGGTCATGGAGAGCACGCTGCACGTGACCTGCGCCAACAATGCTCTCAACCTCATTACCAACGCAGGCTTTGAGGGCGGTCTCATCGCCGGCGAGCTCGACGGCTGTACCCTCTATAACTGCGAGGTACGTGGTGGCCGCGCCGTTAACAACACGACCTCGGGCGTGCAGGCGCTCGGCGGTGAGGGTCTGTATATGGCGGCGTTTGCCGGCTACGTTACAAATTCGACGATTGAGTACTGCCGCGTTACGCCTACGCGCAAAGACGATGGCTCGATTGGCATGACCGACGTCACCAATAAGTACGACGTGGCCATTGGCGCCCTGGGCGGCAACAACGTGTACGCCTCGGGTTTTGTGGGCTGCATGGCGGGCGAGGCCAAGATTATCGACTGCTTCTCGACGGCGCAGTGCTACAGCTATGCCGCGTCATATGTGGGCGTCGTCGCCGTGACGCGTGCGTGGACGGGTGGCTTGGCGGGTCGTATTCTAACCGAAAAGGGCAACGAGCTCGTTCGAAGCCATTTTGCGGGTGACTTGAGCTCGCGTCAGTACAATCCCATCGCCGTGATTCCCATCATTCAAAACGATGTGAACCTGGGCGGTATTGCCGCGCGTGCCAACAAGGATGATGCCACGGTCACCGAGTGCTACTTTAAGCCGAGCGTGAGCCTAAAAGGCAGCAGCCAGGGCAACCCTGCTAAAAAGAAAATCCCCTCGTTTGGCGGCGATGGCACCACCAAGGGTGATGGCTATGGTCCATGGGATGACGAGCGCTACACCACGCGCGAGCTGTGGGAAGAGCACGACTACGACTTCTGTGCCGGCACCATGCGCTCGACTGCTAACGACGGGACCCTGGATGGCCCGCACCCCAATGAGTGGGCGATGGATTACAAGCTGAATATTCCTGTGCATGGCCAGAGCGTTAAGGCGACGATTGATTTTCCCGGCGCGGGCACCGCGACCATCGAGGCGACCAAACTTGGAATTGAACAGAAGACCTCGGATCCGTACGCCTTTGCCGTGAGCGCCGTGCTGGCGGGAACGGCTCAGGGCTTAGCCCAGGGCGATACATCGGTGACGTTTAGGCAGGATACCTCCGCAAAGCCTGGGGGGCTGAGCAAGGCGAACGACGGCTACCGCTTTATGGGCTGGTTCCGCGAGCCCGATGTGCGTGTGAATCGAATTGGACAAGACAACAGCTGGTTTGACGGCAAGACCGATGCTGCTGCTGTCGCTGCTGACAAGCGCGTCGAGGAGAACACGGCCCACGATAAGGCTTCGACCTACACCGCCGACAACGGAAGCGGCGTCGATGAAAAATTCGGCTTCAAGGGCAACGACCTCTTTATTGCTTCGTACGAGGCGCAGGTGCTGTTCTATAACGTCAAGGGCAAGACGCTCTCGTGGCAGAGCGGCGAGGAGCACGACAAGTCGACGGATTGGTACCGCTATAGTGTCGGTTTAACGCCGGTTGCCCCTGCGGACCGCGGCGCTCTATCTGCCAGCGCCACCTTTATCGGTTGGACGACGAAGCCGAGCGGCGAGGAAGGGATGCATGGCGGCTATGCGGCCATTACCTCGCCTGAGCTTGCCGAGCTAAAAAACGCCGGTGCGTTCTATCCTGCCGGCACCGAGATCACTGTGCTTGGCCCCGCCGATTTTTATCCGGTGTACAGCGATTATGTGTCGAACATCATGACGGTGTTTGAGGGCAATGATCGGGATGAGCTTGACAATAAGACCCAGCGCGCGGACGTGGGCAAAACTGTCGTTAAGGTTGAGACTGCCGAGGATGGCACCGGTGTGTACACGGTGCAGGTGTGCGACGTGGACAACAAACCTTTATCTGAGGACGGTGCGCTGCCCGACGGCTACCGCTTCCTGGGTTGGTACGAAAACAAGGGAACCGAGGATGCCCCGCTTGAGGTGCGCGTAAGCCGCGATCCCAGCTATACGCTCCCCGCCGATGTCGATTTAACCGCGCCGCATACCTACATCGCCCGCTTTGAGTACCGAGTGGATTATTACGTTCGGGCTTATACCAACCATGAGTTTACGGACAGCAAGCTACTTTGTTCCGTTTGGAATCGCTATCAAACGCCCTTTGAGGAAAACGTCGGTAGTACCTTCGTGCGTGAAAACGTCGTCCACTGGGGCCCGGAGCATGTTGACCACGGTATAAAGGATAGTTATGAAACGTGTGGCACGCGCTTCACGAAGGAAACCCTTGTCGTGAGTCCCCTTAACGCGTACTCGCACAACGTTAAAAACGATACGGGAGCCGATACTCTAAAAAACCTCTATGCCGATACCGATTTTCCAGGCGCTGCAACGCTAAGCGATACTTGGACTTCGGCTTCGCTGAACGTAACGGTCAAACCGGTGAATGATCGCTATCGCCTGAATTTCTGGACGCTTGAGCGCGATGGTGAATATTGGACATATGTGAAAAATCCCATCGAGAGCATGGTGCGTACAGATAAGAAGTACTACGTTCGCGCGATGATTACCACGGACGTTAATTTCTACAACAAGGGCGATAATGTCGTGAGGACTGCCACGCGGCGCTATGAGAGTAACTTGCTGCAGACCAAGGTGAACGGGGCGGATCCGACGTTCACGTATTACTACCCGCATGTTAATAAGTCGGTTAAAGTGGCCGAAAAGCCAGAAGATGGTGAGAAGGGATCGTATGAGAGCCCCCTGACCCTCGAAGCTTCCCCGACCGATGCCGACATGGCCGTGCCGGGCTATAAGTTCCTGGGCTGGATTTCGACCGCCGAGGTCCAGAAGGGTTCTGACGTCTGGAAGTATATCTACGATGTCGAGGGCGATTCCTTCACCACTTCTGACCCGGATAAGGCCGAACCGTATCTGGTGAAATCAGATTTTAAGGTCACCCAGTGGCAGGATGCCTATCCGGTGTACGCGAAGTACGATGTTAGGTACACCACCAACCTGTATCGCGCCGGTTTTAAGGGCACGGACAAGGTCAATGTGCCTAGGTACGACATCGATCCCGTTATCAACGCGGACACCGACCCTGCTACGGCAACGGTGACCCCTGACGTCACGACTCCGGTTTATAAAGCAGGCGGTGAGCTGTATAAGTTGCAGAAGGTTGAGATCGAGCTTCCGAATGGCGAAGTTGAAGACATCGAACCTAACGGCGATAACTCGTATTCCCATCAGGTGGAACCCGGCGGGGCCTATACATTTGTGGCGTACTATTCGCCGTTGGCGGTCGTGTACCATCTCAATGCCAAAGATGTTGACGGCAAAGTTGCTCAGCAAGGCGATATGCTCGGCAACCTTGATGGCGGCATCCCGAAGCCCACTTATGACGTCAGCGCTATCGATAGGGATACAGGAGGTGCGTTCAACGCCTTCGTGGGCTGGACGGAAGCCAAGCCGGCACCTGTCAAGGGCTATGTCGCTTGGTCGGAGGGTATCCGCATGGTGAGTGCTTCTACCGTGGTCAGGGCCCCCATGGAGCTGTACCCGGTCTACCGTCCCAGCCTGGTTACCGTTCAATCGAACATCGACTCAAATCTCGCGAATCCTGCTCTTGTCCGCGGTCTCGGCCGTACTGATTCCGGCGACCAGATTTCTCTTGAGGTCAAGGCTGTCAAGGAGGTTGTGGGCATTGACGGCACCAAGTACGACTTTGTCGGCTGGTCGCGCGACTACGAACCCGATGGCAAATACACCCTAATGACCGGTGACGATAAGTATCCCCTCGAGGGTAATGAGCCCTTTAAGAGCGTGACGTACACTGCGGTGTACAAGATCGCGCCGTATAAGGTTCGCTATCACGGTGTCGACGGGTCGGTCGTCTTTACGGCAACGGTCGACTCGGACGGCGAGCGCGCGACGGGCGCCGGCTTTGTCCATAACGTCGATGTTCCCAAGGTGGATGAGAGCGGCAACCCGGTCTATGACAACGACGGCAATCCCGAGATGGAGAAAAAGTCCGTGGCATACGACCCGGACGCCCACTCCAAGATCGTCGCGCTGCTCGATGAACAGACGACTACTAGCGGTGACGTACGTGAGCTCTTCCTGGAGTGGCGATATGTGCCTGCCGATGGCGATGCGAAGTCTTGGAATGAGTTTAAGGGCGAGCCGGTCAAGGGAGACATGGACCTGTATCCCGTGACGTATCGTGTGGCTGCCAACGACACATCCGATTCCACTAACCCTAAAACAATGACCGTGCGGCTTAAGTGGCTGCTCGATCCCAACGCCGCCAACACAGTCGACAACAGTGCCGACCAGGCACCCTTTAAGGTCTGCTTTGCCGAGCCGTTTATGGGAACGCAGCTGACTGTTACCGTTAAGCGGGCGAGCTACGGTCCTGATGCGTCCATGACGGAGGAGCCCGTTAACGACCAGTATGTCTCGCTCTACAGCTTGGGCTCGGGCAATGGCTCGTTCGACCTAGCCAATCGTCTGGAGTCCAAGAAGACGGGTGAAGGCGAACAGGGCCCCGGTAATGCCGTGTTCAAGTTCGCCCAGACTCACGCATTGACAATTGTAAAAAAGACCACCGATGCTGGTGCCATGGGACAGACATCCCGCTTTAAGGTGGCACGGAAGGCATCGAAGGATTCTCTTGCCGAGACGCGCATGGTCGAAGTGAAGGTCGATAAAACGCAGCAGGAAAACGGCGAGACCTGGTATGTCGGCAGTGTGCAATTTGCCGCGCCGGCGGGTTTCTATACCGTCGAGGAAGATACGGCTTGGGCATGGCGCTACCAGGGTGAGCTGAGCACGCCTGGTAAGGCGCCCGGCAAATCTGCCGAGCTGACGATTTCGTCTGCCTCGAGCGCGGGCGATGCGGTGGTGACGTGCGTTAACACGCGCGCGAAGGACAAATGGGTCGATGGTGGCTCGCGTGCCAAGAATGTTTGGGAAAACGGCACGCTGAAGAAGGAGGACCAGGATGACTAAGCGCAAGCAAATCGTCGCCCTCCTTGTCGGCGTTCTTCTTTTGGCTAGTGCTGCCGGCACCTTTGCCTGGCTTTCGGTTACGGGCGTGCTGGTCAACGAGTTTGGCTTTGGTTCGGTGGCGCCCTCGGTAGACGAGAAGCTCAATGGCAACGTGAAGAGTGACGTCACGATTACAAACAAGGGCTCGGCTCCGGCATACCTGCGTGCTGCGGTGGATATCTACTGGCAGGACCAGGATGGCGCGCGCCTGTGGGATGAGCCGGTTGCGGGAACGGACTACGTTATTGAGTGGGGCAACGTGTCCGATGCGTCTGCTTCCAACAGCGCCTCGTCTTGGGTTGCCGCGTCCGACGGATTCTACTATTGGACATCTTCCGTTGCGCCGATGGACAAAACCGGCGTGCTCATCAAGAGCGTGACTGAGAGGAAGGCGGATGGCAAGAACCTGGTCGTCGACATTTCGACCCAGGCAATTCAGTCCACGCCCGATGACGCAGTTACAGAGGCATGGGGCTGTACGGTCAAGGATGGCGTGCTGGTGCCGCCGCATGGGGGTGCGTAAGCATGGCTTTTCCGATTCGCAAAGACGCTATGCGCGCCGTGCGCTGTGTGGTCGCGGTTGTTGCCTGTGTTGCCGCGCTTGCCGCGCCTGCCCGTGCGTTTGCCGATACTCCCGCGATTGCCTATGACGGAAATGCGCGTCAGCTGACGGTCTCGGGGGCGACGGACTCCTCGGGGGAGCCCGATCTGTTTTTGGCCTTTAAAGATCTGATGCCTGGCGATGTGCGTGATCAGCAGATAGAGATTCGTGCCACGGGCGTAAAGTCCCAGGTGCGCGTGTTTGTGCGTGCCGTTGTCGATCACGAGACGGCACGCCTGCTGTCGCCCATTACTCTAACGGCGTCGGCGGGCGATGGCTCTGCAGGTTGGCTCCAGACAGGAACACCGGGCAGCGTGTTCGCTTGTCCCACGCAAATCGCCACGTTTACGAGCGATGGCAGCACGGTGCTTAATTTGCAGCTAAACGTTCCGACATCGGTGGGCAACGAGGTTGCCGACGCAAACAAGACCATTCGCTGGGAAATCACCGCCGAGGACGATGGCGAGAAGATCCCCATGCAGTCTGCTGACAGCAAGAAGCTCGGTTTGCTTGGTCTGGTGGCAACAGGCGACAACACGCTCACGTTGCTTTTGGTGTTGCTGACACTTGCAATCATCGCATTTATAGCCGCACTTCTTTTGTCCCGGAGGGATAAGCGCTAGGTTCATCTTCTAAACGCAACGCCCTCCCGGGCGGCGGGCACGAAGTTCCCTGCTCTACAGTCCTGCGCAAGACGAAGGCCACATTAAGTGGCCTTCTTTGCGTGCGGAACTCGCGATGAACTTCGAGCCCGCCGCTCGGGAGGGCGCCCCTTTATTGACGGAAGGCCTAATAAGCGGATATTCCATGCCCGGATGTATTCAGAGCGGGACGGGCTTTCCGGATGGGCGGTGTTTCGGAAAGTGTGTCCCAGAATCGGCGCTCAGAGTGGTCCCCACTTTCCGGTTGAGAGCCTTAGCGGAAAGTGCGACCCGGAATTTACTCTTGAAGTGGGATGCGCTTTCCCAACAGGCCCTCAAGCGGAAACTGCGTCCGTCCCATTCCGAAGGCAGATTCCGGGACACACTTTCCGAATACAAAGAAGGCCACTTAATGTGGCCTTCAACTTATATATGTTGCGGATGCTTTCATGACAAGCCGCGCTTCAACACCGAGGCGTCTGCCCGGCGACGCGGAATGTAAGGTTCATCGCGAGTTTCGCACGAGCCGGAGAGCACTTAATGTGCTCTCCGTGCGAGCAGGACTGTCCGAGCAGGGAACCTTACGTTCCGCGCCGCCGGGCAGACGAACCAGTTAAGACGTGTCGCTACTTGATCTTGGTCGTGCCCGGTGCCAGGTTGGGGTCGGTTTCGTTGGCCTCGGTCTGGAAGTGCTCGGTGTAGACGTTCTTGCCGTCGCGGAACATCTCGTAATACTGCATCTTGGCGTAATCCTCGCGCGCCTTGGTGGCGGCTGCTGCGGCGGCGTCGTCACCGGTGACGTTGGAGGAGAGTGCCCAGCGCAGGCTGGCGTCCTCGTAGCCCACGGAGTTGATGGCGGGCAGCGACTCGCGCAGTGTCATATGCGCCTTCTGATAGTCGGAAAGCGGTGCGCCGATCAGCTGCATCAGCTGGGTAGACAGGTAGTTGGTGGACAGGTCGTCGACCTCGCTCTTCTGGTCGCAGCCGGCAACGTCGTAGTTGGCCCAGATGATGTAGTCGGTCTGCCACAAGCGCTCCTGGTGGGTGGCGTCGTCCTCGCCGGTAAACCACTTATCGTTGAACTTGGACGGGAAGAACGGCTGGTGGTCGCCCCAGAACACCACGACCACCTTACGGTCGAGCTTGCTCAAGGCGTTGAGGAAGTAGCGCAGCGCCTGGTCGGACTGCTCGATGCACGAGACATACTCGTCGACATCGGACAGCGTGCCGTCCTCGACGGTCTTGGCGTCCAGGTCAGTCGTGTCGATGTTCAGGTGCATCTGCTTGTCGACCGGCAGCAGGCCCGTGTCGTAGCCCGAGTGGTTCTGCATGGTCACATCGAAGATAAACTGCGGATCGGCGTTCTGGTCGAGCAGCTCCAGAATCTTGTCGTAGGTAGCCTGGTCGGTCACCATGCCGCGCAGGGTATCGGCGCCCTGGAAATCGTTGATGGACAGGAACTGGTCAAAGCCAAAGTCCTTATAGACGTTCTCGCGGTTCCAGTTGGTTGCGTGGTTGGGGTGCATGGCCGTGGTGGAATAGCCGAGCGATTTGAACTGCTCTGCCAGGTTCCCGGTCGTCTCCATGTTGTAGATGGTGTAGGGGTACACGCCCGAGCCCAGGTTGGCCATGGAGTTGCCGGTCATAAACTCAAACTCGGTATTGGCGGTACCGCCGCCGTAGGCGCTCACGTAGAGCTTGCCGCGGCTGAGGCAGTTGGACAGGTTCTTAAAGTACTGCGGGCCCTCGTAGCCGGCGCGCATGTTCTGGTAGATGGACAGGTCCGAGAAGGTCTCGTTCATGATGGCAATGACCGTGGGCTTCTCGCTGTCGAATTGCTCCTTTGCGGCGGTGCGCTCGTCGCTCTTGGCCGCGTCGGACTTGTCGTAGGCCTTGGCGTACTTTTTGAGCGTGGCCTTGGCATCGTCGACGGAGTAGTCGGCGGGTTTGGGCGGCTTGATGGACTGCGCCGCACTAATAAAGGCAGGCAGGTAGCCCTCGCGCCAGTAGCTCTCGAGCGGACGCCAGGTGTAGACGGTGATGCCGAGAGTGTTGTAGTAGTCGATGAGCGTGACATGCGCGGTCACACCGCCCAGGCATAGCACTGCCACGAGCAGGTTGGTGAGCAGCATGCGCTTGGCGTTGGCGGCACCCTTCTGACGGTGCGGTGCCACCAGGCCGGCGTACTCGCACAGCAGCATGGCGATGGCGGTAAAGCCCATGGACAGCACGCAGAACAGCGAGATCGAGAAGGTGTAGCCGTTGCCGGCGACCGCGGCGGCGGTGGAGATGGCCGAAAGGTCGCCCGGCTGGATGGGCATGGATTTAAACGTGATGACGAAGAACTCGGCAATGCCCAGGACAAAGAGGGCAAAGGCCAGGACCGCGGGAGCTGCGCCGTGGCGCTGGAATAGGAAGAACAGGCCGGTCATGAGCACGGTGATGATGGCCCACTCGAGCAGGATGCACAGGGGGTAGACCCAGGTAAAGTCGTGGTTGGACGAGACCTCCATGCCCAGCAGCGCAAAGACGCCGGCGAGCAGCAGGCACAGGACGGCGGCGACGAGCGGTTTGCCCACAAAGGCGCCGCGCAGGCGGGCGAGCTTGCCAGTGGGGGTGGGAGCGTCGGCCGAGGCGAACGCAAAGACGCGCGGTGCGATGCGGTCGCGGGCGATGCTGGCCCAAGCGCAGCCGGTGAGAATGGCGTTGGTCAGGATGAGCATCACAAAGGCGAGCGGCTCGTTTTGAGCGACGAGGCCAATGGCGCCCCAGACGGTCAAAAAGAGCTGGAACAGGCCGAAGACGACGCTCCACCCAAGAGCGCTTTTGGCAACGGTGCCCGACTGTGCGCGAATGGCCTTGGCCTCGCGCAAGACAAGGTAGACGGTCGCCGCAAGACCGACGAGCGAGATGGCGGCAGCGAACATGCTGAGACTCCTCACAAACTAAAACCTACGAAAGCGGGGATTTACCCGATTGTTACCAAGATATGCGCAGCAATTGGTGGCTGCGCACAACAACCAGCCATATTAACGCGCGCGTGTGGCGGTGTGGCGCAATGTAGTGGCGACCTGCGCGATAATGGACGGGAATTACACGGAAACGTAAAGGCTTCTTAAAGAAATGGCGAGGGTAGGGCGATGAGCGAGCAGGTTTGCGAGGCGGACATGGGCGGCGACGGAGCTGCGGGCATGGATACGTACGGCTATTCGGTCGAGACTACGGGCAACGCGGTACTGGACATTTTGGAGCACCGTTCGTCCACGCGTGCCTTTGCGCGCGATGACAACGACCGTCCCGTGGCGGTGACCGACGAACAGCGGGCGGCGATCTTGCATGCGGCGAGTCGCGCGCCGTCGGCGGGCGCCATGATGATGTATTCCATCGTGAGCATTCGCGAGCAGGCTACGCTGGACCGTCTGGCCGACCTGTGCGATCACCAGCCCATGATCGCCAAGGCGCCCTGGGCACTTATATTTGTGGTCGATTATGCCAAGTGGATCGATCTGTTTGAGCACGTGGGCTGCTTTGAGCCCGAGTTTGTCGAGCGCACGGGCAAGGCGCCCCGCCCCGCGCCGGGTTTGGGCGACTTTGCCATCGCGGCGCAGGATGCCGTGATCGCCGCTCAAAACGCCGTGGTTGCCGCCGAGGCCCTGGGGCTGGGGAGCTGCTACATCGGTGATATCGTCGAGAACGCCGAGGAAGTTGCCGCACTGCTGGACTTGCCTGCCTATACCATGCCGCTGTCGATGCTCATCATCGGCACGCCCCGTAAGGAGCGCCCGGCAATCGCGCATCCCGTGGTGAACCTGGTGCACGAGGAGCGTTATTGTCGCGCCGACGCCGCGACGATGGATGCGCAGGTGGCCGAGATGGATGCGATGTTTCGCCCGCACGCCCGCGAGGTGGGCGAGCGCGTCATCGACATCTACACCCGTAAGCACACGAGCCCCTTTATGGCCGAGATGAGCCGCTCTATGGAGTGGTGGTTCAAAAACTGGCTCGGAAAATGACGAATGTGACAAAGGGGGCGTCCCTTTGTCACATTCCATATCGCCGCGGTGGCCTAAAGGCCGCATAAATGTTTATCTAGCTGGGAAAACGGTGCCATTAAAATATGTGCTGATTACATATAATCCCGTCGAACGTTAAAATTGGGAGGAAACCGGCTTATGGAACAAAAGGCAAAGGAAGTAGCCTCGCACGCTGCGATTCCTGTGAGCATCTCGGCGATGCTCGTCACGCTGGGCGTGGTGTATGGCGATATCGGCACCAGCCCCATGTATGTAACCAAGGCGCTCGTTGCCGGCAACGGCGGCATCGGAAGCGTCACGCAGGAGTTCGTGCTCGGCGCGCTCTCCCTTGTCGTGTGGACGGTCACGCTGCTGACGACCGTCAAGTACGTGCTGATCTCGCTGCGCGCCGACAACCACGGCGAGGGCGGCATCTTTGCCCTGTACAGCTTGGTCAAGCGCTGCGGCAAGTGGCTCATCATCCCCGCCATGCTGGGCGGCGCGGCGCTCCTCGCCGACGGCATCCTGACGCCTGCCGTTACCGTCACCACGGCCATCGAGGGCCTGCGCACCATCCCGGCGGTCCATGCCGTGCTCGGTGACGACCAGGGTCGTGTCGTCGCCATCACGCTTGCCATCATCATCGCGCTCTTCTTGGTGCAGCGCATCGGCACGGCCAAGATCGGTCACGCCTTCGGCCCCATCATGACGCTGTGGTTTTTGTTCCTGGGCGGCACGGGCCTGTTCTTTGTCTGCCAGTATCCCGCGGTGCTGCTGTGCCTCAACCCGTTGCGTGGCATCGCTTTTCTGCTGAGCCCCAACAACCATGCGGGCATCATGATTTTGGGCAGCTGCTTCCTCGCTACCACCGGTGCCGAGGCGCTCTATTCCGACATGGGCCATGTGGGCCGCGGCAACATCTATGCCACCTGGCCGTTCGTTAAGTGCTGCCTGCTGCTGTCCTACATGGGCCAGGGCGCGTGGCTTATCAACAACGCCGGCAACCCGGAGCTCATGGGTATCGCCGACCTCAACCCCTTCTACCAGATGCTCGCCCCGGGTCTGCGCCCCTTTGCCGTCGGCCTTTCCACCGTCGCGGCCATCATCGCCTCGCAGGCGCTCATCACCGGCGCATTCTCGCTGGTGTCCGAGGCCAGCCGCCTGGACCTCATGCCGCATATGCAGGTCTTCTATCCTGCCGAGACCAAGGGCCAGCTCTACATCCCCATGGTCAACAACGTCATGCTCGTGGGCTGCGTCGTCGTGGTGCTGCTGTTCCAGAACTCGGCGCACATGGAGGCCGCGTACGGCCTGGCCATTACCCTGACCATGATGTGCACGACAATGCTGCTCTTCTTCTATCTGCACGTGGAGCGCAATCTCAAGGTCGCGCCGTGGATCTTTGCCGCCTTCTTCCTTATGCTCGAGGGCTTCTTCTTTGTGAGCTCGCTCACCAAGTTCTTCCACGGCGGCTATTTCACCATCCTTATGGCCGCGCTCATCATGGGCATCATGGTGTGCTGGTACAACGGCACGGCGGTCGAGCAACGTCAGTTTACGCTGCTGCCGCTGCGCAGCTATCTGCCGCAGCTCAAACGCCTGCGCGACGACGATCGCTACGAGCTCATGAGCGACAACATCGTGTACCTGACCAAGGACACCAACACCGACTATATCGACCGCGATATCGTCTACTCGATTTTGGACAAGCACCCCAAGCGCGCTCGTGCCTGGTGGTTCGTGAATGTCGAGACCATGGAGGAGCCGCATACCTTTGCCTACTCGGTCGAGACGTTCGGCACCGACTACGTATTCCGCGTGCATCTGTACCTGGGCTATAAGATCAACCAGCGCGTCAATGCTTACCTGCGCCAGGTTGTTCAGGACCTGGCTGCCAGCGGCGAGCTGCCGGCGCAGACGCATGACTACTCGGTCTACAAGGACCCGGGCAACATCGGTACGTTTAAGTTCGTCATGATCCGCAAGCTGCTGGCGCCCGAAAGCGACGTGGAGCCCAGCGAGCGTACGGCCATCACGCTCAAGTACATCATCCGCCGCGCCGCCGGCACGCCTGCGCGCTGGTACGGCCTGGAGAACTCCAACGTGAGCTTTGAGTATGTGCCGCTGTTCACCAAGTTTAAGGCCGTGAGCAAGATGCAGCGCCTGGCTCCCGACGAGCGTCCGTAGTCGACGTCTGCTGTTTGTCTAGCGACCGCAGGCTGCAAAGGCTATACACTTGAAACCACCACAAGGAGGCCACCACCGCAAAGGTGCCAGTCCCCTTTGTGGTGGTTTTTGTTTTTGAGAGAGGGGCGGGGCGCTGATGGACGTCCGTGCGGACGGCGATATTGCCGAGAACTTTTGGTGGCGGCGTACAACGCTGACGCGTCGCAGCCCTCTGTATGACGCCTGCGTATCGGCGGGGCTGCTAGCCGCGGCGACGATTGTGGGCGCGCTGCTCGACCATCCGGGGCTCGCGCCGAGCATCATGATCGTCTATGTGTTTGCCGTGCAGCTGTGCGCTTTCTTTACCTGGAGCCGCCTGTACTGCCTGCTGAGCTCGGCTGCCGCCGTGGCGCTCTACAACTTCTTGTTTGTCGACCCGCGCTACGCGCTATCGTTTATCGACCGCGTCTATCCCGGCATGTTCTTTATCATGTTTGCGGTCTCGCTCGTATCGAGCTCGATCGCGCTGGCCCTGCGCCGCGCCTTGGCGCAGGCTGCCGCCAGCGACCGTCGCACGCAGATGGTGCTCGAGACCAACCGCATGCTGCAGCGGTGTGGCGATCAGCAACAGATTGTGCACGCTATGGCAACGCAGCTGGCGCGTCTTTCGGACTGTCCGGTCGTGTGGTATAGCGCCGATGCCGATAACGATGACCTGCTGCCGCGCACGACGTACACGGCCGTGGGCGATGCCGCGCCGGTACACCAGCTGGCGCCCCAGATGCCGCCGCGGCTCTCGGCGTCCGCCTATGTGGGAACGCCACTCGATGCCACCTATGGCGCCTCGGCGTTCTACGGCATATACCTGACCGTGCGCTCGGGCGACACCATGGTGCGCGCGGGCGATCCCGCCTCGGTGGTGGGGGTGTTCGCCATTGTCGCCGAGCCCGATGCGCTGACGCCCGAGGAGCGGACGCTTGCCGATGCCATCGTGAGCGAAGGCGAGCTGGCGCTCGATCGCGCCCGCGCCATGGAGGCTCGCGAGGAAGCGGCGGTGCTCGCCAAAAACGAACAGCTGCGTGCCAACTTGCTGCGCTCCATCTCGCACGATCTGCGTACGCCGCTCACCAGTATTTCGGGTAATGCCGACGTGTTGCTCGACCAGGGCTCGACCGGCACGGCCGTGCTCGACGACCAGACACGCCGCGGCATGCTCCTATCCATTCGCTCGGACGCGCAATGGCTCAACGCCACTGTCGAGAATCTGCTCGCCATCACCAAGCTCGAGGGTGGCGGTATGCGCCTGTCGACCACGCTCGAGCTCATGGACGATATCGTCGAGGAGGCGCTGCGCCACGTGAACCCGGCCGTGCGCGAGCACGACCTTAAGGTGGTGGCGTGCGATGAGCCGGCGCTCGTCAACGTCGACGCGCGCCTGATGGTGCAGCTGGTGGTCAATCTGGTGAACAACGCCATTGCCTATACGCCCGCGGGCTCGCATATCGTAATCTCGATTGGCGTCCATGATGGATGCGTGGCGTGCTCGGTTGCTGATGATGGCCCGGGCATTGCGCCCGAGGACCGCGAGCGGATCTTTGAGTCGTTCTACACCGCCAACCATGGCCTGGCCGACAGCTGCCGCAGTGTGGGCTTGGGGCTTTCGCTCTGCCGCTCCATTGCGCTGGCACATGGCGGTAGCATAGAGGTTACCGCGGCGGACCCGCACGGTTCGGTCTTTACGATTGAGCTTCCCGCCGCCGACGTTTCGTTTGATAAGGAGTAGCGCTGTGCCGAACTCTGCCGTGAAACCGCTCATCTTGGTCGTTGAGGACGATCCCGCCGTCCGCAACCTTATCGTCGCCGCGCTCGAGGCGCACGGTTTGCGCCATATGGCTGTGGAGACCGCCCACGCCGCCATCGCCGCCGCTTCGTCGCAGGCGCCGAGCATTGTGCTGCTCGATCTGGGCCTGCCCGATATGGACGGCGTCAAGGTGGTGGAGTCGGTGCGCGCGTGGTCGGGCATGCCGATCATCGTGGTTTCGGCGCGCAGCGAGGACGCGGACAAGATCCGAGCGCTCGATGCCGGTGCCGACGACTACCTGACCAAGCCGTTTTCGGTCGAGGAACTGCTTGCGCGCATCCGCACCACGCTCAGGCGCCTTTCGTATGCGCAAACGGGCGGCGTTGCCTCCGAGGGCTCGTTTAATACCGGTGAGCTGCATATCGATTTTGATGCTGGCATCGCCATGATGGATGGCGAGGAGCTGCATCTGACGCCGATCGAGTATAAGTTGCTCTGCTTGCTGGCGCACAACGCCGACAAGGTGCTGACGCACCAATTTATCCTGCACGAGATTTGGGGTACGGCGACCAAGAGCGACCTGGCGAGCCTGCGCGTCTTTATGGGTACGCTGCGCAAAAAGATCGAGTCCGATCCCGCGCACCCGCGCTATATCCAGACGCACGTGGGTATCGGCTATCGCCTGGTCACCCAAGGCTAGATCGCCAACCATCATCCCAATATGAGTTGCGGTGAAATAGTTCCTGTTTGGGCTTTTACCAGGCATTTTTAGGGACTATTCCACCGCAACTTTGTTTATTTGCCCTTGGGCTTGCTGGCGTAGAACTTCTTCTTTTTGGGCTTGCCTGAGCAGGCGGGCTTGTCGTCGCCGTGCGGTCCTCGGACGCCGGCCTGCGCGTGCGCGGGCGATGCTGCGCGAGGCTTGCGGGCTCCGGGGTTGCGCAGTTCCTCGACGCGCTCAGCAATTTCCTCGGCGCTAAAGCCGACCTCGGCCATGGCGTCCTCGATGGGCAGGCGGCGCACGATGTAGCAGTGGTGCACCTTCTGGTTGCGCGCGAAATCCTCGGGGATGGTCTGCTCCGTAATGTCCTCCAGCACCACGCCTGCGCGCGCAAGCTTGCGCGTCTCGGGGCGGAAACCGCGCAGGTTGCAGCTAAAGATGGCATGGCCGCCCTGCGCGAGCAGGCGCGATACGCCGGCCAAAAGCTCAACATGGTCGCGCTGAACATCCCAGGTGCGACGGCCCATCTTGGACGAGTTCGAGAACGTGGGCGGGTCGACAAAGATCAGGTCCCAGCGGTTGCGCGTCTGGCGCTGGTCGCGAATCCAGGCGAGCACGTCGTCGCGCACAAAATGATGCTGAGGCCCCACAAAGCCGTTCTGGCGCATGTTGCGCTCGGCCCAGTCCAGATAGGTGTTGGAGAGGTCGACCGTCACGGTCTCCTCGACGCCGCTGTCTGCCGCATAGCAGGTGGCAGTGCCGGTGTAGGCAAACAGGTTGAGGAAGCGGCGCGCCTGCTTGGCGTGCTCGCGCACTAGGTTGCGGGTGACGCGGTGGTCCAGGAAGATGCCCACATCCAGATAGTCGTCAAAGTTGACGGCAAAGGTGAGCCCGCCCTCTTCGATGAGCGGCAGGCGACGGCGCGCGATGTTGGCGCGCTCGCCCGGGCCGCCCTTGCCGGCGCCCTGCTTGCCGTACTGCGAGCCGCCGCGCGAACGCATGCGGGCCTTGGCGTGCACGTGCTCGGCCGGAACATCCAGGATGCGCGGCGCGATGGCCAAGATGTCGAGCATGCGGGCCTGGGCCAGCGCAGGATCGATGGTCTTGGGTGCGGCGTACTCGGCGATGACGAGCCAGCGACCCGGCGTCTGCGGGCAGCCCTCGTACAGATCGATGGCGGCGGAGTAATCGGGCAGGTCGGCATCGTAGACGCGGTAGCAGCTCACGCCCTCGCGGTTGGCCCACTTGCGGCGCAGGCGTGCGTTCTTGCGCAGGCGGTTGGCGAACTGCTCCGACTCGGGGATGAGCACGGGCAGCGGCTTGCCGTCGCCCAGGTCGAGCATGGCGGCAGGCTCGGGCATGGCGGAAGCGGCGGCTTCGTCGCTGATGACGTCGTTGGCATCCGCAACCTCGGCCTCGGCATCCGCGCTGGTCGCAGCCTCAAACGCTGCGGCGGCGTGGTCGAGCGAGGGCCAAACCTCGATAGTCGCCTCTTCGTTGTTGGGCATGACGGCAATGGAGCGCGCGGGCTCGGCATGGAGCGCGCGGGCCATAAGGCCGTCGCGGGTGAGCGCGGCGACCGGCGCCGCGGCAAGCTCGGGCGCGCGGCGCAGCTCGCCGATGAGCGTCATGGCGTCGTGCATGAGCGAAAGCGGCGTCTCGGTGGTGTCCGCGACCACGGCGGCGCCGGCGACAGCGCCCGCATGGTCCAGCGCGGTGGCGGGCTTGGCGGCGCAAAAATCGACAAAGCGCTTGTAGCCGGCACACTTGACCATGCGCTCGGCGGTCTTGCGGGCGGCGGGGTCGATATCTACGGCCACGATGCGCGCCTGGCGCTCGCGCGCTGCCGCCTCGCGCTCGCGTGCCTCGGCGAGCAGCTGCTCCCACAGAGTGGCGTCGTGCAGCCGCCAGCCCTCAAAGCCCCAGCGCTCGCGTGCAGCGCCCGGGGCACGGTCGGTCAGAATGTTCACGGCCTCTAGCAGCAGGCCACCGCCGGCGCACGAGGCGTCGATCAGCGTAGGCAGGGCCTCGTTTTCGTAGTCGTCGGCCGTCAGCTCGCGCTCGCACAGCGCGGTCCAGCCGACCTGCGCCAGTACCAGGGCGGCGTAGTCGGGGCGCAGCACGTGCGCGCCCTCGCCGGCCCGAGTCGCGGCGGGCGGCAGGCGCTTGAACAGCGGGTCGCCCGAAAGGTCCAGGCTTATACTCGCGCGGCGCTGGCGCAGCGAAAGCAGCAGGTGAACATCGGGGTCGGCAGCATCGACATCGGCGCGACGGCCCGTGGTCTCGGCCAGGCGGTCGCACAATGCGTCCTTGGCGCGCAGGGCCGAGAAGCGCGTGTTGCGCAGCTGCTCGGTCACGCCGCGGGCGGTGATGGCGATGGTAGCGCCCGGGCGGACGATGCTCTCCCAGGCGATGTCGTAAACGCTATCGTACAGTTCATCGGCATCCTGCGCCTCAAAGCGCCCGAGTACCACGAACACGCGGCTGGCCAGGCGCGACCACAGACAGGCGCGATAGCCTTCTTCGAGCTCGCCCTCAAATGTAGCGCGGCCCTTCAGGCGGCGGACATGCGAAAGCCCGAGGCGTTTAAGCTCATCGGCGAGTGCGGACTCAAAGCCCTCGGGGCAGCTTGCGTAAAATTCCATGGGTGACCTCTCTGGTTGCGTCGCTCCATTATATGATGGATGCTTCGTTTGCCCTTATCCTCGAAAGGAACCCATATGATTGATGCGTGTCCCGAACCCGCTGTGCTCTTTTTTGACGTGGACGGCACGCTGACGTCGTTCGATCCCGACGATATGACCGATAAGGACTTCAATGCAATCCATCCGTCGAAGGCCGTTGTCGATGCATTTGGTCGCCTGCGCAATGCGGGTCACCAGGCATTTATCTGCACGGGTCGCCCCTTGTGGCTGATTGCCGATGGCCTGCGCGCGCTGAACCCGGCGGGTATCGTTGCCATGGCGGGGGCCACGCTAGAGGTCGAGGGCCGCGTGGCACACGAGGACTGCATTGACGAGGACATTGTTGAGGAGCTCGCGCGTCGCATTACTGTGGCGGGCGGCGAGGCGTTGTTCGAGACGAACGGTGCCACCTATTCACTTGAGCCAGTTGGTGTCGAACAGTCATTTCTGCTAGGCGCCGGCGTGGTGCATGGCGTTGATCAGATGCGCGTCGATGGCCGCTTGCGCGTAGGCAAGGTGTGCATTAACGCGTGCGACCTGGCTCGCGTAGCCAACGATGACGGCTTTATCGAGCGCGAGTTTGAGCTGTGCAACACCGGTGGTCAGAATCGCGAGCTGAGCCCCAAGGGCATCGACAAGGGCGTGGGCGTGGCGCGGGCGCTGGAGTATCTGGGTCGCGCGGGAAATGCGCGCACCTTTGGCTTTGGCGATTCTGGCAACGACCTGGGCATGCTCGCTGCTGTCGAGACGGCCGTGGCCATGGGCAACGCCATGCCCGAGGTCAAGGCGGTCGCCGACTACGTGACCGACGATGTCGCACACGACGGCACCGTCACAGCGATGCAGCATTTTGGGTTGATTTAATAAATGGCCGGGTCGCCCGCAGTGGGGGCGACCCGGCCATTTGAGCTATTTTGCAATATAGAGCTTGGGATGACTGCGACTGCTCTCGATCGCCGCCGTCATGATGCCCTCGTTGTCTCCATCAACGATGATGCCGTCGAGGTCATCGATCTGCGCGGACTGATAAAAACTGGTCTTGTTGAACTTTCCCTGGTCAACCATCATGTAGCCCTGGTTTGAGTTGGTAAGGTACATATGCTTGATCATGGCCGAGAAGTCGTGCTCGACGGTAAAACCGTGGTCGGGGTGGAATCCGTCAGCACTGACAAACGCCTTGTCGGCATGTAGTTTGCTCATGCAGTCGAGCGTCAGTGCGCCCGCGAGATAGAGGTGGCCCTTGCGCACGGAGCCGCCCAGCAGCACTACCGAAGCATTGGGGAGATTGAAGCTGGCGTAGTTCGCGATTGCAAGATCGCCGGTGATAATGGTGATCTCACGCTTGTCCATGAGGGCCTTAGCGAAGTAAAAGCCTGTGGTGCCGATATCAATTACCAGAACATCGCCATCATCAACAAGAGTTGCTGCGGTTGCGGCGATGGCCTCCTTGGCCTCGACTTGGACATTGATGCGCTCCTCGGGATACGAGATTGCGTTGGAGCGAGAAAGCGATACCGCTCCGCCGCGTACGCGACGCAGCTTGCCTTCGGATTCCAGCGAGATGAGGTCGTGTCGTGCGGTGACTTCCGAAACCGAAAAACGGCGAACGATGTCGGATACCGAGATATTTGGCTTTTCGGCCAGCCAATTCATGATAAATCGCTGACGCTCGGCCGGTGAAAGGTCGGAAGTAGATGCCATATGCCGCTCCTTTTGAACAAAAGGTAAAAGATGCGCCTTTCGTAATCGAAATATAACGTATCGATATGAAAAGAACAAGGCAAATTCGAATGAATCAAAAGAACGGAATGGCATGTCACAAATGCATGCGTAGCAGATAGTTCGCACGTAAACGGGCTATAAAGAGTCTCATTCTGAAGGTGCCGCCCAAAAGAAGTACGTTCACGCCCGATATTCGACCGTTCACGGAAAGTTGACAATTGAGCTTTCGATAGCTTTTGAAATAGTTTATAAAAGAAAACCGAAAAGCTTTTGAAACAAAGAAGAAGGCTTTCGATAGCAATAGTGTTAGATGAGAAAGGACCGAACATGGCGATCAAGGTGTTTGCCGACGGCGCTAACCTCGAGGGCATGCTTGACATGCATGACAATGGCAACGTTCAGGGCTTCACGACCAATCCTTCCCTTATGAAGGCCGGCGGCGTGACCGACTACCGCGCTTTTGCCAAGACGGTTCTTGAGCACATTACTGATGTGTCGGTCTCTTTTGAGGTATTCGCCGACGACGAGGCGGGTATGGAAGCCGAGGCTCGCGAGATCGCAACCTGGGCAGACAACGTCTACGTTAAGATCCCGGCGCTCAACACCAAGGGTGAGTCCACTGCCGCGCTGGTCAAGCGCCTTTCTGCCGACGGCATCAAGGTGAATGTCACCACTATCTTCACGCCCGAGCAGGTCGACGAGTTTGTCGATGCCGTCTCTGCTGAGACCCCCTCTATTCTGTCCATCTTTGCCGGTCGCATTGCCGATACCGGCGTCGATCCGCTGCCCCTCATGGCGGAGTCCGTAAAGAAGGCTGCCGTTAAGCCTGCTGCCGAGGTTCTCTGGGCGTCTACGCGCGAGGTCCTCAATATCTTCCAGGCGGAGTCCGTTGGATGCCAGATCATTACGGTCCCCAATGCCCTTCTTGCCAAGCGCAAGAATTTCGGGAAAGATTTGCTTGAGTACTCGCTTGATACGGTCAAGGGCTTTGCCCGCGACATTCAGGCGCTTGGTTTTCATATCCTGCCCGAGGAGTAGGGGACGAGCATGCTGACCGATCTTCTTAAGCCCGAGCTTGTTGCCTGCCACGTCGAGGCCTCCGACTGGGAGGAAGCGATCAGGGCATGCGGTAAGTTGCTCGTAGACGCTGGCAAATGCGACCAGAGCTATGTTGACGCCATGATTTCATCGGTTCACAAATTCGGCCCCTATATGGTCTTGGAAGAGGGCATCGCTATGCCCCATGCTCAGGCAGATGGCAATGTGAGTGAAGCGGGGATCTGTATCGTCACACTTGACCCTGCCATTGCGTTTGGACACGAGGATTTCGATCCGGTTCACGTGCTCGTGGGTATTTGCGCGCCCGACCCCAAGGCTCATCTTGGCTGCTTGGCGGAGCTTTCGCAGATGTTCGAGGACGAGGACTGCGTTGCCAAGCTCAGCGCATGCGATACGCCCGAGCAGGTTTTGGAGACCATGCGTTCATTCTTTTAGGCCTTAATGGCACGGCGATGCGTCGCCGCTTTTGGATAGACGGAAAACCGTCACGTGTAGGAGAGGAAGGTTGTCATGCATATCATCACCGTATGCGGAAACGGCATCGGGTCTAGCCTGATGCTCGCTGGCAAAGTCGAGGAGCTTTGCGAAGAGGAGGGCATCAAGGCCGACGTTGAGTCTATGGACCTGAACGGTGCTTCTTCCGCAAATCCGGATCTGTTCATCACCGTTAAGGAACTCGCCCCCGAGCTCCACGGCAACGTTGTGATCGTTCGCAGCTATGTGAACAAGAAGAAGATCCGCGAAGACGCCCTCGAGGCAATCAAGGCGGCCGCCGCTAACGCCTAAAGCGGCACAAAAAAGGGCGGTTCCCTGTGGAAGAGGGAAACGCGCCCACGTTAGAGAGAAAGGAAGCGCAGATGCAAGCCATCCTTCCCATACTTGAGTTTATCCAATCGATTCTGACCAAGCCAGCGTGGATTATGGGTCTATTTGCCTTTGTGGGCCTTGTCGCGCTTAAGCGTCCTGCCCACAAGGTGATGACGGGCACCCTGAAGCCCATTCTTGGTTACATCATGCTGTCTGCCGGCGCCGCTGTTGTTCAGGAGAACCTTGCTCCGCTGGGTACCTTCATCGAGACCGGTTTCCACATCACCGGCGTCGTGCCCAACAACGAGGTCGTCGTTTCGATGGCTCAGAGCGTCCTCGGCGTTCAGACCATGATGATCCTGATTCTCGGCTATGTCGTGAACATTATCATTGCCCGCTTTACCAAGTTTAAGTACATCTTCCTGACGGGCCATCACAGCATGTTTATGGCCTGCCTGCTGTCTGCCGTTCTGCAGGCATCTGGCTTCCAGGATGTCCAGCTTGTCATCGTGGGCGGCATGTTCCTGGGCCTCGTGAGCGCTATGCTTCCCGCCGTTGGTCAGCGTTTCACCGAGAAGGTTACCGATGGCGATGAAATCGCCATGGGCCACTTCGGTTCACTCGCCTATTACATCTCCGCTGCAGTCGGTACGCTTTTTGCTAAGGACGCCGAGGAGAACAGCACCGAGAAGATCGAGGTTCCCGAGAAGTTCGCCTTCCTGCGCGACACTACCATCTCCACGGCTCTTACCATGGCCTTCTTCTACCTGGTTACCGCTTTCGCCGCTTACATTGCAGATCCTGCGGTCGTTACCAAGACCGCTGGTGGCGACAACGTGATTGTCTATGCCCTGACCTGCGCTCTGTCTTTCGCCGTTGGTGTCACCATCGTCTATAACGGCGTTCGTATGATCCTTGCCGACCTGGTCCCGGCTTTCCAGGGCATCTCCAACAAGCTGATCCCCGGTGCCATCCCCGCCGTCGACTGCGCCGTCTTCTTCCCCTATGCTCCCACCGCCGTCATCCTCGGCTTTGTCGCTTCCTTTATCGGTGGCGTGGTCGGTATGTTCATCGTGGGCGCTACCCTGGGCATCTTCATCATCCCGGGCATGGTTCCCCACTTCTTCTGCGGTGCTACCGCGGGCATCTACGGCAATGCTACCGGCGGTCGCAAGGGCGCAGCTCTTGGCGCTTTCGTCAACGGCCTGCTCATCACCTTTGCCCCGGCCCTGCTCCTGCCCGTTCTTGACGTCTTTGGCTTCAAGAACACTACGTTCGGCGACTTCGATTTCTCCGTCATTGGTATTACGCTTGGCCGCGCTGCCGAGGCCTTCGGTACCACCGGTGTCTACGCGATTCTCGCTGTCCTTCTGGTCGTTGCCTTCGTCCCCAACTTCATCCACACCAAGGGTGCTGTGATCAATCACGTTGAGGAAGAGTAATCCAGGCATACGTTAAGCCCTAATCGGGCGGAGCTCCGATAACCGGCTCCTACACGGAAGCGGTGACGTCTCAATCGAGGCGTCACCGCTTTTTGCTTTGGAGCGATTGTGAATATGAGCCGGCGAGGCGCTGCTTCTGTTCCGTGAACGGAATCAAACGCAATGATCGGCAAAAACGTTTTGCCGCTGGGGCGTCGATATAAAAATGGTAAATCTGCAAAACCGTTCGCCGAGAAGATAAAAAACCGCAGTTCACGCCTTGATAAACGTAGATAAAGTGTTTAGCAGTTTATCGGCCGTATGCTAACGAAAGGAATCAGGCAGATGGCAATCAAGGTGTTCGCTGACGGTGCAAACCTCGAGGGCATGCTCGACATGTACGAGAGCGGCAACGTTCAGGGTTTCACGACCAACCCGTCCCTTATGAAGAAGGGCGGCGTGACGGATTACCGCGCGTTTGCCAAGGAGGTCCTGGCCCACATCACCGATGTGTCCGTGTCGTTTGAGGTCTTTGCCGACGACGTCGAGACCATGGAGGTCGAGGCCCGCGAGATTGCTGCCTGGGCCGAGAGCGTCTACGTCAAGATTCCGTGCGTGACCACCAAGGGCGAGTCCACCGCCGAGCTGGTGCACAAGCTTTCGGCCGACGGCATCAAGGTCAACGTCACCACCATCTTTACGCCTACGCAGGTCGACGAGATGGTCGAGGCCGTTGACGCCGAGACGCCGTCCATCATCTCGCTCTTTGCCGGTCGCATCGCCGACACCGGCGTCGATCCCATTCCGTTTGTGACGGAGTCGGTCAAGACGGCCGCCGCCAAGCCCAACTGCGAGGTCCTGTGGGCATCCACGCGCGAGCTCATCAACATCTACCAGGCCGAGGCCTGCGGTTGTCAGATCATCACGGTGCCCAACAGTATCCTGGCCAAGCGCAAGAACATCGGGCGCGACCCGTATGAGGTTTCGCTCGATACCGTGCGCGGCTTTGCCAAGGATATCGCCGCTTTGGGCTTCCATATCCTGCCGTAACGCGAACACTGGCTGCGCCGCGGGTTGTTCGCCCCGGCCTTTCCTTTCCCTATCGCTCACGCGCTTCGCGAGGGTCGCGCTAGGTAAAGGAAAGGCCGGGGCTGCCGACACGAGCTTGCCGGCAAGTTAGCACTCGGCTTCCATATCCTGCCGTAGGCAAAGGTACCCCCGCCTGCGACGTGCAAAATTGAGAGTATTCAGCAAGGTAAAGGCTTTTACCAGCTGGTTGAAGCACGGAACAGCCCCCGTTTTGGCTCTGACGACGCTAAAACGGGGGCTGTTTGTGACTTTATTGCCTCTGAGGAGCGTTCGGAGCGGCGGAAATTGCAGAATACTCGCGATTTTGCACGCTGCTACAGGGGGTACCCTTGCTTTGGCGGTTTATTTCCCCTGCACCATGGTGAGCGAGATCTTCTTGCGGTCGCGATCGACCTTTTCGACCCACACCTTGACCGTGTCGCCGACGCGCACCACGTCGCTTGGGTGCTTGACGAAGCGGTTGGCCAGTTTGGAGATGTGCACGAGGCCGTCCTGGTGCACGCCCACGTCGACGAAGGCGCCAAAGTCGACGACGTTGCGCACCGTGCCCTTGAGCTCCATGCCGGGTTCCAGGTCGTCGATGGAAAGTGCCGAGCGGCTAAAGACCACCTCGGGCGCGTCGTCTCGCGGGTCGCGGCCGGGCTTCTTGAGCTCGTTGACAATGTCGATGAGCGTGAGGGTACCGCAGTCCAGGTCGCTTGCCAGCGCCGAGATGCTGCCCAGGCGGCGCTCGATATCGGGCACGCCGCCGCGGCTGAGCTCGCTTGCCGCAACGCCGGCGCGCTCCAGGACGGCCGTGGCCACCTCGTAGCTTTCGGGGTGGACGCTTGTCGCGTCGAGCGGGTTCTTGCCGCCGCTGATGCGCAGGAAACCTGCGGCGTTGAGGTACGCCTTGGGTCCCAGCTTGGGGACCTTCTTGAGCTGGCGGCGATCGGTAAAGGCGCCGTTTTCCTCGCGGTAGGCCACGATGTTTTTGGCTACGCTCGGCGTAATGCCCGACACGTAGCCCAGCAGGCTTGCGCTCGCGGTGTTGACGTCGACGCCCACACGGTTGACGACGTCTTCCACCACGTGGCCCAAGGTGCGCGAAAGCTCGGCCTGGTCAAGGTCGTGCTGGTACTGGCCAACGCCGATGGACTGGGGCGGAATCTTGACGAGCTCTGCCAGCGGGTCTTGCAGACGGCGGCCCAGGCTCATGGCGCCACGTACGGTGACATCCAGATCGGGATACTCCTGGCTCGCGAGCTCGGAGGCGGAGTACACCGACGCGCCCGCCTCGTTGACGATGGTGTAGCGAAGGCTGGGCGCCTGCTCGGCAATAAACTCCGAGACGACTTCCTCGGTCTCGCGGCTGGCGGTGCCGTTGCCGATGACGATGGTGTTGACGCTGTCCTTCTTGACGAGGCGGGCGAGCTCGCGCTTGGTGCCGGCGACGTCGTGGCGCGGCTTGGTGGGGTAGACCACGCCGTGGTCGAGCAGCTTGCCGGTCTCGTCCATGACGGCGACCTTGCAGCCGGTGCGGTAGCCCGGATCGAGCGCGAGTACGCGGGCGCCGCGCACGGGGCGCGCCGAGAGCAGGCCTTCGAGATTCTTGGCAAAGACGTTGATGGCCTCGGTCTGGGCGCGAACGGTGAGTTTGGCGCGGGCCTCGCGCTCCAGCGAGGGGGCCATGAGGCGCTTGTAACCGTCAGCGATGGCGGCATTAAAGACGGGAGCAAACACGCCCTGGCGACGGGGCCAGCGGCTGCCGAGGCGTGCCGTAGCGGCAGCGCCGTCGACGTTCACGCGCACGCGGAGCTTGCCCTCACGCTCACCGCGGTCGATAGCCAGCACGCGGTGGTTGGGTATACGGCGCAACGGCTCGTCAAAGTTGTAGTAGGGCTCGTAGGGGGTCTTCTCGGCGGGGTCGGTGGCCTCGACGACGATGTCGGCGGTGTTTTGCGTAAAGGCGCGCAGGTCGGCGACGTTCTCGGGATCTTCGGCCACCGTCTCGGCCACGATGTCGGCGGCGCCGGCGAGCGCCTTCTCGGGCGTGTCGAAGCCGGCCTCCTCGTTGAGGTAGTCCGCGGCGGCGTCGAGCGCGCTGCCCTTGGCCGAAGCCTGCATGATGATCATGTTGGCGAGTGGCTCCAGGCCGGCCTCGCGGGCCTTCTGCGCGCGGGTCATGCGCTTTTTGCGGTAGGGCTTGTAGAGGTCCTCGACACGCTGGAGCTGTGTGGCCTCGCGAATCTGTTGCTCGAGCTCGGGCGTGAGCTTGCCCTGGGCGCCGATGAGCAGAATGACGTCCTCTTTGCGCTGCTCAAGATTACGCAGGTAGGACAGGCGCTCGTCGAGCGCGCGCAGGGCGACATCGTCCATGCCGCCCGTGGCTTCCTTGCGGTAGCGCGAGATAAAGGGAATGGTGTTTCCCTCGTCGATGAGCTTGACGGCCGCCTCGACGTTGGCGGCCTTAAGGTTGAGCTCGCGGGCGAGCTGGGCGATAAGATCCATGGGACTCCTTGCGTTTAAGGTGCGTTTGCAGCACAGAGCTACCAAGGATACCACCTGCCACTTCGCCCAAAAAAGACTGTTTTGGCGCGGAACCACGAAAGCGGCCTATCTACTACGTTTGAACCGTGTGGGTCGACCATCCCCCGGTTTTCCGAAAATGCGCAAGCCGTTTACCTGCGGTTTTTATTTCGCGAAATTCTGTATGGATGAGGGTGATTGGTTAAACGTAGTAGATAGGCACATTTCGTGGCGAACGAATCAAGCTAAGGTGCAAAAAGTCCCCCGTCCCAGAAAAATCATTGGCAACGTAGCAAAATGCCCCGCGGGCAGGAAGCTGCTCGCGGGGCAAAGAAGAGGGGCTTATTTGTGGCGGACCGAGGGGCCCGGCATGGGGTTTCTGCCGCGGCCTGTCCTAAGGTGCTACAGCTCGACGAGCTGGCCGGTCTCGGCGGCCTCCTTGATGGCGTTGAGAAGCGTGAGCGTCTTGACGTTGTCGGCGGGGGTTACGACGGGCTCGACCTCGCGGCGGACGACCTTCACAAAGTGCTTGAGCTGCATCTTGTGCGGCAGCGCCGGATCGACGGCCGGAATCTCCATCTGCAGCGGCTTGTGCCAGTTGGAGGCGCCGTCGTAGGAGAACTGATGCAGGCGGGGCAGCGAAAGGGCACCCAAGGTTCCGCCGATAAAGTAGGCGTCGGCGTCGAAGGGACGGTACTGCGGGTCCTCGCGAGCGGTCGCCTCCCAGTTCCAGGGGCTGGCGGTGGCGTCGGAAATGGTCATGCTCGCGAGCGCGCCGTCGGCAAAGCGGACGTTGGCCACGGCGGAGTCCTCGGTCTCAAAACCGCGGGCGGCGCTGGACTGCATGCCCTGGACGGCGACGGGCTCGCCCAGCAGGTAGCGGAGCAGGTCGACGTCGTGCACCAGGTTGACCAGGATCGGGCCGGCACCCTTCTTGCGGCGCCACTCGACATCGAAGTACTCGTCGTTCTTATAGATCATGTAGTGGAAGCTCGACACGGTGAGTTTGCCCAGCTCGCCGGACTCGATGATCTCCTTGGCCTTGTTGACGAAGGGGTTGTGGCGACGGTGCTGACCCACGAGCACGGGCACGCCGGCGGTCTCGGCCTCGGCGGCGAAAGCCTGGGCATCCTCGAGATCGTTGGAGATCGGCTTTTCGACCAGCGGCACGATGTTGCGCTTGATGGCCTCGCGAGCAACGCCCAGGTGCAGGTCGTTGGGGGTGGCGATAATGACGGCCTCGGGTTTGACCTCGTCCATCATCTGGGCGGGATCGGTGTAAAACGGCACGCCAGCGGCCTCGGCCGTGGCGCGGGCGCCCTCAAAGGCGTCGGCGATGGCGACGAGCTCGGCCTCGGGCTCCTCGGTGACAAAGCGGATGTGGTTGCGGCCCATGGCACCGGCGCCGATAACGGCAATGCGGACGGGGTTGAGCTCAGACATTTCGACTCCTTAATACTGGTGACCGGTGGAATGCGACAAAAGGGCTGCCCCTTTGTCGCATCGGTAAAACTAGGCGGACTTCTTCTTGCTGTCGGAGACCATCATGTAGACGGTGAGCACGACGGCGATGGCGGCGATTACGATGGCGCCGTAGAAGGACTGCTGGTAGGCGGCGCTGCCGGCCTCGGCGTGATACAGCACAGCGGTGATGGGCTGGCTGATCCAGGTAGAAGCGGCGTAGCCCAGGAACATGATGCCGTAGTTGACGCCGATGTTGCTGGTGCCAAAGGCGCCACCGGTGAGCGGCGGGTAGATGACGAGCAGAGCGCCAAAGCTAAAGCCGAGCAGGGCGAGCGCCACAAAGAACATGCTCTGCGTAAAGCTCATCGACATGATAACGAGCGCGACGATGGTGACGACAAGGCTGATGAGCAGCGACTTGTAGGCGCCGAGCTTGTCGATGATCTGGCCAAAGGACAGACGACCGACCAGGTTGGCGCAGGTGTTGACGGAGACGACCACGCCGCCGAGGGCGACGGCCGCGGCGCTCGTGGGGTCGGCGAAGAGCTGGACGGCGGCGATGGAGGCAACCTTGCCCACGAGCAGGGTGCCCGCGGTGGCGGCAAAGGCGAAGGTGACGATGAGGACCCAAAAGCGCGGGGTCCTGACCATCTCGCCCGGGGTGAGGTCGCCGAAGGTACCGGCGTGCGCGCCGCCCTTGGGGGCCTCGAAGCCCTCGGGTAGCCAGCCGGCCTCGGGGGCCTTCAGGAACAGGGCGGAGGCGGCGATCGTCACAAAGAAGATGACGCCGAGTGCCTTGAGGGCGCCAAAGATGCCCAGGCTCGGGATGAGCAGCGAGGCGAGCACCGGGGACAGCACGGCGGGGCCGGCGGTCGAAGCGGCAAGGGTGATGCCGGAGGCGAGACCCTTCTTGTCGATGAACCACTTTTGGCCGGTGGTGAGCGCGGGGTTGTAACCCAGACCGTTACCGATGGCGGCGACGAGCGAGAACCACAGGTAGAACTGCCACGGCTCGGTAACGGTGCCGGACATGAACCAGCCCAGGCCGTAGCACACGGCGGCGGCGATCACGACGTTGCGCGGGCCGATCTTATCGGAGATGCGGCCGGCGAAGATGCCCGTTACGGCCATGATGGTCTGAAAGACCGGGAAAGCCCAGGTGAGGGCGCTGGACCACTCGGGGTAGACGGCGAGCAGGTTCTTGCTCACGACGGAATACAGCGCGATGGAGCTGATGAAGAACATGGTGACGCACGCGGCGGAAAGCACGACGGCGCGACCCTTGTTGGAGTTGGTGGAAGCCATTGGACTCTTTCTAATCGATGCGGGGGAGGGGCAGGCGTCACCGCGAGCCTCCCTGTCAGGCTGGTTTACTGGTCAGTGGGCTTTGCGACGCCAGACTCGTCGGACCAAAGCTCGACACCCTTGTTCTTGAGGTAGTTGTCGGCAAAGGCTCGACGGCCGCCGGGCTTGGCGGTGAGGTCGCCCATCATATTGGAGAAGCCGCCATCGACCTTGATGGCGTCGCCGGTGGTAAAGTCCGAGCGCTTGGACGCCAGGAACATGACGGCGTTGGCGATATCACTGACCTCGCCGATGCGGCGCGTGGCGATGAGGCGGCTGCGGCTCTTCTCGACCTCGGGGTCGGCGTAAAAGCTCGCCGACATCGGGGTCTTAACAAAGCAGGGCTCGACGCAGTTGGAGCGCACGCCGTAGGGGCCCCACTCGGCGGCGAGCATCTTGGACATCATGTTGACGCCGGCCTTGGTGGAGCTGTACACGCCCGAGAACGTCTCGGGGGAGTGGCTGGCAACGGTCGAGATGTGCACCAGGCGACCCTGGCCAGCCTTGATCATTTCGCGACCAAAGCGCTGCGAGGTGATGAAGTAGCCGGTGAGGTTGACGTTGATGACCTCGTTCCAGTCGGAGAGCGGCAGGTCCTCCATGGCTGCGAAGCGCAGGATGCCGGCGGTGTTGACGAGAACGTCGACGCGGCCGAAGTTGGCGATGGTGGCGTCGACGGCGGCCTGAACCTCGGCCTCGTCGGTGGCGTTCATCTTGTAGCCCTCGGCATGGATGCCAAACTCGGCAGCGAGGTCGGCGGCAGCGGCCTTGACCTTCTCCTCGTCCAGGTCGAGCAGGACGACGTTGGCGTCATTGCGGGCGAACTCGCGGCAAATCTCGACGCCCATGCCGCCGAGCGCTCCAGTCACAGCGCAGACATCGCCCTCGAGCTTAAGCCAATTGCTCATAGGAACTTCCCTTCTTATGCCTCCCGGTGGGTCGCTCCCATTAACCGACCCACGTGGTTTTCGCTGGTTATCGTATGCTTTGCATTTGCGCAGGTGAATTGCATATTTGTTAGAATGGCGTTAACCATAGGTATACACTGTGCGATGCAGTTTATTCTCAATTGAGCGCATGACCTGCGAAAACAACCTCCTGTGGCACCATGTGGCCACGGGCGCGAAAACGGGAGATTGACGTGTACGATCGACGACTTGAGGCCATATCGGCCGCTGCGGAGCTGGGAAGCTTCTCGCGTGCGGCGGCACAATTGCGCGTGTCGACTCCGGCGCTCGTCAAGCAGGTGTCGGGCTTCGAGGCCGAGTTCGGCATCACGCTGTTCGAACGCTCGCACTCGGGCGTCAAAGTGACGCCGGCCGGCGCACTACTGGTGGACGACGCGCGCTCGATCATGCGGCAGTCCGAGGACGCGCTGCGCCGTGCCCGACGCGCGGCGGGCGATGGCGGTGCCGTGCGCCTGGGCGTGTCGATGATGTGCCCGGGGCGCCAAACGCTGTCGATGTGGTCGGGCATCCACGATCTGGAACCGTCGCTGCGATTTGAAATCGTGCCGGTAAGCGATCTCTACGACGAGCGCGAGACCGTCATGCGTAGCTTGGGCCGCGAGGTCGATGTGGTGCAATCGAGTTTTTCTACCCCACGCTGGGGTGATGCCTGCCAAAAGCTCCGCATTGTCAACGTGCCGTTTTATATCGATCTGCCGCGCACGAGCCCGCTGGCGCGCAAGAATCGCATTACGGTTGCCGACTTGGAGGGTATGCGTCTGCGCGTACTGCGCCACGGCAACGACGCCATGGACAGCCTGCGCATCGATCTTTTGGCCGATGGCGGCGTGGACGTGATCGACGTGGACAGTTTTGACTTTGCGCTCTTTAACGAGGCGGAGGAAAAGGGCGACGCGGTGCTCACCTGCGGCGCATGGTCGGGCGTGCACCCGGCCTTTGTGGGCGTACCGTTTTTGTGCGGCCGCGAGGTGCCGGTCTATTTGCACTACCCGCTCGAGCCCACCCTCCAAGTCCAAAAATTCGTCAACGCCATTGCCCAACTCCTCAAGTAGCTCACACAAAACGAGGCCCTGGCCAAACGGCCAGGGCCTCACTAACCTTTATTCCGTTTTAAACGACGGGCTGATCACGCGTAGGAGGGTGCCCCGTGGACGGCGGTGTATTTCCTCCGCGCGCAGTTTCGCAGCGCAGCGAGAATGTTTGAGCACGGAGGAGTTACCCCGCCGCCCCGGGGAACCCTCCGTCAGTAATCGTTCCTACTCCAGCTCAAACGCACCCGTGTAGAGCTGGTAGTAATACCCGCGCTTGGCGATCAGTTCGTCGTGGTTGCCGCGCTCGATGATGCGGCCGTGGTCCAGGCAGATGATTGCGTCGGAGTTGCGCACGGTGGAGAGGCGGTGCGCGATGACAAACGTCGTGCGGCCCTCCATGAGCTTATCCATGCCCGCCTGCACGATAGCCTCGGTGCGGGTGTCGATGGAGCTGGTGGCCTCGTCCAGAATCATCGCCGGCGGATCGGCGACGGCGGCGCGCGCAATCGAAATCAGCTGGCGCTGGCCCTGCGACAGCTGGGCACCGTTACCGGTGAGCATGGTGTCGTAGCCGTCGGGCAGGCGGGTGATAAAGTCGTCCGCGCCCGCGAGCTTGGCCGCCGCGATGCACTCCTCGTCGGTCGCATCCAGGTTGCCGTAGCGGATGTTATCCATCACGGTGCCGGTGAACAGGTTCACGTCCTGCAGCACGACACCCAGCGAGCGGCGCAGATCGGCCTTGCGGATCTTGTTGACGTTGATGCCGTCGTAGCGGATCTTGCCGTCGGCGATGTCGTAGAAGCGGTTGATGAGGTTGGTGATGGTCGTCTTGCCGGCACCGGTTGCGCCGACAAACGCGACCTTCTGGCCCGGCTTGGCAAACACAGACACGCCGTGCAGCACCTCGTGGTCGGGCGTGTAACCAAAGTCCACGTTGTCCATAACCAGATCGCCGCGCAGCGGCACGTACTCGATCTCGCCGGTTGCGCGGTGCGGATGTTTCCATGCCCACATGCCGGTGTGGTGGTCAGCCTCCTCGAACTCCCAAGTCTCGGGGTTCACCTGTGCGTTGACGAGCGTCACGTAGCCTTCGTCGGCCTCGGGCTTCTCGTCGATGAGCTCAAAGATGCGGTCGGCGCCGGCGAGGCCCATGACCACGGCGTTGATCTGCTGCGAGATCTGGCCGATCTGTCCGCAGAACTGCTTGGTCATGTTGAGGAACGGCACCACGACGGCGATGGACAGCGCCATGCCCGAGATACTCAGGTTGGGCACGCCCAGCGCCAGGAAAATGCCGCCCGCCAGTGCGACCAGCACGTAGAGCAGGTTGCCCAGGTTCATAAGGATGGGCATGAGGATGTTGGCGTACATGTTGGCCTTCTGGGAGACCTCGAAGAGCTTTTCGTTGCGCTCGTCAAAATCGGCCTCGGCGGCAGACTCGTGGCAGAACGCCTTGACGACCTTCTGGCCGTTCATGACCTCCTCGATATGGCCCTCGACCACGCCAAGCTCGGTCTGCTGCGCAATGAAGAAGCGCGCGGAGTTGGATCCGAGCAGCTTGGTCATAAAGGTCATAAAGGCGACGCCGGCGATGATGACCAAGCACATCCACACGCTGTAGTACAGCATGATAAAGAACACCGTGACGATGATGATGATCGTCATGAGCAGGTTGGGCAGCGACTGGCTGATCATCTGACGCAGCGTGTCGATGTCGTTGGTGTAGTGGCTCATGATATCGCCGCGCTGGTGCGTGTCGAAGTAGCGGATCGGCAGGTCCTGCATGCGGTTGAACATCATCTCGCGCAGCTTCTCGAGCGAGCCCTGCGTGACGATAGCCATGGCGCGGTTCCAGAAGAGCGAGGACAGGACGCCGACGCCGTAGATGCAGGCGAGGGTGGTCACGAGCTGTGCGATCTTGGGCTGTGCGGCTTCCCAATCGCCCGACTGCCACGATTCGCTAATAATTTGCAGGGCGCTCTGCAGGAAGGTCGCGCCGATGGAGTTGATGATGGCGCAGAGCACCACGCCGGCGACGACGAGGGGCAAAAGCACAGGATAGAAGCCAAAGAGCGTCTTGATGAGGCGCGACATGGTGCCGCCCTTGCGGTTGAGCGCGCGCTCGGCGGTCGTTGCCTTACTCATGTGCCTCGCCTCCTTCCTGGGTCTGAGTTTGCGTTGCGGATGCCTCGGTGTTGGCCTCGACGGCCCCTTCGCCCTCGGCAGACATCTTGTTCTGCGAGGTAAAGGTCTCGCGGTAGATCTCGCTTGTCTTAAGCAGCTCTTCGTGGTTGCCGATCTGTGCGATGCGGCCGCCCTCCATGACGATGATGCGGTCTGCGTCCTGCACGGAGCTGATGCGCTGGGCGATGATGAGCTTGGTCGTGTTGGGCAGATAGCTTGCCAGCCCTGCGCGAATCTTGGCGTCGGTCTTGGTGTCGACGGCGCTGGTGGAGTCGTCCAGGATCAAGATTTTGGGGCGACGCAGCAGGGCGCGTGCAATGCACAGGCGCTGCTTCTGACCGCCCGAAACATTAGAGCCGCCCTGTTCGATCCAGGTGTCGTAGCCCTTGGGGAAGCCGTCGACAAACTCGTCGGCGCAGGCCAGATGTGCCGCCTCGCGGACTTCCTCGTCGGTGGCGTTCGGGTCGCCCCAACGCAGGTTCTCGGCGATGGTGCCGCTAAACAGCACGTTTTTCTGCAGCACCATGGCGACCTGGTGACGCAGCGCGTCCAGGTCGTAGTCGCGCACGTCCACGCCGCCCACGCGCACAGCGCCTTCGGTGGTGTCGTACAGGCGGGCGATGAGGTTGACGAGCGTGGACTTGGCCGAGCCGGTGCCGCCGATGATGCCGATGGTCTCGCCGCTCGTAATGTGCAGGTCGATATCGTCGAGCGCCTGGCGTTTCGCATGCGCGGAATACTTAAAGCTCACGTGGTCAAAGTCGATGGAACCGTCGGCAACCTCGAGCACGGGCTCGGCGGGATCGGCGATCGTGGGCTCGGCGGCCAGCACCTCGGCAATGCGGTGTGCCGATTCGTCGGCCATGGTCACCATGACAAAGATCATCGACAGCTGCATCAGGCTCATGAGAATCTGGAAACCATAGGTAAAGGTCGAGGAGAGCTGGCCCACGTCGAACAGCGTGCCCTGGCTCGTGATGATGAGCTTGGAGCCCAGGTAGATGATGACGACAAACGCGCCGTTGACGCAGATGTTCATCATGGGGTTGTTAAAGGCGAGCAGCTTCTCGGCGCGGGTGAAGTCCATCTGGACGTCGCGCGCGGCGGTCGCGAACTTCTCCTTCTCAAAGTCTTCGCGCACATAGCTCTTGACCACGCGCATGCCGGTGACGTTTTCCTCAACGGACTCGTTAAGGGCGTCGTACTTGTGGAACACGCGCGAGAAGATGGGGCGCACCTTAAAGATGATAAAGAACAGTCCAAAGCCCAGCAGCGGAATGATGACCAGGTAGACCATGGCGACGCTGCCGCCCATGATAAACGCCATGGTAAAGGCGAAGATCAATACCAGCGGCGCGCGCACGGCAATACGGATGATCATCATAAAGGCCTGCTGCACGTTGTTGATATCGGTGGTCAGGCGCGTGACGAGTGAGGAGCTCGAGAACTCATCGATGTTGGCAAAGCTGAACGTCTGGATCTTGTAGAACAGGTCGTGACGCAGGTTCTTGGCGAACCCGCAGCTCGCATGGCTGCAGGTGACGCCGGCCGCGGCGCCAAAAGCAAGCGACGTCAGCGCGATGAGCACCAAAAAGCCTGCGGTGGGAAGCATCTCGGCTACGGTGGCGCCGTCTTTGATAGCGTCGATCAGGTTGGCGGTGATGAATGGAATCAGCATCTCGCAGAGCACCTCGCCAAGCACGAGCAACGGCGTGGCAACGGTGACTTTCATATAGTCGCGGATGCTGCCCATGAGGGTTTTAATCATCCAGTTCCTCCCAGGTTACGCGGATTTTATCGAGCATTTCGGCGAGGTCCTCGCGCTCGTCATGGGTGAGCGCGCTAAAGGCCTGCTCTCTAAAGCGAATGCGGGCTGCCTGGTCGATGCGGGCGTTTTCCCGGCCGGTTTCGGTCAGGCGAATGGTGAGCTGCCGTCGATCCTTGGGGTTACGGCTGCGCTCGATGAGGCCGTTGAGCTCGAGCTTGGACAGGATCTCGGAAAGCGATCCCGGCTTGAGGTCGAAGTGCATGCCGAGCTCCTGCTGCGACATCTCGCCGCCGGGTTGCTTGGCCAGCAGGCAGATGATGGGCGCCTTGCCGGACACGCCTCCGCCATGAAAATGCATGTAATGGCCGCAAAAGCCCAGGCCGCTCAGGATGCGCTTGGCGAGTTTGTCTTCGGCGCTGACCGCTTCGGGTACATCCGCCGGCTGTGACGGGTCGCCGCCGGGCTCGTGCGAACAAAGGCTAAGAGGTTCATCGCACATGAATTAGTGCCGCTCCTTTCTTTATTTAGGTAGTTGAATTGTTTTGTGCCTAACTAATCTAGGAGCATGAGAAATGAATGTCAAGGTACCAAACTTATTATGTTCGAGCGGCACTTGGGGACACTCCTTGCGCCATTTACCGGTGATTCGTAGGGGGGCGGAGGTAAACGGAGCAATTTCGAAACCTTTCCGCAACAATTTGCCCTTCGTACCGCTCGACTCCGCTCGCAACGTTCCCTGCGCTACACTTAGTCGCACTGTGGCGCTGCGCGCCGCGCCCGAAACAAGGGAGACCCTCATGAAGAACACTCAGCTGCTGCTGATCAACGATATGTGCGGCTACGGCAAGGTCGCGCTTTCCGCCATGCTGCCGGTGCTGTCGCACATGGGCTACCGTATCCATAACTTGCCGACGGCGCTCGTTTCCGACACGCTCAACTACCCCAAGTTCTACATCCACGACACCACCGAGTACGTGCGCCAAAGCCTCGCTATCTGGGAGGAGCTCGGCTTTGAGTTCGACGCCATCTCGACCGGCTTTATCGTGACCGAGGAAGAGACGCGCATCATCTCGGACTTTTGCCACCGCCGTGCGCAAAAGGGCACCAAGGTGTTCGTCGATCCCATCATGGGCGACAACGGCAAGCTCTATGCCGGTGTGCCCGAGTCCACGATTGGCCTTATGCGGCACCTGCTGGAGTGCGCAGACTACGCGGTGCCCAACTACACCGAGGCCTGTCTGCTCACCGATACGCCTATTGCAGAGCAGATCACGCCCGACGAGGCCCGCGCTCTTGTGGACGCCGTGCGCGAGCTGGGTGCCAAGTCGGTGGTCATTACGAGCGCCGTGGTCAATGGCACGAACGCGGTTATCGGTTACGACCATGTGGCGGGGGAGTACTCCACGATTCCCTTTGAGCTCATTCCGGTCTATTTCCCGGGCACGGGCGACACGTTCTCGGCGGTGCTCGTCGGCCGCGTTATGGCAGGCTGGAGTCTGCAGCGCGCCACGGCCGACGCCATGCGTGTGGTGGCTGAGCTTATCGAGCGCAATGCCGATCAAGAGGACAAGTCGGCCGGCCTGCCCATCGAGGCCTGCTTGGACGTGATCGACCATGAGTAATGCTGGCGAGGGCGGCGTCAAGCCTGCGGGCGAGAACAAGCCGCTCGGCGCGCCGCGTGGCAAGCGTCCGCGTATCCGCGTGAGCTGCGTGGACCAGCTAGGTGCGTGCCGCTGCCACCATGGTCACAAGCCGGGCGACGTTTTTGACTTCGACCGAGACCGCGGCAAGATGTGCGCCATGGCCTGCCATGTGGGCTTTCCCTATATCGATATCCTGCGCTACGGCGGAACCGTGCCTGGCAACGAGCCTGGTACGGCAAAGTTCTGCTGCCCCGAGGTCGACACCCTCAACGTCTGGCTTGCCGAGATCGTCGACGAATAGGTGAGCGTGGATTTTCTCCCGTTTAGAGCGCACTTGAATGCTCAAAGTGGGAGAAAATCCACGCTCATTTTTCATGCGGGAGATTATCCACGCTCGTTTCGCGCCGAAGGCGTGGCCTGCGACCTCGCTTTCCTACAGCTGCTCGAGCATAGCGGCGCAACCGGCGAGCACGTCGCGGTAGGTGGCATCGAAATTGCCGGTGTACCAGGGATCGGCCACGTCGCCGGGGCGCCCGGTCCAATCGAGCAAGCGCGTAATCTTGCCGTCGGGGTCGTCGCCAAAGATGCGACGCAGGCCACGCGTGTTCTCAGCATCCATATAGACAATGTGGTCCCAGTTGCCATACTCTGCTCGACGCGCCTGGCGGGCACGGTGCGCAACGACGGGAATCCCGACTTCGCGCAGCTTGGCGACCGTGCCATGATGCGGCGGGTTGCCGATCTCCTCAGTTGAGGTCGCTGCGGAATCGATGACAAACTCGCCCGCGCGCCCGGCGCGGTGCACCAGCTCGGTAAACACCGACTCGGCCATGGTCGAGCGGCAGATGTTGCCGTGGCAGATAAACAGTACACGTTGCATATGCGGTTTCCTTTCGATCGCCATCATCGAGCTCGAGTATCGCAGCTAAGCCTAAGCCTACGCTCTCGCCCGCTTGCGCTCCCAACGGGCGAGCTTAATCGTCACCAGCGTAAGCGCCCAGGCCACAAGCGAGAACGCGGCGCCCACGGCGCCCACGTGTGCAATGCCAATGCTGCTCACCACGGCTCCGCCTACCGCGGTGCCAAACGAAATGCCGACGTTAAACGCCATGGGTTCAACCGAACTTGCGAGTACCATCGACTTGGGATGGCGGCTGCGTGCCACGTCCATAAAGTGCGTGATGCACGACACCGAGAACAGGTACATGAGCAGTGCCAAGCTAAAAACAAAGACCAGCGCGAGCGGCATGGTGCCGCCCACAGCAAACAGCCCGAGTAACGCCGCGGCCTGCAGCACAAACGTCACAAGCAGCGCCTTCATGCCAAAGCGCGCATCGATCCATCCGCCCAGGATGTTCGAGATCAGGCAGAACACGCCGTAGGCCATAAGCGTGGTGCTCGCCTGAACGGTTCCCATACCCAGCACCTGCTCAAGATAAGGCGTCACGTAGCCGTAGAACACATAGACCGAGCCTACGCCAAACAAAAAGATGAGCATGCCGGTGATGATGCTCGGCTCGCGCAGCAGACCCGCCTGCTCGCGAAAGGTGGCAGGCTCATCGGTTTGCCCAGCGCGCGGCATAAACGCCACGAGCGCTCCGCAGATCAGAACGGCAAAGGTCAGCGTGCCGTACATGGCCACGTGCCAGTCGAGCGTGTCGGCCACGAACTTGCCGATCGAGGTCACAAAGACCATTGCCACGGAAAACGCACCATATACCACCGAGATGGCAAGCGAGGTTTGCTGTGGGGACAGCAGCTCGGGGATGTACGTCACACCCACGGCGAGCAGTGCGCCCGAGACGGAGCCCAGGACAATGCGCGAGATAAACAGCACCTGGAAGTTGGGCGCCAACGCCATGACCAGGTTGCCGAGCACAAAAACGATGCTGTAGCACACGAGCAGCTGGTAGCGGCGGAATCGCCCCGTGCTGAGCGCGAGCACCGGCGTGGCGATAGCGTAGACGAGCGCGAACACGCTGATGAGCTGGCCCGCAGTGGCAAGTGATACGCCGAGTTCCGTTGCCAAGTCGCTTTCGATGCCGATGACCACGAACTCCGAGCAGCCGAGCGAGAAGCCCAACAGCACGAGCAGCGCCAGGCAGAGCTTGGTGCGCGCGGGGGAGAGCGCGGCGGCGGTTGACTTACTTTTAGGCGTGGTTGCGGCGGTCAAGGTTGTCACTCCAATGTCGCATGAATAAGCGGGATTCAATCCCTGCAACTCTAACAGAATGTGTCAGGTGCCTGCCCCCTTTGTCGCAGGCTGCGCTTGCCTGTATAGTCGCAATACAGGCGAAGATGGTCTCAGGTACATCGCGGGCGACAGGAGATCCCATGGGTATGCACACGACAAAGGTTGCAGTGGGCGAGGGCAAGTTTGCGCTCGAGGCCCAGTTGACGGTGACGCCGCGCGGCATGGTGGTGTACGCCTGCTCGCCGGAGTACGCGCATCTGGGCGCCACGGCGCAGGCCATTCCGCGCCCTGAGCCCGGTCGCACGGCGACCGTGAGCATCCTGGCCGTTCCGTGCCATCGAGATGAGATCCCGGCGCACGATATCGCGGCGGCGCTGGCCACGCGCTTTGGCGTGCCGGTAGTTGCAAGCACGGGCTTTCATGTGGAGCATGCGACTGCGGACGATCTGCAGCGCGTGCTCGCTACCACCAAGGAGCTCATCGCCGCGCTCGAGGAGGCCGCCGCGCGCATCCTGCGCGCCGGCTGGGATGAGGGCGGTGCAGGCGCCGAGGTCGTGGCGGTCGATGCCGCGACCGGCGAGGCGCTTGGCCCTGTCGATCGCATCGAGGCACATGCCGGCGAGGGCATCCTGCATCAGGCATTTCTGACGCTTCTGGTCGAGGGCCAGGGCGAGGACGCGCGCCTGCTGCTCTGCCGCCGCAGTCCGCTCAAGCGCCTGTGGGGCGGGGTGCTGGCCGATAGCTGCGCCGGCCATCCGCTCCCCGGGGAAGACGTCGCGGCCGCCACGGCGCGTCGCATCAACGAAGAGCTTGGCATTGCGCGCGAGCCCGACCAGCTCAAGCACCTCGGTCACGTGGTGTATCGCGAGGATCACGGCGACGGCCGCTGCGAGTGCGAATGGTGCGAGGTGTTCGCAGCCCATGTTGAGCCGGGCGAGCTGCATATCAACCAAGAGGAGATCTCGGAGGTGCGTCGCGTGGCCCCGTCCGAGCTCAAAGGCTACCTGCAGGGTCACCCCGAGCAGCTGGCCCCCTGGCTCCGCGAGGCACTCAGCGACCCATCCATCCGTACGGCCCTCGCTATGTAACAAAGGTACAGTCCCTTTGCCATATCCAAACCGTCACAACATTCGATGAAAATCTCGAAATCGAGGAAAAGCGTCGAATGTTGTGACGGTTTTTGCCCAGAGGATCGCTTCTCATCCAAAAATCCCGCTTGACTGTATTGCCGCAACACAGCGCAACGTAAGGGGTGTCCGATAACGGGCGCCCCTTTTTAAGTGGCAACGTGGCTGCGAATCCGGAGCGCCCCCAACAAGAAAGGTGGGGAGATGGAAGCGGAAAAGAAGGCGTTTAAGATCACCAAGCGCGAAATTGGCTTTGTGCTGGGTATCGTTGTCTTTTTGCTAGTGAAGTTTCTTCCTTTGGCGGAGCTGAGCTCGACGGTCGAGCTTACGGTCGGCGGTCAGACCTGTCTGGCGTTGACGCTCGCCACGGTGGTGTTCTGGGCGTGTGGCGTGGCACAGCCGGGCTTTGTGGGCCTGCTCTATTGCGCGCTGCTCGTTCTGTTCAAGGTGTGCGTGGACGACACGGGCGCCGCGAGCATCTCGGCGACGGTCGCCTCCACGTTTAGCTCGTGGACCAAGGCCACCATGTGGCTCGTCATCGGCGCCTACCTCATCGCCAGCGCGGTCAAGGAGTCGGGCCTGGGCGAGCGCATCGCCTATGCGTTTATGCTCAAGTTCGTGCGCGACGCCAAGTCGCTCATCATCTCGATCTTCGCGCTCACCTTTGTGCTGTCGCTGCTGATCCCGCATCCGTTCCCCCGCGCCTTCCTCATCCTCGCCGTCGTCTCGGTTATCGCCGAGTCCGCCGGCTACGGTGACGACGACCGCGGCAAGCTCGGCTTCCTCGTGTTTGCCGCTGCCGCCCTGGCTCCATGTTCTTCCTGACGGGCGACTCCACGCTCAACCCGCTCGTTGCGCAGTACAGCGCCGAGGCCGGCGGCATGAGCCCGTCCTTCGTCGACTGGTTCCTGTACATGAGCGTGCCCATGCTGGTCGCGCTGCTGTGCACCCTGTTCCTGGGCCTCTTCCTCTTTAAGCCCAGCAAGGAGCTCGTCTACGATCGCGAGCAGATCGTGGCCAAGCAGGCCGCGCTCGGCAAGCTCTCCGTCAAGGAGATCCGCACCATCGTGTGGCTTGTCATCGCCATTGCGCTGTGGCTCACCGTCTCGGGCGACTACATCGGCTGGGTCACCCTGGCCATCGGCGTCTGCCTCGCCATGCCCGTCATCGGCGAGGTCCTCACCCCCGCCAGCTGGAATGCTGTCGACATCAAGTCCCTCATGTTCCTGACGGCCGCCATGGCCGTAGGCTCTGTGGGCGGTGCCACCGGCATGAACGCCTGGATCGCCGACGTCGTGCTTCCCAGCTCCGTGCCCGAGAACATCTTCCTGTTCGCCCTGCTTGTCGCCGCGCTCTCCATGATCATCCACATGTTCATGGGCTCGGTCATGGCCGTACTCGGCGTGTGCGTGCCGGCGTTCATCAGCTTCGCGGCCGGCTCCAGCGTGAGCCCGCTCGCCGTGGCACTCATCGTCTTCACGTCCATCAACATCCACTACATCCTGCCGTTCCATAACCTGCCGATCCTTATCGGCGAGGGCAAGGACGCCGGCGGCTACACCTCCAAAGAAGCCATGCGCATGGGCATTCCCCTCACCGCGGTCGTCTTTATCGTCGTGCTGGTCGAGGCCGCCTGGTTCCATCTCTTTGGCCTGATGTAAGCGGCCGAGCGCTCCATCTATGGGCGCCATGGCCCCACTACGTTCCCCAGTCCGGCGGCACTCCCGCCGCCGGGCACTCTCCCGAAAGGAGCACGCTATGTCCACTACCGATGCTTCCCAGATCCACGACCTGCGCTCCGCACTCGACTTTTTGCGCAAGATGCCGGGCCAGCTGCTCGAGACCGACACCCAGGTCGATCCCGATGCCGAGGTCTCGGGCGTCTATCGCCACGTCGGTGCCGGCGGCACCGTTATGCGTCCGACCAAAGAGGGTCCGGCGATGGTCTTCAACAACGTCAAGGGCTTTGACGACGCCAAGGTCTGCATCGGCATGCTTGCCAGCCGCAAGCGCGTTGCCGCCCTGCTCGACCTGGATGAGGAGCACCTGGGCCTCGAGATCGGTAAGCGCTTCGAGAACCTGATCGCGCCCGAGCAGATCGCCGAGGGCAAGCATGTCGACTGCCAGGAGGTCGTGTACAAGGCGACCGACGAGGGCTTTGACCTGCGCAAGATCGTCCCCGCTCCCACCAACACGCCCGTCGACGGCGGCCCCTACATCACCATGGGCCTCGCCTACGGCACGAGCCCCGATGGCTCCCAGTCCGACGTGACCATCCACCGCTTCTCCTGCGTCGACAAGGACAAGCTTGCCATGTGGATCACCCCGGGCAGCCGTCACCTGGGCGCGTTCTTCGACGAGTACTGCCAGCGCGGCGAGGACATGCCCATCTCCATCTCCATCGGCCTGGATCCCGCCGTGTACATGTGCTGCGGCTTCGAGGCTCCCACCACGCCGCTCGGCTTCAACGAGCTGCAGATCGCCGGCGCCCTGCGCGGCCGTGCTGTCGAGCTCGCCGACTGCGTCACCGTTCCGCAGAAGTGCATTGCCAATGCCGAGTACGTGCTCGAGGGCTATCTCATGCACGACGAGACCATCAACGAGGATGTCAACGGCCACGGCTACGCCATGCCCGAGTTCCCCGGCTACACCGGCGGCGCCAAGGTCTGCCCGGTGATCAAGATCACCGCCGTCACCACGCGCGTCAATCCCATCATGGAGAGCTGCATCGGCCCTTCGCACGAGCACGTTTCCATGGCCGGTATCCCCACCGAGGCTTCCATCTACAAGATGGTCGAGACCGCTATCCCGGGTCGCCTGCTCAACGTCCACGCTGCTCCCTGCGGCGGCGGCAAGTTCGTTGCCATCATGCAGTTCAAGAAGTCGAGCAAAAATGACGAGGGCCGTCAACGCAACGCCGCCATGCTCGCCTTCTCGGCATTCTCCGAGCTCAAGCATGTGATTCTGGTCGACGAGGATGTCGATATCTTCGATATGAGCGACGTGATGTGGGCGATGACCACGCGCTTCCAGGCCGACGTGGACCTTATCACCATCCCCGGTTGCCACTGCCACGTGCTCGACCCGTCCAACGACCCCGCGTTCGATCCGTCGATTCGCGAGCACGGCATCGCCTGCAAGGCCATCTTCGACTGCACGGTCCCGTTCAACCTTAAGAAGAACTTCATCCGCTCGCAGTTCATGGAGATCGACAAGGACAAGTGGGCTAGGGAGATTGCGGCGTTTTAACAAACGCCGCACCGGTCGACGCTGCGCCCGCGCCTGGCGGACAATCTGCCCCCCAGCTGCGAAGGCATGGGCATAAGCCCTATGCCTTCTTGTTTCGGGGCACCTTGTCTCGCCAGGCGCGCGCTCGCTGACATTGCCCGACCTATAGCCGCCATTTTGTTGTTGCTGGTAAGCCCTACCAAGTAGTCAAGGAGTTGTCATGCCTGAGTCTTCTGTCCGTCCTCGTCGCATTGTCGTTGGCGTGTCTGGCGCCAGCGGTGCCGCGCTGGGCCTTGAGTGCCTCAAATGCCTGCGCCAGGCCGGCGCCGAGTCGGCGCTCGTCGTCACGCGCGGGGGAGAGATTACCATCGAGCAGGAGCTCGGCATGACGCTCGACGAGTTTGCGTGCTATGCCGATGTGGTCTACGACAACAAGAACATCGGCGCCTCCATCGCAAGCGGCACCTATCCGGTCGACGGCATGATCGTGGCGCCCTGCTCCATGAAGACGCTCGCCGGCATCGCGAGCGGCTACAGCGAAAACCTGTTGCTGCGTGCGGCCGACGTGCAGATGAAAGAGCAACGCCGCCTGGTGCTCATGGTGCGCGAGACGCCCTTCAGCGCCATTCACGTCGACAACATGGCGCGCCTGGCGCGCGTGCCGGGCGTCATGCTCATGCCGCCCATGCTCACGTTTTACAACGGCCCCGCCACGCTCGACGACGCGGTGCATCACATCGCCGCCAAGGCGCTCGAGGCCGTCGGCGTGTCATGTGAAAACTATAAGCGCTGGTCATAGGCGTCTTTAGGGTAGGATACGAGGAGTGTTTGAGCCCGCTGCCCCTGTGGGCGGCGGGCTTTGTGCATCAAAGGGATGTGTCGGGAGGACCTATGCAGACGGGCATGTATGCGATTAGCGAGATGGCGAGCTTGTTTAATGTTTCGCGCCAAACGCTCATCTACTACGACAAGATCGGTCTGTTTAAGCCCGCCGTGGTGAACGAAAAGGGCTACCGTTTCTATTCGCCCACGCAGATCCCGCTCATGCGCCTGATCTGCATGCTGCGCGACCTGGGGCTCGAGCTCGATGAGATTGACCGTCTGACCTCGACGTTCGACATTGGCGAAATGACCGATCACCTGCGCTCACGGGTGCAGGCGCTCGACGAGCAGATTGCCGGGCTCAAAGCCGAGCGCGCGAGCGTGCAGGAGCGCCTGAGCTTTTACGACGAGGCGGTTTACTGGCGCGAGCGCGAGGGCAAGCCGGAGCTCAAGCAATTCGAGCGTCGCTACGTGGTCTTTGAGGAGTTTCCGGGCGATATCGAGCGCGGCCGCTCGATGCTTCACCCTACGCTCATGCGGGCAATCCTGCGCATGCGTACGTTGACGGGCACGCGCCCCATGCGCGGTTGGGGCGCCATGCTGCGTCGCGAGGCGCTGCATTCCGACGACCCTATCGCCGGCGCGGGCTCCTTTGCCGTGCTGCCGCGCGGTGTCGAGGAACTGCTGCCGAGCGATCCCGCCGAGCTGGCAGAGATCGGCATCGAGGTGCTGCCCGAGGGCACATACCTGTGCATGAGCCGCTGGGGTATGCCGTACGAGCCCGAGGGCATCCGCGCCATCGTTGCCTGCATGGACGAGCACGCGCTCCAGCCCGTTGGCAACGCTTTCGACTTTTGCTACCTCGATACCACGAGCTACGACGAGTCCCACCAAGAGGACTTTTGCTGCATCCAAATCCCCGTTACCCTCCAGATGTGACAAAGGGACAGTCCCTTTGTCACATTCGCGGCATGGCTGCCGCCCAAACCGTCACAACATTCGATGAAAATCTCGAAAACGAGGAAAAGCGTCGAATGTTGTGACGCTTTTCCTGTCTGTGCCGGCGAGCTCCCGTGTCATCTGGGGGTATAAGGCTAGCAAGTGTTTATTTGCGAGGCCAAGGGGGCGCCCCGTATGGATATCGATAACTTTGAATGGTGGTATAGCGAGGGCGAGGCTCCGGACGAGGAGTGGGACGAGCCCGCGCCGTGTGACGTGTCGAGCGACGAGGGCGGGACCGGCAGCGATGCCGCTGTCGAGCCTGAAGCTGCCTCCGATGCCGCCGAGCCCCTGACCTTTGAGCAGGCTTGGGCCCAAGCCGAGGCCGATGAAGCTAAGGCCGATGCCACGGCCACACTCGGTGAGCCGGCGGACATGTCCATCTCGCCGGCCAAGATCCCGCAGCCGCGCCATAACATCGACCCCGGCAGTACGGCATCCTTCAGCATTCTCGACGTGCCCTCGCAGGGTGCCCAAGCACCCGCGCCCACACGTCGCCCCGACCTGGCTCGCGAGGAGGACGCGGGCCGTCGCTCTCCGCTCGGCCCCATCCTCATCGCCTTCATGGCCGGCGTTATCGCATGCTCGGTAATTGGAAACGTCTGGAGCCATGTTGAACAACAACGAAAAGACGCCGCCAAGGTCGAGATGTCCGTCGAACAATCGCTCAGCCGCACGCGCTCGGTGCATGTATCGGTCGAGGTCAAGGACGGCGCGACGTGGGACACCGCGCGCGGCGACAGCCAGATGCTCGTCCATATCGTGGGTCGCACGCTCAAGGGGCAAGCGATCGACGAGTACCAATACGTCAATTCCGAAGGTGACGGCATCGAGCTCAAGCCCGGCGACTACGAGCTCACGGTCGATGAGCCGCCCGTCGCCACCGACGGCACGCGTTACCGTGCCTCAAAGCGCATGGTTCCGGTGAGTTTTAATTCACAGGCGCCCGATACGGTCGATAGCACGCCGCAGGGCGGGTTTGACCTTTACGCTATTGCTCAATAACTGCACCTGTCGCTCAACCCCGCCGCCAAGAGTGGGACAATAGCCCTCGACACCGTTGTTTACTATTGGAGGAAGTAGCATGTCCACCGTCACTACCATCAAGCGCGGCGGCCTCACCGCGGCCATCGATTCCATGGGCGCCCAGCTCACGAGCCTTGCCCTCAACGGCAACGAGTATCTGTGGCAGGGCGACCCGGCCTTTTGGGGCAAGCATGCGCCTATCCTGTTCCCCATCGTGGGATCGCTGCGTAACAACACGGCGACGTCTGCGGCCGGCACCTGCGAGATGCCGCGCCACGGCGTCGCGCGTATCGTGGAGCACAAGCTGGCCGAGGTCTCCGAGGACGGCTCGTCCGTCACCTACGAGATCACCGACACGCCCGAGTCGCTCCAGGCGTTCCCCTTCCACTTTAAGCTCAACATGACCTATGCCCTGACCGGCGACGCCACGCTCACACAGACCTTTGCCGTCACCAATACCGGCGACGTGGACCTGCCGTTCTCGGTGGGCGGCCACCCCGCGTTTAACGTGCCCGCCCCCGGTGCCGAGGACGAGGCATTCGAGGATTACGAGCTGGCGTTTACCGAGGCCTGGACGAACGAGGCCCCCATCATCACGCCCGATGGCCTTATGACGTTCGAGGGCAGCTACAAGGCCCCCGACAACTCGGACGTGCTGCCCATCACGCACCGCAGCTTCGATAACGACGCCATCATGTTCACCGATACCCCGGACTCCACGCTCACGCTGCGCGGTCGCAAGTCGGGCCACGGCGTCAAGATCGACTTTGAGGGCTTTAAGTACATCGGCGTGTGGTCTGCCGCCAACGACGCTCCGTTTGTGGCGCTCGAGCCCTGGACCGGTCATACCACCATGGACACCGAGGACGACGTTTTTGAGCACAAGGTCAACACGATCACGCTGGCGCCGGGCGAGACGGACGTCCGCAGCTTTAGCGTCACCCTGCTCTAGAGGTTCCGCCGTTCTAACGAACGACGGACCGGTCGACGCTGCGCCCTTAGGTTTCGCCGTTCTGACGAACGGCGGGCCGGTCGACGCTGCGAGCCACCCAGAGCGACAATTTGCCATTCAAAAGGCAAGGCATGACCAGAAGGTCTATGCCTTGCCTTTTTCATGCCAACTTGTTCGCTCTGGACGTCGCTCGCTGGCATCGCCAAAACATCGACGTTCCCAATGACTACCGTGTGTCTATTAATTTTTCGAGCTTGTGCTGCGCTGCTGGTCGCTGGCGTATATCCTGTTAAGTCGTCAGCATACGATTCAACAGGGAAGGCAGATTATGCATTCTCCCCATCAACGCGACGCGCATCCACAGCCGGTGTGCAGTCGTCGCATCTTCTTGGGTAGCGCTCTCGCTGCGAGCGCTTCTGTCGTCGCCGGCGCACTTGCCGGTTGCCAGCGCCCCTCCACGCTGGAAGTAGTTCAGCCCACGACAGGCGGCGGTCGCGACGACCTGTCCGATTCCGTTATCGGCAAGGATAAGATCCGCATTGGCATGGAGGCGGCCTACGCCCCGTACAACTGGCAGGTTTCCGAGGCCAGCGAGTTCACGATCCCCATCGATAACGTGCAGGGCGCTTATGCCGACGGCTACGACGTGCAGATCGCCAAGATCGTCTGCAAGGCCCTTGGCGGTGAGCCCGTTGCCGTCAAGCAGAGCTTCTCGGGCCTCATCGATTCACTTAACAATGGCCAGATCGACCTCATCATTGCCGGCATGAGCGCCACGCCCGAGCGCGAGGAGTCCGTCGGCTTTTCCGATCCGTACTTTATCGGCTACTTTGGCCTATTCGTAAAAGAGGGCTCGCCCTACCAAAACGCGACCAAGCTCAGCGACTTTAGCGGCGCCACGGTGCTCGGCCAAAAGGACACGATGCTCGACACCGTCATTGACGAGATCCCGGGCGTCGTCCACAAAAATCCGGTCGATTCGGTACCCACGGTGTTCTCGAACCTGCTGCAGGGCACTTGTGACGCTGTGACCTACAACACCGAAAACGAGAAGGGCTATATGGCCCAAAACCCGGGCATCGTGCCCATTCGCTTTGCGGAGGGCGAGGGCTTTAAGCAGGAGGTTACGGCAAACGTCGGCTGCCGCAAGGGCTCGGACAAGCTGCTCAAACTTATCGATAAGACGCTCAAGGGCATCAGCCAGGAGGAGCGCGACCAGATGTGGGACGCGTGCCTCGACCGTCAGCCGGCATAGGGAGGCAGCATGAAAGGCATCAATCGTCTGGCCTCCTTTATCAAGGCCGACCACCGTTATGTGTACCTGGGCACGAGCGTTATCGCGGCGCTCGGCTTGGCATTTAGCCAGCGCAACCCCACGCCGCTGAGCTTTTTGGCGCCCACCGGCATCTTCCAAGATTGCCTTTGGGCGATTCTTTGGGCCTGGATCGTCGTGTCGGCGGCAGCGCTCGTCACCAAGGTTATGCACTGGAGCGACTATCGCGAAAAGTCACCGTTTGCATCCGAGCGTTTCCGTCGCGGCGCGCGCCTGGGCAGCTATGTCGTGGTCGTCATCGCGGCGATCTTCTTTGTCGACCGCTGCGTCATGTCGTTTATCGACCTGGTGCAGGTGAGTATTGTCTCGGACTCCAACCCCAGCGACTTTTTGTCGAGCCTGGTCTACATGACCTACAAGAGCGGGGACTTCTTTATCCGCGGCATCGAGATCACCATCGCACTTGCGACCTTCGGTACCGTCATCGCTTTTTTCCTTGCGCTGCTCTTTGTGTTTTTGCGCATTCAGACCTTCGATCGCGTGGACAACGACTTGGTGCGCTTCTTTAAGAGCATTGGCCGAGGCTTTGCGACCATCTACTCCACCATCGTGCGTGGCACGCCCATGATGGTCCAGGGCCTACTCATCTATTACGCGGGCTTCACCGTTTTGCGCGGCATGGGCTTCGAGACCGCCCAGGCCAACCAGATCTGGAGTACCTTCACTGCTGGCCTCGTCACCATCTCGCTCAACTCTACCGCCTACATGATGGAGGTCCTGCGCGGCGGCATCGAGTCCATCGATCCCGGCCAGGCCGAGGCTGCGCGCTCGCTGGGCCTGTCGCAGTGGCAGGCTATGCGCAAGGTCGTGTTCCCTCAGGGTATTAAAAACGCGATCCCGGCGCTCACCAACGAGCTCATCATCAACATCAAGGATTCGTCGGTGCTCTCGGTCATCGGCGTGTTCGACCTCATGTACGCCACCACCACCGTCGCCGGCGTGTACTACCGCCAGATGGAGGTCTACTGCGTGGCGCTTGTGGTCTATCTGATCCTGACGCTCGTGGCGAGCCGCCTGCTCGAGGCCTTTGGCAAAAAGCTCGGTGCCGAGGCTCCGGCCACGCTGCCCAGCTCTAACTAGGCTTAAGACGAGGAGAATCATCATGGCAGATACCGCCACTACCGGCACTGCGGCAGCCGTGCAAAACCAAGAGCCGCTTATCCGCGTCGAGGGCCTGCGCAAGAGCTTTGGCTCGCTCGAGGTACTCAAGGGCATCGACTTGTCCGTCAATCCCGGCGAGGTCGTCACCATCATCGGCGCCTCGGGCTCGGGCAAGTCGACCTTCCTGCGCTGCCTCAACCTGCTCGAGACCCCGGACGCGGGCCACATCTGGTTCCACGGCCAGGACCTCACGGCCGAGCGCTGCAATATCAATAAACTGCGCGAGGACATCGGCATGGTGTTCCAGGGCTTCAACCTGTTCAACAACATGGACGTGCTCGACAACTGCACGCTCGCGCCCGTCACGCTCAAAAAGATGAGCAAGGTCGAGGCCGAGAAGGTCGCGATGGAGCATCTGACCAGCGTGGGACTCGAAAAGTTCGCGCACGCCGCCGTGGGTCGCCTGTCCGGTGGTCAAAAGCAACGCGTGGCCATCGCTCGTGCCCTGTGCATGAATCCGCAGATCATGCTGTTTGACGAGCCGACCTCAGCGCTCGACCCCGAGATCGTGGGCGAGGTGCTCGAGGTCATGCGCAAGCTCGCTGCCGACGGCATGACCATGGTCGTCGTCACGCATGAGATGGCCTTTGCCCGAACCGTGTCCGACCGCGTGGTCTTTATGGACAAGGGCGTGGTACTCGAGGACGCCGCGCCGGCCGAGCTCTTTGGCAATCCCAAACACCAGCGCACCCGCGAGTTCCTCTCGCGTTATCTCGAGGACAAATAACCGATTGCAAACGCTTATGTGGCAGGGCCGCTCCGGTGGGGCGGCCCTCGTCATCACAATCGAAAGGATGTCATGGCCGAGGTTTGGCGCTTCTTTGCGCATGAGGATGATTTTGCCGATATAGACGAGGCCGGCGCGTGCGAGCGCTTGGGCCGCGTGCTGTCGTTTCCGACCATTTCGAGCATGGATGCCGAGGCGGTGGACTGGCAGCCCTTCGACGACCTGCGCGCCTATATGCAGCAGGCCTGGCCGCGCGTGTTTGCGGCGGGCGAGGTCGAGCTTATCGACCACTCGCTGTTGGTGACGCTTGTCGGCTCCGACCCTGCTCTCAAGCCCGTTATGCTCATGGGCCACATGGACGTGGTCCCCGTGGTGCCGGGTACCGAGGCCGACTGGACGCACGCCCCCTTTAGCGGGCACGTGGACGACGCCTACATTTGGGGCCGCGGTGCCATCGACATGAAAGACCAGGTCGCAGGTATTCTCGAGGCGGTTGAGTATGCGCTGGCGCACGGTTGGCAGCACGAGCGCACGCTGCTCCTGGCCTTTGGTCAGGACGAGGAGACGACGCAGTACGGCGCAGGCGCCATCGGCCGCGCGCTCGAGGAGCGCGGCATTGAGCTTGAGTACCTGATCGACGAGGGCGACTACCGCATCGTTCCGGCTGCCGAGTACGGCGCGGGCGAGGGCTGGCTTATGCATGCCGATCTCGCGGAGAAGGGCTACGCCGATATCGTGTTGAGGACGCGTAGCGAGGGCGGACATTCTTCCAACCCCTACGGCGGCACGTCGCTCGAGGTGCTCGGCCGTGCCATCGCCGCAATCTGCGATATCGAATGGCCGACGCGCGTCACGGACCTGCTTGTCGCACAGCTCGTCGAGCTGGGACTCTGCACGGCCGACGAGATTGCCTCCAACAAGGACGCCATCGTGCGCGAGTGCCTTGCCAGCAAGAAGCTCTATCCGCTCGTGACCACCACCTGTGCACCGACCCAAATCGAGGGCGGTAGCACCGGTGCTAACGTGATGCCGCAGGATATGTGGGCCAGTATCAATTTCCGCATGCTCGAGGGCACGAGTGTGGCCGACGTTGTGGCGCGCTGCCGTGAGGCGGTTGCCGGGGCGGACCTTGCCGGTCGTGTCGAAGTGGAGCTGGGCCCCGGCAGCTCCGAGCCCTCGCCGTCCCCGCGCATCGGTGGTCCCGGCCTCGAGGCGGTTCGCTCCATCGCCGCCCGCTATTTCTGCGATCCAAAGGGGACGGAGGAAAACGGATCATCCGAGCCGTTGGCGATTGTCCCCTCGACCGTGATCGGCGCGACCGACGCTGCCAACTACCAGCACATTTGCTCCGAATGCATTCGTTTTTCGGCGTTTGTGGTCGACGATGACGAGTGCGACCGCGGCGTCCACGGCACCAACGAGCGCATCACCCGCCGCGCCTACCTCCAGGGTGTTCGCTTCCTCATCGCCCTGCTCCATACGCTCTAGAATCCGACAAAGGGACTCTCCCTTTGTCGGATTCCGTGCGGGTTATATGCAGGTTTGCCTGCGCACGCTATCATGTATGGATTAGACCGCAACTATGTACCCCATACGCGAAGGGATGCGCATGTATCTGAAGATCGACATGTTCTAGCCGGGCTTACCCCCGCATCGGCGCCCCGCGCCCCATCAATTCTGCCGATTTTCACCTTCACGCATATAAAGGAGTCCCGCCATGCGCGACAAGCTCGAAAAGATTATCAAGGCCTACGAGGAGCTCGAGAAGAAGCTCTCCGACCCGGCCGTCGCCTCCGATATTAAGGAGTTCACGCGTCTCAACAAGGAGTACGCGCACCAGTCCGACCTCATCGCCGCTTCGCGCGAGTACATCGGTGCGCTCGATGACATCGAGGCTGCCAAGGAAATGCTGCACGATACCACCGATGCCGATGAGAAGGAGATGCTCCAGATGGACATCTCCGAAAACGAGGCCAAGCTTCCCCAGCTCGAGGAAGACATTAAGTACATGCTCATCCCGAGCGATCCCAACGACGACAAGAACACTATCGTCGAAATCCGCTCCGCCGCCGGTGGCGACGAGGCGGCCATCTTTGCCGGCGATCTGTACAAGATGTACCAGCGCTTCTGCGAGTCGCGCGGCTGGAAGACCACCGTGCTCGACTCCAGCCCTAGCGAGGCCGGCGGCTTTAAGTCCATCGAGTTCAAGGTCGAGGGCGACCGCGTCTACTCCGTCATGAAGTTCGAGTCCGGCGTGCACCGCGTCCAGCGCGTTCCCAAGACCGAGTCCCAGGGCCGTATCCAGACCTCCACGGCAACCGTCGCCGTGCTTCCCGAGGCCGAGGAGATTGACGTCCAGATCAACCAGTCTGACCTGCGCATCGACACCTACTGCGCCTCCGGCCCTGGCGGTCAGTGCGTTAACACTACCTACTCCGCCGTGCGCATCACTCACCTGCCCACCAACACCGTGGTGCAGTCGCAGGAGCAGCGTTCCCAGATCCAGAACCGCGAGGTCTGCATGCAGATGCTGCGTGCCCGTCTGTACGAGATGGAGCTCGAGAAGCAGCAGGCAGAGCTCGGTGCCGAGCGCCAGAGCCAGATCGGCCACGGCAACCGTTCCGAGAAGATCCGCACCTACAACCAGCCCCAGGACCGCGTGACCGATCACCGCATCGGCTTCAACTCCACCTACAACGGCGTTCTTCTGGGCGACCAGCTCGGCATCGTCATCGAGGCGCTCGCCGCCGCCGAGCGAGCCGAGAAGCTGGCACAGGCCGTGTAGGTTACGCGGTTTTACAAACCGTGTAACGACTCGACGCTGCGCGCCGCCCAGAGCGACAATTTGTCATTCAAAAGGCAAGGCATGACCAGAAGGTCTATGCCTTGCCTTTTTCATGCCAACTTGTTCGCTCTGGACGTCGCTCGCTGACATTGCCAAAACATCGGCGTTTCCTTGGTTGTCAAATGATCCGTAGGGAGTCATTGGTGACATTGCCTTGATATTTTATTCAGTCGGCTGTGATGTCATTTGAGCTGCTTACCTACTTAAGGTAATTGACGGCATAAGTCCGCTATCGAAAATATTGCTCAAAATATCGTTCAAGAAGTCGCGGAGCGATTTTTGATGGGTCGTGCGTCAAGCGATGTGGCAAGTTCTTGGTTAGATATTGGTCAGTTTACGGGCAACCTTGCCAAAAGCTTGACGAATGCAAATCTAGACGTCGACGAATGAACACTCTAGGCAGGCTCCAAGCAAAATTCTGGGCTGATTCTCGATAATCGCCTTCAATCGCCCCTTGCCATGCGCTGGCCTCGCGTACAATCTGCTCCGACATTCGCGCGCCGTCCGGCGCTTAAGAGGGGAGGGCCCCATGGCAAACGAGATCTGGACCATCAAGCGTTGTCTCGAGTGGACCAAGGAGTACCTGGCCGAGCGCGGCGAGGAGCATCCCCGTCTTTCTGCCGAGTGGCTGCTGTGCGCTGCCACGGGTTTGGCACGCATCGACTTATATATGCGCATGGACGAGACGCTTAACGCGGCCCAGCTCGAGACCATGCACGCGGCCGTTGTCCGCCGCGCTAAGGGCGAGCCGCTGCAATACATCACGGGCAGCACGCAGTTTCGCATGATCGACGTCGCGTGCGCCCCAGGTGTGCTCATCCCGCGCCCCGAGACCGAGATGCTCGTCGAGGAAGTCCTCAATTATCTGGATGCCGAGGTGCTGAGCCCCGAGGCTGTCGCCCGTCAGCGCGTTGAGCTGCCCTGGAACGATGAAGTCGAGCAAGCGCGCAAAGCCGAAGCCGCATTGGCCGACGAGCGAGCGACGGCCGAGCGCCGTGCCGCCAACCTCACAGCTGCCGACGAGGCGGCGCTAGGCGGCGATGTGCTGGGCAGCCGCGCCTATGCCGAGGAACTGGCCGACCGCGAGGCCGAACAAGCCGCTGCGCAGGCGGCGGAAGCCGAGACTGCGGAAGCCGCCGAGCCCGAGCTCGACGAATACGGCATCGCCAGCGAGGGTGCCGACCAGGAGACGGCTTCAGCTCAGGATGCCGCCGCGCCCGCTCCGGTCGAGCCCCGCACTGCCCGCGTTCTCGAGGTCGGCTGCGGCACGGGCTGCATTTCGCTCTCCCTTGCCTGGGAGCGCCGCGGCCATGTCACCTGCACCGCAACCGATATCGAGCCGCGCGCTATCGATCTGGCCACCAAAAACCGCGACGCGCTCGGCCTCACGGCAGATGAGGTTGCCTTCAGCCTCACCAACCTGGTGAGCTCCATTCCCCACGACGAGTGGGGCACCTTCGACGTGCTCGTCTCCAACCCACCTTACATCCCGACCGACGTCATGCGCTCGCTACCGCACGAGGTCAAGGACTTTGAGCCCGATTTGGCTCTCGAGGGCGGTGCCGACGGTCTCGATATCTTCCGCCGCCTGCTCAATGCGGCGCCCTATATGCTGCGCGCTGGCGGCCTCTTTGCCTGCGAGCTCTACGAGGGCGCGCTCGACGCTGCGGCCGAGCTCTGCCGCCAGGCGGGTCTATCGGATGTGCGCATCGTCCGCGACCTCACCGATCGCCCCCGCATCGTCCGAGCCATCGTCGCCGAGCCCAAGCAGCGCCAGTAATATTTATTAACTGGTTAGCAAAAATTATAAAGTAGTTTATAATTAGGATGGCTGAAAGAGGTCGGCCCATGCAACCTCCTACCTTTCGGGAAATCATTGCCCTACTCAAGCACGATGGATTCGTGAAGGTCGCGCAAGTCGGTAGCCATGCTAAGTATGTTTCTGGTGACCGCGTTGTCACCGTGAACGGCTCTGGTGGTGATCGACCAAAGAAGGGCACGTGGGCAAGTATTCGTCGCCAAGCTGGATGGTAGTTGGAGGCAAAATGAGGCAGCGATTTACCTATGACTGCGTTCTCATAAAAGAAGACGATGGTTACTGCGCTAGCTTCCCGCAGATTCCCGGCGCCTTTGCCGATGGCGATACGCGCGAAGAAGCTATTGCCCATGCCACCGAGGCGCTGATGGCGTTTTTGGCCGATGACCTCAACAACGGTTTGACTCCGGCGGGGTACGAACGCTCGGCCGAGGTCGTGGCCCTTTCGGTCGAAATCGACCACGAGGACGCTCGGGAAGCGGCGTGCCGAACATTTAAAGACGCAGCGCTGGACCTCAAAGTCTCCGCCCCGCGGATTACCGCGCTGGTCAAAGCCGGAAAGCTCGATGTTGAACTCGTCGACGGCCGTCGGATGATAACGATAGACAGCATCGAGCGCTACGCCGCCCAAGAACGCCACGCCGGCAGGCCAAAGAAGTTCGTCGCAGTCCAATAACCCCCTCACTTTCACCGACTACTAGAGCCGCTCACCAAACCAACATGCGCTCTGGGCAAATAGGTTGAACGTTTCGTGCGAGAATGCCCCACAGTAAACAAACTTTCACCAGAACGTAAGGGGCTGGCATACACATGCAGACGGTCTATCGGGTATTCGAGGGAGCGCGTGAGCCGCATCGGCTCGCTGTTGAGCGTACGGCCGAGGTGCTCGGCCGCGGCGGTCTGGCCCTGATCCCGACCGAGACAGTCTACGGTGTCGCCGTGGCAGTCAATGCCTTCTCGGACGCCGTATCCCAAGACACAAGCGAATCCCCCTCGTGGCCGCGCGACCCGCAAGCCACCGTCAATGGCGCCGCGGTCCCTGCGCTCGGTACCGGCTACCGCCGCATCTTCACTCTCAAGCAACGTGAACTCACGCAAACCGTCGCTTGGCTGGTCGATGGCGTCGAAGCGCTCGACCGCTATGGCGTGGATATCCCGGAAGATGCCCGCGTACTCGCGCGACGATGCTGGCCGGGAGCCCTGACTATCGTGATTAAGGCAGCCCCCTGCGTGCCGACCTTTATGCGCGCTGCCGACGACACCGTGGCCCTGCGCGCTTCGGCCTCTCCCGTGGTCCAGGCGCTCATCCGCGCCTGCGGCAGTCCCCTTGCCTGCACGAGCGCCAATACGCACGGCGCGCCCTCGCCGGCAAGCTTTGCCGCCGTCGAGGGTCGCATCCTGGAGGGGGTCGATGTTGCCGTCGACGCCGGTGAGACCCCGTGTCGCGACGCCTCGACCATCGTGTCGTTCCAGCACGGCGGGCTCCAGATCCTGCGCCAAGGCGCACTTCCCGCATCAGAGATCGAACGGGTCCTGTCCGACCCGATGCAATAGAAAGGTGTAAGCGATGTCGTTGAATCTGGGCAGCCTGGGCATGGAAGATGCCTCGTTTAACTTTGGCGGTTCCTACATCATGGCGCTCGACTGCGGCACCACCTCGGTACTTGCGACCATCGTCGACGAGTACGGATGCATCGTCGCGCAGGCACGTCGCAGCGTCAAAACGAGTTTTCCGCGTCCCGGTTGGGTGGAGCAAGACCCCATGGCGGTCCTTGCCAGCCAGATCGCCGTCATGATGGAAGTCCAGTTTAAGAGCGGTATCCATTCTGACCGCATCGCCGCCATCGGCATCTCCAACCAGCGCGAGACCACGGTGGTCTGGGACCGCGTGAGCGGTCAGCCGATCTATAACGCCATCGTATGGCAGTGCCGCCGTACCGCGCCGGCAATCGACGCGTTGGTTGAACAGGGCTGCGAGGAGTTGGTGCGCTCCCGCACGGGACTCACGCTCGACCCGTATTTCTCGGCCTCCAAGGTGCAGTGGATTCTCGACAACGTTGACGGCGCACGCGAGAGCGCGGCGGCGGGCGACCTCATGTTTGGCACCATCGACACCTGGCTCATCTACAACCTCACCGGCGGCCAGGTCTTTGCCACCGACTACACCAATGCCAGCCGCACGGCGCTCTTTAATATCCATACGCTCGATTGGGACGACGACCTGCTGGCGCTCTTTGACGTTCCACGTTCCATGATGCCCGAGGTTCGCTGGAGCTCGGGCGACTACGGCCGCGTCGCGAGCGACATCATGACCAACATGCCGCCCATCATGGGTGTGGCGGGCGACCAGCAGGCGTCGCTGTTCGGTCACTGCTGCTTCCATCCCGGCCAGACCAAAAACACCTATGGCACGGGCTGCTTTATGCTCATGAACACCGGCGACGAGATCGTCGAATCCAAGAACGGTCTGGTCTCCACCATCGGTATCGCTGCGAACGGGAAGATCAGCTATGCGCTCGAGGGCTCCATCTTTGCTGCCGGTTCCACCATGAACTGGCTTCGCAACAACATGGGCATCATCTCGAGCGTGAGCGAGTCGGCACAACTCGCCGCTTCGATTAGCGACAACGAGGGCTGCTACTTCGTTCCCGCCTTTGCGGGTCTGGGCGCTCCCTGGTGGGACCCGCATGCCCGCGGTATCGTGTGCGGTCTGACCGGCGCCTCGAGCCGTGCGACCATCGTACGTGCCGCCTGCGAATCCATGGCATATCAGAGCTACGACGTGCTGCGCGCCATGGAGCAGGACGTGGGGCTTTCGATCGAGCGCCTGTCTGTCGATGGCGGTGCCTCGCGCAACGAGTTCATCATGCAATTCCAGGCCGACCTACTGGATATCCCCGTGCTGCAATGCGAGACGGTGGAGACCACGGCAATCGGTGCCGCGTACTTGGCGGGTCTTGCCGTCGGCTATTGGGAAGATCTGGAAGAGCTGGAGCAAAATGCCCAGATCGTTAGGACCTTCCTTCCCCACATGTCCGCCGCGCGCCGCGAGCAAAACCTTACGGGCTGGCGTGATGCAGTCAAGCGCTCGCTCAGTACTGCACAGTAGAGCCGCGATGGGCTGCTCGATACAACAAACCGCTAAACTAATGCATGGCGTGCGGTGGCGACATTGCTGCGCGCCTTGTCAGCAAGGCCGTTTTGCGGCCGCAACGAAAGGGGCAATCAACCCATGACCGTCACCTATGATGCGTCCCGTGTGACGCTTGTCGATCACCCGCTCGTTCAGCACAAGCTGTCGATCCTGCGCGATAAAAACACCGGCACCAACCAGTTCCGCCAGCTCGTGCGCGAGCTTGCGCTCTTTGACGGCTACGAGGCCATGCGCGACCTGCCTATGGAAGACGTCGAGGTCGAGACCCCCATCACTACCGCCACGTTCAAACAGCTTGCTGGCAAGAAACTCGCCATCGTGCCCATCCTGCGTGCGGGCCTTGGCATGGTCGACGGCATCCTCGACCTGGTGCCCTCCGCTCGCGTGGGCCACATCGGCATGGAGCGCGACGAGGTCACCCACGAGCCGCATGAGTATTACTGCAAGATGCCCAAGGATATCGACCAGCGTATCTGCCTGGTTGTCGACCCCATGCTCGCCACGGGCGGTTCGGCCGAGATGGCTATCAGCTACCTGCGCGAGCGCGGTGTCAAGGACATCCGCATGCTGTGCATCGTCGCCGCGCCCGAGGGCCTCAAGTCGCTGACCGAGAAGGATCCTGACGTACATATTTATACGTGCGCCATCGATGACCATCTCAACGAGGCCGCCTACATCGTTCCCGGCCTGGGCGACGCCGGCGACCGCATCTACGGCACGCTCTAGTCGCTGGGCTAAACGGCCGCGGCTGCAAATACGAAGAAACGGTGCGCGCGGACGAACAAAAGGCGACCGCGCGCACTCCTGTTAACGGACGTTTTGCCCTGCAGGGTTCGAGAAAAACGTATTACCGTACCTGCGGCATAAAGAAGGTCTTAAGAAAACGAACAGGTGCGTATTAACCGATGCTTTTTCGGTTGTACTTTAGCGATTGGCTCGTACAATATTCACCAATGTTTGGCGGGAACTGTTCTGTGAGGCGTTAAAAAGGAAAGTGAGGACGCCAGTGTTTCAGATAGCCGATCTGCTCGCTATCGTTGCAGGCGCCATCGCGGGCGCAATTGCCTTCCTTCCCTTTGTCTTTACGCTCAAGCCGGTTCTTGACGATAAGCAGAATGCGGACATGCTCAAGGGTATGGTGAGTCTGGCGGTCTCGGCAATCGCTCTGCTCGTCTTTACCTTGGTTGTGTTTGTGTTGTTCGGAGAGGCATTTCGCATGTTCCTCCTGGGCGAGGCGATCGGCTTCGTGGCCTTTATGGCCGCCTGCGCGGTTCGTGTCGCCAAGGCGCTGCGAGATCCTCATGAGGTCGAAAGGTAAGTCGTGGAAATTTTTGAAAAGCTGCCTGATGAGATTAATCATCTGGTCAGCGAGTTCAGCTCCACCCCTGTCGTGGGCGATCTGAGCTGCGGCATCACGCAGTACTCGTTTTGGCTGATCGTCTCCACGATCGTGCTCCTGATCGTCCTGGCCGTGTTCAAGAAGAAGCAGACCCTGGTTCCCAAGGGCTTCTTCGTCAACGGTTTCGAGTACATCATCGAGTACGTCGAGAACGATATCGGCAAGGGTGTCGTGGGTGAGAACTGGAAGAAGCACTTCCCGTTCCTGTGCTCGCTTTTCCTGTTCATCCTGATCAATAACATGATCGGCCTGATCCCGGGAATGAAGCCCGGCACCGGTGCAATCGGCTCCACCGCCGCACTCGCCATTTTCGCCTTCGTGTACTTCATCTACTACGGATGCAAGGCTCACGGCGTGATTGGCTACATCAAGAGCCTCGCCCCGCAGGGCGTGAGCTTCCCGATGAACGTGCTCGTGTGGGTCGTCGAGCTTTTCTCGACCTTCCTGCGCCTCATCACGCTTGCCGTCCGTCTGTTCTGCAACATGTTCGCAGGACACGTGGTCATGGGCTCGTTCGCCATCATGGCGAGCATGTTCATGCAGCCGCTGCTTCAGCAGGTTTCCGCGGCCCACGCCGTCGGCGCCCTGCCTTCGCTAGCCTGGCTTGCCATCCTCATCCTGATCTATGCGATCGAGCTTGTGGTCGGCGCCATTCAGGCTTACGTCTTCACGGTCCTTACCGCCGTGTATGTCTCCGAGGCAGAGGAGGTCGCGGAGGAGGAGTAGTCTTCCGTTCGCGCCTTAAAGGTAAGGCAATTCGTTAAACCGCCGGTGCCCGTACCCATGGAGCCCGGCAGTTATAAAAAGGTTATCCTGCGTGAAATAAGACACGCACGACAAAGGAGGAATCGTGGGAGTTATCGGTTACGGTCTCGGTGTTATCGGCGCTGGTCTTGCTATCGGCCTGTCTGCTCTGGGTGCTACGGGTGCTATGGCCCGTCAGCCTGAGGTCCAGGGCCGCGTGTTCACCGTCTTCATCATGGGCTCCGCCTTCGGCGAGGCTCTGGCTCTGATCGGCTTCGTTGTCGCGCTGATCGTTAAATAGCACGGAGCGTCAAGTATGAATCTTTCATCCCAGAAGAGCGCGATCGCACTCTCCGCGTCCGCGGCCGCGCTGCTCATGCCGGTTTCCGCGTTCGCCGAGGACGGCGCTGCCGGTGCGGACATCCTCATCCCTAAGATGGCGGAGTTCATCCCGGCGCTTATCGCCTTCCTGATTATCTGGATCGTGCTGGCCAAGGTCGCCCTGCCGGGCATCATGAAAACCATGGAGGAGCGCGGCAAGAAGATCGAGGAGAGCCTCGACGAGGCCGAGAAGACCAAGCAGGAGGCTATCGCCAAGCGCGCTGAGTCCGACTCGATCGTCACCGACGCCCGTCGTCAGGCTGCCGACATCGTTCTCGAGGCCCGTAAGGACGCCGAGTCCGAGCGCGCCCGTATCATCGAGGCTGCTCACAAGGAGGCCGAGGAGATCATCGCCAAGGCCCATACGACCGTCGAGGACGAGCGCAAGTCCATTTACGCCGGTGCCGCGAGCTCCATCGCCGACCTGTCCGTTGCCGTCGCCACCAAGATCGTGGGCGAGGCACTCGAGGACGAGACCGAGCAGAAGAAGCTCATCGAGCGCTACATCCAGGAAGCAGGTAGCCTGAATGCCGACTAGCCGCTATCAGGACAAGGTGCTCGAGACCTACGCGCGCTCCCTTCTGGAAGCCGCTAAGGCCGAGAACCATGTGTTCGAGGACCTCGAGATGATCGAGCGCTTGGCTTCTGCCAGCCCCGAGATCATCGCCGTGCTCGACACCATGTCCAAGCGCGACCAGCTCGACCTTCTTCCCAAGGTGGCAGCTGCCTTTAAGTATGTTGCCGAGGAAGACGAGGATGTAGTGGGCGTGACCGTCACCACGGCGATCCCGCTCGACGACGAGCTGCGTCTAACCATCACTAAGAAATGCGAGCAGGACTTCGGCCGCAAGGTATTCCTTATCGAGCAGGTCGACCCGTCTATCGTGGGCGGCCTGGTGCTCGAGGCCCGCGGCGAGCGTCGTGATATTTCCGTCAAGACGCAGCTGCGCATCGCGCAGGAGACCCTCGCAAACTCTGCTAATTCGTACGGAGGTGAAGCCTAATGTCCGAAACCCTCAATGCCCAGGATATCGCCAAGAAACTGCAGGAGCAGCTCACGAGCCTCTCCGCGACGGTCGATACGCATGAGGTTTCAACGGTCGACGAGGTAGGCGACGGCATCGCGCGCGTCTCCGGCCTCAAGAGCGCCATGGCAGGCGAGCTTCTGGAGTTCAAGAGCTCCGATACCGGTGAGACCGTCTTCGGCCTTGCCCAGAACCTTGACCGTGACGAGGTCGGCGCCGTTCTGTTCGGTGCCGTCGACTCCATCAAGGAAGGCGACGAGTGCCGCACCACTGGCCGCATTATGGATATCCCCGTGAGCCGCGCCATGCTCGGCCGCGTCGTCAATCCGCTCGGCCAGCCCATCGACGGCCTAGGCGACATCGTCGCCACGCACCGTCGCCCCATCGAGTTCAAGGCCCCCGGCGTCATCGACCGTACCCCGGTGTGCGAGCCGGTTCAGACCGGTCTGCTCGCTATCGACTCCATGGTGCCTATTGGCCGCGGTCAGCGTGAGCTCATCATCGGCGACCGTAAGACCGGTAAGACCGCCATCGCCATCGACGCTATTCTCAACCAGCGCGGCAAGGGCATGGTCTGCATCTATGTCGCCATCGGCCAGAAGGCCTCCACGGTTGCCAACATCCGCGAGACCCTCGCTCAGCACGGTGCGCTCGACTACACCATCATCGTTTCGGCCACCGCTGCCGATTCCGCCCCTATGCAGTACATCGCGCCTATGGCCGGTGCCGCTATCGGCGAGTTCTTCATGTACAACGGCGAGGACGGCAAGCCCGCCAGCGAGACCAACCCCGGCGGCCACGTGCTCGTCATCTACGACGACCTGTCCAAGCAGGCTGTGGCCTACCGTCAGATGTCGCTGACGCTGCATCGTCCGCCCGGACGCGAGGCCTATCCTGGCGACATCTTCTACCTGCACTCTCGTCTGCTCGAGCGTGCCGTCAAGATGTCCAAGAAGAACGGTTACGGCTCCATGACGGCACTGCCGATCATCGAGACCCAGGACGGCGACGTCTCGGCCTACATTCCGACCAACGTCATTTCCATTACCGATGGTCAGATCTACCTGCAGTCCGAGCTCTTCTTCCAGGGTCAGCGCCCGGCAGTCGACGTGGGCATCTCCGTGTCCCGCGTCGGTGGCGATGCGCAGACCAAGGCCATGAAGCAGGTCGCCGGCAACCTCCGTCTGGACCTCGCTTCGTACCAGGAGCTCGCTGGCTTTACGCAGTTCGGCTCCGACCTCGACGAGGCTACTCAGAAGCAGCTGACCCATGGTGCTCGCATGACCGAGCTCCTGAAGCAGCCGCGTTACAAGCCGTTTGAGGTTGGCGAGCAGATCGTTACGCTGTTCGCTGGCAACGAGGGCTTCCTGGATGACCTGGAGATCGCCGACGTGCTGCCCTTCCGTGCCGAGCTCATCGAGTACATGGACAATGGCTTTGGCTCGCTGCTCGACAAGGTTCGCGCCAAGAAGATCGATGATGACACCAAGGCTGAGCTCTTGCGCGTCATCGGCGACTTCAAGCAGCAGTTCATGGCCAAGCACCATTCGGATGTTTCTGGATCAGAGGAGAACTAAGCCCCATGGCCAACCTTCGCGACATTAAGAAGCGAATCTCCTCGGTTACCACGACCAAGCAGATCACGCGCACGATGGAGATGGTCTCTACGGCCAAGATCCGTCGTGCCCTCGATCGCTCCAAGCAGGCCGAGCCCTATAAGGAGGCGCTGACCGACGTCATGTTGACGGTCGCCGGCGACGCCTCCTGTTCGGGCACCGATCCCATGCTGCAGAAGCATCAGAGCGTCAAGCATGGCCTGATTGTCGTTATTGCCTCGGACCGCGGCCTTGCCGGCGGTTTCAATACGACGGTGGAGCGCACGGCCGAAAAGCTCGCCGCTTCTTGGGCGAACGACGGCATCGAGTGCGAGATCATCGCGTGCGGGCGTAAGCCGGCCACGTATTTCCGTGACCGCGCAAACGTTGTCATGCACTTTGAGGGCAACTCCTCTGAGCCCGATTTCAATCAGGCCCGCATGATTTCCTCTCATATCTGCGATGCGTATCGTGCCGGTGAGCTTGACCGTGTCGAGCTTGTCTACCACCACGCCAAGAACCGCGTGGATCAGGAGCTTCGCGTTGAGCATCTGTTGCCGCTCGACCCCGAGATGATCGCTATGGCCCACGGTCCGCGTAAGAACGAGACCGACGCCCCTAAGCGCATCTCGTCCACGTTCGAGTTCGTGCCTTCTCCCGAGCATGTTCTCGGCAAGCTTGTGCCGTCTTATATCCTGACGGTCATCTACCAGGCCCTGATCGATTCGGCGGCTGCCGAGCAGGGTGCACGCCGCAAGGCCATGCACTCCGCGACGGAAAACGCCACCGCGATCATCTCGACCCTTACCCGCACGTATAGTCGCGTGCGCCAGGCTTCGATCACGACCGAGATTAACGAGATCGTCGGCGGAGCCTCAGCATTGGAGGAACAGTAATGGCTAATAACACCGTAAAGCTTGCGGTCGAGGAAGCCACCAAGAAGACGACCGCCGGTGATGGTCGCATCGTGCGAATCATCGGCCCTGTCGTCGACGTCAAGTTTGACGGCGCGGTGCCCCCGATCTACAACGCGCTCACGGTCGAGGCCGAGACCCCGATCGGTCATCTGAGCACGATCCTCGAGGTCGAGAGCCAGCTTCCGGGCGGCGTCGTCCGCACGGTCGCCATGTCCTCGACCGACGGCCTGCAGCGCGGCCTCATCGCCACCGATACCGGTGAGCCCATGAAGATGCCCGTTGGCCCCAAGACGCTCGGCCGTATTTGGAACGTCATGGGCAAGCCCGTCGACGGCAAGCCCATGCCCGAGGTGGAGGAGTTCTACCCCATCCATCATGCAGCGCCCCGTTTCGACGAGCTCACCACCAAGACCGAGATTTTCGAGACCGGCATCAAGGCCGTCGACCTGCTCGAGCCCTACATCCGTGGCGGCAAGACGGGCCTGTTCGGCGGCGCCGGCGTCGGCAAGACCGTTCTGATTCAGGAGCTCATCAACAACCTCGCCCAGGAGCACGGCGGCACCTCGGTGTTCACCGGCGTCGGCGAGCGTACCCGCGAGGGCACCGACCTGTTCCTCGAGATGAGCGAGTCTGGCGTTATCGACAAGACCTGCTTGGTCTATGGTCAGATGAACGAGCCGCCCGGAGCGCGTCTGCGCATCGGTCTGGCCGGCCTTACCACCGCTGAGTACTTCCGCGATCGTGGCCAGGACGTTCTGCTGTTCATCGACAACATCTTCCGCTTCTCCCAGGCAGGTTCCGAGGTTTCCGCATTGCTGGGCCGTATGCCGTCCGCCGTTGGTTACCAGCCCACGCTGGCAACCGAGATGGGCGACCTCCAGGAGCGCATTACCTCGACCAAGACGGGCTCCATTACCTCCGTCCAGGCTGTCTACGTCCCCGCAGACGACCTGACCGACCCGGCGCCTGCCACGACGTTTACGCACCTCGACGCCACCACGGTTCTTTCGCGTAGCATTTCGTCGCTCGGCCTGTTCCCGGCTATCGACCCGCTCGCATCTTCCTCCGACGCTCTCGATCCCTCGATCGTTGGCGAGGAGCACTACCGTGTCGCCGTCAAGGTCCAGGAGCTCCTGCAGGAGTACTCCGACCTTCAGGACATCATCGCTATTCTGGGTATGGACGAGCTGTCCGAGGAGCAGCGCCTTACGGTCAACCGCGCTCGTAAGATTCAGCAGTTCCTCTCGCAGTCCTTCCACGTCGCCGAGAAGTTCACCGGCAACCCCGGTGTCTACGTCCGCGTCGAGGATACCGTCCGCTCCTTCGCCGAGATTGTCGACGGCAAGGCCGATGACCTGCCCGAGCAGGCTTTCCGTTATGCTTCCACGATTGAGGACGTGCGCGAGCGCGCCCGCAAGATGGGGGAGAAGTAGGTTATGCGTATCCGCATCGTGTGCCCCGTGAGCTGCGCCTATGAGGGCGACGCTGCGTTTGTGTCGATTCCGTCCACGGATGGCGAGTTTGGCGTTCTGCCTGCTCACTCCAGCGAGATCTGCACGATCGACCGCGGTTACGTTCGCGTTTCCGATAAGGCCATGGGCACTGTCGACCACACGTTTGCCGTGGCCGGCGGCTATGCCCAGGTTGCGGACGATGTCGTGACCGTTCTCGCCGAGCGCGCTTGCGATTTGGCGACCGTCGATGCCGACAAGCTTAAAGCTGATATTCAAGGTTTTGAAGAGAAGCTGGGTAATTTGTCGGAGGATGATGCACGCCGCGCCTACCTCTATAATGAAATCGCATGGTGTAAGCTCAAGCTTGCCCAATAGTCAAACGATTTAGCGTTCGACCATTTGCGAACACATCATGCCCGGGATGGCTCAGCCATCCCGGGCATGCTTTTTGAAAGGGTAGACCTTGGATATTATCCGCGTTGAGGGTGGCCACGCCATCGGAGGCTCCGTGCCCATTTCGGGCGCCAAGAACTCCGCACTCAAACTCATGGCGGCAACGCTTCTGGCGCCGGGCAAGACGACGCTGCAGAACGTGCCCGATATTTCCGATGTCCACGTGATGGGCAAGGTGCTCAAGGGCATGGGCGCTACGATCGATGTTCTCGACGAGCACACACTCGAGATTGATACCTCTCAGGTCGATTCTTGGGAGGCCCCCTACGAGCTCGTCGCTAAGATGCGTGCTTCCACCGCCGTCATGGGACCCCTGCTGGGCCGCTTCCATCGCGCCAAGATCGCCATGCCGGGCGGCTGCAACCTGGGTGCTCGCAAGATCGATATGCACATTCTGGGTCTCGAGGCCCTGGGCGTTGAGTTTGATACCGCCCACGGTTACATCAACGCTAATGCGCCCCAAGGTCTGCGCGGTACTACCGTCACGCTCGAGTTCGCCAGTGTCGGTGCGACCGAGAACCTCATTATGGCATCCGTGCGCGCGAAGGGTACCACGGTTATCGACAATGCCGCCCGCGAGCCCGAGATCGTCGATCTCGCCAACATGCTCAACGAGATGGGCGCCAAGATTGTTGGCGCCGGCACGCCCGTCGTGACTATCGAAGGCGTGGAAGAGCTCCATCCCGTTACCCATCGCGTGGTGGGTGACCGCATCGAGGCCGGTACCTTTATCGTTGCCGGTGCGTTGATGGCCGACGATCGCGGTGTCGACGTCACGGGTTTTTGCCCCATCCATCTGGGCATGGTGCTCAAGAAGATGGAGCTCATGGGCATCGATTGCGAACGTACCGACGACGGCGTTCACGTGAATCGCGCCGAGCGCATCAAGCCGGTCGACATCCAGACGCTTCCGTTCCCCGGCTTCCCGACCGACATGCAGGCACAAATTATGGTGCTCTCCGCCCTCGCCGACGGCAGTTCCGTTATTACCGAAAACATCTTCGAGAATCGCTTTATGTTTGCCTCTGAGCTGGTGCGCATGGGTGCCGACATTCGTATCGAGAGCCATCATGCCATGATTCATGGCGTCAAGGGCTTCTCGGGCGCACAGGTTACCTCGCCCGATCTGCGTGGCGGAGCGGCCCTCGTCGTAGCGGGCTTGATCGCCGACGGGACGACCGAGGTTTCGGCTATCCATCACATCAAGCGCGGCTACGAGCAGTTTGTCGAAAAGCTGCAGGCGCTCGGCGCGCATGTCGAGCATGCTACCGTCCCCGATCCCGTCATTTACTAATACAGGTTGCCTATGTTTAATAAAAAGCCCCTCGCGGATACCACCACCCGAAGACCCTCAACTGGTGCGCAGGCCAAGATCTACAGTCGCGATAACGTGGCTCGCTATTCCGAGCGCGCTCGCCAGCGTCGTCGTAGCCACACGATTCGTCACGTCGCGCTCATTGTCGTGCTTGGCGTGCTGCTGAGTGCCACTACCGCTGCCGGCCTGTGGTTTGCCACCATTATGGGCAAGCTCGGCGATTCTAATGTCATTACCGACAATCTGCGTCGGGTTCTGGTTGACACCGATGAGGCAAAGGATCCGTTCTACGTGCTGCTTCTTGGTACCGACGGCCGTCCGGGCGAGGATACGTATCGTGCCGACTCGATTATCCTGGCACGCATCGACCCCACGCAAAAGCAGGCGACGCTCATTTCCGTTCCGCGCGACACCAAGGTCGAGTACAAGGGCGAGACCATGAAGATCAACGCCTGCCATACCGTTGGCGGCGCCGAGGCCATGGTCGAGGCGGTCAACGAGCTGTGCGGTGTTCAGATTTCCCACTATGCCGAGGTCAGCTTCGACGGTATGCAGGCGCTGATTGATTCGGTTGGCGGTATCGAAATTAACGCAACCGATGATGTTGACGACCCCGAGCACCTGGATATTAAGATTACCGCTGGCCAGCAGCATATGGACGGTGCCACCGCCCTTACCTATGCCCGCTGCCGCTACACCTATGCCGACGGCGATTACACGCGCATGCGCCACCAGCGTCAGGTGCTTGGCGCCCTTGCCAACCAGATTCTCAATAACTTCGATGCCACGAAGATCTTTGGCCTGGTTAATTCGCTGTCCGATATGCTCGTAACCGATATGAGCGTTCAGGATATCGTGGCTACGGTCAACGCCATGCGCGGTATGGATGTCGACGGTATCTACTCGGCCAACCTGCCCTCGTACGCCGACGACAGCACCATGATCGACGGCGTGAGCTACGTCTTTGTTTACGAGGACGAGCTTAAGGAAATGATGGCGCGCGTCGACGCTGGCAAGGATCCCAAGGGTCCCAATACCATGGGTATGTCCGATGGTTCCAGCTCTACGATCGGCGACCTGAACAACAACACGTCTGACGACTACGCAAACGGTACCGCAACCTCATCGGTCAGCTCTGACGATTCCGATGACTCAGGCGATTCGAGCGATTCGGACTACTACGAAGAGCCCACCGGCGACGGCAACGGCTACGAAGCCAACTACTAGGGTTACGCGGTTTTACCAAACCGCGTAACCGCTTGACGCTGCGCGGGCCGCATTTGGACAATCTGACGTTCAACTTCAAGGGCGCGACCAGAAGGTCAGCGCCCTTTCGTTTCACGTCACCTTGTCTCAAATGCGACCCGCTCGCTGCCCGTCCTCAACCTGCGACGTTAGTCATTTGGGACGTTCTTAAACGACTGGTCAAAGGGGACACTCTTGATGCACTTGGCACTTGGGGACGTTCCTTTTGTGCCGGCAGTTTGGGACACTCCTTGCGTTAAGAGGCTGGCGTGCGTCAACCTGTTCTCATTGCAGCAAAAAATCGCCCCGTTCTCGGTTGAGGACGGGGCGATTCGTCTTTTGGACTTGTGCAGCCAGGCTTATGCAAAGCGGGCGACGAGCTCCTGGAGCACGTCGGTCATCTTGACGAGCGAACTGACCGGGACGAACTCGTTGACGCCGTGGTAGCAATAGCCGCCGGTGGAAAGGTTGGGGCAGGGCAGACCGCGGAACGACAGCTGAGCGCCGTCGGTGCCGCCACGAATCGGCAGCACTTGGGGCTCAACGCCGCAGGCAAGGTAGGCTTCCTTGGCAACATCAATAAGCTCGGGATAGTCACGAACGATCTCGGCCATATTTCGATACTGCTGCTTAATCTCGACCGTCACGCGCTCCTCACCCAGACGCTGGTTGAGCATCGAGGCGGCGGCATCAATAAGGTCGAGTTTCTGCCGGAACTTGGCGGCGTCATGGTCGCGGACGATATAGCGCGCTGTGGCGTGATCGACGGTCGCAGATACACCCTCAAGGTGATAAAAGCCCTCGTAGCCTTCCGTATACTCCGGGCGCTGCGCGTAGGGGAGCAACGCGTTGAAGTCGCAGAACAGATTGCCTGCGTTGACCATACGGCCCTTAGCGTCGCCCGGGTGGATGGACTGGCCCTCAAAGCGGACGGTCGCCTCGGCGGCGTTAAAGCACTCCCACTCCAGCTCGCCGAGGGGGCCGCCGTCGACCGTGTAGGCGTACTTGCAGCCAAAGGCATCGATATCCAACAGCTCGGCTCCGTGGCCGATCTCCTCGTCAGGGCAGAAGCAAATGCCGAGTGCGGGATGGGGCAGAGAAGGGTCCTGAGCGATACGCGCGACAAGCGACATGATCTCGGCGACGCCCGCCTTGTCGTCTGCGCCCAGCAGCGTGGTGCCATCGCTGCAGACCAAGTCCTCACCCGCGAGGTCATTCAGGGCGGGAAGCTTGGCGGTACTCATGGCAACGGGCTTACCGTCAACCGTGCCGCAGACCAGGTCGCCGCCTTCGTAGTGTACGATGTGCGGCTTCACGCCGGCGCCCGGTGCAACTTCGGTGGTGTCAAGATGGGCGATCAGGCCCAGGGCGGGCTTGTCCTCAGCGCCCGCACTTGCGGGGATATGCGCGCAGACATAGGCGTGCTCGGTCACGTGGGCATCTTCCGCACCAAGCTCGCGCAGCTCTTCAACCAGCACGTTCGCAAGGTCAAACTGAACGGCGCTCGAGGGTACCTGGTCGCAGTTTGCATCCTCGGACTGCGTGTTGATCTGGACGTAGCGCAAAAAGCGCTCGAGGACATCGGGGCTCGTGGTGGTGTTTTCCATAAAGACCGCTCCAATCTTGGTCGTCGTGTGCAACAAGAACTGTAGCACGGTATGCCACGGCATACCGCGACGCTTGGATGGGGTAGAATCAGCCATTGAATGCAGAAGGGACGGAAGATCATGGATACGACAAATAGCTCGCGCGAACTACATCTAACGGTGGCGAACGAAGACTACTTGGAGTGCATGGTTCGCATTGAAAGCGAAGAGGGGGAAACCAACGGCGTGCGATCGGTCGACATCGCGCAGCGCCTTGGCGTCTCCAAGGCATCGGTCAATAAAGCGGTTTCGGCGCTCAAGGCATCCGAGCTTGTCGAGCAATCGCACTACGGCAAGGTAGTCCTGACCGATCGCGGCCGCGAGGTTGGCACGGCTATCTGGTACCGTCATCGCCTCGTCCGCACGTTTTTGGTTCAGGAGCTCGGTGTCGAATTTGAGCGAGCCGATTCCGAGGCCTGCATGATGGAGCATGCGCTATCCGAGGACACGATGAACCGCTGGCTCGCCTATCTCGAAAAGCAGGGAATCAGCGTCGAGGAATAGCGGGATATATATGGATACGAGTTATTACAATCGCTTTGGTGCCGAGGAACTTACGCGCCGCTTGTCGAGCGAGACCTTGTTGGCGCAGGGCCCCATGGGCAGTGTTCTGTTGAGTGAGTACGACGCCGCCGATATTCCACCGGCGTTTTGGAATCTGGCAGAGCCGCAGACCGTTTCTCGTATCCATCGCTTGTATGTCGCCGCCGGCGCGCAGGTACTCATTACCAATACCTTTCAGGCATCAAGCTATGCCCTCAAGCACGACCAGATTGCGCCGTCCGTGGCGGAGGTCAATCGCGGGGCCGTCGACGATGCCCGCCAGGCGCACCCTCAGCTGCTGCTGGGCTCGATGGGTCCGATCGGTATTGAGTGGTTTGCCGAGGACTCGGCCGAGTTTCGTGAGATCCGAGGCATTGCGCGCGAACAGGCGCACGCCTTGCTCAATGCTGGTGTTGACGGTCTGCTGATCGAGACGGTGACGTCTATCCGTAATTTGCAGCCCATGCTTGCCGGCGCCCGAGATGCCGCCGACGGCATGCCTGTTCTGGTGAGTTTTGTCGTTGACGATAAGGGCGACCTGTTGGGCGATGGCCTCAACATCGAGGCAGCCGTTTTGTACGCCGAAAAACACGGCGCAAACTCGGTTGGTGTTAATTGCTGTTCGCTTGCGGCCGCGAACGCGGCGGTGCCCAGGATGGTTGCATCGGCGACTACTCCCGTCACGGTGCGTCCCAACGTGGGCGATCCGGTCCAGACTCAGGATGGCCCCGTATGGCACGAGAACCCCGAAGCTTTCGCGCGCGCATGCATCGAATGGAGACATGCCGGTGCCGCAATGGTGGGCAGTTGCTGTGGAACCACGGCAATCACTACGGCAGCGATGGCCGAGGCGCTCGAGATATAAAGGGCAAAACCGCTCCATACGGGGCGGTTTTTATTGCCTGCATGTCCTCGGCAGCATTTGCCCAAATGGTGAATGCTGGTGCCGGCAGGTTGCCGAGTGCATGTTGCGGGTATACCCCATGCGTACCATGATCCAAACACTGTGAGGTGTCTGCGCGTGTGCGCGATAATTCATTTTGGAACTGACGGTTGGCGCGCTCGCGTCGATGAGGACTTCACTGCCGATAACGTTGCCCGTATCGCCGATGCCGTCGGCGAGTTGTGGCAAAAGACCAATCCGGGCAAAACGGTATATATAGGGTTCGACACTCGGCCCCTGGCGCGCGAGTTCGCTGAGCTTGCGGCGGGTGTGCTAGCAGCGCACGGGCTAGACGCCGTGCTCGCTTCGCGACCTGTTCCGACCCCTGCCCTTACGTGGGCGGCGGCTTATGACGGTGAGGCGTGCGGCGCGCTCATGGTGACGGGGTCCCATCATCCGCAGGGTTATCTGTGTCTCAAGATTCGCATGGGTGACGGCTCGACCGCCAACCAGGATGTCATCGAAGAGCTCGAAGAGACCATGGCTCCCGAGCCAATGGGGATCGAGGGGCAATATCGCACCGCGGATATCATTCCTGACTATATGCAAGCGGTGGCATCGTTTGTCGATGCCGAAGCCATCCGCGCCGCGCACCTGCGCGTGGTTGTTGACCCCATGGGCGGCGCAGCCCAGGGCTATCTAGCCGACTTGCTGCGCGAGCTTGGCGTTGAGGTGCACGAGATTCACGCCGGGCAGGCGCCTGACCAAGAAGATATCTGCCCCGACCCCGTTGAGCCGTGGGTGGACGCTTGCGAGCATACGGTTATCGAGGACGGAGCTTGCGCTGGCCTGGTGACCGACGGCGACGCCGACCGTATCGGCGCGGTTGACGAGCGCGGCAGATATATACATCCGCATCAGATCATGGCGCTCGTTTTGGGCGACTTGGTTCAATTTCGTAATTTGGAGGGACGCGTCGTCGTCAATCTTTCGTGCTCGACGCTCGTGCGTCGCATTGCCGAGGCGCTTGGCTGCCGCGTGACCGTCAAACCAGTCGGTTTCAAATATATAGCGGCGGAGATGAAGAAGGGCGGCGTCCTCATGGGCGGCGAAGAAGCCGGTGGTATCGGCATCGCCGCGCATATGCCCGAGCGCGATGGAATCCTCGCCTGTCTGATTCTGTGTGAGCTTATGGCAAAGACGGACGCGCCTTTGGGCGTTCTGGTCGACCAACTCGAGGACAGTTTTGGTAAGACGAGTTACGGTCGACGCGATTTGCGCCTTGAGGCCGAAGATGCCGAAACGTTACGAACGCTGCTGCCGGGCGTAAACCCCAAGTCGATTTGTGGCAAGGTGCCGCAAAACGTTAGTCATATGGATGGCTTGCGTTTGGCATTCGAGGATGACACGTGGCTGCTGGTCCGTCCTAGCGGGACCGAACCAGTGGTGCGCGTCTACGCCGAGGGGTTCTCGGTGGAAGAACGTGATGAGTTGCTCGATGCTGGCTGTGCTTTAGCTAGGGGAACGTATCCGCTTTAACCATGAGACTGCCTTATATAAAGAGATGCTCGGCGAGCGGTAGTTAACGGCTGGCAAACGTTAGTCGGATTCCAAACTGTGTAGGAAATGTGTACGCCCAGATTCCCGCCCGCGGCGCCCCTCCGGTCTGGCAATATATCTCCTTGCCGCGCGGCCCGGTGCAACCGGATCAGCCGCAGAGCGTGCACCTTGAGAACCGGATACTGCGAGGATGGACA
>CANRSF010000006.1 GCA_947642445.1 uncultured Collinsella sp. | reverse complement strand
CCAACGCGGATCTGGCTGTAGAAAGGGCTGCCCTCGCTCTCCAGGCGGATGGCGGCGGCAAGCACCAAACTCGGCACGGCAATGACGGCCAGCACGCAGCCGCTGAACACGATGTCGAACGTGCGCTTGACGGCGCGGTAGGCCAGGCGCGAGTTGTCCCAGTCCATGATGGATTGCACAGCCTTATAGCGGCCGACGCCCTCACGCTGGCTCATAGCCTGTGCAATCAGCGCCGCCCCCGCGGGCGCATTACTCTCTGTCACTTCTTTATTAGCAGTCACGATAGAACTTACGTCCCTGTCCCCAGGAACCCCCCCCGTCCATGAATTCAAATTGCGAACGAATTGCCGGTGCAACGTCTCCCTTACGTTTTGCTGGGAACGTCGAGCGGTAGCAGCTCCCTAAATGCGGAGCCGCCTTCGCCTACGTCCACCAGGCACCAGCGTTTATGACGGTCGATCTTCTTTACACGGGCCTCTTGCCCCACCAAGGGCCCCTGCTCTATGTGCAGCACACCGTCTTCTATGCGCGCAACGCTGTTGCGCACCACGCCGTCGTCGTCCAGCACGCTGCGATACCAGTCCTGCGCATCGTCCGGCATGGGCATGTACGCCCGCTCCCTACTGCCGGCGATGCGACAACCAAAGCTCAACTGGGCCAAAGCCCTATCGAGCGCAGCAGCATCGTGCGTGGCGACGAAGAAATATTCCTTGTACATAGGTTTGGTTTGGAGCGACCAGGCGCCGTCCCGCTTAAACCAGAACTCCTTTTGCATCACAAAAGCGTCCTGCATCAGTTCGTGCGGGATAATCCGGCGGACCTTTTCGCAGGTCTCGCGCTCTTTTCCATGGGGGGTGTGGACCAGATACCAGCGGACGCGGCCGTGCTGGCTGTTGGTGGTAACGCCGTTAAATGCGCCCGGCAGCTGCTCTTGGCGCCGTGCCATCTGTTCCATGTTTTCGCCCCCTCTTTTGGCTTTGCGATGCACGCAAATGCAGGGGCGTTTAGAACAGGCTTCTCGCTCGCAGCTAGGCGCAGTCGCAAAAGTACAGGTTTTTGTATCTTTCGACAAACGACATTATACGGGCAATTAATCAGCGTTTGCCCAGATTACGCAAAATGTACTGCAAGTAGGTACATCTCCATACCCCTCTACAAAAACCTGTACCTTTTTGTGCAACAAAAAAAGCCGCTCAACCAGCGGCTTTTCTTATTTGGGCATGAAAAAATGCGACCGCCCTTTGTGAACGGTCGCATTTATTAATTGTTGTGAAGTTTGCCTTAGGCGCGAGTCTTGATCTCCTCGAGTACCTTGGCCACAAACTCGTCAACGCTCATCTGAACGGTCTCGTTGGAGCGGTCACGGACGGAGATGTTGCCGGCCTCGACCTCCTTCTCGCCCAGGATGAGCATGTAGGGCACGCGGTCGATGCTGCGGGCCTCGCGGATCTTGTAGCCGATCTTCTCGTCGCGGTCGTCGCAGACCACGCGAATGCCGGCCTCCTCCAGCTTGGCGCACACCTCGTGGGCGTAGTCGCGGCTCTTCTCGGAGACGGGAAGCGCCTTGACCTGCACGGGAGCCAGCCAGGTGGGGAACTTGCCCGCAAAGTGCTCAATCAGAATACCGATGAAGCGCTCGATGGAGCCAAAGCAAACGCGGTGAAGCATGATGGGGCGCTTCTTGGTGCCGTCGGCGTCCACGTACTCCAGGTCAAAGTTGAGCGGCATCTGGAAGTCGAGCTGGACGGTACCGCACTGCCAGGTACGGCCGAGCGAGTCCTCCAGGTGGAAGTCGATCTTGGGGCCGTAGAAGGCGCCGTCGCCCTCGTTGACCTCGTAGTCCATGCCCAGCTTCTCCAGAGCGGTGCGCAGGCCCTCCTCGGCGCGAGCCCAGTCCTCGTCCGAACCCATGGAGTCCTCGGGGCGGGTGGAAAGCTCAACGTGGTACTTAAAGCCAAACTTCTGGTACACGGAGTCGATAAGGTTGACCACGCCCACGATCTCGTCGGTCAGCTGGTCGGGACGCACAAACAGGTGGGCATCGTCCTGGTTAAAGCAGCGCACGCGGAACAGGCCGTGCAGGGCGCCGCGCAGCTCGTGGCGGTGCACCAGGCCAATCTCGCCGGCGCGGATGGGCAGCTCGCGGTAGGAGTGCGGCTTGGAAGCATACACCAGCACGCCGCCCGGGCAGTTCATGGGCTTAATGCAGTACTCTTCGTCGTCAATAACGGTGGAGTACATGTTGTCCTTGTAGTGGTCCCAATGGCCCGAGGTCTTCCACAACTGCTTGTTCATGATGAGCGGCGTGGAGATCTCCACGTAGCCGGCCTTGTGGTGAATCTCGCGCCAGTAGTCCAGCAGCGTGTTTTTAAGGATCATGCCGTTGGGCAGGAAAAACGGGAAGCCGGGGGCCTCGTCGCGCATCATAAAGAGGTCCATCTCGCGGCCGATCTTGCGGTGGTCGCGCTTCTTGGCCTCCTCCAGCATGTGCATGTGCTCGTCAAGCTCTTCCTTGGTGGCAAAGGCGACGCCGTTGATGCGGGTGAGCATCTTGTTGTCCTTGTCGCCCTTCCAGTAGGCGCCCGAGACACCGGTGAGCTTAAAGGCCTTGAGGGCCTTGGTGTAGCAGATGTGGGGGCCGACGCACATGTCGATGTAGTCGCCCTGCTGGTAGAAGGTAATGCGGGCGTCGTCGTCCAGGTCGCCGATGTGCTCGACCTTGTACTTCTCGCCGCGCTCCTCCATAAGGGCGATGGCCTCGGCGCGGGGCTTCTCGTACACGGAGAACTTAAGGTTCTCCTTGACGATCTTTTTCATCTCGGCCTCGATCGCGGGGAAGTCGTCCTCGCTGATCTTGACGCCCTCGGGCAGGTCAACGTCGTAGTAGAAGCCGTTGTCGGTCGCGGGACCGTAGGCAAAGTCGGCCTGGGGGTACAGGCGCTTGATGGCCTGCGCCATGATGTGCGCGGCGGAGTGGCGGATGACGTGCGTGACCTCGTCCTGCGGGAGCTCGGCCACCGAACCGTCATTGTAGAGTGCCTTCATGGGTATGTTTTCTCCTCTCGGATGCCTGATGCAAGTGCGTGCGATGCGCTCGGCGTTTTAACTTGCATCATTATAGGCAGGTTGCCTTGGTATACAAGCGCCCGCCGCACCTTAATGGCACGGCGGGCGATTTTCTACGCATGCTTCATCGTGTGGGGGCGGGGTGTGGGGTGCGCGTGGCTTGCGCGGGACGCGCGGTGCCCCTAGCTTGCGGCCGGCCCGGCGATGGATGCGTTACTGGATGCGAGTTCGGCAGTAGGGGCAGACCTTCCAGTGCGCATCGAGCGGGCGATGGCAGCTGGGGCATACGTTACGAACCTGGGTATCGCACACCGGGCAGACGACGAAGTCCTTCTCGATGGGCGCGCCGCACTGCGGGCAGGTGCCGTACTGGGCAAGCTGGCGCTCGCGCAGGGCCATGTCCAGCTCCTGCTCCTCGCGGTCGGAGGCGTAGGAATGCGGGCGCAGGACCAGGTAGGCGATGAGGCCCACAAACGGGATGAGGGCGATGATGCCCCATGCCACGTAGGCGCTGGCGCCGCGGCGGCGAGCGTCGATGAACACATAGACAACCGACAGCACATACAGGGCGATGATAAAGCCAACGAAGGCATAGACGACGCCCATAAGCTGCGGCGACATGAGCTCGGAGATGTACTTGGACATTACGGGTACCTTTCGGGATATTTACAGTCCGGTCAAGTTTACCACGGGGTTTGTTTATATGGGACCACGGCTAGGGGCGGGGCTGGCGCGGACACAAACATCTCAATCTGTAACAGGTGGGAGCGGGATCCGGGTCTAGGTGTTACAGATCGAGACACAGGGGTCCCTCCCCGACTTCAATCTCGATCTGTAACATCTTGGGCCCCAAAACCCCTCTTACTGTTACAGATCGAGACAAAGAAAACCGTTCAAACCGAATGTCTCAATCTGTAACAGTTACTCGGCAAAAACAGTCCCAGATGTTACAGAACGAGACAAAACTCTGACACCAGGGGCGGCAGACGAGGTTATCGACGTTACTGAGTCTCCCCTCGCCTGCCGTTGGCGGGTGTTGCCGGGCTGTTCGCCGCATTGCCGCCGCACTGGGGGTGTGCAGACCGTAGGATAGTCTTATTGACAGCCTGTCAACTTGTCTAGGAGGCACCGTGGCAGAAACGTTTGATATCGCGATTGTCGGCGCGGGCATCACCGGATGCGCCATCGCGCGGCAGCTCGCGCGCTATGACCTGTCCATTTGCGTGGTCGAGGCGGCTAACGATATTGCGCTGGGCGCGTCGAAGGCCAACGGCGGCCTGGTGCACGCCGGCTACGATCCGGCGCCGGGCACAGTTAAGGCGCAGGTCAACGCCCGTGGCTGCGAGTTGTACGGTACGTGGGCGCAGGAGCTGGGCTTCCTGTTCCGACGCACCGGGTCGATGGTGTTGGGCTTTAACGACGAGGACCGCGCGCATCTGGAGCAGCTGCGCAGCAACGGCCTTGTCAACGGCGTACCCGAACTGTCGATTGTCGGACCCGACCGCATCCACGAGCTGGAGCCGCGCGCCAGTGCCGATGCAACATGCGCGTTGTGGTGCCCTTCGACCGGTTTTGTCGACCCGTTTGAGGTTGCCATCGCCGCACTGGAGAACGCCGTGGCCAACGGGGTGACGTTTATGCGGTCTGCGCCGGTGGAAGCGATTGAAGTCGCGGGCTCGGGCGACGACGCGCGCTTTACGCTGGCGACCCCCGCTAGCAACGTGCGCTGCCGCTACCTGATCAACGCCGCGGGCAACGGCGCCGCAGACATCTCGCATATGGCAGGCGCCGAGGAGTTCCAGATGGTCTGGCGTCAGGGCAACATCGTGGTGCTGGAAAAGGAGCCGCGCACGCTCATGCCGCTCTACCCCGTGCCGACGCCGGTGTCCAAGGGCGTTATCGTAACGGGTACTGTGCACGGCAACACCGTGATTACCGCGACCGCCGCTGTGCGCGAGCCGGGCGACACGCAGACCTACGCTGCCGATGTCAACGCACTCCTGACCGGTGCGCACAAGCTGGTGCCCGATCTGGATACGCGTCGCGTGGTGCGTGCATTTGCCGGCGGGCGTCCGGTCATTCAGGGAACGAACGACTTCTTTATTGGACAGTCGGCCGTGGTGCCGGGGCTGTTCCAGGCGGCGGGCATCCAGTCGCCGGGCGTGGCGAGCGCACCGGCCATTGCCGAGCGCATGGAGCTTGTGATGCGTGAGGCGGGCGTTGCTTTGCGCGAACGGGCCGATTGGAATCCGATTCGACACGCGCCGGACGACTTCGACCGTACGCCGCTTGCACGCAAGGAGGAGCTCATTGAGTCCGACCCTGCATGGGGGCAGATCGTCTGCCGCTGCGAGACGGTGCCCGAGGCCGAGATCGTGGCCGCGATCCGACGCCGCCCGGGCGCGGTTTCGGTCGAGGGCGTCAAGCGCCGCTGCCGCGCCGGCATGGGTCGATGCCAAAGCGGCTTTTGCCAGAGCCGTGTGGTGGCGATTCTTGCCCGAGAGCTGGGCTGCGACCCCAGCGAGGTATTACTGGAGGACACCGGATCTTGGCTGGTTGAGGGACCGCTGAAGGGGGTGCGTTAGGATGGCGAAATTCAAATCGAGCGCGATTGATTGCGGCGTCGTAGAAGCCGTACAAACGCAAGCCTTCGACGTGGTCGTTATCGGCGGCGGCCCCGCCGGCATGGCGGCCGCGCTGGCCGCGCATAAGGCCGGAGCGCGCGTGGCCATCGTGGAGCGCGAGCAGCACCTGGGCGGCATCCTCCGCCAATGCATCCACCCCGGCTTTGGCCTGTCGCACTTTAAACAGGAGCTCACCGGTCCCGAGTACGCGCAGCGCTTTATCGACCAGGTGCACGCAACCGACATTGCGCTGTTCCTGAACAGCATGGTGATTGGGATTGATTCAGGCGAGCCTGCGGAAGACACCGCGGTCCACACCGTCACGCTCATGAGCCCCACCGGCATGCTGCAGCTCACCGGACGGGCGGTCGTCCTTGCCATGGGCTGCCGTGAGCGTACCCGCAGCGAGATCAAGATCCCCGGCAGCCGTCCCGCTGGCATGTTTACGGCCGGCCTGGCGCAGCGATACATCAATATCGAAAACCTCAAGCCCGGCTCGCGCGCCGTCATTTTGGGCTCAGGCGACATCGGGCTAATCATGGCGCGCCGCTGCACGCTCGAGGGGATTTCGGTCGAGGGCGTATACGAGCTCATGCCGTACGCTAACGGTCTGCGCCGCAACGTCAAGAACTGCTTGGACGACTTTGGCATTCCACTGCATCTGTCTACCACGGTCACGCGCGTGATCGGGCACGACCGCGTGGAGGCCGTCGAGGTAAGCCAGGTCGACGAGCGCCTGGCGTCCATTGCCGGGACCGAGCGCATCGTTCCGTGCGACACGCTGCTGCTTTCGGTGGGATTGATTCCCGAGAACGAGCTTTCGGTTGCCGCGGGCGTGGAGCTTGACCCACGCACGCGCGGCGCCGTAGTTGACCAGAGCCTCCAGACAGGCGTGCCGGGTATCTTTGCCTGTGGCAACGTGCTGCACGTGCACGACCTGGCCGACAACGTGACGACCGAATCCGAGCGCGCCGGTGCAGCCGCGGCGGCGTACGCGCTGGGTGGCGGGGCCGAAACGAACGCGGTCGCGGACACGAGCTGCGAGCTCACGGTCTCCCCTGCCGGCATTGCGGGCTACGCGCTGCCGGGACGCATTACGGCTGTGGCGCTCACCAAGCTCAACTTCCGCGTACGCCGGCCGGTCGATACCGCTCGAGTACGCATCTTGGCCAACGGCGAAGAAGTGTTTGCGGGCAAAGTCCGCGCGTTTAAACCGAGCGTCATGGAAAGCTTCCCGCTGCCGGCTAAGGTGATACAACGCGCACTCGACCTGGGTGCCAGCGAAATCGTCCTGTCCGTCGATCCCGTTGAGGAGGCATAGCTCATGAGTACGAATGTGACCGAGACGCTGCAGTTCAACTGCACCACCTGCCCATCCGAGTGCCTCCTGACCGTAGAGGTGGAGCACGACGCCAATGGCACCGTGGTGGAAGTGCGCTCCGTAACCGGTAACAACTGCCCGCGCGGCGATACGTTCGCACATCAGGAGCTCACCTGCCCCATGCGCGTGCTCACAACGACCGTGGCCGTCTCCGGCGGCGACGAAGCCCTACTCCCCGTCCGCACGGCCGAAGCCATCCCGCTAGAACTCCACGCCCAAGCCATGAACCTCATCCGAGGCCTAGTCGTCAACGCCCCCATCCGCATGGGCGACGTCGTGCTGGAAGATCTTCTCGACACCAACATTGACCTAGTCGCCAGTATGGACATCGACCCAGCCTAAGAAGCAAATTTGGGACGGGCTCTTTTAGCTGCTTTTGCAAGGAGTGTCCCGAAGTGCCGGCATAAAAGGAACGTCCCTATGTGCCGGGCTTGGGATACCATGGTGGCAGCCTAGCGAAAGGATGCTTCATGGCACATGTCGATGACCAGCGCGTGGCGCGCGTGCTCGATGCGCTCGAGGCTCAGCACCCCGGCGCACAGCTGCTCGTAAACGACCCGTGGTCAATCTATTACCTGACCGGCTTTTATGCCGATATGTTCGAGCGTTTTTGCGGCGTGCTACTCGTGCGCAATGCCGAGCCAGTGATCTTGGTCAACGCCCTGCACCAGCTGCCAGAGTATGACAATGCCCGCGTTGCCTATCACACCGATACCGACGTCGTGACCGACGCAATCACTCGCGAGGTCGATCCGACCAAACCGCTCGGCATCGACACCGTCATGCGCTCCGGCTTTTTGATGCCGCTCATGGAGCGCCACGCCGCCAGCGAGTTTTTCCTGGGTGACTTTGCCGTCACCGCCGCACGCACCTACAAAGACGCTACCGAGCAGGAGCTTATGCGCGCGTCCTCGGCCGCCAACGACGCCGTGATGGCCGACGCCATCAAGCTCGTCCATGAAGGCGTGACGGAGCGCGAAATTGCCGATCAGATGCTCGGTCTGTACCGCAAGCACGGCTGCGAGGGCTTTAGCTTTCCGCCCATCGTGAGCTTTGGCGCCAACGCCGGCGACCCGCATCACGAACCCGACGACACCGTGCTCAAGCGCGGCGACGTGGTGCTGTTCGACATTGGCGGACGCCGCTGCAACTATTGCTCGGACATGACGCGCACGTTCTTTTGGGGCGAGCCGGACGAGGAAACCGCACGCATCTACGATATCGTGCGCCGCGCCAACGAGACCGCCGAGGCGCTCATCGCACCGGGCGTGCGCATGTGCGACCTGGACCGTGCCGCGCGCGACGTGATTGAGGACGCGGGCTACGGCGAATACTTTACGCATCGCCTGGGTCACTCGATCGGCCTGCAGGACCACGAGCCGGGCGACGTCTCGCTCGTCAACGAGCAGGTCGTAGAGCCGGGCATGACGTTCTCCATCGAACCGGGCATCTACCTCCCCGACCGCACCGGCGTCCGCATCGAGGACCTGGCCCTGGTGACCGAGAACGGCGTCGAGATTCTCAACGCCTACCCCCACGATCCGGTCCGCCTAGACTAGGCAATGCGGCAAAGGGACAGCCCCTTTGACACATCTTGCAAACGCTGCACCACGAAAACGGCCTATCTACTACGTTTAACCCGCATGAGTCGACCATACGTGTCTTTTTTGAAAATCGGCAAGCCTTCTACCTGCGGTTTTGATTTCGCAATTCTCGACGTGGTCGGGGATAACCGGTCAAACGTAGTAAATAGGCCCATTTCTTGGCGAGCAGGTCAATTAGCTACCCTGCGGAAAGGCCCTAGCGCAGTAGACCGGCTACTTCGCCGGCCAGGGTGATGGTGCCGGCGGCAACGAAAGCCTCGCCCGCGGCATCGAGGGCTGCGAGGGCCTCGGATACGCTGGGATACACACCCGCGAGCTTATCGGCGTCCACCAGGGCAGCGAGCTCCTCCGCCGGCAGCGCGCGGTCGGAATCGGTCTGAGTCACAACCACGCGCGGGAAAGCCGGGATCAACACGTCGACGATGCCCGCCACGTCCTTGTCGGCCAGCGCGGCGCACAGCAGCGTGGGGCGGTTCTCCACGCACGGATCGATCTCGTCCAGTGCGCTCACAAAGTTCTCGCAGCTCTGGGGGTTATGACAGGCATCAATCAGCTTGAGCGGATCGGTCCCCAGCACGTCAAATCGGCCCGGCGTGGGGCAGCCCATAAGCGAAGCGTCGAGCGCCTCATGGTCGAGCTCGCGACCCAAATACCCCTCGCACAGCATAATCGCGCACGCAGCATTCTGCGGCTGATAGGCCGGCTTAACCATGCTCGACGTATAAATCGCACGCGGCGTGGTGCAGCTAAACTCCACCGTATCGCCCACGTGTGCCGGAAGTTTGGTCGTCGTATGGCTCACCACGAGCGGCACAGCGCCGCACTCTCGGCAACGGGCATCCATCACACGCTGAACGCTCGGCTCATGCGTGCCCTCGCCCAGCACAACCAGGCGCCCGGGTTTGATGACCGCGGCCTTCTCCCCCGCAATGGCCTCGAGCGTGTCGCCCAAAATACGCGTGTGATCGAGCCCAATGCCCGTAATGGCAACGGCGACGGGATCGGTCGCACTCGTGGCGTCCCAACGGCCGCCCATGCCAACCTCGAGCACGGCAACATCCACGCGAGCCTCGGCAAACACCACAAGAGCAGCAGCCGTCAGCAGATCAAACGGCGTGATGGTATAGGCGCGCTCCCCCGCCGCCACACGACGGGCATTCACGCGATGCCCCGCCTCGACGGCGGCAGAAACGCCACGAGCAAAGGCCTCATCGCTCACGACGCGCCCATCGACCTCCATGCGCTCGGGATAGCGCACAAGCTGCGGAGACGTATACAGTGCGGTCTTTAACCCCTCAACACGAAGGATGGCAGCCGAAAAACGCGTGGTCGAAGTCTTGCCATTAGTACCGGCAACCTGAATGCAATCGAAATACTCATCCGGACGCCCGAGTTCATCGAGCATATCGACAACCGTCTCGAGCAAAGGACCAGCATCCCCGGAAATCCGCCCCGTATCAGCAGCCAGCCCAACAGCCTCATCAAACGAAAGCAAATCAAACTCAAAAGGAACGGTATACAAGCCGGAACGCTTAGGCATTTTTAGAACCGCCATTCATAGAAAAATAAAACAGTATAGGTTGAGGATAGTCAGCGAAAACGCCTCTGATGAGCCAAGGTGCCGTGAAACAAGGGCGCATAGGGCTTATGCCCATGCGCCCGAAGTTGAACGGCAGATTGGCCATCAGAGGCGTTTGCAGCGTCGAGTCAGCCGCCGTTCGTTAGAACGGCGGAATAGGTGTCCGCAGTAGCGAGCAATGCCCCAAACCGCGTCCCCCAGTACCGCTTACGAGAAGTCAGCAACCTGAGCAGTCAGCGCCGCCAGGATCTCCTTGAGCTCAGCTGCACGGTCTCTCTTCTTCTGGACCACCGCGGGTGCGGCCTTGGCCACAAAGCCCTCGTTGGCAAGGGTCTTCTCGCAGCCAGCAAGCTCCTTCTGGGCCGCGGCGATCTCCTTCTCCAGGCGTGCCTTCTCGGCCGAAAGGTCAACCTTGCCCTCGAGCACCACAAAGACCTCGATACCGCTATCGACCACGGCAATGCTCGCAGCCGGCTTCTCAACATCGGTGCCCATGACCAGCGAAGCGGTGTTCGCCAGCGGCTCAATCGTGGAGCGCAGGCTCTCGAGCTTCTCGATGTCCTCGGCACCGGCGCGCACGACCACGTCGAGCTCCGCCTTGGGGCTTAAGCGATAACGCGAACGGGTGGCACGGGCGGCGGAAACGACGGCACGGCACAGCTCAAACGCGCGCTCGGCGGGCTCGTCGACGTACTTGGCGTAGTCGGCGGGCTCGGGCCACTTGGCGATCATGAGCGCCTCGGCGCGGTTCACGTTGCCCTCGGCGTCCAGGTCGAGCACGCTCGCCGGCATGTTGTCCCAGATCTCCTCGGTGACAAACGGCATAAGCGGGTGCATCAGGCGAATGGAGGTGTCGAGCACAAAGATCAGGTTGCGCTGCGCCTGTAGACGGCCCTCGCCCTTCAGACGGGCCTTGGTGACCTCGACGTACCAGTCGCAGACCTCGTTCCAGAAGAACTGCTGCACGCCGCGGGCCATGTCGCCAAAGGTGTAGTTCTCAATACCCTCGGTGACCATCTTCACGGCCTTGGCCAGGCGGCTGAACATCCAAGCGTCGGCCGGCGTCTCAACGACGGGCTCGCCGGGCGTGTAGCCCTCCATATTCATGAGCAGGAAGCGGCTGGCGTTCCAGATCTTGGTCACAAACGACTTAGCCTGATCGGTGCGTGGGCTGTCGATGAGCTTCTTGGTCTTCTTGTCGATGTTCGCGTCGAACTTGACGTCCTGATTGTTGGTGCACAGCGTGAGCAGGTTGTAGCGCATGGCGTCGGCACCGTACATACCAATGAGGTCCATAGGGTCAACGCCGTTGCCCTTGGACTTGGACATACGGCTACCGTCCTTGGCAAGAATCGTCGGGTAGATGACGACGTCCTTAAACGGCACCTCGTCCAGGAAGTACAGCGAGCTCATGACCATGCGGGCGACCCACAACGCGATGATGTCGCGCGCGGTGACCAGCGCTGTCGTGGGGTGATGGCCCTCGAGCAGCTCCGGCTTTTGCGGCCAGCCCTGCGTGGCGAAAGTCCACAGCTGCGAGCTGAACCAGGTGTCCAGCACGTTCTCGTCCTGATGCACGTGATGGCCGCCACACTTGGGGCACACGTCGGTGTCCTCGGTGAGGGCGTCCTCCCAGCCGCAATCCTCGCAGTAGAACACGGGGATGCGGTGGCCCCACCACAGCTGGCGGCTGATGCACCAGTCCTTGAGGTTCTCCATCCAAGTGGTGTAGGTCTGCGTCCAGCGCGCGGGGTGGAAGGTCACCTTGCCGGAGTTGACGGCGTCGAGCGCCGGCCCCTTGAGCTTGTCGACGGCCACAAACCACTGCTCGGACAGCCACGGCTCCAGGGCGGAGTCGCAACGGTAGCAGTGCATGACGGAGTGATCGAGGTCCTCGACGTGATCGAGCAGGTCGTGCTCCTCGAACCACTTGATGACGGCCTCGCGGCACTCCTCGCGGGTCATACCGGTGAACTCACCGTAGCCCTCGACGACCACCGCGTGCTCGTCGAAGATATTGATCTGCGGCAGGTCGTGGGCCTGACCCATGGCATAGTCGTTGGGGTCGTGGGCCGGGGTGACCTTGACGAAGCCGGAGCCAAAGTTGGCGTCGACATGCCAATCCTCAAAGATGGGGATCTCGCGGTCGACGATGGGGAGCTTGACGGTCTTGCCCACAAAGGCGGCCTTCTCGGGGTCCTTCGGGGAGACGGCGACGCCCGTGTCGCCGAGCATGGTCTCGGGGCGCGTGGTGGCGACGACGATGTAGTCCTGGCCGTTGACCGGCTCGGTCAGCGGGTAGCGCAGGTGCCACAGATGGCCCTTCTCGTCCTTATACTCAGCCTCGTCGTCCGAGATAGCGGTGGTGCAGTTGGGGCACCAGTTGACGATGCGCTTGCCACGATAGATCAGGCCGTCGTGGTACCAGTCGCAAAAGACCTTACGCACGGCCTGGGCATAGTCCTCGTCCATGGTGAAGCGCTCGTTGTCAAAGTCAACGGAGCAGCCCATGCGCTTAATCTGCTCGACGATGATACCACCGTACTCGTGGGTCCAGTCCCAGCAGGCGTCGACAAACTTGTCGCGACCGATCTCCAGGCGGCTAATGCCCTCGCTCTTGAGCTTCTTGTCGACCTTGGTCTGCGTGGCGATACCGGCATGGTCGGTGCCCAGCACCCAGCGCGTGGACTTGCCGCGCATGCGGGCCATGCGGATGATGGCGTCCTGGATGGAGTCGTCGGTGGCGTGACCCATGTGGAGCTTGCCGGTCACGTTGGGAGGCGGAATGGTGACGGTGCAGTCGCCCACGCCCTCACGGCGCTTGTAGTAGCCGCCGTCGAGCCACTTCTGCAGGATCGCCGGCTCGTTGGTCGACGGATCATAATTCTTGGGCATTTCTTCCATATATCTCTCCCTTGCCCATCGGGGAGGAATGTAGGCCCGATTTTCGCTCGGTCAGGTCCTGGGTTCGCACGAAGACCACATTAAGTGGTCTTCGGCTCGTGCGGAATCTACGAAAATCGGGCCTACATTCCTCCCCTTAGGTATCGATTACTTCAGTCTGATATGACTTCGCTGAGGCTTAAACAAACACACAGAATAACACAGGTAGTTGGGGTTATTGCGTATATATAAAATAGCCTCCGACCGCGGGTGGTCAGAGGCTATCGACAAAACGTTTTGACAGGTTTTAGCCGTAGATGCGTTGGGGCTGCTCTTCGCCCTTTACGGAGGCTTCGGTTACGACGACCTTGGCGACGCCCTCCTCGCTGGGCAGGTCGAACATCGTCTGCTGCAGTACGTCCTCGCAAATGGAGCGCAGGCCGCGGGCGCCGGTCTTGCGGGCGAGCGCCATGCGGGCGATCTCGTGCAGGGCGGCGACCTCAAACTCAAGCTCAACGTCCTCGAGCTGGAACATCTTGCGGTACTGGCGCACCACGGCATTCTTGGGCTCGGTCAGGATCGACACCAGGTCGTCCTCATCGAGCGCCTGCGTCTGGGTGACGACGGGCGTACGTCCCACAAACTCGGGGATCATACCAAAGGCGTTGAGATCCTGCGGGAGCACCTGGCGCAGCAGGTCGTTCTCGTCGACCGAGGTGGGGCCAGCGATCTCTGAGTTAAAGCCCACGCCCTTGTTGCCAACACGGTCGGCGATGATCTTATCCAGGCCCACAAAGGCACCGCCGCAGATGAACAGGATGTTGGTCGTGTCGATCTGCAGCAGCTCCTGCTGGGGATGCTTGCGGCCGCCGGCGGGCGGAACGCTTGCCACCGTGCCCTCAAGGATCTTAAGCAGCGCCTGCTGAACGCCCTCGCCCGAAACATCGCGGGTGATGGAGAGGTTCTCTGCCTTGCGGGCGATCTTGTCGATCTCGTCCACATAGATAATACCGACCTGTGCACGCTCAATGTCGCCATCAGCGGCGTTGATGAGCTTGAGCAGGATGTTCTCCACGTCCTCGCCCACGTAACCGGCCTCGGTGAGCGCGGTGGCGTCGGCGATAGCAAACGGCACCTCGAGGATGCGCGCGAGCGTCTGGGCCAGCAGCGTCTTACCGGTACCGGTGGGACCGAGCAGCAAAATGTTGGACTTGGCGAGCTCCACCTCGTCCATGTCATCACCGAGCTGCGAATCCAAGCCGTCGTCAAAGGCGGACACCGCGGCACCGCCCTCGATCACGCGACGGTAGTGGTTGTACACGGCCACCGACATGGCACGCTTGGCGTCCTCCTGGCCCATGACATAGGCAGAAAGCTCGTCATAGATCTCGTGCGGTGTCGGCACATGTGTAATGACCTGGCGGGCGTCGTCCTCGAGCTCAAAGCCCTCGGCCTCGGGGTCCACGGCGGGCTGGGATGCAGCCTGGCCATGGTCGTTGAGGAAGCCCGGCAGTTTGCCGTTGCGGGCAGCGTCCATAAAGTCCGAAGCCAGCGACTCCTCAAGGATCTCGGAGCAGGCGGCAACGCACTCGTCGCAGATAAAGATGTTGGTGGGGCCCTTTACAAGGCGGCGAACCTGCCCCTGCTCTTTTCCGCAGAAGGAGCAGCGAATGGGGTTGCCGTTCTCGTCAAAGTTGTCCTGCATGTTACCGGCCATCCTAGGCGTCCTTCGCGGCGAGATCGCGCGTGGTGACGATACGGTCGATCAGGCCGTAGTCGAGGGCCTCGGCAGCGGTCAGGTAGTTGTCGCGCTCGGTATCGGCCTGGACCTTCTCGATCGGCTGGCCCGAGGCATCGGACAGAATCTGGTTGAGCTCGCGGCGAGTCTTCTTGATCTCCTCGGCCACGATCTCGATCTCGGTCTGCTGACCCTGGGCACCACCGCTGGGCTGGTGAATCATGACCTTAGAGTGCGGCAGGCAGAAGCGCTTGCCCTTGGCGCCGGCCGAAAGCAGCACGGCGGCCATAGACGCGGCCATACCCACGCAAATGGTGGAGACCTGCGGCTTAATGAAGTTCATGGTGTCCAGAATCGCCAAGCCGGAGTAGACCTCGCCACCGGGCGAATTGATATAGAGCGAGATATCCTTCTCGGCATCCTGGCTCTCAAGATGCAGCAGCTGGGCAACGACCAGGTTGGCGCTGACGGAGTTGATCTCCTCGCCCAAGAAGATGATGCGGTCGTTGAGCAGGCGCGAATAGATATCGTAGCTGCGCTCGCCGCGCGGCGTCTGCTCGATAACGTATGGCACGAGGGCGGAATCGAACTTAGCGATCATACGCATCTCCATTTCTCTTACGGACCAATAATGGTTCTAGATAAACGTACGGTGCCCGCATGCTATGCATTGGCTGGCACCGTACGAAGCAACCGGATAACCGGTGTATAACTTTACCCCATCACGGGCGCACGCATGCGCTCGCGGGAAAGGTGGCGAGAATTACTCGGCGTCCTTGGCGGTCTCGTCGACCTCGGTCACCTTGGCGTTCTCGACCAGGTGGTCGACGGCCTTGGAGCGACGGATGGACTCGCGGACGGCAGGCATGCGGCCATCGGCGATGAACTCGGCCTTGGAAGCCTCGACGTCCTTGACGCCAGCCTTCTCGAACTCGGCGTTAATGTCGTCCTCGGTGACCTCGATCTTGAGCTCACGGGCGAGGGCGTCGAGCGCCAGGGACTCACGGGCAACGTCGTTGGCCTGCTTGTGCAGGTCGCCGATGAACTGCTCCATGGTCAGACCGGAAGCGGGCAGCCAGGTGTCGAGGGTCATGCCACGGGCAGCGAGGTTGGACAGGAAGTTCTGACCGAGCTCCTCAAAGACGGACTGCTCGTAGTCGGCGTCCATCTCGTCGAGCTGCAGGCGCTCGGCGAGAGCGGAGACGCAACGGTTCTCCTTCTCGGCCGGGAGGCGGGAAGCCTTGTCCTGCTCGATCTCGATCTTGATGGCGTCGCGCATGGCCTCGATGCTGTCAAAGCCAAAGTCGGACTTGACGAGCTCGTCGGTGAGCTCGGGGGTGTTGCGGACCTTGATGCCCTTGACGGTGACCTCGACGGTGTGGGTCTCGGCCTCCTCGCCCTCCTCGACCTCGTCGGTCCAGGTGACGGTCTTGACGTCGTCGACGTTAGCGCCGATCAGGGCCTCGTTGAACTCGGCGGGGTTGCTGTCGCTACCGGCGATGAGCATGCGGCCCTCAGCAGCGAAGTTGTCGGCGTTCTCGACAGCCTTGAGGTCGACGGTGACGTAGTCCTCGGCCTCGACGGCGCGACCCTCAACGTCCTCGAAGGTGGCACGGTAGTTGAGGAGCATCTCGACCTGGTTGTTGATCTCGGACTCGGTGACCTCCGCAGGGGGCATCTCGATCTCGACAGCGTCGAAGGAGGAGAGCTCAGCGGCGGGACGCAGGGAGAACTCGACGGTGTAGGTGTAGTCCTCGTGATCCTTAGCGAGGTCGAGGTCCTTGTAGTCACCGTTCTTGGTGGGGACGATGTCCAGCTCGTTGAGGACGGCGGGCTCGTTGGCGGCGATCAGGTCGTTGGTGGCCTGAGCGAGGGTAGCCTCGGCGCCAAGAGCAGAGTCGATAACCGGACGGGGAGCCTTACCGGCGCGGAAGCCCGGGAAGCGGTACTTCTTGGCGGTGTCCTTGTAAGCCTTCTTGATCGCGGCGTCGACGTCGGCGGCCGGGATGGTGACCGTAGCGGTGAGCTTGGCGTCCTTGACGTCAGAAGCGGTGATGTTCAACACGTTCCTCCTCATACTGCCCAGCTTATCTGAGGTGCTGGTACCTTTATGCAACAAAGAGTCGCGACGGCCAGGGCCGACGCAGATGCGTTGGTGCGGGCGAAAGGACTCGAACCTTCACGGGAATCCCACCAGAACCTAAATCTGGCGCGTCTACCAATTCCGCCACGCCCGCATGAGCGCACAGACTAGGAATGATAGCAGATACGAGCGCCAAGCGCACGCACACGTTTTACAGGCTCACGACCTCACCACGAGTGCAAAAGGCGGGTCGAGTTGCCCCGCCCCGCCAATTACGACTTGTTTGCCGACCCGCTACTCCCCCAGCAGGGCCTTCTCGGGCGTGATCGGCAGCGAGCGGACCTGGTGGCCGGTGGCGTGCGCCACGGCCGAGGCCACGGCGGCGAGCGGCGTGTTGATGACGACCTCGCCGATCGACTTGGCGCCAAACGGGCCCGTCGGCTCGTAGCTCGGCTCAAAGGCCACGCGAATGCTGCCGATATCCAGGCGCGTAGGCAGCTTGTAGCTCATAAAGTTGCCGGTGCGCAGGCGACCGCGGTCGTCATGCTCGACGATCTCGTAGAGCGCGTGACCGATGCCCTGGGCAATGCCGCCCTCGGCCTGGACGCGCGCGAGCGCCTCGTTGATCACGGTGCCGCAATCGACGGCAGCGGCGTAATCCACCACGGTCACCTTGCCGGTAGCCTTGTCAACCTCGACCTCGGCAATGCCGGCCATAAACGGCGGGGGCGAAACGGGCAGGCAGGCAGAGGCATGCGAGGTCAGCGCGTCGCCGCCCGCGATGTTCTTGACGCACAGGTTGGCAAAGTCGCGCAGCGTGAGGTAGCGGTTCTGCTCGCGTGCGGCACGCTCGTCGGACAGGCGCACGTACTGGCCGTCGAAGACCACGTCGGCGGCGTCAACGTCCCACATCTGGGCGGCCTTGGCGCAAATCTTCTGGCGCAGCTCGGTCGCGGCGTTCTTGGCGGCAAGGCCCGTCACGTAGGTACCGGAGCTCGCGTACGAGCCGGCGTCGAACGGCGACACGTCGGTGTCCACGCCGCGCACCACGATCAGCGAGCTCTCCACGCCCAGCTCCTCGGCGGCAATCTGCGCCAGGATCGTGTCGACGCCCATACCGTTATCGGTGGCGCCGGTGCCGATGGTAATGAAGCCGTCCTCTTCCAGGCGCATGTCGATGCCGGCGATGTCCACGTTGGAGATGCCCGAGCCCTGCATGGTGAGCGCGCAGCCCAGGGCGCGCACGCGGTCGCCTAGGTCGACGGCCAGCGGCTTGTCGCGCCAACCGATCATGTCCATCGCGCGCAGCAGGCAGCGGTCGAGCGCACAGGCGTTGAGCTTTTCGTTGTAGTACTGCGGCATGACCTCACCCTCGCGCACGATGTTCTTAAGGCGCAGGTCGGCGGGGTCCATGTGCAGCATGTCGGCGAGCTCGTTGACGGCGCTCTCCACGGCAAACTGGCCCTGGGTGGCACCGTAGCCGCGATACGCGCCGCCGCGGTTGGTGTTGGTGTAGACGGCGTCCCACCTAAAGCGGCTCGCCTTCACATGGTTGTAGATGGGCAGGCTCTTGTGGCCCGAAAGGCCAATCGTCGTGGTAGCGTGCTCGCCGTACGCGCCGGCGTTGGACAGCGTGTGCAGATCGATGGCCGTGATGGTGCCGTCGTTCATGGCGCCCAGCTTAACGGTCATCTGCATCTGGTGGCGCGAGTTGCCCGCAGTGATGGTCTCCTCGCGGGTGTAGCAGCAATAGCTCGGACGGCCGGTCTGCTGGGTGACGAACGCCACGAAGATCTCGCAGCAGCCCGTCTGCTTGGAGCCAAAGCCGCCGCCGATGCGCGGCTTAATGACCTGCACCTGCGACTGCGGAATGTCGAGCGACTGCGCGACCATGCGGCGCACGTGGAAGGGCACCTGCGTGGAGGTGGTCACCGAGATGCGCCCGAACGCGTCGGTCGTCGCAAAAGCGCGGAAGGTCTCCATGGGCGCGGTCTGCGTGGCCTGGCTGGTGTAGGTGCGCTCAAAGACGATATCGCTCTGGGCGAAGGCCTCGTCCAAGTCGCCAAAGTCGCTCGTGCCGCTGCATACCAAGTTGCGCGGGACGTCGCCGCCCTGCGGGAACATAAAGGTCACGTCGCCCTCGGGGTGGACCACGATGTCGTTATCGAGTGCCTTGGTAAAGTCGAGCAGGGGCTCGAGCACCTCATAGTCGACCTTGATGAGCTTGAGCGCCTTGTCGGCAGCCTCCTCGGTCTCGGCGGCGACGATCGCCACCTCCTCGTTTTGGTAGCGCACAAGGTTCTCGAGAATCAGGCGGTCGTAGGGACTCGGCTGCGGATAGCTCTGACCGGCGATAGTAAAGCGGCGCTTGGGCACGTCCTCGTAAGTGTAGACGCCCACGACGCCGGGCACCTTCAGGGCGCGCGACGTATCGATGGAGCGGATCTTGGCGCGGGCATAGGGGCTGCGCTTGAGTTTGACGATGAGCGCGCCGGCGGGCACCATATCGCCCGTGTAGACGGGACGGCCCTCGAGCAGCGCCTTCGAGTCCTTCTTGGGCTGCTTGTGGGTAATCTGCTTGTAGGTGACGCCGTCAGAGCTCGTGTCGTTGACCGGCAGCTCGGGCATCTCGAAGCCCACCCGCACGCCGGACTCGTTAAGGAAGCGGACGATGGCGCGCAGCTGGCTCTCGTAGCCGCTGCAACGGCAGAGGTTGCCAGCCAGCTGGCGCGAGAGTTCCTCGCGCGTGGCGACGAGGCTCGGGTCCTCCTTGGCGGCGCGGGCAAGCGCCAGCACGTTCATGATGAGGCCGGGAGCGCAAAAACCGCACTGCTCGGCACCTTCGGCAGCCATGGCGCGAGCGAGCGTCTCGGACTCGGCCTTGAGACCCTCGAGCGTGGTGACGGAGCGGCCCTCGACGCGCGCGGCGGGAACCGAGCAGCTCAGCACCGGATCGTCGTCGAGCCACACCGTGCACAGGCCGCAGTTGGTGGTCTCGCAGGCGCAGCGCACCGACGCGCAACCCTGCTCGCGCAGCAGCGCAAAGAGCATGGTATCGGGGGCAATCTGAACCTTGACCTTGCGACCGTTGAGCGTAAAGGAAAGATCGATGAGTTTGGCAGCCATTAGCGCACCTCGCTAGAATCGACGCCGGGCACGCGGCGGCAGGAATACTCGTCCGTGGCAAACTTGGGGACCTGAACGGTCTCGAGCTCGCGGGCAAGCGCGGCCGAAAGCTCGATGCCGGCGGCGCGGCGCACGGCCTGAATCGCCAGCGGGGCCGAGATGCGGCGGCGGTAGTCGGCCGAGCCCCACATGTTGGTGCCGTAGCTCAGGGCACGCACGGATGCGGCAAGGGCGCACAGCTCGTCCTCGGAAGGCTGCTCGTTCACCAGGCCGCATGCCTCGCCCCGCAGCAGGGTCGCGCGCAGCGGGCGGGCACCCACGGTGACGTGCCAGGAGCCGTCCCACCAGGCGGCGGTGACGTTCAGCGAGGGGAAGTCGGTCGCGGCCTTGCGTACGGCCTCGTAGCTTGCGCGGTAGTCATGCTTAACGACCACAACATGCTCGATCACGTCGCGCACGTAGCCCATGTTCACAAACTCGGCGAGCGGCACGCGGCCGGCACCCGTCAGCTCAACGTACGAGTCGAGCGCCAAAAAGGCCGAAAGCACGTCCGAGAAGCCAAAGCGGCCGTAGATGCTACCGCCCACCGTGGCGGTATTGCGCAGCTGCACGCCCACGATGTCGTGGACGGCGAACTCAAAAACATTGTTGACAAGCACGTTGAGCCCGGCATGACGCTCGAGCTGGCGCAGGGTGCACATGGCGCCGATGCGAAACTCGGTCTCGGTCTCCTCGATCTGATCGAGTCCGCAGGCCGAAAGGTCGATCGCCGTCGCCACGCGACGCGATCCCAGGCGCATCCAGATGCCGCCGCCCACAATCTTGTTGTTGCGGTTCTTCTGCAAGAGCTCATAGGCTTCGGCCGCGTTTCCAACACGGACGTAGGTACCGAACTTGAGCACGTTCTCCCCCATCTCTTTACTTGTCCAGTATCTCTAAGTGTACCAAACGAAGGCACACGACCCTCACCACCATAGAAAAAGGCTCCCGGCCAATATGGTCGGGAGCCTTAAGATCATCAGCTGGTGCTGTGTGGAGCTATGTTGAGCTGGATTTAGCAGACGCCCTGGGCGAGCATGGCGTCGGCGACCTTCAAGAAGCCGGCGATGTTGGCGCCCATGACAAAGTTGCCCTCCTCGCCGTACTCCTTGGCGGTGTCGTCCACGTTGTGGAACATGCCGCGCATGAGCTGCTCGAGCTTGCCGTCGACCTCCTCGAAGGTCCAGGACAGGTGCTCGGCGTTCTGGCTCATCTCCAGGCCGGACACGAGCACGCCGCCGGCGTTGGCAGCCTTACCGGGCATAAAGGCGACGCCGTTCTCCTGGAAGTAGGTCGTGGCCTCGATGGTCGTGGGCATGTTCGCGCCCTCGCCGACCACCTTGCAGCCGTTGGCGACGAGCGCCCGGGCGTCCTCGAGCAGCAGCGTGTTCTCGCGAGCGCAGGGAAGCGCGATGTCGCAGGGCAGCTGCCACACGCCGCGGCCGTCACCCTCGTGCCACACGGCGTTGGGCTTCTCGTCGACGTACATGGCGAGCGTAACGCCCTTGTCGTGGCCGGAGCGCTTCTTGTTGTAGACATGCTCGAGCACGGTGTAGTCGATGCCGTCGGAATCCTCGACCCAGCCGTGGGTGTCGGAGCAGGCCAGCACCTTGCCGCCGAGCTGGGAGACCTTCTGGACCGCGTAGATAGCGACGTTACCGGAGCCGTGAACGACGACGTTCTTGCCCTCGAAGGAGTCGCCGCGGCTCTTGAGGTACTCGTCCACAAAGTAGACCAAACCGTAGCCGGTGGCCTCGGTACGGGCGAGCGAGCCGCCAAAGGAGAGGCCCTTGCCGGTAAGGACGCCGGTCCACTCGTTGGTCAGGCGCTTGTACTGACCGAACAGGTAGGCAACCTCGCGGCCGCCAACGCCCAGGTCGCCGGCGGGAACGTCGGTGTTGGGGCCAATGTGGCGATAGAGCTCAGTCATGAAGGACTGGCAGAAGTGCATGATCTCGTTGTTGGACTTGCCCTTGGGGTCAAAGTCGGAGCCGCCCTTGCCGCCGCCCATGGGAAGGGTGGTCAGGCTGTTCTTGAGGATCTGCTCCAGGCCCAGGAACTTGAGCATGCCCAGGGTGACCGTCGGGTTAAAGCGCAGGCCGCCCTTGTAGGGTCCAATGGCAGAGTTGAACTCGACGCGGTACCCGCGGTTGACCTGGACCTTGCCCTGGTCGTCGACCCAGGGAACACGGAACATGACGATGCGCTCGGGCTCGACGAGGCGCTCAAGCAGAGCGGCCTCCTCATACTCGGGGTGGGCGTCGAGCGCCGGCTGGATGGTGCCGAGGATCTCGGTCGCGGCCTGGATGAACTCAGGCTGCTCGGGATAGCGGGCCTTGAGCTCGTCGAGAACTTTCTGCGTGTAGCTCATGCTTCCTCCAATTGATGGAAAAGAAAGGTGTCGTTCGCGGCGCCCCATGCGCCGTGAGCTTTATCGAGTATGGATAATATCGCACTGTTGCGGCAAAGTTACGAATAAGACCGCGGGCGGATGTTTCATTTTGATTACGATGCAGGTAGATAGCTTTTTGACCGCCTGACGAGCAAATCCCGTGTTTCGAAGCTGTTTCCCGCACGTTTCGAAACCACCACAAAGGTGCCTGTCCCCAATGTGGTGGTTTTGGCGAGATGCGTTGGCGGGAACGTATGTGAATCGAACACATCCAAGACGTTTTGCACGCCTCACAACGGTTTTGAAGACCGCGGGGCCCACCGGAGCCCATCCGCTCCCAAACGTGGCGGTATTTTACCAAACCGAATATACCGCAACCGCAAAGAGGACCAAAGCAGTTCATTTGGGACGGGTGCCGTGCCACGAAAACGACCCATCTACTACGTTTTATTCGTAGGAGTCGACCATAACCGCTTTTTGGCAAAAATGGCAAGTCGTCTACCTGCTGTTTTGTTTTTGCAGTTTTTGGCATGGTTGAGGGTAGTCACTTAAACGTAGTAGATAGGCCGGTTTCGTGCCGAGCAGCGATGCGGAAACCGCTAGCGCAGCGATCTCAGACCGCCGGCCTCCTTGTCGAGCACTGTAAAGCGCACGGCATCCAGGTGCTCCAAGATGCTAATGGCTCGTTTGCGCGACACGCCCAGGGCCTCGCGCAGCACGCTCGTAGTGGCAGTGCCACCGGCAGCCTCGATGGCAGCTGCTACGACCTCACGCGCATGGGCCACGGCGGCGGCGGACAGAGCAACGTCGCGCTCGACCTTCACAATCGAGCGGTTGAGCGAAAGCTCGCGCAGAGCCCGCGTCATGGTGTCGCAATCGAGCTGCAACCACTCGCCCACCTCGGGCAACGTCGGTGCATCGAGACCGGCCCCGTCGAGCAACGCCAGGATGCGGTCACAGGCCTCACGCACCACGCGCGCGGCGGCGGCAGCGGAATGCGGGTCGAACACCTCGGCACCGTCTACGGCGCACACGCCGCGCGCACAGCCCTCGAGGACGAGCGCGGACGCGACGTCTTCGTCCGCTGTCGGCCAGGCAGCATGTGCAACCTCGCCCGGCGTGAAACCCGTCTGCTTGGGCGAGGCCCCGTGCATGGCGGCCAGCGTGTCGGAGAGCATGACGAGTGCGGCGTCGAGCACAGCGGGGGCGGCATAGAGCTCCTCGGTCGAACGCTCGGCATGAAGCGCCACGGCATCGCCCGAGGAAACCGTCCCGTGCAGGAGCGCGGCCGCCTCGGCGCCCGAAAGATCGAGAGCACGGGTTGCGGCCGCGGCAGGCGCGGGCAGGCGCTGCAGCCCCAGCCATGCGGCAACGGTGGCAGCGCGGTCGCCGGCATCCAGGGCCCCGAGCAGCGCGCGCTCGCCCGCGGAGAGGTCGCGCGAGCGGCGGCACCGCGAAAGAAGAACGCGACCGCCGCCGATAAGCGTCACCGGCGAGAACGCGAGCACGATGAGGCCGTCGCCCGATCGCACGGGAAGACGCTCCTCCAGACGGACCTGCACGATGCGGGTCTCGCCAGCCTCAATGGGTCCTTCACCCTCCATGAGCATGATACGGCCGAGGACCTCTGCCGTGCCCGCCATCACGTGGACGCGCGTGCCGGACTCGAAGGGCACGGGCTTGGCGCCCTCGCGCCCCAGATAGGTGAAGCGCGCGATAAGCCTGAGCGTCGAGCCCTCGGCACCAGACCCGCAGAGGACCTCGCCGCGCGGAAGGTCGCCCGCGCCGTCGCCCACGATGTTGAGCGCCACGCGCTGTCCGGGCAACGCCCGAGGAGTATCGCCATGCACCTGAATCGCGCGAACGCGGCAGCGCACGCCCGCGGGACTCGAAACGAGCTCATCGCCCACCGCCACGGGGGCATCGTGAAGCGTGCCCGTGACGACCGTCCCGGATCCCTTGATGGTGAAGCAGCGGTCGATGGGCAGGCGCGGGGCCAGACAGGGGCGCACCGGGCGGGATGCGGCATCGGCCAGGAAAGAGTCGATAGCGGTATCGAGGGCAAGGCGAACGTCCTCGATACCCGCACCCGTGCGAGAGGAAACGGGCACCACGGGCGCATTGGCAAAGACGGTATCGCCGAGGAAATCCATCACGTCGAGCTCGGCGAGCTCCGCCGTCTCGTCATCGGCCAGATCGCGCATCGTAAGCGCAACGACCATGTGCGTCACACCCAACAGCTCCAGTACGCGAACATGTTCGCGGGTCTGCGGCATCACGCCCTCAACGGCAGAAACCACCAGCAACGCAACATCCACGCCGGTAGCACCCTGCACCATGGCGCGTAGGTAGTGGGCATGACCGGGTACATCGACCAGGCCGACAAGCTTGCCGCTCGGCAGCACCAGCTCGCCAAAACCGAGCTCCGTGGTCATACCGCGGCGCCGCTCGACCTCCAGACGGTCGGGATTTTTTCCGGTCAGCGCCTCGATAAGGGCTGACTTTCCGTGGTCGACGTGCCCCGCCGTTCCAACGACAACGGGACATTCGACAAGCTCGCGCGCAGTCATCGGCGCAAACCCGCCCGCACGGCGTCGGCCAACGCAGACGCACACAAATCAAGGTCGGTATCGTGCACAAGCGTGCGAACGTCAAACAGCACCTGGTCGTGCTGTACGCGCGTCACAACCGGCGTATCGGGCTCCTGAACCATAGCGCGCTTCAGGCCATCGACGGACAGGCGCCCATCGACGGGGCAGACGGCAACGCAAAAGGTTGGGAGCTCGACGGTCGGCAGCGAGCCACCGCCCGGGGCAGAAGCGCCTTCGACAACCTGCAGCTCCACCGCCTCCTCGCACTGAGAGTCACGAAGCTTGCGCAGTATGCGGTCGTGCAGGCGCTTGGCCTGACGCTCGAGCGGCGCCGGCGCGCCGGAAAGCATGTTGAGTACCGGGATCTCCCGATGCGCCGTATCGGATCCGGTCACATACAGACGCAAAGTGGCCTCGAGCGCCGCGAGCGTGAGCTTGCCGGGGCGAAGCGCGCGCATAAGCGGATGCGAGGCACAGGCGGCGATTACTTGGGCGCTACCGAGAATAATACCCGCCTGCGAAGCACCGAGCAGCTTGTCACCCGAGCACGAGACGACGTCAACGCCGGCGCAAAGCGAGGCGGACGTGGGCTGCTCCCCCGCATCGGCGAGCACCCCGTCTGCAAGCAAAGCGCCCGAGCCCTGGTCCTCGTACAGCAACAGCCCGTGCTCATGCGCCAGCGCGGAAAGCTCCGCCGCGGAAACCTCCTCGTGGAAGCCCTCGATACGATAGTTGGAAGGATGGACTTTCAGGATCATCGCCGTGCTGGGCGTAATGGCACATCGATAATCATCCAGATGCGTGCGGTTGGTAGAGCCCACTTCGACAAGCTTGGCACCCGAAGCCGCCATGATGTCGGGGATGCGGAAGCTGCCGCCCACCTCGACCAGCTCGCCGCGGCTCACGATGACCTCTTTGCCGCACGCATGCGCGGCAAGTACCAGCAGCACCGCCGCGGCATTATTGTTGACAACCAAGGCGTCCTGCGCCCCCGTGAGCGTGCGCAGCAGGCGCGCGGCATGTTCCTTGCGGCCACCACGTGCACAGGTCGCGACGTCATACTCGAGCGTGCTGTATCCGCGGGCGACATCGGTCACCGCCTGCACCGCTGCGGGAGCGAGCGGAGCGCGGCCCAGATTGGTGTGAATCACAACGCCCGTCGCGTTGACGGCGGGACGCAGGGTCGGCAGCGACAGGCGGTGACACCGCCGCTCGATAGCCAAGGCGAGCTCGCGCTTATTCCTAGCGGGGGCGCCGGAGCGAATCGCCGTGCGCTCGGCATCGAGCTCGGCGTCAATCGCCTCGCGCACAATCGTGTCGCCCGCATCGCCCGCAGCCTTCATGACCGGCCACTCCGCCAGCAGCTCGTGGACAGCGGGAATGGAGCGCAGGCGGTCGCGCACCTCGGCAGGCATGGATTCGCAGTCGCTCATGGAAAGCCTTTCGACATGTTCAATAAAAAGCAGGTCCCCTTTGGTCGTCATCGGCCAAAATGTGACGACGCGAATACAAAAGGGACAGGTCCATTATGGCAGCTCGCGACAAGACGGCGAAGCGCCTCGTCCAAAACCTGCCAAAATAAACCCGTCCCTTTTTGGTCGGTTAGGCCTCTTTGTTGGCGTAGATAAACCAGTAGCCAAGAGCCACGATCAGGGCGCCGCCCACGATATTGCCGAGCGTGGCGACCGAAAGGTTGAGCGCCAGCCCGGCGGCGTTGAGGGCATCGGCGCCGGCGATATCGGTTCCATAGCCGCAGGAGTGCATCAAAATGCCCATGGGCAAAAAGTACATGTTGGCAACGCAGTGTTCAAAACCGCAGGCCACAAAGGCTGCAATGGGCAGCAAAATACCCACGACCTTATCGACCACGGTCTTGCCGGCGGTACCGATCCATACGGCCAGGCACACAAAGATGTTGCACAGAATGCCGCGGAAGAAGATGGTGACGGCGTCGATCGTAACCTTACCGGCGGCGACGCTCACCATGGTATTGGCGACGGCCTCGCCGTTGAGCTTATAAATAGCTGCCATGTAAATCAAAAAGACAACGAACAGGGCGCCGGCAAAGTTGCCGATCCACACAACAGCCCAAGCCTTGAACATCTGGACGAGCGTAATCTTTTTGCTCTTAAGCGCGCATACCATAAGTGAGTTACCGGTAAACAGCTCCGCGCCGCAAACGAGCACGAGCACCAGTCCCAGGCAAAAAGCAAGACCGCCCACGAAGCGCTGGGCGCCCCAGCCAAGCGTGTGATCGCTCAGAAAGACCGTGAAGAACAGGCCGCCGAAGGCGATAAACGCTCCGGCGAACATGGCGAGCAAAAAGGCCTTCGAGACCGGCAGGTTGGCCTTGGTAACGCCGGCAGCCTCGGTCTTCGCCTCGATCGCGGCGGGCGCCAGACAATCGGGGGTGGGGTATTCTGCCTTACTCTGTGCCATGGCAATCACTACTTTCTTACGATATGGGACAAGCGTTGCTCATGAACATGTCCCGCTGGGGTGGACAAAAACAAAACAGGCCAGAAGTAAACGTACCTCTGACCTGTAAATAGCATGGAGCGGGCGACGGGAATCGAACCCGCGTCATCAGCTTGGAAGGCTGGGGTTCTACCATTGAACTACGCCCGCAAGATATGGTCGGGACGACAGGATTTGAACCTGCGACATCCTGCTCCCAAAGCAGGCGCGCTACCAAACTGCGCCACGTCCCGAAGGTGTTGAGCAGCTAAGGCATAAACCTTGCGTGTCCCAAAGCGAAGGAAATTATAGGGGAGACTCCCCGCCTGTGCAAGCGGCGATATTCTAGCTCCTCGAATGTGCGACAAACCGGCTGTGGAGCAGGCCTATCACAAACGCCACCACGGCGACCAGTGCCCACGCGGCTCCAATGTCCGCCAACGGCAGCGCATCGAACGGTAGCCACGCGCCAGCAAAGAACGCGTCGCGGACCGAGGTGATCACGCTCTGCACCGCGACGACGCCGCCAACCCAGACCCATACCTGCGGATGCGCGTCGCAAAAACCGTGCACCAGGCCCATAAGCACCAGCACAATGGCAACGGGATACAAGGCGTTGAGCATGGGCACCGAGAACATAAGAATCACGTCGAGGCCCACGTTGGAGAGCACGCACGAAAACGCTGCGAACACAAAGGCGAGAACCGCAAAGGGGCGGCGCATGGCCTCCTCAGAGGCCTCCGCTCCTCCTTCGACCACATACGTCTCGCAGAAGTAACGCGAGCAGCAGCTGATGAGGCCGATGCACACGTTCATGCAGGCGAGGAAGAAGATGGCGAAGACCACGACCGTGCCGGCAAGCCCAAAATGCATGGAGGCCGAACGGGCGAGGATGGCGGCGCCGTTGGTAGCGTCGGGCATCACGGTGCCGAGCTGCATACCGGCAAGGCCCAAGCCGCAGTAGATGATGGCCATGAGCACGCCGGCGATAACACCGGAACGCGAGATCTCGAAGGCCACGCGCTTGTCATCGGTAACACCCAGCTCGTGGATGGTCTCGGCGATGATGATGCCGAAGGCAAGTGACGCGAGCAGGTCCATGGTCTGATAGCCAGTCAGAAAGCCCTGCACGGCAGCACCGGCATCGTAAGGGGCCTGCGGCGCGGCAGCCGGTCCCAGCGGCGAGATCACGGCAGCACCCACGACCAGCACGATGAGCGCAATGAGCGCAGGGCCCGTAATGCGGCCGAGCACGCGCGTGATGACGCCTGGACGCAGCGTGAGCGCAAACGCGACGACGAAGAACCCGATGGCAAACACCAGACGTGCCGTGCCGAGCGAAACGCCCTCGGGTAGCAGCGGCACCAGCATTTCGAACGCCGTAGAGCTTGTGCGCGGAATGGCCAGGCACGGACCGATGGCCAGGTAGACCGCCGCAACGAAGAATTCGCCAAACTTAGGATGCACACGCCCAGCCAGTTCTCGGGCCGTGCCAGCGAGCGCGACGGCGATAAAGCCCATGACGGGCAGGCCGATGGCGGCAATGAGAAAGCCGAGCATGGCGACCGGCGTGGCAGAACCTGCCTGCAGCGCCAGCAGCGGCGGAATAATAAGGTTGCCGGCGCCAAAGAGCATCGAGAACAGGGCGATACCGACGGTAACGACATGGTCGGAGCGCAGGCCGCGCGGCGCGGATGAGGCCATGGGACCACCTTTCGGGTCGAAACAAAAACGGGACGGGCAAAAGGCCCATCCCGCAAGTATATACGCTTTAGCAAGCTAAATCGCGCAAAGCTTCAATCGCGGCGTCAACTTCCTCGTCCGTGTTGAAATACCCAAACGAGAAGCGAACGACACCCTGGCGCTCGGTCCCCAACGCGCGGTGCATGAGCGGAGCGCAGTGGGCGCCGGGGCGCGTCGCAATCCCCCACCCTTGCATGAGCGCGTCCGAGATCTCGGCCGAATCGATATCGCCCACGTTGAGCGAGACGATCGCCGAGCGCACGGGCTGGTCAAACGCACCGTAGAGCTTAATCCCCGGAATCTCGCGAACGCCGGCGAGAAAGCGATCAGCGAGCGCGCGCTCGTGAGCCGCAATCGCCTCCGCCCCACCCTGGGCCTCGATAAAGTCGAGGCCGGCAGAAAGGCCGGCGATACCGTGACCGTTGAGCGTGCCCGCCTCAAGGCGCGTGGGCCACTCCCGCGGCTGCAGCGCAGCGAAACTGTGTACGCCCGTACCGCCCATAGCCCAGGGCGCCACGTCGACGCCCTCCGCCACGGCCAGGCCGCCGGTCCCCTGCGGACCCATGAGCCCCTTGTGGCCGGTAAAGCACACAATGTCGAGCCCCATACCAGCCATATCGATCTTCGCCGTGCCGGCAGACTGCGAAGCGTCGACGATCACCAACGCACCGGCTGCATGGGCCATGGCAGCCACGCGCGCAATGTCGACCGCGTTGCCGGTCACATTGGAGGCGTGCGTCACCACCACAGCACGCGTGCCCGGCGTGACCAACCGCTCGAGCTCGTCGTAGTCGAGCACGCCGTTCGCGTCGCAGCCCGCATGCTCAACGGTCACGCCCTGCTCTGCCGCCAGGCGGTTGAGCGGACGCAGCACGGAGTTGTGCTCGAGCACCGTTGTGACCACGCGGTCGCCGGGGCGCACCACGCCATTGATGACGGTGTTGAGCGCCGCGGTGGAGTTGGGCGTAAAACAAACATGGTCAGCACGCGGGCAGCCCAGCAAGCGCGCAAGCTTGGCGCGACAGCCGTGGATGGTACGCGCCGCGTCGAGCGCACCCGACGTGGCGCCACGCCCGGCATTGCCAAGCGAGCACATCGCCTGCGTCACGGCATCGATGACCGCCTGCGGCTTGTGCATGGTCGTCGCCGCGTTATCCAGGTAGATCATCGCACGACCTCCCACATATCAATCACGGTATAGCCCTCGGTGGGAACGCCCGCCGCGGCAAGCTCGCTGCGCAGCAGCTCCTCATCGGCAGGCAACGCCTTCCACGCCAGACCGCAGCCGGCAGCGACCTCCCCGGGCACGGGAATCGTTCGCCCAGAAAGGCCGCGCTCAATGCACAGGGACTCGCAGCCCATGGCGGCCGCCGTGGTGGGAAACGTGATGACAAGCGCCGGGCGCTTCTCCCTCATGGCAACTCCAACCAATACGCTACGGGCGCACGACGCGCACGGCCTGCTCCATCTTCTCCACGATCACGTACATGTTGGTGACCTCGCCCACCGCAAGCTGGTCTTTAATGCCATAGTGGTCGAGGCAGGTACCGCAGGTGAGAATCTCGACACCCTGCTCCGCCAGGCCCTTCAGGTCATCGAGCACCGGCGAGCCTTCGACGGTGAGCTTGGCGCCGCCGTTGTAGAACAGCATGGTCGCGGGCAGCTCCTCCTGCTGCGTCACGGCGAAGATAAACGCCTTCATGAGCTTGTGGCCCAGCTCGTCGTCGCCACGGCCCATGCAATCGGTGTAGACGGAAATGACGAGCTCGCCCTTGCCGGTGCTGGCGTCGCAGAAAGCGGCACCGTCCTGCTCGGGGTCTGCAACGGCCACGGCACCGGCGGTCGCGACAGTCACGTGCCACTCGGCGTCCGAAATCTTCTCGACCGAGGCCGTGCAGCCCTTCTCCTGCGCCATCTTGGAGATGTTCTTGACGGCGGTCTCGTTGTCGACCGAGGTCACGACGGCGCCCTCGCCATCAAGCTGTTTGAGTGCCTTAAGCGTCTTGACGACGGGCAGCGGGCAGGCATCGCCCATGGCATTGACTTCAATTTTGGTAGACATAGCAAATCCTTTCGAAAGAACCGTTCTAGAGAACGGTAAACAGTTACATAAACGTGCGGGCTAGCGAACAACGTGGACGGCAGGACCGCCCGGCATCGCCTCGCACACGCGCCCGATAACGGCGGCGATGCACCCCTCGGCATCCAGGCGACGCGCAAGCTCATCCACATCCGCCGCGGGCGCCGCGATAAGCAGGCCACCAGACGTCTGCGGATCGTACAGCGCGTCGAGCATGCCCGGCTCCAGGTCCTCGTCGGCAGCCACACGCGGGCCAAAAAAGTCCTGGTTGCGGTAGGAGCCCGCTGGGATAATGCCCAGACGAGCCATGTCGAGCACCTGATCAAAGAGCGGCACCGCCCCCGACGCAAGCTCAACCTGCACGCCCGAGCCCTCGGCCATCTCGCACGCGTGCCCGATCAGGCCAAAGCCCGTGACATCGGTGCAGCCGTGAAGCTCAAGTCCCTCGGCCAGACGAATCGGCGCCTCGTTGAGGGTGCGCATCGAGTCAAACATGGCTGCGGCCTCGTCCTGCTCGATGAGCTCGCCCTTAATGGCCGTGGTGATGATGCCAGAGCCGATCGCCTTGGTCAGCAACAGGACATCGCCAGCGCGCGCGCCGCTGTTGGCGAGCATGCGGTCGAGCGAGACAAAGCCGCTCACGGACAGGCCGTACTTGGGCTCGTCGTCGTTGATGGTATGGCCGCCCGCGATGGAGCAACCCGCCTCGACGCACTTATCGGCGCCGCCTGCCAAAATCTTGCCGGCAACCTCAACACCCAGGCAACTGGGTATGCAAAGCAGGTTCATGGCATGGCTCGGCCGCCCGCCCATGGCGTAGATGTCCGACAGCGAGTTGGCCGCGGCAATCTGACCGAACAGAAACGGGTCGTCGACCATCGGCGGGAAGAAGTCGATGGACTGCACGAGACCCAAGTTCTCGCCAACGCGGAAGACGCTCGCATCGTCGGAGGTATCGAACCCCACGAGCAAGTTGTCGTTATGCACATTGGGTAAATCGCCCAGGACCTGGGCGAGGGCTCCGGGGGCCAACTTAGCGGCTCAACCGCTCGCGGCCGTCATAGACGTGAGCTTCATCTGATCGTCAGCCATCGATACCTCCTCTCATCGGTCAATCATTTTCTCCCAGTATACGCATGAATGCGAGCCTGGGGCGGACACATTAATTGAGCGCCTGCGCGCGAATCGCCGCACCGATGGCACCTGCAAAGCGGGCCTGGGGCGACGTAGTCACCGACGACCCCAGCAGCGCGGCCAACCGCTCCACAACGTAGGCATTCTCGCACAGGCCTCCCGTCAGGTAGTACGGAGCACCCGCCGCCTGCCCGGCCATAGTCGCCACGCGCGACACGACGCTTTCGATCACGCCGCGCGCAATGTTCTCGCGCGGCTCGCCGCGACCGATCAGGCTGATAACCTCGCTTTCGGCAAAGACCGTGCACATGCTTGATATCTTGGTAGGCTCGCCGGAACGCGCCAGGTCGGCCATCTGCTGCTGGGAAATGCCTAGGCGGTCTGCCATAATCTCCAAAAAGCGCCCCGTGCCGGCGGCGCACTTGTCGTTCATGGCAAATTTAGCCACGCGGCCACTTTTAAGCTGAATGACCTTGGTGTCCTGGCCGCCCACGTCAATCACGGTGCCATGGTCGCCAAACAGACGCACGGCACCGGTGCCGTGACAGGTGATCTCGGTCACAACCTTGTGTGCATAGGGCACGGCAACACGGCCGTAGCCAGTCGCGACCACGCGAGCATCGTCGGCGCACACGTCGTGGCCGGCCGCTGCCAGTGCCTCGCGCAGCCGCTCGGCCGCATCGACCGACGAGAACCCGGTTGGCTGCACGCACGTCCACGCCACCGAACCCTCCCCATCGACCACAGCAGCCTTAGCCGCCGTAGACCCGATATCGATCCCGATCCCTATCACGGCTCTCTCCTAATCAGCAAGAAAATCAAACGATCAGACACTGCTGCAACAACGGCCCTCTGGCGTCTGAGGTGCCCGAGATTCCGAGCGACAAGCCCGACGAAGCGTACTCAAGGTACGCGAGGAGGGTTGGAGCCGGAAGGTCGGGTGCCTCAGACGTCAGAGGGTTTCGATAAAGGCGGCGATGCGCGTCTCGATCTGGCCCATGTCGCCGTTGCTGTAGTCGGTCTCGATCTTCATATACGGAATACCCGCACCCTCGACAGCCTCCTGCATGCGCGCACTCTCCACGTTAAAGGTGTGGCACGCCTGCAGCACGCTCTCCACTACGCCATCGACATGATACTTCTCGCACATGGCCAGCGTGTTTTCCATACGACCGTCGTTGGGCGTCATGACCGAGCAGTTGATGTCAAGGTAGCGGTCGGCGATGGCGCGCAGGATATCGGGCGCGTCCGGGTCGACCATCATGGCAGCTGTGCGCTCACCCGAGCAGTCATCCATACACACGACCACGCCGCCGTTGGACTCGATGGTGCGACCGATCTTGTTGATCACGCCGCCCACGGGGCAGCCGGTGATCAGGATGCGCTTGGCATCCGCCGCAACCGGGCGCTCGCCCGCGTCGTAGGCCTCGCGCAGCTTGGCAACCTTTTGCTCCAGTTGCTGCGTATAGGCCTCGATATCAAAGCTGAACGTACCGGCGAACATGGTGCTCATCAGGTCGACGCCGCTCATGGCCGCCGGCTGGTTGGCCTGCAGCGCAAACATCTCGAGCTGAGCCGCACGCAAACGGTTGCGACGACGGACGGCAGCGCGCAGGTCATCGTCGGTAATCGTGATGCCGTAGAAGCCCTCGAGTTCCTCCTTGAGCAGGCGGCACTCCTCGTACCAGCCCTCGCGCTCGTAGGCGCGGTCGCGACCCTGCGGAAGATGCAGAATGTGCGTGCGCTTAAGCTCGTTTAAGAGCTCGTACATCTTCTTCTTGCCGTCGCAGGTGGTCTCACCGATGATCATGTCGCTAAAGTACGTAAACGGGCACTTTTGCGAGTAGGCAAAGCCGTACGTCGATTTGATGAGCGGACACAGATTTGCCGGCAGCACTTTCTCGGCCTCGGGGATCACCTCATCGGACGTACCGCACAGAGCGACACTTGCGGCCCCCGCGGCATCGATAATCTCGAGCGGCGTATAGCTGCACAAAAAGCCGACCAGGCGATTGCCCGCCTGCTTATAATCCTTAACGCGAATAAACGCGGCCTTGCGCTGCTCGTTGAACTCCTCAAACGTGCTGGGCAACGGCTGCTCAATATTTTCCGACATATAACTCCTAAACCTTTTAACCAACCAAGGAAGCGGCTTTCCCAGGTGCCCGAGGTTGCCGTGAAAGAGGCGCGCCGCGTACTTTCGCACGCAAGCGACGGTTTGAACGGCAAGATCGGGTGCCTGGAAAAGCCGCCGGGACGGATAGCCCTAAATGGTTTCCAAGAAGGCCTCGATCCTGGTTTGCAGTTGGCCTGCATCCTCACCGGCGTAGTCGGTCGTGATGTGCATAAACGGAATGCCGGCTTCCTCGGCGGCCTTCTCCACGGCAAACGACTCCATCTCATAGAGCGTGCAGAACTGCAGGGCCACGTCGACGATGCCGTCGGCATGCAGGTCCTTGGCCATCTGGACAATGTCCTTCATACGCTGGTCGTTGGGCGTAAAGACGGCGCAGTTGATCTTAAAGTAGCGCTCGGCGATGGCATCGAGCATCTCGTCCACCGTCTCACCGGACTCGTCGACCAGGTCCTTGTAGTAGCGCGAGCCCGTGCAGGACTCCTCGCCTACCACAACGCCGCCGGCTTTCTCGATAAGGTTGAACAGCTTCCAGTTGGGCACGGCCATGGGCGTGCCGGTGTACAGAATGCGCTTGGTCCCCTTGGGCGCCACGCCCTCGCCGGCCTCGACACGCTGCTCGCACTCAGCCGCCATATCGTTAATGGCTCCGGTCAGACGTGGCGTGTCGTCCATAAAGGCGGCCTGAACGGTCAGCAGGCTGTCGAGACCGCTGATGGGCGCTGGGTCGGCAGCGCGCGTGGCAGCGAGGCGCTGCAGGGCGCGGCGCTTCTCATTGACGGCGTGGATGGCGGCCTTCAGACGCTCGGGCGTAATCTTGACGCCACACTCTTCCTCGATCTTGGCGGCGAGCTTCTTGACCTCGGCCTTCCAGGTCACGAGCGTCGACTCGTCGTGCACGTTGGGAATATCCATGACGTACATGTTCTTTTGCGTGGCAAAGAACTCGTAGGCTTTCTTCTTGCCATCGCAGGTGTTCTCGCCCACCACCAGGTCACTCGACTCGATGTAGGGGCAGACCTCGCCCAGCTTAAAGCCGGCAAAGCTCTTGATAAGCGGACAGGTGTTGCGCGGCAGGTGCTCCTCGACCTTGTCCGTTGCCCAATCGGCGCCCGAGCACAGGCCAACGGGAATGCCGTCACAGGCAAGCACGATCTCCTCGGGCACGTACACGCAGAACGAACCGACGATCTTGGTGGCCTCGCCGGCCTCCTTCTTGTCGAGCATCTCGTTAATACGGCCGCTGTGGATGTTGCTGGCCACAAAGTCCAGGTAGGACGTGGACTTGGGGCGATTGTTCTGCGTCAAGAACATATCGCCGTACATCTGGCCCACGGCGCCCAGCAGCATGTCGTGGTCGGCAAGATTCATGCCGAGGCTCTCCCACATCGGATGGAAATCAAATTCTTCAGCCATGACGGTTCCCCTCTCGAACCAAATATGAATAGCTACGGTATTGCTGCACGGTGGGTGGCGAAAACCCAGCCGCGCCTAAACCCGGAATTTTGGGGAACCTGCCTTGCGTTCGGTTATTTAGCTGCGTGTCGTCTCTCCCGGAGCCGTGAACATACCTGCTCATATGCGGCTCCGAGCCATATATAGGGCACGCGCGGCAACGCGGCGAATGTATGTCGTCTGCGGCATGCGCGCACCCTCCTTTACAAGTTGAGGTCAACTATACCAACGGTCATCGACCATGCGAACACCGTTGACATTCGTACGACAGCGTCGTGTGCCGTCGTTTAATAAATAATTATCTTGATTGATAAGAGTTTGTCATTCCTCATTCGGCGAACGGCAAAAACAAAGCCGCCGAGGCTTATATTCCCCGACGGCATTACCCGGCGCTATCGACAAACCAAATGAATCCTGCTCGCATCAAAATGCATGCGCAAGGTCTCCCCCGCCTGTGGCAACTCCTCTACAGGTACGCCCACCTTGTTGACCTTCCACTGCAGGCGAGTCGGCGCATCGGTACGTGGCACATCCAACAGCACCAAGCGCTCAAAACGCGAATCGCTCACACGGGCCACGTGCAAATCGTAGCTGTTGCGGCCCCGTTCGGCACGGTTGTCAACATGGAAGTAACTTGCACGAATCCCCAGGTACGCCACATCATCGGGGACCTCGCGGCCCACGTTAAAGGTCATGCCCCAATCGAGGGCCTCAACTTCTTCGTAGCCGATCTTGCGCGCACGGCTCGTGTTCTTGCAGCCCGTCAGGCGCAGCGCCGCCAGTGTCTGCGGGCGGCGAACTACGTCCTCGACAGAACCAATCTCCTCAATGTGCCCGCTATGCATCACGCAGATGCATTGGCACAGGCGGCACGCTTCGTCGATGTCGTGGCTCACGTAGAGCACGGTACGGTTGCACACATCGAACAGGTCGAGCATGTTCTGTTCGAGCGCGCTCTTAAGATAGGAATCGAGCGCGCTCATGGGCTCGTCGAACATAAAAATGCCCGGATGCGCCGCCACCATGCGCGCAAGCGCCACGCGTTGCTGCTGACCGCCCGAGAGGCGCGCGGGGTAGCGGTCGGCAAAATCGGCCAGACCGAAAATGCCCAGATAGCGCTCGGCGAGCTTTTTGCGCGCGGCGGCGTCACCCGCATCCTTAACACCGGCGCATACGTTATCGGCCACCGTCATGTTGGGAAACAGCTGATAGTTCTGGAACAGCAGGGCGCATTTTCGCTCCTGGGGCGACAGGTTGATACCCGCCGCCGAGTCAAAAAAGGTCACGCCGTTGACGACGATCTCGCCCTCGTCGGGTGTCTCCACGCCGGCAATGCAGCGCAACGTGCAGCTCTTGCCGCAACCCGAGGCGCCCAGCAGCGCCACACGCTCCTCGCCGGCATCGAGCTGAATGTCGAGGGTAAAGCCCGGATAGCGCTTTTTGATATCCAGAACGAGCGACATGGCTTATCGACCTCCCTTTGCGACCGCGCCATCGCGCATAAGCTCGGCCAGCGCCTCGCGATCGATACGCAAGGCATCACCGCCCACCGGGTCAAGCGAATCGCCCTGTCCGGCGAGCTCTTTGGCCTGCTTGCGCTCCGCACGGGAAAGGCCCCGCTCGCGATACTTTTGAGAATGCGCCGTGTACATGTTGATGAATAGGATGACCAGGAAGCTGAACGCTATTACGACCACGACCCAAAAGAGAGCCACCGACGTATTGCCGCCCATCCACTCAAAGTAAATCGCAATGGGAATGGTCTGCGTAATGCCGGCGTAGTTGCCCGCAAAGAACAGCGTGCAGCCAAACTCGCCCATCGCGCGAGCGAAGGCGAGCACCGTGCCCGCCGCGATTGAGGGCCAGCCGAGCGGCATCATGAGCTTGGCAAAGATGCGACGTTCGGACCACCCCAAGGTTCGCGCGGCGTCGAGCATCTGCGTGTCGAGGCTCTCGAAGGCTCCGAGCGCCGTGCGGTAGACCAGCGGAAACGACACAACGACAGCCGAAATGACCGCCGCGGGCCAGGTAAAGACGATCGAGATGCCGTGCGCGATGAGCCATTGGCCCACCCCGGTCGAGCGGCCAAACAGCATGAGGAGCAGAAAGCCGCAGACCGTGGGCGGCAGCACCATAGGAATCGTAAAGACCGAATCGAGCAGGCCCTTGATGCGACTCGAGGTACCCACAGTCTTCCACGCGGCAAACAGGCCCAGTGCAAAGGCAATCACCAGGGCAAGGCCGCTCGTTTTGATAGACACCCAAAACGGGCGGTAGTCGATGCCGCCTAAAAAGGAGGCCAGAGAGGTCAAGGGCCCCTGCTCATCCCGCAACACGACAGACGATGCCTCTACCATTTGAGCGCTATCAAGCCAACGCGCGCCGCCCTTGGCATCACCCGAGGCCGATGCAATCACCACATAGCGGTCCCCATCCGCACCGCGCTCGTCAAAGCCATAGGTATAACCGCCGGCATCAAACGTTGTTTCCGCCGTAACATACCAAGGAAGATCAACGTCCCCTAGCTGCGCACCTCCCATGGAGTTTGCGCTGTCGAGCTCGCAGACGAGGGCCTTGAGACCCGATACGCACTCGTTGTCCTGCGGATCCAATCCAAACTTCTCGACCGCCTTGGGCGATATCCACACCACAACGCGATCGGCAGCAGGCGCCACTACAAGGTCCACGTCCTCGTCAACGGGAAACCGGAAGCCCTCAGGCTGGCCCTCCATGGCACGAGCGGTCCCCTTGGCCAACCGCTCAAAACCCTCGATCCCATAGGAAAGCCCATGAGCGGTCGCAGCAACCTGGGCCCCGTCCTCAGCGTCCCCAGCAAACGCAAATCCCGGCACCCAGCAAAGCGCGAAGGTCAAAGCACAGGCGACAAGCATGCGGAATCTATTAAGCACGAAAAGCTCCAAGCGAATACAAGGACGGAGTGAAACACAAAACGATGGAATTATCGCGCCAAGCCGCACTACGCGGAAAGCTCAAAGCCGTACTTAGCCCAAATCTTCTGAGCCTTCTTGTTGGACAGGCAAAAGTCGATGAACGCCTTAGCCTCGTCGGCATGTTCGGAGCTCTCGGCAACGGCGCCCGGATACACGATGGACTTGTGCGAGTCCTCGGGACACACGAACGCCTCCTCGATGCCGTCGTAGCGGAAGATATCGGAGCTGTAGACAAAACCGGCCACGCAGTCGCCTGTGGACACATAGGCGGCAGCGGTACCAACTTTGTCGGCCAGTGCGACCTTGTCGGCGATCTCGGGAGCATACTCGCCGTCGTCGCCTTCGGTGCCGGTGTAGAGGCCCACGGAAGCCAACGCCTGGTTGGCGTACTTGCCGGCGGGGACGGTCTTGGCGTCGCCGATGGCGATCTTGCCGTCCAGGTTCGCGACGTCGGCGATGGCCTCGATCTTGGTGTCGGAGCCCTCAGCGCGAATGATCACAAGATCGTTGACGAACATATCCTCACGGGTGTCGGTGTCGACGAGCTCGGCGGTCTCAGCGTCATCCATGGTGCCCTTGGAAGCGGTGATGAGCACGTCGACCGTGGCACCGGCGCGCATCTGCTCAACGAGGTCGCCAGACGCCTTAAACTGCGTGTCGGCAAACGTGGTACCGGTCTGCTCGGTGTAAAGCTCCTGAACCTCGGGCAGAGCCTTCTCGAGCGAGTTGGCGGCAAAGACCTGCAGCTCGACAGCTTTCTTGGAAGATGCCTTAGCAGAACCGGCATCGGAGCCAGTCGGCTCAGACGTCTTGTTGCCAGAGCAGCCGGCAAGGCCAAGGCCGGCAGCGGCGACAGCAGAGAGCGAGACGAATCCGCGGCGAGAAACCATATCGAACATGTTCAACCCTTTCGGACCTTGTGCCCGGGTACCCGACCGCGGGCTTTATTCTGTAATTAGATTATACTTCGGTGCGAATAATGATTATGAGAAATTATTCTCTTATGAGAATATAGTTTCAGGCATGCCTACAGAATGTCGTCCCCTTGGGCGCAAATAAAAAGCGGAGCAGCCGATCAGGTCGCTCCGCCGCAGGTAAATCGCTTAGTTGGTATGTCCGCCGCCCGCTGTCATCTGAGCCGCATGCTCCAGCTGGTCCGCTATGGCCTCCCAGCTTTCGCGAGCGGCCTTCGTAGAACCGGGAAAGTTTACGACAAGTGTATGACCTCGTTGCATGCAAATAGCGCGCGAGAGCATGGCGCGGCGCGTCTTGGTCATCGAGTACGCACGGATCGCCTCGGCAATACCCGGCACCTCGCGATCGCAGACGGCACGCGTCGCCTCGGGCGTCACATCGCGCATCGAAAGCCCCGTGCCGCCGCAGGTGAGCACGACATTGGCGTGGCACTCATCGGCGGCTTCCATAATAGAATCACCAATCTCGCTGACGTCATCGCGCGCGACCACATGCGAGGCGACCGTCCATCCCTGCGCCTCGATAAGCTCCTCGAGTGCGGCACCGGCCTCGTCCTGGACAAGGTCCCGCGTATCCGAACACGTCACGATCGATATCTTCAGCTCCATAGCATTCCTCCTACAACACGGCGCCCTCAGGCAGGTCGACACGCACGACATCCACGACGTCGCCCGCCTTGAGCTCGCACGGACCTTCGTCAATACGCAACAGGCAGTTGGCCCGCTGCATCGTGCCGAGCAACGCCGAATTCTGCGTCTTGGCCTCGGTCACCAACAGCTCACCGGTCTCGGAGTCGCGCAAAACCGTGGCGCGATCGAAGAAGCGGCGATGCTGTCGCTTTTTCACGCCGTGCGTGAGCATCGCCTGCTGCACGGGACGCGCCCCCTCGGCAAAACCGCGCATCTTGCGAATCGCCGGGCGCGCGAGCATCTCAAAGCCCACATACGCCGCCGCGGGATTGCCCGAAAGCCCCAGATACGGCTTGCCGCCGAGCAAGCCAAACGTGATGGCCTTGCCCGGACGCATCGAGATGCGGTCAAACAGCACCTCGCCCTCGCGCCGGACGAGCGCCGTCACGAAATCGTAATCGCCCGCCGAGGCGCCACCGCTCGTAATGACAAAATCGCACTCCTGCACGGCACGATGCACCAGCTCGGCAATCGCCTGCTCATCATCGGGCGCAATGCCGTAGAACACGGGCTCGGCTCCTGCATCGAGCGCCTCGGCCATCAACGCCGACGAGTTGGAATCGCGAATCTGACCGCGCGCCGGTACCTTACTCGGCGTGACCAGTTCCGTCCCCAGCGAGATAATGCCCACGCGCGGAGCGGCATGCACCTTCACGCTCGCATACCCGGAGCTCGCCAGCAAGCCGGCGCCCGCCGGTGCCACAACCTCGCCGACACGCATCACGATATCGCCGGCATGCGCCTCCTCGGCGGCAGAGCGAACGTTCTCCCCCACCTTGGCAGGCGCCGAGAACCTCACACGCGAGCCCTCGTTGCCATCGCCGTCGAGCACATCAACGATCTCGTATTTCACCACGGCATCGGCACCTTCGGGCACCGGCGCGCCCGTCATGATGCGGACCGTCTCGCCCGCGCCAATTGCGCCCTCAAACACATGGCCCGCGGCCTCGTGTCCGATAACGTCGAGCGTCACCGGCGCCTCACCAGATGCCTGCGCCAAATCCGCCGAGCGCACGGCATATCCGTCCATAGCGCTGTTGGCAAACGGCGAGATGTCGATATCGGCCACCGCGTCCTCTGCCAAGGGAAGACCGACGGCCTGCCACACGGGAATCTCGACAACTTCGGTGCGATTCACGTGCGACAAGACGATCGCCTGTGCGTCCTCCAACGGAATGAGTTTCTCAGCCATATGCACCTCTAGCATGCTGCGGCGCGCAACAAAAGCGCCGATTCTTTATGTTTATCTCAGTATAATCCCTCGCCGCCTGCTCAAGACCTCGCCCGCGGCCGCGAATACATGTGTCGGCCGCAAGCCGCGAAACAAAACCAAAACCAACCTGCCGGTTTGTCACGTATGGCACGTTCTATAATGCTCGTGTTGCAACCCAAAAGAGGAACGTATGGCTTATACCGACAAACCCGAAAGCGCAAACGAGGCGCAGGATCATTCCCAGTCGCTCGACGACGGCGGCTTTTTCTCCCTTAATGACGTCATCATGGCAGGCAGGCAACAGCTCACCCGCTCCGAGCATCTCTTGGCTGCCGACACGCGCCGCAACGCCCGCAACCTACTCGCGAGCGCCAAGTTGCTCGTGCTCGTCGTCATCGTCTCGCTCGCCATGGGCGTTGCCGCTTGGGCGTTTTTGGCCTCGCTGAATATCGCGACCGACTATCGCGAGCACCACGCGTGGGTCTACGCCTTGCTTCCTGTTGTGGGCGTTGCCACCGCATGGGTGTACAAAAACCACGGCCTTGCCGCCAAACGCGGTAACAACCTGGTCATCGACTCCGCTCTGAGCACACGTCTCATCCATATGCGCATGGCCGTCCTTACCTTCGTCTGCTCCACGCTCACGCACCTAACGGGCGGATCTGCCGGTCGCGAGGGGGCCGCGGTGCAGATTGGCGGCACCATCGCCAGCAACATCTCGAACCTCGCCCACCTCAAAAAACATGACCACCACGACCTCATGCTCGCCGGCATCTCGTCGGCCTTTGGCGCCGTATTCGGCTCGCCCCTTGCTGGAGCTTTCTTTGGCATGGAGATGTGCTTTATCGGCAAGATCGACTACACCGCGGGCATCTACTGCCTGATCGCCTCGTTTACCGGCTACTTTACGTCGCTTGCCTTGGGAACCGAGTACGAGGCGAATGTCATCGCCAGCGTTCCCAACATGACACCACGGACGGTTGTCATCGTTGTTATCAGCGCCATTATCTTCGGCCTGACGGCACGCCTCTTTGCCTGGTCGGTTCGAACCGTCAAAAGCCTGTACGGTCGCTTTATCACCAATTACCTCGTCCGCGCACTCATAGGCGCACTCGTGGTTTTGACCGCCTATGCCCTCCTCGACGCCTGGGACTACGCCGGCCTTTCCACGTGGCTTTCCGGCGCAGGATTTGCAGGCAACACCACCCTGGCGGACGCAGCCATCAAGTTGGTCGTCACAGCGCTTACCCTGGGCGCGGGCTTCCAAGGCGGCGAGGTCACGCCCCTGTTTGGCATCGGTGCGGCACTCGGTGGCTGGATCGGTTGCCTTACCGGGCTCGACCCCAGTTTTCTGGCGGCTCTCGGCATGCTCGGCGTGTTCTGCGCCGGCCTCAACGTGCCCATCACCACCTGCATGATGGCCATCGACCTGTTCCACGGCACGGCCGCCGGGTTCTTTGCCATCGTGGCCTTTATCAGCTACCTAACCGGCGGACACCGCGGCGTGTACCCCGCCCAGCGCATCATCTCACCCAAGCGCCGTTCGCTTATTGTGGATGAGGGCGGTACGGTAGCGGATGCTATCGAGCGCCACAACGACCTGATAGAGTAGACGTTAGTATTCGCCGTGCAGCCACAATCGGGGGCAATTCGACCTGAGCGCGACCGCACTGTCATGTCACACGCCGGGAGTCGCCCCATGCACGCAACTGATTTTGGTCGCACGCTCATCATCGCCAACCCAGCCGCCCAGTCGGGTGCGGCGCGCGAAGTTGCCGAGCGCCTGCAACGCTTTTTGGATATGACCGCGCGCGCATCCCAGTTTGACTTGGTACTGACCGAGCGCATGGGGCATGCCAAGGAACTTGCCGCACAGGCCCAGGGCTACCGCACCGTTATCGCTCTTGGCGGCGACGGCGTGATCCACGAGGTCGTCAATGGGCTTATGAAGCAAAAGCAGGACGCCCGCCCCGCCCTTGCCGTCCTGCCCGTGGGCTCCGGCAACGATTTTGCCCAAACGCTCGGTATCGACGATTTCTCCGGCAAGGATTTTGGCGCGCTGCTCACCTGCGAGCTGCAACGTCAGGACATCGGGCGCATTCGCTCATGGAACCCCGCAAGCGGTAGCGGCGAGGCGACGGTCGAGTATTATGACCAGACGCTTTCGGTCGGCATCGATGCCGCCATCGGCCTTGGCACCACCGAGCTGCGCAAAAAGACCGGCTTGACGGGTGCTCCGCTCTACACCCTTTCGGGACTTGAGCAGTTTGGTCTGCGCTATCGCAGCCACCCCATGACAGTCAGCTTTGACGGCGCGCCCGCCGAGCGCGTGCGGGCGATTATCATGGCGATTCAGCTGGGCCCCACCTATGGCTCGGGCTATCGCATCTGCCCCGATGCCGACCCCTGTGACGGCACACTCGATGTCTGCTACGCCTGCGGCCCCGTCCCCCGCGCCGTTGCCCTGCCTATGTTTCTTTCGGCCAAGGACGGCCACCACACCAAGTTGCCGCCGGTTCGTATGCGCCGCTGCCGCCATGCCGAGCTCACCTTCGAGCAGCCCGATTACCCCATCCAGGCCGACGGCGAGCCCGTTGACGCCTCGCGCATCGAGGTCGACGTCCTCGGCAGCGCCCTCCAAGTTTGGCACCCTACCCGCTAGCAAGGCCAGCGGAACAAACGGCTACTCGTCGCTGCCCGGCTTGCGTCGGTTGGCCTTTTTAATGGCATTGAAGTGCTTGTCATTGAGTCTGCGCTGACGAGGGCGCTGGGGCACCTTGGTCTTTACACGTCGACGCGGTGGACGTCCGCGTCGCTCGAGCTCGGCGTGCAGCTTGCGCAGGCAGCTCGCGCGATTTTGGAACTGGCTGCGGCTCTCGCGCGCCGTCACGGTAATCCCTGTGGGCACGTGCTTCATGCGCACCGCCGAGTCCGTCGTGTTCACGCCTTGTCCGCCCGGACCCGTCGCGCGAAACACCTGTACCTCGCAATCGCGCGCCAACTCTTCGGCCGCCATCGCGGCATAGCGCGCATACTCGCACCATCCCATCTTGTTCTCATCCATATCAATACCTCCCCTCATACAAAAAAATGTGACAAAGGGACAGTCCCTTTGTCACATCGCATACCAATCGCTTGTGTTGCGCGCTTAGGCGAAGGTGATCTCGCCGGTCTCGCAGTCCATATCGGCGATACGGGCCAGGCTCTCAACGCGGAAGCCACGCTCGCGGAGCTTATCGCCACCGCCCTGGAAGCCCTTCTCCACCGCAATGCCAATGCCGGATACCTCGGCGCCCGCAGCCTCACAAATCTTAATAAGGCCCTCAAGCGCGCAGCCGTTGGCCAGGAAGTCGTCGATAATCAGGACCTTGTCGCCCTCGGACAGGAAGCGCTTGCCAACGATGACCGGGTACTCCTTCTGCTTGGTAAAGGAGTAGATGGTCGTGGCGTACTGCTCGCCATCGAGGTTGATGGACTGTGCCTTCTTAGCAAAGACCACCGGTACGCCGCCAAAATGCTGAGCTGCGATGCAAGCCATGCCAATGCCCGAAGCCTCAATCGTCAGGATCTTGTTGATCTCGACATCCTTGAACAGACGGGCCCACTCGGCGCCCATGTGGTCGAACAGCTCAACGTCGCACTGGTGGTTGAGGAAGGCATCAACCTTAAGGACGTTACCGGCCTTTACGATGCCGTCATGGCGAATACGATCCTCAAGCTCCTGCATGGCGCAACCCCTTCTCGCGGCAACGATACCGCGCGATTAATAAACGTTGTTCGATAGTCTACCACGGACCGACCCCCGCCCGCCCCACAAGCCGCATCGCACCACAAACCAGTCTTTTTGGGACGGCGCGAATCGTGGCAGACAGCCTCCCAACACGCTAATGGCGGGCGCGCATCTTCACCAAACGAACCATCGAGAGGACAAAGCCCACGGCTGCCACGGCCATCAACACATAGAACACCGAGCGAAAGCCAAACAGGAACACATCCGGACGGCCTGCAACAAAGCTGGTCACGGCCTCGCCCATCGCCACGCTCATCTGCCCATACAGGATATTCGACGCCACCGTAATGCCGAGTGCCATGCCGGCATAGCGCGCCAAACTGCCCAAGCTGCCTGCAAAACCGAGTGCCTCGCGCGGAGCCGAACCCATATACAGCGAGTTATTGGGGCTCTGGAAAATCGACGTGCCGCACGACATAAACGCGACACAGAACACGATCACAGGAATGGAAGAGTGCTCGTCGAGCGTACTCACCGCAAAGAGACCGCACACGTACACACCCAGGCCGACCGCCGTGGGACCCTCGCAGCCAACACGGTCCGAAACCGTACCCGAAAGCGGGCCGATAAAGGCATTCACCATCGGCAGCGCCAAAAAGAGCAGTCCAGAGATGTCGGAACCAAAGCCGTGGGCGTCCTGAAAATAGAACGGCAGGATAAACTCGGATGCGCCAATGCCAACGAACACGATGAGCATGCAGGCAAGGTTGATGGTGAAGGCCGAATTTGCAAAGCAGCGACGAGCGGCCTCGATCAGGGACATGGGGCGCTCACCGGCCACCGGCTTAACATGCGGTAGCGTGTAGAGCCCCACAATAAACGAGATGACACCAATGGGCAGGTTGATGAGGAAGATGCTCTCCCAGGGAAAGCTCGCCACCAGCATGCCGCCGAGCACGGGGCCACACATCATGCCGAGGGCCACGAAGGTCGCGAGAATACCCATGGCACGACCTCGTTCGCGCGCCGGAAACGACTCGGTAATAATACCCATGTTGTTAGCCATGGCCGCCGCGCAACCGACGCCCTGAACAATGCGTGCCAGGATAAGAACCTTGAGCGAACCCGAAAGGCCGCACAGCAGCGAACCGACCGAAAAGACGATGACGCCCAGCTGGAACACATTCACCTTGCCGCGCACGTCGCCCAGACGGCCAAACGGCAACATAGCAACGCAAGTTGCAAGCAGATACACCGAGCTCACCAGCTGAATGCGATCGAGGCCCACGCCCAGCTCCTTTTGCATCACGGGCAGCGCCACGGTCACGACGGTCGAATCCAGACACACCATAAACGTCATGATGAGCACGGTAAATAGAATCGCCCATTTGTTCTTGCCATGGGTGTCGCCCTCTAGGGCAATGTGCTCGCGGCGCAGCTGCTCTGCGGTTTTCTCCATATCCATCCTTTCGAGTGGCGCAACACAAAAACGGGGCCCCAATCGCCTGCAAACAGCCGCGATTGGGCTCCCGCCTACGGAATCGGAACGTAAAGGTCGCCGAAGCCCTCTGTCGGCATCGGCGACTTATGCGAACGCTAGCCTAGCACTGCTCGAGCGCCTGCTCAAGGTCGGCAATCAGATCGGCCGTGTCCTCGAGGCCGCACGACAGGCGCACCATGTCGGCGGAGATGCCGCAGGCGATGAGCTCCTCATCGTTCATCTGGCGATGCGTAGCGTTAGCGGGATGCAGGCAGCAAGTGCGGGCGTCGGCCACATGCGTGGCGATCTGGGCGAGCTTGAGGCTCTTCATAAAGGTCTCGGCCGCCGCGCGACCACCGTTAAAGCCAAAGCTCACAACGCCGCAAGTACCGTTGGGCATGTACTTCTGAGCCAGGTCATAGTACTTATCGCCCTCCAGGCCCGGATAGCTCACGAAGCGCACCTTGGGATGGCTCTGCAGGAACTTGGCAACGGCCAAGCCGTTCTCGCAATGACGCGGCATGCGCACATGCAGGCTCTCGAGCGAGCTGTTCAAGAAGAATGCCGCCTGCGGGTTCTGCATGGGGCCGAGGTCGCGCATGAGCTGCGCGGTGGCCTTGGTAATAAAGGCGCCCTCACGGCCGAACTTCTCGGCATAGGTCACGCCGTGGTAGCTCTCGTCAGGCGTGGTGAGACCCGGGAACTTGTCTGCATGGGCCATCCAGTCAAACTGGCCGTGGTCGACGATCACGCCGCCCAGGTAGGCGGCATGTCCATCCATGTACTTGGTGGTGGAGTGCGTAACGATGTCGGCACCCCACTCAAAGGGACGGCACATCACGGGCGTCGGGAAGGTGTTGTCGACCATCAGCGGCACACCGTGGTCATGCGCGGCCTTGGCAAAGCGCTCAATATCGAGCACGGCAAGGGCGGGGTTGGCAATCGTCTCGCCAAAGACAAGCTTGGTATTGGGCTCAAAGGCTGCCTCGAGCTCCTCATCGGTGCAGTCGGGGGCGACAAACGTGCAAGTCACGCCCATGCGGCCCATGGTGTGGGCGAGCAGGTTATACGTACCGCCGTAGATAGCAGAGCTCGCGACCACGTGATCACCGGCACCGGCCACGTTAAAGATCGCGAGGAAGTTCGCGGCCATGCCCGAACTCGTGAGCATCGCAGCGGTGCCGCCCTCCATCTCGCAGATCTTGGCGGCGACCAGATCGCACGTGGGATTCTGCAGACGGCTGTAGAAGTAGCCCGACTCCTCCAGGTCAAACAGCTTGCCCATGTGCTCGGACGTGTCGTATTTCCACGTGGTGGACTGGTAGATGGGCACCTGGCGCGGCTCCGCATCGCCCGGATGATAGCCGCCCTGAACGCACGTGGTACCGATGGTCTGCTCGCTCATATCCAACTCCCTTACTTGGGTTTTGATTTTATTCGGTTCACGATACCGCTACCCCGCACCCCTCTCAACCCATCCTCAAGGTAGGTTATTGGATAGATGCTTCGGGCTCATTTGCCCCACACTTAGGTATTGGTACGACAATAACGGTGAGGTATGCATAAAGCTCTCGATGAACGAATGCGCCAGCAAGGGTACCATAGGCGGGTACACCGTAATCAAGGAGACACCGATGAAGCAAATCGATACAGCCCAGCTCGACATCACCGCCTGTCAGGCTCAGGCTGCCGAGTACCACGCCCGCGGCTTTAACTGCGCCCAGGCTGTCGCTTGCACGCTCGCGCCCGCTGTGGGGCTCGACCCCCAGATCGCCTTTACCCTCACCGAGGGCTTTGGCGCCGGCATGGGCGGCATGACCGAGACCTGCGGCGCCATCTCGGGCGCCGTGGCCATCATGGGCTTTGTGATGAGCGACGGTATGGAGAACCCCAAGACCAAGGGCCAGACCTACAAGCTGTCGCGCGAGATTGCCAAGCGCTTTGGCGAGAAGAACACCACGACCGTCTGCGGCACGCTCAAAGGCGTCGGATCGGACCAGGGTCCGCTCCGCAGCTGCCCCGGCTGCATCGACGACGCCGTCGACATCGCCTGCGATGTGCTAAAGCAGCTCGCCGAGTAAACGGCGACAACATAAAACGATGGCCGGCGCGCTTGGGATTCATCCAAAAGCACGCCGGCCGTCGTCGTTAGAACTCGGCAAATTCGGGAGCGCCGACCTCAATCTCCTCGCGCCCCGCCATAAGCTCGCGCATCTTAACGCAAAACGGCTCCTGCTCCCCCGCCTTAAACACCAAATGAATCGTCACGGCATCCGCGTACTCGGTATCCGAAACCTTGGCACCGGAATCCTGGGCCAAGCGAAGCACCTGCTCATACTGCGGATAGGCCACATGCACGTCAACAGGCACGACACTCGTCATCTCGACGATCTGCCCGGCCTCCTGAGCCGCGGCCACCGCCGCCTGCGTCGCCGCGGTATAGGCGCGTACCAAGCCACCGGGCCCCAACAACGTACCACCAAAATAGCGTGTCACTACGCAGCAAACATTTTTGAGCTCCGCACCGCGCAACACCTCGAGTGTCGGCATACCGCTCGTGCGGCTCGGCTCACCATCATCGCTCTGGCGCTCGCGTCCATCGACCAAAATCCACGCGGGAACATTGTGTCGAGCGTCGTAATGACGCTTGCGAACCATCTCGATAAAGGCATTCGCCTCGTCCTCGGACTCAATATGGACCAGCTGGGCAATAAACCGACTCTTGCGGTCCACAAACTCGCCCGAAACCTCAATATTCGATTGCAGAGTAAAATAGCTGTCCAACAAAGCCCCTCAACAAAACTAAGCGCGGCAACAAACAGCCTCAATAATACGATAACCCTAGTAAAAAGAATGGCAACGCCGATGATTCCGTCAACGAAAGCGAGAACCCGTCAGCGCGAGCAAGGTGCTTTGAAAGCCGAGGGCATTGACCTTATGGTCATGCCCGAAGGTTTGAAAGGCAGATTGCCGCGCTGACGGGTTCGCAGCGTCAACAAAGTGCCAAGTGGGCCGATAAGCCGGGTTCTGTCGTGAACGGTCATTTATCTTGTCTGCACGTTACCGTGCAGCTCCACGCACGCTACCCGAACGCGGACCGGGCCGGCCCATAGCGTTCCTATTCGCGCTTGCTCCGGATGGGGCTTGCCAAGCCGCCATGTTGCCACGACGCTGGTGGTCTCTTACACCACCGTTTCAGCTTTTCCCTTTACGCCTTGCGGCGCAGGTGGGAGTCTTCTTTTCTGCGGCGCTTTCCGTCGGATCACTCCGCCCGGCCGTTAGCCGGCATCCCGCCCTCTGGAGCCCGGACTTTCCTCACGCGTACTGCAAGCAGCACATCGCGCGACCGTCTGGCCCACTCAGCAGTGCAAGAGTGTAACACACCGTTGCCGCAGGCAATGGCACAACGCAAACGCTCGACACGATAAACCAAGAACCGCCATGCGCTACAATGGTCCTGTCGATGGGCAACGTCGTCGGTCGAGACGCGACCGCGCTCCGCACCCCTCCGTCTACTCGGTGCGTTCCCGCCTCCTCCCCGAGGCGGGATGTCGGCATTTTTTCATGCACCGAAAACCTAATAGCCTGTGGACAGCTCGGACAGCATTGCGCGCGGACGACATCGCGCACCTCAGCAGCAAATGCAAAAAGGGACCCGTCCATTACGGACGGATCCCTTAAAACAAGTGATCGTCAAACCGATTTACTCGGCGTCGGTCTCCTCGTCCTTCTTCTCGGAAGGCAGCGGGGTAACCTCGATCTCAACGCCCAGAGTCTCAGCAGCGGACTTCATGGACAGGGAGATACGACGACGGTCGAGGTCGATCTCCATGACCTTGACCTGAACCTTGTCGCCCACGTGGGTAACCTGAGAAGGCTGGTCGACGTGTTTGTTGGCCATCTCGGAGATGTGCACCAGGCCCTCGATGCCCTCGCCCAGGTCGACAAAAGCGCCGAACGGGACAAGCTTGGTCACAGTGCCCTCGACGATAGCGCCGACGGGGTACTTCTTGACCAGTGCGCGCCACGGATCCTCGGTGGTCTGCTTGAGACCCAGGGAGATGCGCTCGCGGTTGAGATCGACGTCGAGAACCTCGACCTCGACCTCCTGGCCGACCTTGACAACCTCGGAAGGATGGTTGACGTGGTTCCAAGAGAGCTCGGAGATGTGGATGAGGCCGTCGATACCGCCGAGGTCGACGAAGGCGCCGAAGTCGACGATGGAGGAAACGGTGCCCTGGAGACGCATGCCAGACTTGAGCTTGGACAGGATCTCGGAGCGCTCGGCCTTACGGGACTCCTCGAGCACGACGCGACGGGAGAGGACGACGTTGTTGCGGTTGCGGTCCATCTCGATGACGCGGGCCTCGATGCGGGTGCCCATGTAAGAGGTGAGGTCCTTGACGCGACGGAGGTCGACGAGGGAAGCGGGCAGGAAGCCACGCAGGCCGATGTCGAGGATCAGGCCGCCCTTGACAACCTCGATAACCTCGCCCTCGACGTTCTCGCCGGAGTTGAACTTCTCCTCGATGCGGTTCCAAGCACGCTCGTACTCGGCACGCTTCTTGGACAGGACCAGACGACCGTCCTTGTCCTCCTTCTGGAGAACCAGGGCCTCGATGGGATCACCGAGTGCAACGATGTCTGCAGGGTTAGCGTCCTTGCGGATGGACAGCTCGCGGACCGGGATAACGCCCTCGGACTTGAATCCGATGTCAACGAGCACCTCGTCATGCTCGATCTTAACGACAGTGCCGTTAACGAGATCGCCCTCATCAAAGTCGGTAATCGTACCGTCGATGAGGTTGTTCATCTCCTCCTCGTTGACATCGTCAAGAGAGAAAATGGACGAGTTCTGAATCTCACTCAAAGGTGGACCCCTTTCGAACTACGGGGCCCCGATTGCTAGGACCTACAGAAGGGTGCGACAAGCACACAACGTTTAGGAACACTCGGGAGCCGACAGATACTAATGTGACGCTTATGCAATCACGTTCGTATAGGTTACGGGGAAATGAGTTCGATTTCAAGCGTGAACTGCGATTTTTTACTCGTGTGGAGACTTTTTCGTAATCTTATGAACACACGTCTCCGCAACTTGACGATAACCAGCCAGGCATTCGGCTTTGGGGTAAAGTATCCGGAGCCAACGATTCTAGATCGATTTTTCGAGAAAGGTGCCCGCGTGCTCAAAGCAGTCGTTTTCGATATGGACGAAACGCTTCTTAGCATCAACCTCAACGCGTTCATCCTTCGCTATTTTAAGGATGTCTCTTCGATGCTCGCGGATATCGGGCGCCGCAGCCGCGGTGGCACGATTGCACGCCTCGGCACCATCCTGGTCGACCTCAACGCCAATCGCCGCAGCAGCACGGACAATCGCACCAATCTTGAGTTTTACCAAGAAGAGGTCGAGCGCCGATGCGGCATTTGCCTCTCGGACCCACTTATCTACGAGGCGTTTACCTACTACGACCGCGAAGTTCTTCCGTACAAGAATGACGAACTCATCAACGCCCATGCCATGCCGGGCGCACACGCCGCGCTTCAGGCCGTACAGGACGCAGGGCTGCGCTGCGCGCTCTTTACCAACCCCAGCTTTCCGCAGGGGGCCATCGAGTGCCGCATGGGTTGGGGCGACCTGGCCGACGCCCCCTTTGAGCTCGTCACGCACATGGGAAACGCCACCCGCTGCAAGCCTGATGCCACCTACTATCTAGAGCAGCTTCAGGTGATGGGGCTCGAACCGCACGAGGTCCTTATGGTGGGCAACGATCCCAAACGCGACTTCCCTAAACCCGCCTGCGGCATTCAGACTGCCTATGTAGGCCAGGGCAAGCCCAACCGAGTCACCTGGCGCGGAACCATGGAAGGCTTCGCCCGCGACTTTAACGCCGTAGTAGAAGCCTTCTACGAACACCAAGTAGCCGACGAACTGTCCTAGCACACTTGGGTTTTGCCGATCATGATGTTGAGGATCTCGACGTCGGTGTCCTTCATACCCACACGGCCCACGTAGCCCATGCTGGCAATCGTCTGCTCGACGGTATCCTGGATCAAACCCTCGCCGGCACGGAAGCCACGCCCCTGCATGGCCATGTCATGTCCCAGAATCGCCGCATCGACGGCAGCCGAAATCTTGGCGGCACAACTCGCCTTGGCGCCGTCGCACACGATGCCGCCCACGTTACCGAGCGTATTCGAGACCGTCGCGCCAATCTGCTCGCGCGTGCCACCGCACAGCCAGGTAATCGCAGCGCCGGCGCCGCACGCGGCGCAAATAGCGCCGCAAAACGCCGAAAGCGCACCAATATAGCTCTTGATATGCACGGCGATAAGATCGGACAGCATCACGGCGCGCACCAGACGCTCGTGGTCGCAACGCAGGTACTCGGCATACTCCATGACGGGCAATGCGCAGGTAATGCCTTGATTGCCCGAGCCGCACACAATGGCGACCGGCAGCGCGCAACCGTTCATGCGGGCGTCGGACCCGGCGGCCGCACGGGCACGGGCACGGCAGGCGACGTCATCGGCACGAGCACCCAGCAGCGTACGACCCACCTCGGCGCCCCAAGCGTGCGCAAGGCCCTCGGCACTGATTGCGCCATTCAGCTCAATCTGACGCTCAACGGCAGCGCGGGCGCCCTCAATGTCACCGTCCTCGATAAAGTCGATGATGGAATCAATGGACATGGGCGTATCGGCGTTATCTGCCGCACGCTCGGCCACCACGCGCTCGGCGCAGGCGGCGCACTCCCCCGCCGACTTGCCGCATACCGGAATACCATCGAGCGTATGGCACGTGACATTAGTGTGGTGATCGGTAATCTCGACGACCGCGGTATGGCCCCCGGCCGTGGCAGTCACCTTGATGTAGAGGTTGGGCACACCCTCGACAAGCGATACACCGCAGTAACCGGCATCGGCGAGGAGCTCGGCCACGCGAGCACGATCTTCGTCGTTAACGCTCTCGAGCACCTCGAGCGCGCTCTTGGCGTCACCGCCCACGGCACCCAGCACGGCTGCCGCTTCAATACCGTGCATACCGCCCGAGTTGGGCACGGTCACGCTCTTAACGTTCTTGATGATGTTGCCCGAGCAGGCAACGTCCATATGATCGGGTTCGCAACCGAGCGTCTGGCTCGCCAGCGCCGCTGCATAGGCAACGGCAATAGGCTCGGTGCAGCCGAGCGCACAGACAAGCTCGCGGTTCAAAACATCGCAAAACGCGGCATCACGAAGGAAATCGGTAGGCATAGGTATCTCCTGCTTACATAACGAACTGGGCTCTCGATAATAGTTAGCTCTTTTATTTGATAACAATGCATCAAAAACCGCAACCATAGTTCCGGCAGACGGCGCACGAGCGCAAACTGACGGCATTCATTCATGAGAAGCCGGTCTTGTTGCCTGCTAAAGCGTTTGACCAAAAAACGCTCAAGCGTTTACGCAAAAGTCGCGCTATCATGCAGTCGAACGCGGTAAAACCTTTAGCAATTCCGCCGCACGGACCAGAGAGGAACCACTCATGAAGATCGGTATCGGTAACGACCACGCCGCCGTCGAGCTCAAGAACATCATTTCCGAGCACCTGAAGGAGCGCGGCTGCGAGGTCGTGAACTATGGCACCGACACCTCCGAGAGCTTCGACTACCCCATCGCCGGTTACAAGGTGGGCAAGGCCGTGGCCAACGGTGACGTCGACCTGGGTATCTTGATCTGCGGTACCGGCGTCGGGATTAGCCTGGCTGCCAACAAGGTCGAGGGCGTACGCGCCGTCGTGTGCTCCGAGCCCTTCAGCGCCAAGCTCTCCCGTATGCACAACAACACCAACGTGCTGGCCTTTGGCGCCCGCGTCGTGGGCTCCGAGCTCGCCAAGATGATTGTCGACGAATGGCTCGACGCCGAGTTCGAGGGCGGTCGTCACGAGCGTCGCGTTAACCTCCTCAACGAGATCGACCACACGCGCGGCCTCAAGGTCGTCGACGAGGCCTAAACTACTCAGTGCCACAAGCTAACAGCAGGGGCCCGCTCGGAACGCATATCCGAGCGGGCCCCTTCATAGGTTTTGGTATAAAAGAGCGCCGCGGATGGAGTTCCGCGGCGCCCAAGCCACACGCTAACAGCTTTAAGGAGTCAAAGCTGGTTTAGCCAAAGAAGCGCTTGATCTCAATCTCGGCGTTCTCCAGGCAGTCGGAGCCGTGGATCACGTTGGCGTTGACATCGACGGCAAAGTCGCCGCGGATGGTACCAGGAGCAGCCTCAAGCGGGTTGGTAGCGCCCATGAGGGTGCGCATCTTAGCAACAGCGGAGAGACCGGAAACGACCATCTTGACGACCGGACCGCTCGTCATAAAGTCGCAGAGACCGCCAAAGAAGGGCTTGTCGGCCAGATGGGCGTAGTGCTCCTCGACGGTAGCGCGCTCGAGCGTGGTCATCTCCATGCGCTCGATGACAAGGCCGCTGCGCTCAATGCGAGCAACGATCTCGCCGATCTTGCGGTCGCGCACGGCGTCGGGCTTAATCATGATGAAGGTCTTCTCGATAGCCATAAAAGTAGCCTTTCAAGTAGGTTCGCGCGTGCCCAAGTCCCATTCCGGCACCCGCCTGGACTGCATCGTAACAGAGTTTTAGCTGCAGTTAAACAAAAAGCTGTTTATTGAAACGTTGCAATTTATTAAAGCGCTCCATATGTGTCACTTCTGTTTCGAAGCCCGATTAGAGTACCATCCGACCGCCCATCAACCGCGCCGAACAGAGCAGGCGGTCGGTTGCCGCCCGCGAACGTATCCCCTTCACAACCTGCCCAAAGGTCCTACAGAAGTTCTCGACAAGCCCCTCCCCCATAGCAACAAAATACGGGCGCCCACATCAGCAGGCGCCCGTAAAGCGAAAACGATTTATCAATAAATGGCCAAAACGGCTTCAGCCAAATCCCTACTTTACCCCGTGGCCCATCTCGACGACCTTAGTCAGTGACCCAAACACACCCTCGTCAGCCACGAGCTGTGCCTCGGCACGCTGCAGCTGCACGGCAACGGCGGCAGGGGCGGTGCCGCCCTCGGTCGTGCGCGCGGCGACAATCGACGGGATGTCGAGCGCCTCGGTAATGTCGCGCTCAAAGAGCGGGCTTGCCTCCTGGAACACCTCAAACGGCAGGTCCTTAAGATTGCAGCCGCGCTTCTCACACATCAGAACCAGATGCCCCACCACGGCATGTGCCTCGCGGAACGGCAGGCCACGCTTGGCCAGGTAATCGGCAACATCGGTAGCGGCAAGGTGCCCCACGCCGCACTCGCGCGCCATGGCATCCTCGTTGACGGTCCAAGTCGAAATCATTCCGGCCATAACCGACAGGCACTGCATGAGCGTATGGGCGGTATCGAGCGCGCCCTCCTTGTCCTCCTGCAAGTCCTTGTTATAAGCAAGCGGCAGGCCCTTCATGGTCACGAGCAGCTGCACCAGGTTGCCATACACACGGCCGCTCTTGCCGCGAATAAGCTCGGCAAAGTCGGGATTCTTCTTCTGCGGCATGATGGACGAGCCGGTGGAGTACGAGTCGGAAAGCGTGATAAAGCCAAATTCGGAGCTCGACCACAGCACGATCTCCTCGGAAAGACGCGACAGGTGCATCGCCATGACGGATCCGGCGTAATGCAGATCGAGCAGGAAATCACGGTCGGAAACCGCATCGAGCGAGTTGGGAATCACGCCCGCAAAGCCAAGTTCGGCAGCCGTCATCTGGCGATCGAGCGGATAGCTCGTACCGGCAAGCGCGGCAGCACCCAGCGGGCAGTTGTCGGCGGCATCAAAGGCGGCCTTCAGGCGCGTAAAGTCGCGCGCGAACATCCAGGAATACGCCAGCAGATGATGCGAGAGCAGCACGGGCTGAGCGTGCTGCATATGCGTGTAGCCCGGAAGAATCACCTTGTCGTACTTCTTGGCCGCATCTACCAGCACATGGCGCAGCTCAAGATTGGCCTCCATGAGCTCCTTGGCCAGCGCCTTGACGCCCAGGCGCGTATCGGTCGCCACCTGGTCGTTGCGCGAACGCCCAGTATGCAAGCGTTTGCCAGCCTCGCCGATACGACGCGTCAGCTCGCTTTCGATGGACATATGAATGTCCTCGTCGTTGATATCAAAGGTGAAGTTGCCGGCATCGATATCCTGTTCGATTCCGGTCAGGCCCTCGGCAATCGCCTGCTCGTCCTCGGCGCTGATAATGCCCTGGGCCGCCAGCATCTTGGCATGTGCCTTAGATCCGGCGATATCCTGCTTATAGAGATGTTTGTCAACCGGCAACGACGCGCCAAACTCCTGCGTGACCTCGGCCACGCCTGCCTCAAAACGACCGCCCCAAAGAGCCATGGAACCGTCCCCTTTCATCAAATCCCAAAACAAGCGCCCAAAGCAATGCGCCCTGTCGCTAAAGCGATTTCTCAACCGCTAGTTTTGTATATTCCCCACCATGTGCGAGGCCATATAGCTAATTTGCAAAGAAGTGACGCGCCATGCACTTGGCGCCCAACGTCTCCCTCCGAATGTTGCCCTGCGAACCATCGATCCAGGCCTTTAGGCTCATAGGAACGTCCTCGACCTTTGCAGCATCGAACTCGGGCGCGAGGGCAAGTAAAGCATGCGCGATAGCATTGAACATAATGGATACTCCCCATATATATAGGCGCAGGGCCGTCAAATTGATAGGAGGAGCCCCGCCGGACAACCCCGGCGGGGCTCGGACTCAGCCGCAGACGCGGCATCATATATGCGGGCGGAACGTAGGGGCCACCGATGTTAAGAAGTGTCAGCAAGCATAACGAAAGGTAGGGACCCCATGCGCCCGTTATGTATCACGCGGATGGGCCGCGCGGATACCAAAGGAAGGAGGCGCTAGGCCTGGGCGGCAGCAGAGCTGGGGCCCTGGACCTTAGCCCACGTCTTGAGCGACAGCGTATCGATCTCGATAAAGCCGGCGCTGGCCTTCTCGTCAAACGTAGTGTCGCGGTCGTAGGTAGCCAGACCGTAGTCATACAGGCTAAACGGGCTCTTGCGGCCGACGACATGGCAGTTGCCCTTAAAGAACTTCAGACGGACGGTGCCGGTCACGAACTTCTGGGTGTCGGCCATAAAGGCATCGAGCGCGTTTTTGAGCGGGCTGTACCACTGGCCGTTGTACACGGCGGTGGCCCAATCCTGCTCGAGCTTAATCTTGGTCTTGAGCAGGTCGCCCTCGACGCAGATATCCTCGAGTGCCTTGTGGGCGGTGATGAGCGTCAGGGCGCCGGGAACCTCATAGCACTCGCGGCTCTTAAGGCCCACCAGACGGTCCTCGACCAGGTCGAGACGGCCAAAGCCGTTGTCGCCCGAGATCTTGTTGAGTGCGATGATGATCTCGGAGAGCTTCATCTTCTTGCCGTCGACGGCGACGGGCTTGCCGGCCTCAAACTCAATCTCGGTATACGTCGGGGTGTCGGGCGTGTCCTCGGGATTCTTGGTCATAACCCAGGCGTCGTCGAGCGGCTCGTTCCAGGGATCCTCCAGGTGGCCGCACTCAATGGCACGACCCCACAGGTTGTCGTCGATGGAATAGGGGTTGTCGTTGGCACCCTCGGGAACCGGCACGTTGTGGGCGTGAGCATAGGCGACCTCGTCGGGACGGCACTTAAGATCCCACTCGCGAACCGGGGCGATAACCTTAAGCTCGGGGTCGAGGGCCTTGACGGCAGCCTCAAAACGAACCTGGTCGTTACCCTTGCCGGTGCAGCCGTGAGCGACGTAGGTCGCGCCAAACTCGTGAGCGACCTCGACAAGCTTCTTGGCGAGCAACGGGCGGGACAGGGCGGAGAGCAGCGGATACTTGTTCTCGTACATAGAGTTTGCGGCGATGGCCTTAGTCAGGAACTCATCGGAGAACTCGTCGCGCAGGTCGAGCACCTGGCAATCGAGAACGCCCAGGTCAAGCGCCTTCTGCTTCTTGGCATCCAAGCCGGTCTCCTCCTGGCCCACGTTGCCGCAGACGCAAACGACATCGAGATTCTTCTCGTCCTGGAGCCACTTGACACATACGGATGTATCAAGACCACCGGAATATGCGAGAACGACTTTTTCCTTGCTCATGGCTGTTTCCTTTCGCCCTTGGTAGCTAGTTAGAACATCGGTCAGTTGCAAGTCATTTCGAGGTCAAAAAACCGTGCAATATCAGGTTAAATAGCAAAAAGCAGCACAGCATGCTCTAGAAACATGCGTTTATATCGTGCTAAAACCCAACGACCTCAAAATGACTCTGTTGGGGCATTTCACCCCATACGAACAGAGACGATTGTTATCGTCGTCGGGAAATTGCGCGCTGGCGTCGGATGGCATTATCTGCAGTGGTGATGATCTTTACGAACTGCATCTGCCTCTCCTTTCACCTATCGCCGGGCGCAATTCTAATATCGTAAACGGTACCTTTTCTTCGGTAAGCGGTTGTATTTCCGTCTCCGTTTTCGATGGTCGCTATATTACGCTAAAGTGCCCGCAGCACAAGCGACAAATTCAAATTTCTGAAAAGTTTTTTCATTACTTTGTGAAGCGTGGTGCAAATACGCTCCGTTCCTGCGACAATACGCTCAGTTACTGGTTGATGGTTATAACGTCTGAAACAATTTCGAAACGAAAGGCGCGCTTTTATGCAAACTTACGAATCGGACACCAATATCGGAAGCATTAAGATTCTCGCCGTCGACATGGACAAGACGCTGCTCACCGACAAGCGCGTGTTGCCGCAGGGTCTTGATGAGCGCCTGGACAAGCTCGCCGACGCAGGCATTGTATTCTGCCCCGCCAGCGGACGCCCCGCCCCCAAACTCGAGGAAATGTTCGAAAGCATTAAGAACCGCCTTGCTTTTTGTCCCGACAACGGAGCCTGCGTCATCTATCGCGGCAGCTATATCTATAAGAGCAACATCGATGTGGCGCTGTATCAGCAGGTGCTCGCCCGTGCCTCGGAGGACCCGCGTGCCGTTCCCGTCTTGTGCTGCTACGACGAGTTCTATGTGCTCGCCCGCGACCATCAGTACCACGACGAGATCAGCGTGTACTACAACACGATCAACTACGTCGATAGCTTTGAGGGCCTTGATATCGAGTCCAACAAGATTTCGATCTTCTTCCCCGCCTACGATGCCGAGCCAGCGTTTCGCGAGGACTACAGCCCCGAGTTCTCGGACAAGCTCTACGTCACCAACGCCGGGCGCGAGTGGATCGACTTCATGAACCTGGGCGTCGACAAGGGGTCGGGCGTCGCGCACCTGTGCGACCACCTGGGCATCGATATCGCCGACGCCGCCGCCGTGGGCGACACCTACAACGATATTCCCATGCTCGAGCGCGTCGGGCATAGCTTTATCGTGGACAATGCCGAGGAGCACATGAACGCGCATGCCAAGTGGCGCATTCCGAGCAACAACGACGGGGGCGTACTGACGCTCATCGACGCCATCCTGGCGGCTCGGTAACGTGGCTCGTCGGACCTGGCCGGGCGGCGCGGATTAGTTTTTCGTTCGGTCAGGTCCTGGGCTCGCTCGGAAAGCACATTAAGTGCTTTCCGGCTCGTGCGGAATCTACGAAAAACTAATCCGCGCCGCCCGGCCAGGTCCTAGGTTTACTTTCCTGCCGCCAAGATGGCGTCTTGAGTGTCTAGATACTTAGCTGAAATGATTTGAGCAGAGGGGAGCCCCTTGTTGGAAGGGGCTCCCCTCTGTTTTGGTTACTGTGGGACAAATTAATCAGTAGTGTTTGTCCCAAATCTTAAGTATGTGGGGGCTTGCGTCTTGGGCGAGCTTGCCTTACGGAGTGCTTCCCTATTTCGCGTCGGCCCAGGTTATGCCGGTGCTGGCTTCGGCGATCAACGGTACGCGGAGGTCTACTACGTGTTCCATGACGTCGCGGACCATGGCGGTGAGGCGCTCGACTTCGTCGACGGGGCACTCAAAGTCCAGTTCGTCGTGTACCTGCAGGATCATGTGGGCGGCAAAGCCTTCTTCTTCCAAGCGACGGCTTACGCGGGCCATGGCGATCTTGATGATGTCGGCGGCGGTGCCCTGCATGGGGTGGTTCATGGCCGTGCGCTCACCAAAGCCGCGGAGCTGTGGGTTTTTGGCCTTGAGCTCGGGAATATGGCGTCTGCGGCCATACATGGTCTCGGCATAGCCCGTCTGCTTGGCTCGCGCCACCACATTGTCGAGGAACGTGCGCACGCCCGGGTAGGCCTCGTAGTAGCGATCGATCATATCGCGCGCCTCGGCCATCGAGATGTGCAGCGACTGCGACAGACCATAGGCCTGCTGACCGTACACGATGCCAAAGTTCACGGCCTTGGCGCGGCTACGCAGGTCGGGTGTCACCTCGGACACCGGCACGCCAAATACGCGCGCGGCCGTCTCGGCATGGAAGTCCTCGCCCTCGTTGAAGGCGCGCACCAGGTGCTCGTCACCCGAAAGATGCGCGAGCAGGCGCAGCTCGATCTGCGAGTAGTCCACCGCCAAAAAGACGCTGCCCTCGCCCGCCGAGAACGCCGTCTTGACGGTACGCCCCAGCTCCGAGCGCGTCGGAATGTTTTGCAGATTGGGGTCGCTCGAAGACAAACGCCCCGTCGCGGTGATGGTCTGGTTGTACGTGGTGTGCACACGCCCGTCACCACGGCGCAGCGGGCCCAGCGTGTCCAGATAGGTCGACTTAATCTTGGACTTCTCACGCCAGTCCAAAATCAGGCACACGATCTCGTGGTCGCGGGCAAGGTCGCTCAGCACCTTGGCGTTGGTCGAATAGTAGCCGCGCTTGGTCTTTTTGAGGCCCTTGGTCGGAAGTCCCATAACATCAAACAGCACGTGCGAGAGTTGCATGGGGCTGCCGATGTTAAAGGTCTCGTCGCCGGCCAGGTCGCGAATGCTGCGCTCGACATCGGCAATCTGGGTCGCCAGGCCCTCGGACAGACTGTGCAGGCGGTCGGGGTCCACGAGCATGCCCGCGCGCTCCATCTTGGCAAGCACCGGCACGAGCGGCATCTCGATCCCATCGAACACGTTGGCGGCGTTCTCGCGGGCCATGCGGTCACGCAGCGGTGCAACCAGCGCCAGCGTCAAGGCCGCCGTGCGAGCGGCGGGCGCAGGAGCGTCCTCGCCAGCACCCTCTGCGCCGCGCGCCGCAGGCAGCGCCATCTGCAGATACGTATCGGCCAGATACACCTCGTCAAACTCGGAGCGGTCGGAATCCAACAGGTAGGCGGCAACAACGGTATCGAAGATGCGCGTGGAATCGACTGCCAGCGGATCCATGAGCTCGAGCTCAGAAGAATCGATGGGCGAAAGCTCATGCAGAAGCGCCTTCATATCCGGGCTCGCCACACGGCCTTCCATAAACAGACGCGCGAGCACGCCGGCAATCACGCCGTGGGCGAAGTTGAAGCCCTCAACCTCAGCCGCCGCACCACTGTCGCCCTCCTCGAGCGCAAACAGGCCCTTGGACGTCGCCAACCACAGCGTGCGCGTCAGCCCAAAGAGCGCGCCCTCTTCCTTGTCATCGTCCACCACGGCGGCGACCCACTCGCCGGCATCAATCACGCGGGAGACCTCAGCCGCAACGGCACCAAGCGCGCCAGCATCGCCGGCGGCTGCGCGCAAAACGGTGGGAATCTCAAACGTGCTGGCAGCTGCCCCGCCCTCGCCGCCGATCAGCGCCAAGAAACGGTTCTGCATGGCGGTGATACCAAGCGTGCCCAGCGCCGCGGAAACCTCATCGGCGGAAAACGCCGGGAAGGACGTCGCCTCAAAATCGAGCTCAACGGGTGCATCGGTGCGGATGGTCGCCACCTTACGGCTCAGCAGCGCGTCGTCGATGTGTGCGCGCAGGTTTTCTCCCATCTTGCCCTTGACCTCGTCAGCATGCGCGATGACCTCGTCAAGGCTGCCGTACTGCGCGATGAGCGCACTCGCCTTTTTGGGGCCGATGCCCGGTACGCCGGGAATGTTGTCCGACGTATCGCCCTTCAGACCGTAAAAATCGGGCACGAGCGCCGGCGTGATGCCGTGATACAGGTCGTCCACGCTCTCGGGCGTCATGATCGCCACGTCGGACAGGCCCTTGCGAGTCGAGACCACGTTGACGTGCTCGGTCACGAGCTGATACATGTCGCGGTCGCCGGTCACCAGCAGCATGTCGCAGCCGGCCTCCTCGCCCAGGCGCGCCATGGTTCCCAGGATATCGTCGCCTTCCCAGCCCTCGGACTGCAAAATGGGCACGTTGAGCGCGGCGAGCAGCTCCTTGATCATGGGGAACTGCGCGTGCAGGTCGGGGTCCATGGGCGGGCGCTGCGCCTTGTACTGCGGCAGCATCTCCATACGCACGCGCGGCTTGCCCTTGTCAAACGCCACGACAACGCCGTCGGGATTAAAGGCATCGATCATCTTGAGGAACATGTTCAGAAAACCAAAGATCGCGTTGGTGGGGCGACCGTCCGGCGCGTTCATGGTCGGCGGCACGGCGTGGAAGGCGCGATGCATGAGCGAGTTGCCGTCGATGACGGCAAAGGTACGGCGCTTTTCAGACATATTGAATACCTCGCTTTGGGCTGGGCACGGTTTGCTCACACCAGTTTACACGCTCCCCGCCCCGCGGCCACCGCACATCAGGCTTCCCTGCCGCCGCGGGCCCGCGCGTGATACGATGGCTCACGGTACATCAACCAGCACGATCCATCCGAAAGGAGCCTGCGTCATGGAGCGTCCCAGCGCATGGAAAAAGTACACGCCACAGCAGATCGAGGAGCTCGAGGAGCTTTGCCGCGGCTATAAGCAGTTTTTGAGTGAGAACAAGACCGAGCGCCTGTGCGTCAAGGCCGGTATCAAGATGGCCGAGGAGGCGGGCTACGTCAATCTGGAGACCGTGATCGCCGAGGGCCGCGCGCTCAAGGCCGGCGACAAGGTGTACGCCGCCAACCACGGCAAGGACCTCATGCTCGTCAACCTGGGCACCGCCCCGCTCGAGCAGGGCTTTAACATCCTGGGCGCCCACGTGGACTCGCCGCGCCTGGACCTCAAGCAGAACCCCGCCTTCGAGGCCGGCGACATGGCTTATCTCGACACGCACTACTATGGCGGCGTCAAGAGCTACCACTGGGTCGCTTCCCCGCTCGCACTCGTGGGCGTCATCTGCAAAAAGGACGGCACCACCGTCGACATCAACATCGGTGACAAGGCCGACGACCCGGTCTTTACCATCTCCGACCTGCTGATCCACCTCTCGAGCGAGCAGATGGCCAAGCCCGCCAAGGACGCCGTCGACGCCGAGATCCTCGACGTGATCGTGGGCGGCCGCCCCGTCAAGTTTGACGAGGACGACAAGGACGCTCCCAAGGAGCCCGTCAAGCAGATGTTCCTGGATATCCTCAAGGAGCAGTACGACGTCGAGGAGGAGGACTTCCTCTCCGCCGAGATCGAGGTCGTGCCCGCCGGCCCCGCCCGTGACATGGGCCTCGACCGCTCCATGATTCTGGGCTATGGCCACGACGACCGTGTCTGCGCCTATCCGTCCATGCTCGCCCAGATCAACGTCGCCAACGTGGAGCGCACGAGCATCACACTCATCGTCGACAAGGAGGAGATCGGTTCCGTGGGTGCCACCGGCATGACGAGCCGCTTCTTCGAGAACACCGTCGCCGAGATCATGACGCTCGCCGGCGAGGATAGCCCGCTGGCCCTGCGCCGCGCGCTCGCCCGCAGCCGCATGCTCTCCTCCGACGTGTCCGCCGGCTTCGACCCGGGCTACGCCGGCAAGTTCGAAACCAAGAACGCAGCCTTTATGGGTCGCGGCCTGTGCTTTAACAAGTACACGGGCAGCCGCGGCAAGGGCGGCTCTAACGACGCCGACGCCGAGTATGTGGCCCTCATCCGCGACATCATGGACGAGGCCGGCGTGGACTTCCAGACCTGCGAGCTCGGTCGCGTCAACGCGGGCGGCGGCGGCACCATCGCATACATCATGGCTAAGTACGGCATGAACGTCATCGACTCTGGCGTTGCCGTCCTGTCCATGCACGCCCTGTGGGAGGTCGCTAACAAGGCCGATATCTACGAGGCCTATCGCGGCTACAAGGCCTTCATCGAGCGCGCGTAACCAACCCTTCATCAGTTGCGGTGAAATACAGACTAAACTGGCCCATAAACGGCCAAAACAGACCGTATTCCACCGCAACTTCCTTTTTGGCAGAGGAGAGTCCATGCTGCAGGTCGTCATTTCGCCCGCCAAGCAGATGCGCGCGGCCCAAGATGCTTTTGAAGTCCTGGGCATTCCGCCCTTTGCGCGCGAGACGGCTCGCCTCCACCGCGCGCTGCTAGATATCGAGCGGAATGAAGGCAGCGACAGCCTGCAGGCGCTATGGAACGTGAGTGACAAACTGCTGGGGCCTTGCCTCAACACCCTGCATGAGTTCGAGCTCATCCTGAAATACGGCGATCTCGACAATCCCGAACTCGCCCGTCACCTCTCCCCCGCCGTCATGTCCTACCACGGCATCCAATACCAAAGCATGGCGCCCGAGGTCATGGATGCCGCACAGCTCGCATGGCTTCAAGACCATCTATGGATCCTCTCGGGCCTTTACGGATGCGTACGCCCCTTTCATGCCGTTGAACCGTATCGGCTGGAGATGGGCGCGAAGCTCGCCGTCGACGATGTCCGAGACCTCTACGCGTTTTGGGACGACAAGCTCGCACGGGCCATCGCTCCGGCGGGCTCCAACGCTACGATCATCAACCTCGCCAGCGTAGAGTATGCCAAAGCCGTTCTGCCCCACCTCGCGGGCGACGCCACGGTCGTCACATGTCTCTTTGGCGAAGGCATCCGCAACGGCAAGCCCATCCAGCGCTCGACCGCCAGCAAAAAGGCGCGCGGCTCCATGGTGCGGTGGATGGCAGAAAACAAGCTCGAGGATGTAAGCGGGCTCACCGCGTTCGACGTTGGTTATCGTCACATCCCCGAGCTTTCAAATAAAAACACTTTGGTCTTCCTGAACGAACAGGCCTTGTAGGACCACCGCCACTTTCGGATGTGCCGCCTAGGCACGGCGTCTATCCCGCCAAGCCGTCGGCTCTGGCAATTTCATTTGTCGAACCGTCCTGATAGGTAATCTTGACGCGCTCCACCTCGGACACTTTGACGCCCGACGGGGGCTCCAGGCGCCATTCCGTCAGCGCGATATCCATCGTCGTGGGCACATCCCCTTGATCTTTGAGCTCAACCGACAGCGCCTTAAGCGACGCATCGAAGGTCACACGTTCGATTTCCACACCCGGAATAGACCCACCGCTCAACTGCAGCTGCACAAACTCGTCGCACGGATACCAATAGTCGCCCGGCGCGGCCACCGTATTACCGCCAGTGACCTTCACCGTCATGATCGGCAGGGCATCGTCAGCCTCAAACTCCCATGCAGCGCCGCCGCGACCGCCAAACGTCCAGATACAAAAGGCAATCACCAGCACGGCAAGCACCGCAAAACCAATCGCGACAAGGCCATGGTGCGCACGGCTTTCCTCGGCCGATACATCCCATTGCGTCTCTCGATATAGATGCTTGTCTTCCATGTTCGCCTCCCCGCAGGCACGCTCGTTGGCCCAATCGTACCCATTCAGGCTATACTTGAGCCCATGACATAACGGGGAGCTTGCAGGACAGGACGGCAGGCTGAGACTGGGCGCGCCCGCCCTGACCCGCGAACCTGATATGGGTAATGCCAACGAAGGGAGCCGTGCCAATGAGCACACAGACCGAGCCCAAGCTCGTCACGCAAATCGACTTCGCTCGCGCCGGGCAGATCACGCCGCAGATGAAAGAGGTCGCCGAGCGCGAGCATCGCGACCCCGAGTATATCCGCGAGCGTGTGGCCGACGGCCGCATCGCCATTCCCGCCAACATCGTGCACATCAAAAAGGGCATGCGCGCCTTTGGCGTCGGCGAGGGCCTGTCCACCAAGGTCAACGTGAACCTGGGCATTTCGGGCGATAAGGCCGATGCCGTTGAGGAATGGAAGAAAGTCAAGATCGCCGAGGACTACGGTGCCGACGCTATCATGGACCTTTCCAACTCGGGCAAGACGCGCCAGTTCCGCCAGCAGCTCATCGACGAGACGCCACTCATGGTGGGCACGGTGCCAATGTACGACGCCATCGGCTATATGGAAAAGCCGCTGGTCAAGCTCACCAAGGACGACCTGCTCGAGGTCGTGCGCGCACACGCCGAGGACGGCGTGGACTTTATGACCATCCACTGCGGCATCAACAAGTCGGTCATCAAGACCTTTAAGGAGACCGGCCGCCTCATGAACATCGTCAGCCGCGGCGGCTCGCTGCTGTTTGGTTGGATGGAGGTCACCGGTAACGAGAACCCCTTCTACGAGTTCTACGACGAGGTGCTCGAGATCTGCCATGAGTATGACGTGACGATCTCTCTCGGCGACTCCTGCCGCCCGGGCTGCCTCTACGACTCCAACGACGCCACCGAGACCGCCGAGATGATCGAGCTCGGCAAGCTGTGCAAGCGCGCCTGGGCCGCCGGCGTCCAGGTTATGGTCGAGGGGCCGGGCCACATGGCGCTCGACGAGATTGCCGCCAACATGAAACTGCAGAAGCGCCTGTGCCACAACGCCCCGTTCTATGTGCTCGGGCCGCTGGTGACCGATATCGGCGTGGGCTACGACCACATCACCGCTGCCATCGGCGGCGCCATCTCCGCCAGCTCCGGCGCCGACTTCCTGTGCTACGTGACGCCGGCCGAGCACTTGTGCCTGCCCAACGCCCAGGACGTGCTCGATGGCCTCATGGCCACCAAGATCGCCGCGCACGCCGCCGATATCGCCAAGAAGGTACCACATGCCCGCGATATGGACGACAAGATGGGTCAGGCACGCCGTAAGCTTGACTGGGACGCCATGTGGAAGTGCGCGCTCGACCCGGTTACGGGCAAGAAGCGCTACGAGGAGTCCCCCGCCGCCACCGAGGGCACCTGCACCATGTGTGGCAAGATGTGCGCCGTCCGCACCGTCAATAAGGTGTTCGAGGGTACGACGATCGATCTTGGCATGGAGGATTAACGCGTCACCGGTGCCACCATCGGTAACAAGGTGCTCGTCAATTGTTGACGTGTGAACATTTGCTTACATTTGCGTAAAGATTGCATCGCCCGCCCGGGTTCGACATAGAGTCGGCCCGGGCATCTTTATAATGCGGGGTAAAAGACCCATTTGAATCCGACCGGACAAGGGAGCGAACATGGATCGCAGTAAGGTACCAGCCGTTCTATCCATCGCAGGATCCGATTCCAGCGGCGGCGCCGGCATTCAGGCAGACATCAAGACCATCACGGCGCACCGCCTGTATGCCGAGACGGCAATCACTGCCATCACGGCGCAAAACACACTGGGCGTTACCGCCGTGCAGAATATCTCCCCTGATATCGTCGCGGCGCAAATTGATGCCGTCTTTGACGATATTCGCCCGAGCGCCGTCAAGATCGGCATGGTCTCCTCTGTCGAGATTATCGAAGTCATCGCCGACCGCCTGAGCACCTGGAACGCAACGAACGTGGTCGTCGACCCCGTTATGGTCGCCACCTCGGGCGCGCGCTTGATTGCCGAGGATGCCTCCGAGGCACTCACCCGCCGCCTGTTCCCGTTGGCAACGGTCATCACGCCCAATATTCCCGAGGCCATGGCGCTGCTCGATTACGAAGTCGATTCCGAGCGCACGCAGCAAAACGCCGCCATGCTCCTCACCCGCCGCTTTGGCTGCGCGTCCCTCGTTAAGGGCGGGCATTTTGTCAACGAGGCTAACGATGTGCTAGCAGAGCCCGCGCCGCTCGATGACGAGGGCAACCACCTGGGCGATCCGCTCACCACGTGGTTCCGCCACAAGCGCATCGAGACCGGCAACACGCATGGCACCGGCTGCACGCTCTCGTCCGCCATCGCCTGCGCGCTGGCACAGGGCATGGATCTTGCCGACGCCGTCAACGCCGGCAAGGCCTACCTAACCGGCGCTCTGGCCGCCGGCCTGAACATGGGCAAAGGCTCCGGCCCCGTCAATCACATGTGGCAGTACTAAAGTCCGCAACCCAAACCACCACAAAGGACACCTTTGTGGTGGTTTGGGGTCGCGCTACTCACCGAGCATCTCTTGGAGCTTGACTGCCACGGCACGTCCCAAGCTCTCGTGACTTTCGGGCATCATATGCAGATAATCGATATCGCCCGGCTCGGCAAAGTCGGCGGCATTCAAAAAGTCGCAGCCAAACTGCTTAGCCACATGCGCGTAGTACTCACCAAAATGCTCCGAGGCTTCTACGGAATGCTCGTCAAAATCGGTCATATATACGTCGGCGATCTGCGGCTTAATCTTGATAGGCGCCATCAGCAGAATCCGTGGGCAGGGCGCGGCATCGGTCCAGGCAAACGCACGGACGGCGCGAATCAACGCCATGGCGCCGCGGGCAATATCTGAGGCCGTCACGCCAAAGACCGTCTTGCAGTCGTTGGTGCCCAGCATGATCACGATCGTATCCAGCGGCTTATGGGCCTCGAGCAGCATTGGCAGCGCGCGAATGCCGTTGAGGTTGGTGTCCAGATGGCACATATCGTCGCGCACCGTCGTGCGACCATTTAGACCTTCCTCAATCACATGCCAGCCCTCACCCAGGTCACGCTGCACCACACCGCACCAGCGCACATCCTGCGCATAGCGCACTGCGGTGCCGTCGCGCATACCCGCCGGATCATAGCCATAGGTGTTGCTGTCACCAAAGCACAGAACGTTTTTCATCTTGAGCTCCCCATTCAGTAAAAAGCCGACGGGGGCAACCCCTCCCGTCGGCTTGGCATATCACATCGCGCGCACCGCTTACAGGTACTTGCGCCAGTCGTCCTCGTCCTCATCATCCTCGGTAGCAGCCTGGGCCTGCTCGGCGGCGCGAGCTGCCGCAGCGCGGGCGGCAACCTGGGCATAGGACTCCTCGTTGCGCTCGGGGAAGCTTGCCAACACATGCTCGAACTTGGCGAAGTCCTCATCCCAGCGCGTAGAGGGCACAGCAAAGAAGACCTGCTTGACCTTGAAGTCGCCCGATGCGAGCTCCTTGCGGAAAATCTCGGCCACGGCCTCGGCATCAAAACCGTTGTTGTCGCAGCCCCAAGCGCCCAGTACGAGCTTCTCGCGACCCAGCTCGTCGCAGATGGCGAGCACAAAGCGGATACGGTCGCGCAGCGCGTCCAGCAGCGCATCGTCGCTCACGCGGTACTCCTGGCGTGCGCGCTTGGCATTGGGCGCGGCGGCCACGATCACATCGGCATACGCATGCACGTGGTTGCGGCCAAAACGCACCGCAGGCACTACCAGCGCACGGTTGCGGTAGAGCTCGCAGTTGATATTGCGGCGACGGTTCTCGCCATACCACTTGCGCTGCTTGTCGAGCACGTTGTACAGATACGAATCGGCGCAGAGCGTAGCCTCCTGGCCCAGATAGCCCTGGATGTAGCCGCCACCCGGGTTGGTGAACGAGGCAAAGGCGAGCACTGCCATGTCGCAGAACTGCGCATAGCCACGGCCGTTGTCCAGAATGGCCTGCGTGGCGGAGGCATCAAGCACGGTGACCTCGGGCAGGGTCGGAGCGGGCTCCTCGGCAGGCGCGGACTCGGTCTCTGCGGGTTCCTCGGCAGGCGCAGACTCGTCCGTGACCTCGGTCTCGACGGACGCAACCTCAGCGGCCTCGACCTCGGCGGACTCAGACTCCTCGGCAACCGGCTCCTCGGCAGCCGCAGCCGCTTGGGCCTTGGCCTTCATCGCCGCGACAAAGCCGGCAGGCATACCGTCAAACTCGCGAACACCGGCAAGCGAACGCTCGATATCCTTGGCGCACGCTTCGGACACAGTTGCCACGTGACGCTCGGCGGCCTTAGCACGGGCCTCGCGCTTGGGGTTGGGCTGACCCGCTCGATTGGACCTGCGGTTACGGTTCCTGTTGTCGACGTCTGCCATACGTGGCCACCTTTCCTGTCGCTGCCGCTATCGGCTTTTCTCATCCATGATACCCCGCCACGTACAAAAAAGACGGCCCCGAAGGACCGCCTTTCGCATTGATTTACGCGCGCGGCAAGCACCGCCGCAACTCGCCGCTAGTCGCGACGACCAAGGATATTCAGGATACGCAGGAACACGTTGATGATATCCACGAACAGGTTGGACGCCATGAGCACGGCGTTGGGCAGCGTAGGCGGCACCGTCGTGGCAACATAGGTGTCGTAGCCAATAAAGCCGGCGAACACCACGATCACGACCAGGTCGGTGATGGTCTGCGAGACGCCCATGAACATCAGCACGATCTCAACCAGAATAGTGGCGAGCAAAATGCCAAAACCGATGCCATATACGCGCTGGAAAAACTTGGGGAACGTCACGCCCAAGGCGCCAAAGACAAAGGTGATGGCGGCCGTGGCGATAAAGGCAGTGTTGATGGTGGGCAGGTCGTAGTTGGCAAGGCCAAACGACGCGGTCAGGCCAAAGGTACTCGCAAAGATTACGTAGCCCACAAGGGACAGGCCCACGGACTGCTTGCTGGCGGCGGCCGACATCATGACCATGCCGACGATGGTTAAAATAAACGAGCCAAAGACCAGTGGCAGGGCGGCGTCGCTCATCATCATGCGCGCAAACGACATGGTGCTCGTAAAGTAGGCGCCGGCGCCCATGGCGCAAAAGCCCAAGAAGATCAGGGCAGACATGGCGAGATTGTACGCGCGCGGCGACATCTCCTTGGCGCGGCTTGCGCCGGTCTCGACGGGGCCGTTCTGATAGCCCTGGATATCGTTCATAGGTTCGTCCTTTCAAAAAGCGCCACAAATAACGGCGCGATAGCTGACAAGATTCCTGTCATTGTACCCGAATGCCGCACGTCCTTACCTACGGCGCTCGCCCTCAAGCGTACGGTCAAACGCCCATACCCACCAACGCATCACATGTGTCTGCGAGCCATCCGCCCGCTCACGCGTTTGGTCCTCCAGATACAACTCGGTCGCATGTCCGCCAAAACGTACCTTATAGGTTGCCGTACGAATGCTGTGAACCGTCAGGCCAAACCCGGTGGTCGAGATAATTTCGTCGATCGTAAAACAACGGCCGTCGACCCAGCAGACGGTGACCGGCACGACTTGTCCGCCCGCAAGGATGCGGGCCACGACGTCCACATACTGCTTGTGCACGCGCCGAGTTTTGCCGTCTGTCTGTCGATATTCCATGCCTCCTATTATCGAACGCATGTTTGCATATTGTAAAGCGAACAGACTGTGGTTTTGGGGTGTTGGGGCGCGCGCACGTGTCCTCATGGTGTGTTAGCAAAAAGAACACCCACGGTCAACAGGGCTAATATTCATTTTTAGTGCCAAAAAATTCACTGCTCCCATCAGAACTCGGTAAAGAAACCCGCAGGAGGTGATACGATTTATCATGTTTCTGTAACGTGCCTGCAAACTTCGAGAAAGCCCATATATGGACGTAACGTTCTCAACCTTCCTCGGCCAACTTGTGTCGAACCCAGTCCTTGCCGTCACCGTAATCCTCGCGCTCGGCGCCATCTTCGTCAATGGATGGACCGACGCACCCAACGCCATCGCGACCTGCGTCACTACGCGTTGCATGCCCGCCCGCGCCGCTATTCTCATGAGTGCCGCATTCAACTTCCTTGGCGTGCTCATCATGACGCACTTTAACGCGAGCGTCGCCAACACCATCTCCCATATTGTCGACTTTGGCGGAAACAGCACCATGGCGCTCGCCTGTCTGTGCGCGGCGCTGTTCTCCATCGTCGTCTACGGCGCCACAGCGTCGCGTTTTGGCATCCCCACCTCGCAAAGCCACAGCCTTATCGCCGGCCTGACCGGTGCCGCCATCGCCCTCGGCGGTGCGAGCAGCGTCAACGTCCACGAGTGGATGAAGGTCATCTACGGCCTGGCGCTCTCCATCGGTCTGGGCTTTGTCATGGGCTGGGTCCTGTGCAAGCTCGTCTCGATTCTTTTCGCCGCCGCCAACAGGCGACGTGCCAATGTCTTCTTTAAATACGCTCAGATCGCGAGCGCTGCGGCCATGAGCTTTATGCACGGCGCGCAGGATGGACAGAAGTTCATCGGCGTGCTCTTTTTAGGCGTGGCCTTTGCCAGCGGCCAGACGAGCGTCGGCGATGCCGGCATCCCCATCTGGATTATGCTGCTATGCTCGGCCACCATGGGCATCGGCACCAGCGTGGGCGGCGAGCGCATCATCAAGTCCGTTGGCCAGAGCATGGTCAAGCTCGAAAAGTACCAGGGCTTCTCCGCCGACCTGGCGGGCGCCGCGAACCTGCTGCTTGCCACCCTTACCGGCATCCCCGTGTCCTCCACGCACATCAAGACCTGCGCCATCATGGGCGTCGGTGCCGTCAAACGCCTCTCGGCCATCAACTTCGGCGTCGTCAAGGACATGATGTTCACCTGGTTCTTCACCTTCCCCGCCTGCGGACTCATCAGCTTTGTCATGGCCAAGCTGTTCATGATGTTCCTCTAGTCAAACCGAACGTCCATCCGGACCGTAACACCTCGCCCACCCGTCTTCGCCTCGAAAGGACCCACTCATGGCAAAGAAACCCGATTCGTTCTACTTTGACAACTACGTCGCCTGCGCCGACCTTGCCGTCCAGGCCGCCGAGCTGCTCACCAAGATTTTCGAGAACTTCGATCCTGCAAAGATTCACGATATGCTCGACAAGATGCACACGATCGAGCATGCGGCCGACAAGAAGCACCACGAGCTCGAAGACGCCTTGCTCACCGCCTTTATCACCCCGCTTGAGCGCGAGGACCTGGACCTGATGAGCTGCTCGCTCGACACCGTGCTCGACCGTATCGAGGGCGTCGTGCAGCGCGTCTACTTCACCAACATTCAGAGCATCCATCCCGACGCCATCGTCATCGCCCACAAGGTGACCGACGCCTGCCGCGCCATGAAGGACCTGATGGTCGAGCTGCCCAACTACCGCAAGTCCAAGACGCTGCGCGAGCTCGTCATCCAGATCAACACCATCGAGTCCGAGGCCGACGAGCTCTATATCAACGCCATGCGTAACCTGCACGTTAACGGCAAGGACCCGCTCGAGGTTATCGCCTGGCGTGACGTGTACGCCTTCCTGGAGTACTGCGCCGACTGCTGCGAGAATGTGGCCGATGTCGTGGATTCGATTGTCATGAAGAACAGTTAATTGGGGGTACATGTCCCACCGGTCGCGGGCCCGGCCACTAATACCCTTTTTCGCTCCGGCTGCAAGCAGAGTCGTTCAAAAGGTTATTAGTGGCCGGGCCCGCTCCCTTATGCACCACCATTGGGAACTTTGGCTGATAGATTTAGCGCGACGGGGGTTTGGCTGAAGGGACCTTTGGTATCCGTTCGGACACTTTGGCCCTTGATGAGCGTTTGGCTGATTGCTGCTTTGGGTACTCTTTGGGTTACTTTTGGTTTGTTTGATTTTTAATTTTAGGAGGGCTTGTATGTCTTATTTTGATCTGGCTCGTGGTCGGTATTCTTGTCGTTCTTTTGAGGACCGTCCTGTTGAGCAGTCGGTAGTGGATGCCATTGTTGAGGCGGGGCGGATTGCTCCTTCTGCTTGTAATAATCATCCAGCCCGTGTGATGGTGCTGGATACGCCTGAGCTGTTGGAGAAGGCTGCTGCTTGTCAGCCTCGGTTTACTCGTGATGGGTCTATCTTTGGCGCTCCGCTTGTCTTCCTTATTTGCAGCGTTACCGATGATGCTTGGGTGCGCCCGTATGACCAGATGAATTCCAGTGAAATCGATACGTCCATCGTGTGCGACCAGATGATGATGGAGGCCACCGAGCAGGGCCTGGGAACGTGCTGGGTATGCCATTTTAAGCCTGAGGTGGCACAGGAGCAGTTCAATCTGCCCAAGGGCGTCTATCCCTATCACATGCTCGTCTGTGGCTATCCCGCCGACCACATCGCCGATCCCGAGCATCGCGAGGCCCGCACTATTCCCCTCTCCAACTTCCTCCTCAAGTAGTTTTTAGACATACCTTAAAATCTACCTTTTACCACGCGCCCTTCGCCGAGTTCTGTCCTATCGCATGCAGAGCTCGGCGTTTTGTTTCCCAACCCGTATACAGCCACAAAAAAGGAGCCCGCAGGTGCGAGCTCCTCTTAAGGACACTAGATTGTAGCTCTGATGCTAGTCCAGGTCGTCGGCGGCAAAGTTGTCGATCGGGGCGAAAGGATCGGCCACGGGGACAACCGGGTCAGCGACGGGCAGCGGCTCGGCGGGAACAGTCACCGCAGGAGAAGCGGCAGAACCGACCGGCGTGGAGGCCATGAGGTCGGCCGGGAAGGAGTTCTGGGCATCGTCCATGAAGTGCTGGATGAGCTTGAGGTACTCGGCCTTGAACTCCTCGCGGGAAGCCTTCAGACGGTCGATTTCCTCGAGCTCGGCCTGCTTTTCGGTCAGAGCCTGGCGGATAACCTCGCGGGCTTTGGCGTCAGCCTCGTTGCGGATACGCTCAGCGTTCTCGTTGGCATCGTTGACGATGGTCTCAGCGGTCTGCTGGGCAGCGATCAGGGCAGCAGAAATCTGGCGCTCCTGAGCGGAGAAGTCAGGGGCGGGAGCAGCCACGGGGGCGGCAGGAACGGCCTGGGCGGTGGCATCCTGAGCCTGGGCAAGCTGAGCCTGGGCATCGGCAAGCTGCTGCTCGGTAGCAGTCAGACGGCCCTTAAGGTCGACGATCTTAGCGAGCATAGCGTCAACCTCGGAGGACAGTGTCTCCAAGAAGACGTCGACCTCGGCAGGATCGTAGCCACGCTTGGCCTCAGAGAAAGTCTGAGCCTGGATGTCTGCAGGGGTAATAGCCATAACAAGTCTCCTTTTTCATCGCCTCGGCGTACACGCCCGACGTAAGTTACTAAGTCAGTTCTATACGAGTATACCTATAAGAAGCTGCAGAACCAGCCTCTGCACCAACTGCAACGCAATAATCGCAACGACCGGCGAAAAATCGACACCGCCCATCGGCGGGATGAAACGACGGAACAGGCCGAGCCACGGACCGCACACGCTATCGAGCACCGCAGCAATATCCTGAAGCAAACCGCCCTGCTTCATGGGAATCCACGTCATAAAGCAGTAGACGACAATGAGCGTGGAATAGAAGTTGAACAGCGTGTTGACCAGCTGGACGATAGTGTAGATGTTGATGGGAATCTCCTCGTCTTGTCTTTACTTAAGGTAGCCGTCGGCACGAAGCTTCTTGAGATCGGAATCTTTGACCTCGCAACCGGCGGGCAGCACCATGAACACGCGGTCGCCCACCTCCTTGACCGTGGCACCCAGACCGCAGGCAAAGCCGTAAGAGAAGTCCAAGACGCGCTTGGCAACTTCGGTGCGTACGCCCACAAAAATCAGTGCGACAGGCTGCTTGGTGCGAACGCGGCGCACCACGGTCTCCACGTCGTCATAGCTCTCGGGGCGCAGGACATAGGCCGGCAGCTGCGGTGTGGCGTTGATGATATTGCTCGCATAGGCCGAGGCATCGCTCGGTGCAGGCGCGGGCGCAGCGGCGGCACGGGCGCGGGTGTTCTCGGCGTAGCTCGACGGCGTGTCATAGGCACCAGGACGATAACCGCTCGCAACACTGTCCTGCGAGCGCGAAGGCGGGTTATACGTCGTGGCATGGCGGGAGTCATCGCCGACCAGCTGACCGGAGCGCGTATACACGGCAACCGACTCAGCTTCACCGCGGCGCGTCTGGCCAAGCAGGCCGTTGCTCGGCTCGTCTTGGGTGTAGAAGCCCTCGCCCGAAGCACCGCTGTAGCCGTTGCCCTGATAACTATCGTCATAGCCGTCATCGTAGCCGTAGTCGTCGTCCTGGCCATAACCCCGGTCGTAATCCTGCTGGCCGCCCAGGTGCATCTTATTTTTAATCTCGTCAAGGAAGCCCATGGTTGTGTCCTCTCGCGGTTTAGTGCAGGCGCCCCGATAATCAGTGCGCACTTCAGAGCCTTATTTTACTGCAAACTCCGGGCTAAATACTACCCTGCCCAGGCGAACGAGCGTAGAGCCCTCCTCAAGGGCAGGCTCAAAGTCCTCGCTCATGCCGCAGGAAAGCTCAGGCAGGTTCAAATCGGGATGCGCCGCCTCCAGCTCATCCCTCAGCTCACGAAGCCCCGCAAAGGTGCGGCGTGCCACATCCTTATTCCCCCGGGGCGCCATAGTCATAAGCCCCTGTACGCAAATTCCCTCAAGTTCCGCAAGCTCACCCGCGGCGGCGCGAATCTCATCGGGCGAAAAGCCTCCCTTCGACTCCTCACCACTCACATTGACCTCGATGAGCACACGCTGGGGGCCGGCGAGCTCGCCTGCCTCAATCTTGCGGACAGCACGGCTCGAGATCGCCTGCGCCAGATGCAGCGAACCCACCGAGTGAATCAGCTCGGCTGAGCCCAGCACCGCATTGATCTTATTGGTCTGCAGGTTGCCGATCATATCGAAGCGCACCTCGGGCAGCTCCGGATGCTCCGCCAGACCCGTGAGCTTGCGAACCAGCTCCTGCGGGCGGTTCTCGGCAAAATGGCGATACCCCGTCTGGATGGCGGCAACGGTCTCATCGACACCAACGGTCTTGGACACGGCAATGAGGCGCGCGGCGTCGTGGGGGCGGCCCGCGCGATCGAGCGCCGCATAAAAACGTTCCAGAATCTGCTCGCGGCGAGCGCGCATCAAGTCCAAATAGTTATCCATTGCTAATCGCCTCCGCTGACAGCCAAACAAGTAGTCCCATGCTAACGCAAGAGCGCGGCCCCGCATGTGCAAGGCCGCGCTCACTTAGGTATTTACAATCTTTCGACGAACGGGGTCACTTACTCCTCGTCGTCCTCGCCATCGTCCTCGTCCTCAAGATGATCGAGCAGGTAGCGAAGACCCTCGCTGACCTCGTTAGCGGGCACCTTGGCAACGTAGCGAGCGTCGACGGCGGGCCTCATGATAACACCCTCGCCCGAAGGCACGCGCATGCTCTCGAGCTCATCCTCGTCCACACGGGCGATATCGCCGGCGTTCATACGCTGACCAGTCAACAGGAAGGTCAGACGGCAAGCGGCATCGATGGAAATCGAAGCGATGCGATCGAGGTAGCGCGAAACCATGATAGCGCGGCGCAGGTCGTCATAGTTGCTGTCGTCGTCCATAAAGTCGCCCGTATCCATACGGTTAAAGGTGCGGAAGAACTTCTCGTAGGCGGCGTGCACCGGCTCGTCCTCGACGGCCAAGTTGCAGATGATGGACATGTCATTGGTGACGAGCGCAGAAAGCGAAGAGCCCAGCACCTGGTAAACAGCTTCGGCCTCGGCCTCAACCGTACCGACGAGCTCCTGGGGCAGCGAGATGTCGGCCTTGACCATGTGACGCGCGGCGCGGCAGATCTGGCGAACCTTATCGGTCATGCGCTGCAGGTTAAAGTCGACGTAGATAATCGTCTGCAGCAAGCGGAAGTCGGAGGCGACCGGCGACTGCGTGGCGATCAGGTTGTAGCACACGGCCTCCAAGTTAGCGCAGCGCGCGTCAATCGAAAGCGTGCGCTTCTTGGTCTTGGTGGCGAGCTTGCGGTCGTCGGTCACATAGGCCTTAACGGCATCGTGGAGGGCCAGATCGACGGCCTCGTAGATGCTCAGCATCTCGTGGCGGGCCTCGATGAGCTGACGGGAAAACAGTTTACGCATGGTTCACTCCAATCAGTTGGGTGCGGTCATGCCGCCCGCACAGTGAATACGCACCGGACCAGGTCCGATCGGCTTGGGACTAGTCGCACCGATCAGCCAAAGCGGCCGGTGATATAGTCTTCCGTCCGCGAGTCCACCGGGCTGGTGAAGATCGCGTCGGTTTGACCATACTCGATGAGCGTGGCAGGCTCACCGGCAACTTCCTGCAAGAAGAATGCGGTGTAGTCGCTGATACGAGCTGCCTGCTGCATTGAATGCGTGACGATGATGATCGTCATCTCGGGCGCCAGCTCGGCCATCAAATCCTCGACCTTAGAGACGGACGTGGGGTCGATGGCGGAGCAGGGCTCGTCCATCAGGAGGACATCGGGTTGCACCGCAAGCACGCGCGCGATGCACAGACGCTGCTGCTGACCGCCCGAGAGCGCCAAACCATCCTTGTTGAGCTGATTGGATACCTCTTTCCAGAGGTTGGCGCGCTTGAGCGATTCTTCCACGATGTCATCGAGGTCGCTTTTGCTAGTCACGCCCTGCAGACGAGGGCCAAAGGCGACATTCTCGTAGATGGATTTGGGAAACGGGTTGGGCTGCTGAAAAATCATGCCCACGCGGCGACGGAGGTCGACCGGGTCGACGCCCTCGGCATAGATATCGTTGCCGTCGAGCGTCATGGTGCCCTCGACGCGCGTACCCTCGATCAGGTCATTCATGCGGTTGATGCAGCGCAAAAACGTCGACTTGCCGCAGCCCGAAGGGCCAATGAAGGAGGTGATGGCGTTTTTGGCGATGTTGAGGTCGAGCCCCGTCAGCGCATGAAAGTCACCGTACCAAAAGTTGAAATCCTTGGCCGTAATGGCCGCTTGCTCCAGCGTGGGAGCGGACTGATAAACGGACATGGGACTCCTTAACTAGCGACGCTTGCGCGACAGGAAGCGCGCAAACAGGTTGAAGGCCAGAATGATCACCATCAGCAAGAGCGCGGTGCCGTAGGCTGCGTTCATGTTGATGCCGTCGTTGGCAAGCAGGTACAGGTGAACGGTCATGGGGCGGCCGGAATCGAGCGGCGAGATAGGTAGATTGATGGCCTGGCCCATGGTGTAGAGCACCACGGCGGTCTCGCCAATGGCACGGCCGATGGCAAGGACAATGCCCGTGGCAATACGGCCAAAGGCAGAAGGAAGCACGATCTTGGAGACAACCTGCCACTTGGTGGCGCCCAGGCCATACGCGCCCCAACGGATATAGCGCGGAACGGCGCGAATGGCCTCTTCGGTGGTGCGCATGACGATGGGAAGCATCAAGAGCGCAAGCGCCAGAGCGGCCGAGACCATCGAAAGGCCCAGACCCATAGCCTCGACAAACAAGGCGTAGCCAAACAGGCCCATAACGATGGAGGGCACCGAGGCCAAAGCGTCAGCAGCGTAGCGAATGAGCTCGACGATCTTGCCCTGCTTGGCGTACTCGGCCAGATAGACGGCTGCCAGCACAGCGATCGGCGTGCAGATAAGCATGGCGAGCGCCGTCACATAGACGGTCGAGACGATCGTGGGCCAAATACCGCCCTCGGCGTTGACGCCCTGGGGCCAACCGAAGATAAAGTCGAGCGAGATGTGTGGCAGGCCGTTGATGACCACGTAGGCGATGATAGCGACCAGCACCAGCGTGGTGATGTATGCCGCGGCACGGAACACGCCAAGCATGATCTTGTTGGACAGGTCCTTGTTGATGCGGCCCTTCTTGCCGTGGGAAAGGGCGCGCTTGATGCGCTCGCGCGACGAGGTCGTATCGACCGTCGTGTCAACGGAATCGGACATAGCCTACCCCCTCTTCTTCTTGGAAACCAGGCGGACGATGCCCACCAGCGTGGCGGAAATGATAAACAGGACCACGCCCATGCCGAACAGCGCCGAGCGATGCAGACCCGAGGAATAGCTCATGTCGAGCGCAATCTGGCTCGTGAGCGTCGAGATGGGGCTCGCAATGCTGTCGGGAATAACCGGGGCGTTACCCACGACCATGAGCACGGCCATGGTCTCGCCGATGGCACGGCCCATACCCAGCACGATGGCATCCACGATACCCAGCTTGGCGGCAGGTAACACGACCTTATAGATAGTCTGCCACTTGGTGGCGCCCATGGCATACGATGCCTCGCGAATGCCCATGGGAATGGAATTGAGAGCATCGATGGTAAGCGTCGTGATGGTGGGCACGATCATAATGGCGAGCACGAACCACGCCGTCAGCGCGCCAAAACCAAGACCGCCGGTCAGTTGTGCGATAAACGGGCGGATGATGATCATGCCAAAGAAGCCATAGATGATAGAAGGGATGCCGGCCAACAGGTCAACGGCAGGGCTGATGAGCTTGCGCACGCGCTTGCTGGCGATCTCGACCAGATACACGGCCGTGCCCACGCCTAGGGGCACACCCATGGCGAGCGCGCCGACGGTCACCAGACCCGAGCCGGCAAGCAGCGACACGATGCCGTAGTGACCCTCAGAGGGCGCCCACGTAAAGCTAAAGAAGTCCGCCAGACCGATGTCGGTAAAGACGGGCAGCGCCGAGTACGTGGTAAAGACAAAAATCAGGATGACGGTAACAACCGCCAAGAACGCGCAGGCAAAGAAGATCCACTGCAGCGCCTTCTCCTTGATATAGGTGCTGCGCGATACGAGCGCCAGCTCGCGCTTCTTGGGCGCCTGACCATTCTGCTCAGTCTGGGAGTTTTCCTGTGCTTCCATGCTACTCACTCCCCTTCTCGTCGTTGGTGACGGGAATAAAGCCCGCCTCGCGAATCTGCTTGTCCATCTTTTCGGACGTCACGTAGTCGATGTAATCCTGCGCCTGCTGCGAAGGCGCACCCTTCACAAAGAAGTAAAGGTCGCGCGAGATGGGATAGCCGCCACTCGCGACCGTCTTCTCGGACGCCTCAACATGATTGACCGAGACGGCCTTGACCGAGGTCTTGGCGTTGAGGCTATCGACGAAGCCCAGCGAAATGTAGCCAATGGCACCGTGCGAACGAGATACCACGTCGCGCACCTGGCCCGTGCCCGAAAGAACGGCGGAGCGGCGATCGAACGGGGTGCCGTCCATCACGATGGTGCGGAAGGCTTCACGCGTGCCAGACGCCTCATCTCGGTTGATAACCTGAATCCTCAGGTCCTCGCCACCGACTTCTTTCCAGTTGGTGATCTTGCCGGCATAGATATCGCGGAGCTGCTCGGTCGAGAGGTTATCGACGGGGTTGTCTTCGTTCACGATGACCGCGATACCGTCGTGGGCGATGACGATGGGAGTCAGGCCCAGATCCTGTTCGTCGGCATTGAGTCCACGGGAGGAGCTGGCGATATCGGCCGTGCCAGCGCTGACGGCTTCGATGCCAGCGGAAGAGCCCAAACCGGAAACGAGCACGTCGATGCCGGTCTCCTCCTTAAAGCCCTCTGCCGCAATTTCGGCGATAGGAAGGCAGGTCGTGGAGCCGGCCACGGTAATGGAAGAGGTAGAAGATCCCGAAGAACAGGCGCACAGCGTAAGCGTAAGCACAGCGGCGCTCAGGACCGATACGATCTTTCTCATAGCATCACGCCGATCGCAGCATGGCGCCCACAGGTGCCGTCCTCGTTACGGTAGGAATAAAAGCGGTCGTTCTGACGCACAGTCGAAAGCTGGGTATCCACGATATTATCCGCGTCCACACCGGCATCTACCAGCGCCTCACAAATGGCAGCGGAAAGATCGAGCATGCGAGAGGCACTCGCATCGATGCAAGAGAACTCGACGGCAAAGCGATCCATGAGTTCCTGGGATACCTCATATTCGTCAGCCAAGATATGGGGGCCGATATAGGCGGAAACGTCGCTCGCATCGCAGCCGGCAGCATCGCAAAGCGCCTGGCACGCCTTGGCAGAAATACGTGCAATCGTGCCCTTCCAACCGGAGTGCACCACGGCAAATCCGCCAGGGGCCACCAGCACCACGGGAACGCAGTCGGCAAAGCAGAGCAGCACGGGCACGTCATGGGCCGTACAGACGATGGCATCGCAGCCCTCGGCAATCTGCTCGCGAACAGCCTCAAGATCGTCGGCGCCGTTCGAAGTCACCGTAACGATATGGACACCATGTACCTGATTGGGCACGAGCAGATTATGCTCGCACTCAGTGGCGCCCATAGCTTCGAGCGCTCGACGACGATTTTCTTGAACAGCAAAGGGGTCATCGCCTACATGCGAGCCCAGGTTGAGCGAGGAGTACGCATCTTCAGAAACGCCACCGGTGCGCTCGGTAAAGGCAAAGCGGACATCGGATGTCGCGCCCTCCACCAACGTAACTCCATCATGGTCGACACGCGAAACGTTGTCCGCACGTGCTGCCATACTAAAGCCTCCTAATAACACAAGTACCGCGGCGTCGCCGCGCAGTCCGCGTTTATACGGCTGTCATACTTCCTTAAAAGGATACCCGCAGCGGTAGGGACCAAACGTAAAGGGAACGTAAGGAGATTGGAGGCTTTCGTTTACAAACGAGAAACAAAACGGGGTGCATCCAAATGGACACACCCCGTGCAGGTCGTTGAGAAAAACGAACTAGAAGCTACCGCGCTTCAGGAAGTCGGGAAGCTCGAACTGGTCGTTGCCAAAGTTGGGCAGCTCGGTACCACCGACGTTGCGGGTCGGAGCGGCCTGAGCCGGGCTGGCAGCCGGGGCGGTGCGCTGCGGCTCAGCGGAGGCAGCGGCCTTGCTCTGAGACTGCTGAGCAGCAAAGAGCTCATCCTGACGGTTGACGTTGGAGTCGGAGAAGCCCGTAGCGATGACGGTGATACGCACCTGATCGCCCAGGGACTCGTCGACAACGGTACCGAAGATGATGTTGGCCTCGGGGTCGACGGCGTTGGCGACAACGTCGGCGGCGTCGCTGATCTCCTGGATGCCCAGGTCCTTGGAACCGGCGATGGAGAGCAGCACGCGCGTGGCACCATCGATGGAGCTCTCGAGCAGCGGGCTGGAGATGGCCTGCTGGGCAGCGTCGACGGCACGAGTATCCCCAGAAGAGGTACCGATACCCATCATGGCGGTACCGGCCTGCTTCATGATGGTCTTAACATCGGCGAAGTCCAGGTTGATGATACCGGGGACGGTGATGAGGTCGGTGATGCCCTGGGTGCCCTGGGAAAGGACGCCATCGGCAATCGCGAAGGCCTCGAGCATGGTGGTCTTCTTCTCGGCGATGTCGAGCAGCTTATCGTTAGGGATGACGATCATGGTGTCGACGCAATCGGAGAGGGTCTTGATGCCCTCCTCGGCGCTCTTCTTACGCTTGCGGCCCTCGAAGGTGAAGGGCTTGGTCACGACGGCGACGGTCAGTGCGCCGACCTCGTTCATCGCGATATCGGCAACGATGGGAGCAGCGCCGGTACCGGTGCCGCCGCCCTCGCCGCAGGTGATAAACACCATGTCGGCGCCAGCGAGCGCCTCGGCGATGTCGTCGCGGGACTCATCGGCAGCCTTGCGGCCAACCTCGGGATTGGCGCCGGCGCCCAGGCCGCGGGTAAGGTCGGTGCCGATGTGCACCTTGATATCGGCATCAGAGATCGCGAGTGCCTGAGCATCGGTGTTGATGGCAACAAACTCGACGCCGCGGATGCCCTCTTCGATCATTCGATTGACCGCGTTGGTACCGCCGCCGCCGACGCCGACCACCTTAATGACGGCAAGGTAGTTGTTGATCTCTGTCTCGTGCATGTCGGTCCTCCGAACAAAGGTTATAGCCATAGCATGGGTCGACCCCTGCGCACATTAACCTTCAGGTTGAAAGTAAATGCAAAGGTAAACCGTATTATGTTTGCACATTATGAACGTATCAGTCAAATAATTGACCGTGAAAACCAAACAAACCAGATAAACGGCGTGGTATGGCCCCTCAACAAAGCATCAACCAGCGCTACGAGGTCGGAGCATTCCTAAATGTGTAGTTGCCCGGAGAGCGCACATTGATATACGTTACGCCCTCTACCTGCGAAAGCAACTTGGTGACTACGCGTTCCTTCTTGGCGATATCGTCCGAATCGCCCAGCGACACCTCAATGCCGTTATTGAGGTTTGCCGAGATGGCTTCGACCGAAGGCGTGGAAATATCCTTGACTTGTCCCAAGAACTCGCTCGAAAAACCACGCACATAATCCAGGCCGGCCTTAACGGCTTTGGAGTTCACCGCCTGGCCGGAAACCGGAGCGACATCCGCCGAGACATCAGTCAATAACACCGCGCCATAATGCTTGGCGAGCGCCAGCGCGGCATCGATTCCGGTCAAGGTATTTGAGCCCTGCCCTGTCGTGATGACGTTGCCCTGGTCGTCCACTTCGACCGACGTCGACAGCGGGGCGATCCAGGTGTCATCGTCTCCGATAGCCCAGGCAAGGTCGTCGGAGCTGATATACGCAATGGCGATAACTTTACGCTCCGTCGGCGTGATGATAAGCGTATGGGGAAACTGGCGCTGGACATCCACGCCCGAAACCCACGGGTTCTGCTTGAGATCCTCGGTAATCTGGTCGGGATCGACGTTAAAAAGCGACGTTCCCTCGGGCAAGTCGATCAGCTGGATAGCATCGTGCTTCGTCACATGCTCGCTGCCTTGAATCTGAATATCAGTGGCAGTAAACAGTCCAGAGTTGATCACCACGATGGCAACGACGACGAGCACGGCCAAGACGGCCAGAACGCCGCCCACGATTTTGCCTTTGCCTGTAACGACAGAAGCGGCATCTGATGTTTTATTTGCCATCGCTCCAAGTGAAGATAACGGGTTGAAACCTTTTTTACTCGAAGGCTTCTTGGCGGTAGCCGGCACCGATGTCAGCGAGCGCGGTTTCGATGCGCCCAGCGTGAGACCTGGACGCGCCGCTTTAGTTCCCGTCGAGGGCTTGGGAGCTGCCATGGGACGGGCAGGCTTGGCGCCCATAACAGGCTTTGACGTCACCGAGGGACGCGAGGACTTTTTTGCGGCCGGACGATTACCGAGCTGCGAGCCGACGACCGGACGACTGGTCTGTCGAGCATGCCCGACAGACTTAGAGTGCGCGACGGTATTGCGTTGAGGTTTGGCAGGCGCGCCGGAACGCCCTCCGGCGCGGCGGAAGGTGGGTTTCGATGCTCTAGAAGCCGAGGAATTTAACTTCCGGTCTGAGCTCGATGCCATACGCCTCCCTCACCTTTCCGTGCACATGTCTGATAACCGCGGCAACGTCATCGGCCGAGGCAGTTCCGTTATTAACGATAAAATTAGCGTGAACGGGCGAAACTTCCGCGCCGCCAATCGAAAAACCCTTTAATCCACAATCCTCGATAAGCTTGCCCACACTCGCATCGGGCGGGTTGCGAAAGACAGACCCGCAGGATGCGCGACCCATGGGCTGCGTACGCTTGCGCCTTGTAAGGTACCGCTCCATGCGCTCGCGAATGTCGGCCTTGGGCGCCGGTTTAAGCTTGAGCACGCACTCGAGGATGATCTCATTGCGGGGAAGGCTACATTCGCGGTAGCCCCAAGAGATCTCGGACCCCGCATAATGCTTGATACCGGATGCCGGGTCAAACGTTACGACATCCTCAACCAGCGAGCCAATCCACTCGGTCCGCGTGCCGGCATTCATAGATATCGCACCGCCGACCGAACCAGGAATGCCAACGGCAAACTCAAGGCCCGAGAGGCTACGCGACAGGGCATCGTTGACCAGGCGCGCAAACATCACGCCCGCACCGACCGTCAGCGTACAACCGTCATCGGCAACAACCGTGCGCTGGAACTCACGTCCGAGCGAAATGACGGCACCGCGATAACCGCCATCGGCAACCAGCAGATTGGAGCCCTTGCCGATGATGACCCACGGCACCTGCTCGCGATCGAGCACCGCCACGGCGCGGCGGAGGGCATGATAGCTATGGCACGTCACAAAGAGGTCGGCCTTGCCGCCGATACGATAGCTCGTATGACGCGCAAGGCGCTCGTCCTCGATCACATCCGTGTCGATCATGCCCGAGAGCGCCATGACGGCGTTAAACAGACCCATTAGACTTAAGCGTCTTTCTTGGCAGTCAGATACTCAATGAACTCGGGACCGACGGTCGTAACGTCGCCGGCACCCATGGTGAGCAGCAGGTCGCCCTCGCCCACCATCTGCTCGAGCTCCTGATTGAGCTCAAGACGGCTGGAGCAGTACACGACCTCCTTGCCAGGATGCTTGGCGCGCACGGTATCGGCGAGCATCTTAGAGGTGACACCCGGAATGGGCATCTCGCCAGCCGAGAACACATCAATCAGCAGCAGTTTATCGGCATTGGCAAATGCATCGGCAAAGTCGTCGCACAGGGCCTGCAGGCGCGAATAGCGGTGCGGCTGGAACACGACGTCGACGTGCTTGTAACCCAGCGACGAAGCGGCAGCAAGCGTCGCCTTGATCTCGGTGGGGTGATGGCCGTAATCATCGACCACGGTGATGCCATCGATATCGCCCACGTGGGTAAAGCGACGGCGGACGCCCTCAAAGCTCGAGAGCGCCTTGGCGGCGGCGTCGATGTCAAGGCCCAGGACATGGGCGACGGTGAGCACCGCCGTGGCGTTGAGCATGTTGTGGCGACCGGGATTGCTCTTGATCTCCACAGCGCGCTCAGTGCCGTCCTCAAAGCGAACGATAAAGTCACTCTGGATGCCCTTGACATCCGGGTGCATGCAGACGATGTCGTTGCTCTCGGCAAAGCCGTAGGAAAGCACGTGACGGCCCGTCGACTTGGCGAGCTCGACCAGATGCGGGTCCTCACCGCAGACGATGACGGTGCCGTCCTCGCCCACCAGGCTCATGAATTTGGCGAAAGTTGCCTCGATCTCCTCGATACCCGAGTAGTGATCGAGGTGGTCGGCCTCGACGTTGGTCACAATGACTACGTTGGGGTTCAGGAACAGGAAGGAGCTGTCGGACTCGTCGGCCTCGGCGACAAAGTAGTCGCCCGAGCCGTTCTTGCCGTTCGTGTCATAGCCCTCGACGATGCCACCGATCAGGAAGCTCGGATCCAGACCCATGCGGTCGAGCATGGTGGCACACATCGAAGACGTGGTGGTCTTGCCATGCGTGCCGGCAACAGCGACGGTGGTGTAGCCGTGGCCCAAAGCAGAGAGCATCTTGGCACGGGGCCACACGGGAATACCAAGCTCGCGAGCGCGCACGAGTTCAGGGTTGGATTCCGGAATAGCGGTGGAGACAACAACCACGTCGGGCTTAACCTCGTCGATCGTGGCGGCCTCATGGCCCACATGCACCTTCACACCAGCGCGGGTAAGCTGGCGGATATAACGTGACGTCTTAAGGTCGGAGCCGGTAACGGCATAACCGCGCTCGTGCAGAACGAGGGCGATGCCGCTCATGCCGGCGCCGCCGATACCGATAAAGTGGGCGCTCTTAAACTCGGGCGCGGAGGTTGCAGTCTGGGAATCAGCCATGTGCTCGTGTACTCCTTGCGTAAACACTGCCTGTAACCCGTTAACTGTACCGCACCTACCGCATCAGCGCGAGGGCGACCGAAGATATCCCGTCTAACTAACGCAAACCCTCTACCGCATCCGCCAGAAGAGCGGCGGCTCTATCCTGAGCCAGACCACGCGCCGCCTGACGCATGGCGTCGCGCGCCGCCGCGTCATCGACCAGGTGCAGCAGCTCATCGGCAAAGGCAGAACCGTCGATATCGGCATCGGCGCAGAGCACGCCGGCCCCGGCGTCGACCAGATAACGAGCATTGGTGGTTTGGTGGTCGGCCGTCGCATGCGGATACGGCACGAGCACCGAGGGCACGGCGAGCGCAGCGATCTCGGCCACGCTCGATGCACCCGAACGCGAGAGCACCAAATCGGCAGCAGCCAGCATATCGCCCATGTTGTCGATGTAAGGCTGGACGCGGTAACGCTTCGCCTCCTCGGGCGTCAGCGCCAAAGCGTGCTCGGTCTCCTCAAAGCCGTCGGCACCCGTCGAATGCAACACATAGAGGTTCTTGCGCGAAAGCAGCTCGTTTTTGAGCGAAACCACGCGCTCGTTGAGGTGCTGGGCGCCAAGTGAACCGCCAAAGACGAGCAGCAGCGTCGCGTCCTCGGGAACGCCAAGTGCCTTGCGGCCGCGAGCGCGATCGCCCTCGATCACCGAGCGACGTACAGGGTTGCCGGTCATGAGCACGTGGTCAGGGTCACCTTCGCGCTCAAAGACCGAGCGCGCTGCCGGCACCGAGATGCACACGCGGGCGGCGTGGGAGTTCATCATCTTGTTGGCCAGGCCCGGAACAGAGTTCTGCTCGTGCAGCAGATACGGAACGCCTGCGCCCTTGCACCACCCCAGCAGCGGAACCTCGACATAGGCACCAAAACCGATGGCGGCATCGGGCTTGCCGACCTTTGAGAAATGACTGGCGAGCGCACGCTTGGCCTTGTTGACACGCCACAGCGAGGTCAGCGCCGTCCAAGGACGGGAGCGGTCGAAGCCCGTGACCGTAATGGGCACAAAATCAAACCCAGCCTCGGGGACCAGACGACCCTCGAGCTTGCGCGACTGGCCCACGAACACAACGTGGTGGCCACGATCACGCAGCTCTTCGGCCAAGGCGAGCGCGGGGTTGATGTGTCCTGCCGTGCCGCCGGCTGCAATAGCAACGGTCATCTTATCGGTCATGGTAGTCCCTTCGTACACGCGGTCCCTGGTCGTCGGTGCGCAGACGCGCCGACGGGTCCGAGTTCAAATCGATTCGATTATATCCGCCGCCCGCGTTGCGAGAGCAGGGGCGCTGCGGACGACCTTGCGGAGCCGTTCGCGGGCGTGGACGAGCTGCCGGCTCGGATGCAGAACCATCCAGAACGGTAAAGCCACTACGCGAAGGTCGTTCACCGCGCACATGGGCCACGCCGGCGGTGCTCTCGTCCATAACGGCAAAGCTCTCACGGCGGCGATCGTACTCATCGCGGCGGGCGCTCTCGTACGAAACGCGCAGGATCAACCCGGCAAGCATGAGCGACACGATAATCGACGAACCGCCGTAGCTAATAAACGGCAACGGTTTGCCCGTCATGGGAAACACGTTGAGGATGCCAAGCGCGTTAATCAAAAACTGCACCGCGAGAATGACCGCGGAGCCAGACGCCATGAGCGCGCCCCGACGATCGGTCGCCTGCTCGGCAATGCGAAACGCCGAGTAGATCAGCATCGCAAACACCAAGAAGAACAGCACGGTTCCGACAAAACCGACTTCCTCGCCAATGATGGCCAGGATGTAGTCATTGTGCGCCTCGGGCAGATACGAGTACTTCATGGTTGAGTTGCCGATGCCACGGCCGAACAGACCGCCCGAGGCAAAGGCCATGATGGCAAGCGTGGCCTGATAGCCGTCACCATACTCGTCGGCCCAAGGGTTCAAGGCAACCTGAATACGCACCATACGGTACGGCTCTGCGACAAGCGCAATCACGATCACGAGAATGCCGAAGATTAGCACGCCGATGATAAATCTGGGGTCGAGACCCGCAAACAACGCCATGCACATAAGGGTCAACAGGATGATCAGGACAGTACCGAAATCGGGCTGGATAAAGATCAGAAAGAGCGAAATACCCAGGTAGATGCCCATCTTGCGAAGGAATTCGTTGATGTTGCCACCGGGCGAAAAGAAGCGATCAAGCATGATGGCCGAATACGCAATGGCAAATGGCTTTAAAAACTCGGAAGGCTGGAACTGAATACCGGCGATGTTGAGCCAGCGCGTGGCGCCACGGCTGCCGCTGCCCACCAAGAACACCAGAAGCAGTAGCCCTATCATGCCGATAAGGAAGATCCTGAGCACATCCTCCCCAAACCAGCTGTCCGGCAAAACGCGCACGATGGCAATCAGCGCCAGAACACCGACCACGGCAAACGCGGCTTGTCGACCCAGAAAAAACGTCGCCGAGCCATTCTCGTGCAGCGCCTCGACCGAAGACGCCGAGTACACCATCAGCAGGCCAAAGCACACCAAGGTAAACAGGCAGGCCATGAATATCAGACGGGGGCGCATGATACGGGCGGGAACGCCGGCAATATAGCGTTCGCTAAACGTCTGCCCGCCGCGACCGGAACGCGGTGTGCTGCGCCGCGAGGAAGCACGGTCCGAGTCGGGCCTCCTCATACCTTGTCGGGGGCTCTCCTCTCTCACCGGCAACCCCTATTCCATTTGCGATTTCGCCGCAGCGGCAAGCTGCGCCACATAGTCCTTAAACACGCGGCCGCGCTCCTCATAGCCCGAGAACTCATCGAACGAAGAGCAGGCAGGAGAAAGTAAGATCACGTCGCCACGGCTCGACAGCGAACGGGCGACGTCCACGGCGTCGCGTAGGTCATCCGCCTGGGCGATATCCACATCGCCATCGACATCGGCCTCGTCCATAGCGGCGGTGAAGCGCTCGCGTGCATCGCCAAAGCAGACGACCGAGCGTACGTTATCCATAACGACGCGCGCGAAGTCCGTGAGCGGCGTGCCCTTATCGTGGCCGCCGAGCAGCAAGATCACATCGTCATCGGGAAATGCCGTCAGCGCCTTCTCGACCGCATCGGTGTTGGTCGCCTTGGAATCGTTGACGTAGCGCACGCCGTCAATCTCGCCACACGGCTCCACGCGGTGCTCGAGCGGCTGGAACGAGGCCAGACCGCGGCAGACGCCATCGACATCGGCACCGACTGCCAGGGCAGCCGTGGCAGCGCACAGGGCATTGATAACATTGTGATGGCCCGAGATCTTGAGCTCGGATGCAGCGATGAGCGGGGTCTCGACGCCCTTCAGGCGCACGACCATCTTGCCGTCGCGCACAAAGGCGGCATCCTCGCCCTCGGGCTCGTCAAAAGCGACCCTGCAGATGCGACGACCCGGCGTGTAGATGTACTCATCGAACTCGTGAATGCCGGCGTCTTCGACGTCGACAACCGCCAGATCGTCATCGACCATATTGTCAAACAGTTTGACCTTGGCAAGCGCGTAGTTCTTATGGCTCTTATGCCAGCCCAAGTGGTCGGGAGTGATGTTGAGCAGCACCGCCACGCGGGGGTGGAGCTCGGTGGTCGTAGCAATCTGATAGCTCGAGAGCTCAGCCACAAACCACTCGTTGCGGGCTCGGCCGTCAATCTCGTTGACCGGCGGCTCGCCGATGTTGCCGACAGCTACGCTGGCCTCGCCGGCAGCCTTGAGCAGATAATCAGTCAGCGACGTGGTGGTCGTCTTGCCGTTGGTGCCCGTGATGGCAATCCAGTTATCGGGCGACAGGCGATAGGCAAACTCGGGCTCACCCATAATCTGGGCGGCATGCTCGCGCCCGGCCTTAAAGAAGCCCGAGAACTCCGAGATGCCCGGGCACGTCACGCATACGTCATAGGCACCCTCGACCTGTTCGGTGCCATAGACAAACGACGCACCAGCAGCCTCGAGCGCTCGCGTGGCGTCATTGGGCTCAGAGGTGCCGCCGCCATACACGGTAACGGCACTTACGCGCTCGGGATGTGCCAGCGCCCAGCGGGCGACATCGAGACCGGATTTGCCCTGACCCAAAACGAGCAGGCTAAAGACATCAGCAAGAGGCATGAAAGACCACTATCCCAACTGGAAGAACAAAGCAAGGCCAACGGCACCAAAGGCCGCAGCGATAATCCAAAAACGGATGACGACCTTGGTCTCGGCCCAACCCTTCTTTTCGAAATGATGATGGATGGGCGCCATAAGGAAGACGCGCTTGTGCGTAAAGTGGAAGTAGACGACCTGAATCATGACCGACAGGGTCTCAACGATAAACAGGCCGCCGATGATGAGGGAGACGACCTCGGTGTTGGTCATGATGGACGTGCAGGCAAACGCGGCGCCCAGGGCAAGCGAGCCGGTATCGCCCATAAAGATGCTCGCCGGATAGCAGTTGAACCACAGAAAGCCCAAGCAGGCACCGGCACACGCGGTGCAGAAGATGGACAGGTTCACGTCTCCGTGCAAAAACGCCATCGCAGCCATGGCGAGCATGGCGATCATGGAGGTGCCGCCAGCAAGACCGTCAAGGCCATCGGTCAGGTTCACGGCATTAGAAAGACCGGCGATCATCAGCCAGCAAAAGACAATGTAGAGCCACGGGAACGAAAGGCCGCAGATGGTGGTCGAAAGCACGCCAAGGTCGATCGTCAGGCCGCCGGGAAAACGAATCTCGGGGGCGACGCCGCACCAGTTGACGGCAAGTACCGTAAAGGTGACACAGATAATGGTTAGGCCGATCATCTTGGCATGAGGCGTCAGACCGAGCGAGCGCCCATGCGTAACGGAGGTCAGGTCGTCAATCAGGCCCAGCACGCCGGTCGCCAGCGTGGCGAGCAGCACAAGCACGAGCTCGGTGGTGAGCTTGCCCATCAGCAGGCAGGTCAGCGAGATCGCGACGAGGATGACAACGCCACCCATGGTGGGCGTTCCCTGCTTAACCAAATGACGCTTGGGGCCGTCGGCACGAACCTGCTGGCCGATACCCTCGACCTTGAGTAGCTTGATCCACCACGGCATGAGCAGCAGCGCAATGGCAGCGGCGATGCCAAGCCCCAAAAAAGCCTGATACGTTGGATACGAGGGATTGCCGAACATGGGCTAGCACACACCTTCCACAAAGCGGTCGAGCTCAACAAAGCGGGAACCCTTGACCAGTACAACATCATGTTTTTCAAGCGCGCCGCCCATGCGGTCGAGCACCTGCTGATAATCGGAGAACACCTGGATGCGGTCCTCGTCCATGCCCATCATACGTGCGGCATCGGCCATAAGCTGGGCCAGCTCACCACCCACGCACGCCAGCATGTCGAGCTTCTTGGCGGCGGCATAGGCGCCCACGAGCTCATGCATGCGAGGAGCCTCATCGCCCATCTCGCCCATCTCGCCCAGGATCGCCATGCGAGACCCCGTGCACGAAAGCGAGCACAGCAGGTCGAGACCGGCAGCCATGGATTCGGCGCTGGCGTTATAGGAATCATCGATGACGCGGGCACCGCTCTTGGCGCGCTTGATCTCCTGGCGGTGACCGGTGATTGTGAGGCCCCTAAAGGCAGCATCGATCTGCTCGGGCGTCACGCCCAGGCGATAGGCAACCGCGGCGGCCTTAACGGCATTTGGAACGGACTGCACGCCGGGGATGGCAAGCATGGTATCGATCGTCTCGCCCTGGCCAAAATCGAGCGTAAAGACCGGACGGCCCTCGTCATCAACACGAATGTCGCGCGCACGGACCTCATCGTCGTCCGAGACGCCGGCCAGCATCACGTCGATACCAGCAGGCTGGGCGAACGTATCACGAATGAACGGCGTAAAGTCGTCCTCGCCGCCCAAAACCAGCAGCGGCAAATAGTCGCCGGCGGCGCACATGCCCTGGACAATCTCGGCCTTAGCGCGGGCGATGTTCTCGCGGCTGCCCAAAATACCGATATGAGAGGTACCAATCTTGCTCACAATGGCAAGGTTGGGATTGGCGGACTGGGACAGGCGCTCGATCTCGTGGAAATGGTTCATGCCCATCTCGAGCACCAGGACCTCGGTATCGGCCGGAGCGGAAAGCACCGTGAGCGGCATGCCGATCAGGTTATTGAAATTGCCCTTGGTGGCCCAGACACGATAGCGCTTGGCGAGCACAGCGGCGAGCACGTCCTTGGTCGTCGTCTTGCCGATGGAACCGGTAACACCAACGACCAGGCAGCCAAGCTCCAGACGGTACGCGTGCGCCAAACGCAGCAGAAACTCCTCGGGATCATCAGTCAGCAAGATGGCACAGCCCTTGTCCTGCGCCAGCGAGACCAGCTCGGCCTCGGGCTCACGCGTCATCACGACGGCGCCGGCACCCGACTGGACGGCACGGGAAGCAAAATCATTGCCGTCGACGTTTTCACCGGGAAAGGCGACGAAAATCGTCCCTTCCTCGACCTGGCGCGAGTCGATAACGCACCCGCGGCATACCCGATCGGCTTCTTCCGTCACGGTTCGGGCCCCCGTTGAGGCCGCGAGGTTGTTGACGGCGATCTCTATCATTGCAGCTCCCCTGTAAACCTAATAATGCTATCGGCGTATTGTATCCCAGTGCCATGCGCGCGTGGTGCAGGGCATGTGAACACCCTTCAGATCAAACGGCAGACTACGCTCAAGATTGTAACCCCCTACTTCGTGCGCGGGATGCCCAGCACGTCGAGCGCGTTGGCCATAATGGACTGGAACGGCACCGCAGCGGCATCTGAGCCGCTCGGCGTTCCGTCGAGCGTGATATAGCACAGCACCTTGGGTGATTGTGCCGGCGCAAAGCCCATAAAGGACGACATGTAGTTCTCCTTGAGGTAGCCGCCGTTCTCGTCGGCACGTTCGGCCGTACCGGTCTTACCCGCCACGTCATAGCCGTCAACCGCGCCGCCAACGCCCGTTCCCTCGGACACGACCGTCTGCATGCACGATGTCACCTGCGATGCGGCATCCTCCGAAATCGCGCGCTCACCTTCGCCCCAGTCCTTCTCGTCGCCTTTGCTGGACTTATAGAAGTGCGGGGTCATCATCACGCCGCCGTTGGCGATGCCGCCCACGGCACGTGCGATCTCAATCGGCGAGACAGACAGCGCCTGTCCAAAGCTCATCGAGCCCAGCGTGGCGCCGTCATACTGGTCACGCTCCTTGACGATGCCCAGGCTCTCGCCCGGAAAATCGACACCCGAGCTGTGACCGATGCCCCACTTGTCCACATAGGCGGCAAAGTCATCGGCACCGATCTTGCGCCCCACCAGGACAAAGCCCACGTTGGACGAACGGCGCATCATCTCGCGCACATCCATGGTCATGGCATAGTCGCGCTTGTCGGCATCGGTGACGGTATCGTCGCCCACCTTGATGCTCGCCGGCACCTCAAACGACGTGCTCGATCGCACGACGCCCAAGTCGAAGCTGGCGCCCGCCACGAGTGTCTTAAAGACCGAGCCGGGCTCGTAGGCGTCGGTGACCAGGCGCAGGTTCATATCCTCGGTCTTGGCGTTTTCCAGATCGGTCTGGTCGTAGGTCGGATACGAGCAGGCTGCCAAGATCTCGCCTGTCGTAGGATCGGTGACCAGCGCCGAGCCGTTCTTGGCCTTTGTCTTCTCGACAGCCTCTGCCAGGGCATCCTCGGTCGCACGCTGGATATTGACGTCGAGCGTCGTCACGATATCAACGCCGTCGACCGCAGCCACCTTTTTATAGGCACCGCCCGCGATATAGCTGCCGTCCCTCGCGCGCTCGCGTACGAGAGAACCGTTCGTGCCGGTCAGAAGCTTGTTGTATTGCTTTTCGAGACCCGTCAAGCCGTCGTTGTCTACATTCACTACACCCAGCACCTGCGATGCCAGATTGCCGTATGGATATACGCGCTTCATGGCCTGCTCAAAAAGCACGCCGGGCAGGTTCTTCTTCTCCAGCGCCGCAGCGTCGTCTTCGTCCACCTGGCGCTTGATATACACCCAGGTTCCATCGGACTCAACGAGCTTGCGGCAGGTCTTTTTATCGATTCCAGTTGCCTTGACCAGCGCCGACACCGTCTTGTCAACATCCTCGACAAGCTGGGGGTTCACGGCGATGTTGCGACATTCGACCGATGACGCCAGCACGTTACCGTTGCGGTCGTAGATGGTGCCACGTTTGGCATAGAGGGTCTGCGCAAGCAGGCGGCGCGCATCGGCACGCTCGCGCAGTTTATCGGCTTCGACAATTTGATAGTCGGCAAGGCGAAAGACGCCCAAGCCCAAGCCAAGCCCAATGAAGCCCATGACGGCTTTGCGGCGAGGCAGAGGCGTGCCCGTGAGCCATTCGGTCGACGAACTCTTGCGCGACCTGGTGTTATGCACTTGAGGGCCGCCCGAGCCGCAAAGTCGCGACGCCGGGTCGTTGCCACGGGACTGCCCGGCGTTGTAAGATTGCCGACCCGTTCCTTGATAACCAGAACGTCCCCGCGACGAGGGACGTCCAGAACCGCGGCCCCCATCGGAACCGCGGCGATAGTCATTTGTCATACTCAGCTACCGTCTTGCTACTGAGCGGTCGCGGTCGCGTTGGCGCCCGCGGCTGCATCCTGCGAAAAGTCAAGTGTAACGCTCTCGCTGGGCTCCACCATGCCATAAGCGCCCGCAAGGTCGCGAATGCGCGTGTCGGCGCCATAGACCGAATGCATGACCTCCAGGTCGGAGCTCTCATCGGTCGCCTTTTCGAGCGTGTTGGTAAGCTCGGCGTTGCTGTTGAGCACCTGGGCCGTAACGCCGGCGAGCGCCACGCGGGCGACGCCGATCGTCATGAAGATAGCCGCAATGATGCAAAACGTTTTAAGAACGCTCATGAAAACCGGGCTTACCGCCTGGTTTGCCTGACGGCCCGCGCCCGTGTAGACATCAAAGCGCGGCGGGCGCTGCTCACGGGGAGCAACGGGGGCCTGCGGCGTCTCACGATAGGCGGGCATGGCGTTCATATCATAGGCGAGTGCTGCGCTTGAAGTGTTGTAGCCCATGATATGCCGCCTCCCATCCCGAGTACGTTGGTAGTGTGTTTAAGCTTCGTTTATGGTGCGAGCGGGAGGTCCAATATCGCGCGGTCGCGCCTACAGACGCTGCGCCACGCGGATTTTGGCTGATCTCGCCCGAGGGTTGCGCTCAACCTCATCAGGCTGGGCAACCAGGGGTTTGCGGGTGATGACCTTGAGTATCGGCACGTTGCCGCACACGCACACCGGAATCTCCGGCGGACACGTGCACCCCTGGCTCATCTCCTTAAAGTGGTTCTTTACGATACGGTCCTCGAGCGAGTGATACGAAATGACGCAGATACGTCCGCCCGGGTTGAGCCACCTGGTGGCGGCATCAAGCCCTCGTTCGAGCACATCGAGCTCGTGATTGACCTCGATGCGAATGGCCTGGAAACTTTTCTTGGCCGGGTGTCCACCATGCCGACGAGCGGCAGCTGGGATACCCGCCTTGATGATCTCGACAAATTGGCCGGTGGTTTCGATCGGTTCTTGCTCGCGGCGGCGCACGATCTCGCGCGCGATCTGCGAGGCGAACTTCTCTTCGCCGTAGACGCGTAGAATCCGGGCGAGGTCGTGTTCGTTATAGGTGTTGATGACCTCAGCTGCGTTTAAGGTGTTATTGCCCGGATCCATCCGCATGTCCAATGGGGCGTCCTCGTTATACGAAAAGCCCCTGCCAGGGATATCGAGTTGCGGTGACGAAACGCCCAAATCGAACAGGAAGCCATCGACCCCGGGCACCTCGGCCGAGCAAAGCAGCTCGTCCAAGTCGCCGAAGTTGCCCTTCAGCAGCTGGTGCGGAACGCCGGGAACCTCGCGGTCCAGACGGGCGCCAGCGGCCTCGAGGGCCATGTCGTCCTGATCGACGCCGAGCAAAAGGCCCGTCTCCCCCACCTGTGCGGCCATCTTTACCGAATGGCCGGCACCGCCAAGGGTGCAATCGCAGACAACGGAGCCGCTCTTTAGCTGCAGCGACTCAAGCACTTCGCCGAGCATGACAGGTTCATGCCGATATTCTTGTGTCAAGACCCCACGCTCCATCCGTTACCCGTGCCTTGCCCTTACGAGAAGAAGAGGTCCAGCAGGGCCTCATCGTCATCGTCCTCATCGGCCGCGGCGCGATCCCAAACCTCAAGGTGGTCGTAGTTGCCCACAACCGTGACCTCGCGGTCGAGATTCGCCTGCTTGCGGAGAGACTCGGAAAGACCGATACGACCGGCGCTGTCCACATCCATCGACGTGGTGCGCTTGTTGATCGCCCTCATGAGCTTCTGGTCGTTAATGTCACGCGGGTTAAAACCCTCGTGGTCCTCACGACCCGCGAAGAGTCCTTCGACCCACTTATCGAAGGCCTCGGCAGAGAACACGTACAGAGCATCGACATCCAGGGCTTTGAACACGCGAACGTGCTCTCCAAGCTCCTCGCGAAGGGGTGCAGGCAGGGACAGACGACCTTTTGCATCGAGATTGCGCTCGTATGCACCAGTCATTCCCATGTGCGCCCTCCCCTCGGTTACTCAGATGGCACGTACGCGGGGAACCACCCCGCCTGTCGACGTCATCAATAATATGGGGAACTGCCCCATTTTTCAACACCTTTCCCCACCCCTTCCCCCACCCCTCCCCACCATTCCACCCCCAATATGTTGTAAAACACCCCCGAGCATATGTTCGAAAACACAATATGTTGTGTTTGCAGCAACGGCGGGATGCCACCTGTAGAACCACGCCCGCGAACCTCAACCTTCAAGTTGACCTTGAGGCGATTTTTGCGTCCCTTTACATGCCGTTCACATCGCCCCCAAACTCCCCCACCCAAGGCACGTGCGGCCCACCACCGCGACGCCAAGTGGCGAAAAATGGGACGGACCCCAGATTGCCCATGTGCGCGCAAAAGCACGCCACGGCAATCTGGGGCCCGTCCCCAAATACCTATAAATATACAGGTCAGCGATGTGTTAACGATGCGCCAGCGGATGCGCCGCCAGATAGACCTCGGTCAGTTGCGTTCGGTCGACATGCGTGTAGACCTGCGTGGTCGAAATATCGGCATGGCCCAAAATCTCCTGCAGCACACGCAGGTCGGCACCGCCCGCGAGCATGTGGGTGGCAAAGGAGTGGCGCAAGGTATGGGGATGGAGCCCCACCAGCCCCACCTGACGCCCATACCGCTCGCATATCGCATGCACGGCCTGGCGCGACAGGCGACGTCCGTTCTTATTTAAAAAGACCGCCGAGGTCTCGGTTCCGCGGGCATGGGCCGCCAAGCGAGAACGTCCCTCAGTTACATAGAGCGTCAGAGCTCGCGCCGCGCTTCCCACCAGTGGGGAGAGGCGTTCCTTTGAGCCCTTACCGCGAACGAGTACAAAGCCATCGTCAATATGGATATCGCCCACATCGAGCCCAACCAGCTCACTCACACGCAAACCGCATCCGTAGAGCACTTCCAAGATGGCATGGTCGCGCAGTCCCATCTCGCCCTCGGGAAAGTCTTGATCGAGCAGTGCCGAGACATCCTCCACCGATAGATACTCCGGCAAACGCTCAGCCTTTTTAGGCAGGCGCAACGCCGCCGTCGGGTTTTGGGCCACGGCCCCATCGCGCACCAAAAAGGCATGCAGGCCCTTCACGGCAGCAAGCGCACGCTCCACCGAGGCGTCGGAATAGCCTCCGTCGCGGCGATCGGCGACAAAGCCCTCCACGATCTGACGGGTCACCTCTTCAAAAGACACAATACCCGCCCGCTCCAGATAGGCGCAGTACGTCGTCAGGTCACGACGATAGGCCGCAATCGTGTTGCGCGCCAAGCCCCGCTCGACCGCGAGGTAATCGAGATACTCCCCCGCCGCCACGGCGAGCGACGAGGGAGTAGCTTCGGTATGTTCCTTATTCGCCGGCACCCTTAGTCCGTAGCGAGGTTCATGGGCGTCACCTGCAGACGGTCGACACCCTCGTGCTGGCCAATCGAAGCGCGTACGAACTCGCGGAACAGCGGCTGCGGGTTGGTCGGACGGCTCTTGAACTCGGGATGAGCCTGGGTTGCCACATACCACGGATGCACGTCGCGCGGCAGCTCGACCATCTCGACCAGGCGCTCGTCAGGCGACAGACCCGAGATAACCAAACCGGCGTCCTCGAGCTGGTCGCGGAAGGCGTTGTTGAACTCAAAGCGGTGACGGTGACGCTCGTAGACGAGTTCCTCGCCATATGCCTCGCGAGCGAGGGTATCGGCAGCAAGCTTGCACGGATAGGCACCCAGACGCATGGTGCCGCCCTTCTCGGTCACGTCCTCCTGCGAGCTCATCAGGTCGATGACGCTATACGGGCCATCCGGATCGAACTCGGAGGAGCTGGCACCAGCAAGGCCGACGACATTGCGGGCGAACTCGCACACGGCCACCTGCATACCCAGGCAAATGCCCAGATACGGAATCTTGTGCTCACGGGCAAACTCGGCCGCGAGGATCTTGCCCTCCAGGGCGCGCTTGCCAAAGCCGCCGGGGACCAGGATGCCCGAGGCGTCGCCTAGAACCTCGGAGACATTCTGCTCGTCGAGGCTCTCGCCGTCGACCAGCTGGACGTCCACATGGCGATCGTAGAAGACGCCCGCATGGTGCAGGGCCTCGATAACCGACAGGTACGCATCGGGCAGCTGCGTGTACTTACCCACGACGGCGATCTTCACCTTGTCGGCGTGATGGTTGGCGTGATTCTGTTTGCGCAGGAACTCGTTCCACTCGCTCATGTCGCGCTCACGCGGATCCAGACCCAGGCGCTCGCAAATGCGCAGGTCAAAGTCCTGCTCGGCAAGCAGCTGTGGCACGTCGTAAATGCTCGCGCAGTCCTCGTTGGTAAAGACGCAATCGGTGTCGACGTCGCAGAAGCTTGCGATCTTTCCGCGGATAGCGTCATCGATATGGTGGTCGGAGCGCAGCACGATGATATCGGGCTGGATGCCAAAGCTGCGGAGCTCCTTGACGGAATGCTGCGTGGGCTTGGTCTTGACCTCGTGGGCGGCGGCGATATAGGGAACGAGCGACACGTGGATGTAGCAGACGTTCTCGGGGCCGGCCTCCTTGCGGTACTGACGAATGGCCTCGACAAACGGTTGGGACTCGATGTCGCCGATCGTGCCGCCCAGCTCGGTGATGACTACATCGGAGCCGGTCTGCTCCTCGATGCGGCGGAACTTATCCTTAATGGCATTGGTGACGTGAGGAATCACCTGCACGGTACCGCCCAAAAAGTCGCCGCGACGCTCGCGGGCGATGAGGCTTTTGTAGATGGCACCGGTCGTAAAGTTGGAATCGCGGGTCAGGTTCTCATCAATAAAGCGCTCGTAATGACCCAGGTCCAGGTCGGACTCGTAACCATCCTCGGTTACAAAGACCTCACCATGCTGGAACGGGCTCATGGTACCGGGGTCGACGTTCAGATACGGGTCGGCCTTCTGCATCGTTACTTTGTAGCCACGCGACTTGAGCAGACGGCCCAGCGAGGCCGCGGTGATACCCTTGCCCAGGGACGAAACCACGCCACCGGTTACGAACACATGCTTGGTCATATTGAGTTACCTGCGCTTCCCGTAGAAGTTATCCATACACATCTTACGGGTCTTCATTGTAATACTCGCGCCGCGGACCGTTCGCAATTTTTCTCGCGTGCGGTTGCATTTCTCAATCTTGAAACAAAACGCCGCCCGGTTTCCCGGGTGGCGTCGCTATGGCAAGGGTTACATGCTGCTATCGATCAGCAGCCTCATCCTCAAGCATTTCCTGAACGAGCATGCCGGTACGGACGCCCTCAAGATACCACTCGCCACGTTCGGTGAGGCAAATGCCATGGCTCTGTTAGACCAAGGTTGACATAAAAACGATGTCACCGCGAGGCGGTA